>CALBCJ010000023.1 GCA_937926975.1 uncultured Propionibacteriaceae bacterium | reverse complement strand
CTCGCCTGCACCGGCCCCGGGTACTGCCCGCTCGCCTGCACCGGCCCCGGGTACTGCCCGCTCGCCTGCACCGGCCCCGGGTACTGCCCGCTTGCCTGCACTGGCCCTGGGTACTGCCCGCTTGCCTGCACTGGCCCTGGGTACTGCCCACTCGCCTGCACCGACCCCGGGTACTGCCCACTCGGCGGATACGGCCCTGGCTGCGGCCCGTACCCCGGCTGCGGTGAGGTCCCGTACGCCGCCTGCTCGTACCAGCTCTGACCGTACGGTGCGCCGGGCTGCTGGCCGTGCAGGGTCGGCTGGCTCAGCGGGTCAGGAGGCTGGCTCATCGGGCTCCTCCAGGCTGGTAGCTTCGGGGACGGCAGGTGCTGACCGGGCCAGACCTCTACCCAGACTAGGGCTCGAGGCTGTCACTTCGGCGCCGCCGAGGACCACAATGAACGTCATGGCCCCTCATGTCATCGCCCTCGACGACCCAGCAGCCCCCGTCAGTCTCGCCAGCAGCGGCGGCAAGGGGCTCAACCTGGCCCGGCTGAGCCGCGCCGGGCTCCCGGTCCCACCAGGCTTCATCATCACCACCGAGGCGTACCGGCAGCAGGCCCGGGCGGCCGGTCTGGAGCCGCTGGTCGAGCGGCTCGCCACCCTCAGCGACCGGGTCCTGGAGCAGGCGGCCGACGAGGTCCGGGCCGCCCTCGAGTCGACCCCGGTCCCTGCACAGCTGCGGGCCGAGCTGGAGGCCGCGGCCGCCCCGTACGCGTCGGTGCCGGTTGCTGTCCGCTCGTCTGCGACCGCCGAGGACCTGCCGGGGCTGTCCTTCGCCGGGCAGCAGGACAGCTTCTTGAACGTCATCGGCCCTGACCAGGTCGTGGACGCCGTGGTCGGCTGCTGGGGCTCGCTGTGGACGGCCCGCGCGGTCCGGTACCGGGCCCGGGCGGGGATCGACCACCGGCAGGTGACGCTGGCGGTGGTGGTGCAGCGGCTGGTCGCGGCCGAGGCGTCTGGGGTGGCGTTCACTGCCGACCCGCTCACCGGGCGCCGGAACCGGGTCGTCGTCGAGGCCACCCGCGGCCTGGGCGAGGCGCTGGTCTCGGGGCAGGTCGAGCCCGACCGCTACCTGCTCGACCACTGCGGCCGGCTGCTGGAGCGAACCGCGGGCGCCAAGGCGGTGACCACCGTGCCCCGGCCTGGCGGCGGGGTGGAGACGGTCGCCGAGGCCCGGTCCGGCTGGGCGGTCAGCGACGAGCAGGCGAGCCGGCTGGCGCGGCTCGCGGTCCAGGTTGAGGCCGAGTACGGCGAGCCGCAGGACCTGGAGTGGGCACTGGCCCCAGACGGCCTGTGGCTGGTGCAGTCGCGCCCGATCACCTCGCTCTACCCCTTGCCAGCGCCGGTTGACAGCGCCGACGAGCTGTCCGTGTACGCGTCGTTCGGAGCCTTCCAGGGGGTGCTGGAGCCGGTCACCCCGCTCGGGCAGGAGGCGCTGGTCACCCTGCTGCGCGGGATTCCGGAGGTCTTCGGCGGGCGCCGCCCGGCCAGCCGGGCCCTGGACGCGGTGCCGGCGCTCCAGGTCGCCGGGGAGCGGCTCTGGGTGCGGGTTGACCCGCTGCTGCGCCACCGGGTCGGGAACCGGTTGCTGAGCCGGCTGCTTCCGTACGGGGACCCGGCCGTGGCCAGCACCGTGGCCAGGCTCGACGACCCGCGCCTGGCTGCGGACCGAGGTGGCCTGCCAGGCAGGGTGCTGCGCCGCCTGCTGCGGCTTCTGCCCGCCGCTGTGCGGGGGGTGCGGGACCCGGTCGGGGCCCGTACCCGCCTGGAGCGGGGCTGCGAGCAGATGGTGGGGCGCTGTACGGGGCGGGCCCAGCAGGCCGCCGCCCAGCCCACCGCACCAGCCCGACTGAGCGCCCGGCTGGATGCCTGGGAGGACTCTCTGACTGAGGTGTTTGGCGTTCTCATTCCGCGGTTCGCGCCGATCATGCCGGTGGCGGTGCTGGCGATCCGGCGGCTGCAGCAGCTGGGTGGGGTGGAGGCCCTGGAGACTCTGCGCAGCCTCGATGGCAACGTCACCACCGCGATGGACCTGGCGCTGTGGGAGGCCGCCACCCGCATCCGGGCCGACGCCGCCTCCCTGGAGCAGCTGACCGGGCTCGGCACCGAGGAGGTGGTGGCCCGGTTCCGTACCGGCTCGCTGCCCCAGCCCGCGCAGCAGGCGCTGACGCTGTTCCTCGACCGGTACGGGGTGCGCGGCACCGGCGAGATCGACCTCGGCAGGCCGCGGTGGGCCGACGACCCGACTCCGGTCGTGGACTCGCTGCGGGGGTACCTGACGCTGCCCGACGACGCCGAGCCGCCCGACCAGGCGTACGCGCAGGGGCGCGTGGCCGCCGAGGAGGCGCTGCGGCGGCTGACCGGGCGGCTGCCGCGCTGGCAGGCGGCGCAGGCCCGGGCGCTGGTGCGGCTGGTCCGCGGGAGCTTCGGGGCGCGGGAGACGCCGAAGCTCGCCCTGGTCCGGGTGCTGGGGGTGCTGCGCTCGGCGCTGCTCGACTCCGGCGCCGACCTGGTCGCGGCCGACCGGCTGGACCGCGCCGACGATGTCATCTTCCTGCACCTGGGTGACCTGCGGCGGGCCTGGGAGCTGGACCCGGCCGAGCTGCGGGCCCGGGTCGCGGTGAACCGTCACCGCTACCAGGCCGAGCAGCGCCGCCAGCAGGTGCCGCGGGTGGTCCTGGGCGACGGCCGTACGTTCTACCAGGGTGTTGGCGGCGAGGGTGACCTGACCGGGTCGCCGGTCTCGCCCGGGGTGGTGGAGGGTCTGGTCCGGGTGGTCCGGTCCCCGTCGGGTGCCGGCCTGCAGGCGGGCGAGATCATGGTCTGCCCGGGCACCGACCCGGCCTGGACGCCGCTGTTCCTGACCGCGGCCGGCCTGGTCACTGAGGTCGGCGGGATGATGACCCACGGCTCGGTGGTCGCCCGCGAGTACGGGATCCCGGCAGTAGTCGGGGTGCACGAGGCGACGCAGCGCCTGGTGACCGGGCAGCGGATCCGCCTGGACGGCAGCACCGGGGCGATCACCCTGCTCGACGAGCACAACGACTGACGAAGCAGCGACCCGCACGCTGATGGAGCGACCCGCGTGGCCAGACTCGTGGCAGGCAGCAACAGCCCCGGGCGATCACCGCCCGGCCTTCCACCGTCAGCAACCGCTGCGCCTCCACAGCAGCCCCCAGAACCACACAGGACACGGTCGCCTGCATCGCACGACTCCCCCCGCGGAGCAACAGCGAACTCTTGCAGCTCGGCTGGACAGGCGGTCAACGGAGTGGTACGTTCTATCCATGCACCCGCCCCCAGCTCTCGTAACAATTCCACCTCAAGCAAGGAGACCAGCGAATGGCTTCCAACACCAGCACCACCCCGGACTGGGGACTGGGCAAGTTTCTCTACGACGCTAAGTCCTCCGGATTTGATATCACTCCCCCGGTGATCTCGAGCGCCACGGGAGCGCGCGTCAGAATCGGCGGAGAAGAGTTTCTCAATTTTGCAAGCTGCAGTCTGCTCGGTCTTCATGTTTATCCGGGCGTGCTTCACACATTTCAGGCTGCCGCCACCGACTTTGGCCTTGCCACCGGAGGGTCCCGACTTATTCAAGGACGCCTTGAGCCTATCGAACAGCTAGAGAGTTTGGTTGCCACCTCATGCGACAAAGAAGCGGCTATTACATTTGCATCGGGCCTCCTTGCAAATATGGGATTTACACACACGTTCGGCCACTCGGTGCAAGCGAGCTCGAGTCTGAGACTGGACTTGGACAAGACGATCTTCGTCATGGACAGGGACAGCCATTGGAGTGTTCAGAAATCCGTTGAACCGATGCGAAGGAACCGCCGAGTCTACCGATTTCGACATAACGACATGGATCACCTCTCCGAGATTCTTCGGAAACTGAGTGGCCAGCAGATCATCATTCTATTCGAATCAATCTACTCAGTGGATGGCAGTGTCGCCCCGATTCGGGAGATCATTAGACTAGCTCAAGAGCATGGAGCGCTTACATATGTCGACGACGCGAACGGGTACCAGATCTACGGGAGTAGCACGCGCCCCTTCTACGCCGAGTTCCAGGCACTGAACTCTGTAGACTTCCGCATGATCTCCTTCTCGAAGGCTGTCGGGGTAGAAGGTGGTGCTATCGCTAGTTCAGCTCAGAACGTCGAAGCGCTCGAATGGCTCTCTGGAACCTCCTCCTTTACTGCGACCATCCTCCCCCCGGCTGCCGCAGCAGCAATGGCGGCAGTGGGTCTCATTCAGGGGTCGCCCGATCTCGTCGACAACTATCTAGCGAAATGCCATGACCTGCGTAGCAGGTTGGCCGCATGCGGGTTCCAGCTGAACGCATGCGCGTCCTACATCACGAACGTCATGATCGGCGATGACGCCGTTGCCGAGGCTGTTCGCAGAGAGTTTCTGCAAGAGAAGATCCTTGTTCCCGTATTTCGGTATCCCGCATCGCCCCGCGGCCAGGCGGGACTGAGGTTGATTCCAAGCGCACTCCACACCGACGAGGACATCAGCCGCTTCATTGAGACGCTGGTTCGACTGCGAGGTGTCTATGGCTTCTGAGCCGAGAAATGACTACACGGTGATCACGGGGGCTAGTAGTGGCATCGGTCGGGCTCTGTCGTGGAGCTTGGCGCGACGCGGGCACGCCCTCATCCTGATCGCGCGGGACCGGGCACGACTGGAGTCGCTATCCGAGGAACTTCAGCAGAGATATAACGTGACCGCTAAGATCAAGGCCGTCGATCTAGCCGACACAGACGACCTCCGAGCACTGTGCGATTCCTTGCACAGGCTCAGCATTCGACTGCTCGTGAATAATGCAGGAATTGCGACCGCCACCGACTTCGAGCACTCCCCTACGTCGGTTCAAGACGAAATCCTCGCCACCAATTTCCGGGCACCAAGAGAACTCTGCCAGTCCGTCCTCCCTGGAATGCTTCAAGAAAAGCGTGGTGGTATCATCAATGTTGCTTCCCTGAGCGGCGTGATGCCCGGAGACCCAGATATCGGCTATGCAGCCTCGAAGGCCGCACTCGTGTCACTCACTAGGTCGATATCCATTCGATTTGGATCGAAGATCGCAGTCACACTAGCCCTACCTGGGTTTATACACACTGAGATACACGAGAGAGCGGGAATCCCCGCAGTAAACCTCCCTCGGCACCTGTGGGGTACCGCGGAAACGGCCGCAGAAGAGATCGTCACGGCTCACGAAAAGGGCCGGAGCACTGTGGTGACCCCACGCATCTATGGCCCTCTCTTGGCCTTGTACCAACTGCTGCCAAGGCGCGTAGGTGATGCCGCGGTTCATCATTTTCATGGGAGGACAATGTGATACCCGCTTCTGAAACTGACGGCCTCTTTTTGGCGATTGGAGACCGGTGAGCATGGCAACTGAGTCCTCTCGCGCCCGCACTCGCTGGTGGGCGCTCGTAATCTTGACCCTGCCGGTAGTGCTGATGAGCGTCGACCTGACCGTATTGTCTATGGCCGTGCCCAAACTAAGCGAGGACCTCTCCCCGACCGGTAACCAGCTGCTGTGGATTATCGACATCTACGGCGTATTCCTGGCCGGACTGCTGGTGCTGATGGGGTCTATCGGCGACCGAATCGGTCGGCGTAAGCTCCTCCTGATCGGTGCGGTTGCATTCGGGGCAACCTCCGCTGTAGCCGCATTTGCGCCGACCCCGAGTGTGCTCATCGTCGCCCGCGCCCTGCTCGGTGTTGGCGGCGCGACACTGATGCCCTCTACGCTCGCGCTGATCCGAAACATCTTCAGCGACCCCGCTGAGCGCCAGCGCGCGATCTCGATCTGGGCAGCCGCTTTCGCTGGTGGAGCCGGCCTCGGGCCCGTACTTGGCGGGTTCCTGCTGGAGCACTTCCGGTGGGGCTCGGTGTTCTTGATCAACATTCCCATCATGGTAGTGCTACTGTTTGCCGGACCGTTCTTGCTGCCTGAAAGCAAGGACCCGAGTCCCGGACCCTTCGCGCCCGTGTCAGCGCTGCTGCTGACGTCGGGGGTCTTGCTGACCATCTACGGGTTGAAGGAGGCGGGCAAGCATGACTGGTCGATGGCCTCCATCGGATGGATGCTCCTCGGCCTCGCTGTCTTGAGCGTCTTCGTCGCGAGGCAGCGTCGCATGCGGCACCCTCTGATTGACGTCAGCCTGTTTCGCTCGCTCCCGTTCACCGTCGCGGTCTGCGCAAATGTAGCTGGGGTCTTTGCGCTCACGGGGATCCTGTACTTCCTGCCGCAGTACGCCCAGCTCGTCCTAGCGAAGACCCCGCTGGTATCGGGGCTCTGGGCCCTCCCCATCGCCGGGGCCGCGGTCGCGGGTGCGATTGCTGCCCCCAACCTCTCTCAGAGGCTCGAGGTCGGCTGGATCATCGGTGGTGGGCTCCTCTTGGCCAGTGGCGGGTACTACGTGCTGTCTCACATCGGAGTCGATGACGCTATGGCGCTGGCATTCGCCGGGGGCGGGCTCGTAGGGCTCGGGGTCGGGCTCGCCGACACCCTCGCGAATGACGTCATCATCGCCACCGCACCACCCGAGCGCGCCGGAGCCGCTGCGGGGATCAGCGAGTCTGCCTACGAGCTCGGGGGAGCCATCGGCACTGCTGTCTTGGGCAGTGTCGGCACCAGCGTCTACCGCGCTCAGCTCGACGCCCAGCTACCCGAGGCTTTCTCTCCCGAACTGGCCGAGGCGGCCCGCGAGACCCTGGGAACCGCCGTACACATTGCCCGCGAGCTGCCCGCCGAAGATGCCAAGCCCTTCATCGATCTCGCCAACAGCGCTTTCGTGCGCGGCATGCATGACGCCTTCGTGGTCGCAGCACTCGTTGTGGGACTTGCGGCAGCAGGGGCAGCAATCGTGCTGCGCACCCGCATTGCAGGATCACGTCACGACCATCCGTGATGAAGGCTCTTTGACCTTCATCCGCAGGTCTGAGGGCCGAGGCCTCCAGGTGCCGCAGCCCGGCTCAGCCACCTGTGCCGCCGTGCACCGGGGCAGCGGATCCGCCTGGACGGCAGCACCGGGGCGATCACCCTGCTCGACGAGCACAACGACTGACACAGCAGCGACCCACCCGGTCAGGCAGCGGGTCGCCGGCGCAGACGGTCCGCTGCTGTGCCGCCGGCCGGCCCAGCAGACCCGCCTGCTCACCAGGACGGACTGCCCGCTGCGCCTACTTCGTCCCGACCAGCAGTGTCGACCCGGTCAGCATCAGCCGGCGGGCCTCGGCCGGTTCCATGAGCTGCCCCTGGGTGGTGTCGACCAGCTCGACCCGCTCATAGCCCTCGCGTCGGAGCTCGTCGGCAAAGGCTGCCATGTCGCCGTACCGGACCGGTGACATCAGGTCGTGGATCGCGAAGCAGCCGCCCTTCTTCAGCACTCGCAGGGTCTCTCTCAGCAGCTGCTGCTTCGCCACGCCGGGAATGTTGTGGTACACGTAGTTGCTGGTCACCGCGTCAAAGGTCTCGTCGGGAAAGTCCAGCCTGGTCGCATCACCCTTGCAGAACTCGACACTGTCGACTCCCTCGGCCTGGGCATTGCGCTGGCACAGCGCCTGCCCGTACGAGGCGTACTCCCTGCCCCAGCGGTCAATACCGACCATCCGGGCTGACGGGTTGCGCTTGGCGCAGGCGATGGTCAGGGCTCCGGAGCCGCAGCCGACGTCGAGCCCGGTGCCGCCCGCCGGGAGCGTGACGTACGCCGCCACCCCCTCGACGACCTGCCGCGACAGCTGCCGCCGACCGTTGTACGAGAAGGCGCGATAGGCGGTGACCGACCACAGCGCCGCCAGAGCGAGACCGAGCAGGGCCAGGCCGAGGACCACAGCCAGCACGACCCGTACGGTGCCGCCCACCCCGACGCCGGCAATCCCCAGCACCGCGAAGGCCACGCCCGCCAGGAGCGTTCCGGCGCACAGCGCGACGACCATTCCGCGAGGAACCCAGTTCTTGTAGTCCGGACCCATCTCCACCCTTTCACCTGGGCTCAGAAAGAAACCGAGCATCACGCTTCTCGGCCCGGGCCCGACCTGGAACGGTGATCTCCCGACCAGCCGGCCGGGGGCCCGGTCCGTTCCGTGCTCGACGATCTCCACACCGATGAGCTCGGGGGCACCAGGCCACGCTAGCGGGCCTTTCAGGCGCTGCGGGAGGCCCGGGTGGTGCCCAGCGTTCCGCCTAGCGACCACAGGTCTGCGAGGGCACCCCCGGTCGTCACGGAACTACCCGGCCAGGCCCACTGCGCCCCCTTCAGCTGGGGGCTCGGCCTAGCAGCCGGCGAACCCGAGGCTGTCGCGGTAGTCCTGCAAGATGATCATGCCCACCGTGTCGGTGTCGGCGACCGAGGGCTTCTCCTGGTCGGCCATGAAGGCGACCTCCCGACCACCGGACGCGACGGTGAAGACCTGGTGCTGACCGCCGACGCCCTTCTTGGTCTCGAGCCGGCCTCGGTCGCCGTAGATCTTCTTCACCTGGGCGAAGGTCATCCCGACCTTGGCCCCGGACTCGGTCGTGTGGGTGCCGTCGCGGAGGATGATCTCCACCAGGGTCTCCTCGGTCGACAGGTGGAAGTCGATCCCTCGCCTCTCCAGCGCTGGCCCTGGCTTCCAGCGCTCGGCGCAGTTCTCGTCCCGGAGCGGGACCGCGTACTGGTTCGGGACCAGGGTGGACACCGGCGCGTGCAGACGGACCCCGCCGATCCCCTGAGTCGTCAGGGTGTCTGAGGCCGCCACGGTGACCGCCTGGCTCGGGCTGGCGCTCGAGGTACGGCCCGAAGACCGGGCCGAGGTCGCAGCCGTGGTACCGGCCGACCTGGGCCCGGTGGGGCTGTCCGACGCCGAGCTCGGCGCCAGGGTACGGACCACCGACGAGGGGGTCACGGTCGACGACCCAGCGGACGGACTGGCCTGCCCGGACGCTAACGGGTTGCACCCGGCCGTAGCCAGGGCCAGCGCCACCGCGCCGGACAGAGCTGCGGTCGAAAGCCGGGCGCGCCGCCGGGTCAGCGGGCCGCCCGAGCCGCTCGGTCCGCTGCTGTGCCCGTACGGCTGGACGCGCAGCCCACGGGCGCCAGGGTCGAGGTCATCGGACATCGAGGTGCCTCCTCTGAGTGGGGGCGGGCATCCGGTCCTCGCGGCCGCACCAGACGAACGAAGCAACCAGCATCCCGCCCCTTCCGTAGATTCTCCGTGCTCTGAAGAACGCCTGGGCCAGGCCCCAGACTGCACCCGAGACCCACTTTTCTCGACCGAGCTCTCCGGCAGCGCCTGACGCCCAGACAGCCGCAGATCGGGGCCGCCGCAGAGCAGCGGGCAGACCAGGGCAGCACGGACGCCCTTGGACTCACGTGGGTCCGTTGGTGCTCTGGAGCCGCCCTGGTCCACCGCGATGTCGCCGAAGACCGGCGTGCCCTGCGTCACCGTCGCGGCGGCGCCTGGTGAATGCCGGTCCCAGTGGGACCTGCCGAAGGCATCCGGTCAGCCCGGCAAGGACAGCACAACCTCGTACAGCTCCTGCACCGGTGCTCCCGTCGAGACCACCTGCCCGTCGCACTCGACCCAGCTCAGGTAGTGAGCCGCCCGCGCTGGCGGCGCCGCCTCGCGGCCCAGCCGCAGCGCTGCCGGCGCCCCAGCCGCACGCAGGGCAGCGGTCAGAAAGACGTTCTCCGCCATCCCGCCCTCGTCGTCCGGGTGCTCCTTGCGCCACCGCTCCCGCAGCACGGGGACCAGGGCCGCCACGCGCTGCGAGGACCTCGCTGCGGAGACCTTCTCGAAGATCGGGGCCTGCTTCTCGCGGGACCGGGTCACCGCCCGCTCACCGGCCGACACCCAGCGGTCAACATCCGTGCTCATGCTCGTTCTCCCTTGTTCTGCCAGTGACGGAGCCAGGACCGCTCCTCCTCTCGGACGGCCCGGATGGCTGACCTGCTGACCAGCTCGTGCCGTTCTCCGGGGAGCTCCAGCAGCCGCGCCTGCGCCCCGGACCCGCTGAGCCACTCAAACATCGCCCGGGAGCCGATGGGCGGGGTCGAGAGGTTCTCGTCGGCGAGCCCGTGGACCAGCAGCACGGGTGCCCTGACCTGACCGGGCCTGCCCACGAGAGTCAGACCGGCGTAGATGTCAGGTGCCTCAGCGGCCGACCGGGCCTCGAACTGAAAACCGAGGGGAGTGAGATTGCGGTCGTACGCGCCACTGCGGGCGATCACACAAGTGGTCGGAAGCTCGAGGGTCGCGGCTAGGACGGCGATCGAGGCTCCGAAGCTGTGCCCTCCCAGCGCCAGGCCCGGGGCTCCCAGGTGCACCGCGAGCCAGTCAGCCGCCTGGGCGAGGTGCTCGTGCACCGTCGCGAGCAGCTGCTGGAAGGTAACGTTCTCGGTCCACCCCATCGGGAGCATCAGGCGACCCACCGGGCGGTCCTGGGAGTGGTTCCACTCGGGGCTGCCCGGGAGCAGGTCCAGATGCTCGACGGTCTCGCCCTCGCCCGAACCGGCCAGACTCTCAGCAGCGAGCGGCTCGATCCAGACCAGCGGCGACCCGTCGCCTCCGACCACCGCCCGGGTCAGCTGGAGATGTCCTCCGCCAGGCAGGATGACCTCCTGCCGGCGAACCGCCGAACGACTCTCGCCACCGTGGTGCCGGTTGCTGAGCCGGCCCACCTCGGCGCTCGGCCAGACCAGCTCCCAGCCTTCCGCCTGCTCGACCAGCCGGAGCCCTGCTGCTGGCACCGGAGCGTCGGAGAGCTTCAGGAGGACCGTCTCCCGGTGGGGAGCCAGCTCGACCTCGACTGTGGGCACTGGTGCGCCTGGCAGCAGGCTGATCCGGCGGACTGGGCGCTCCAGATCGGTAGGGTGCCCATTGAGATACACGGTGCTGACCGACTCCCGGGTCAGGTAGGCCCACGGTCCGCGGGGGTCCCCGGCCACGGAGCGGAGCTGGCCAGCGACTGTCATGATCTCCGCTCCCGAGACCGCGTCCCAGAGCCGCGTCCGGGTGCCGCAGTCCTCCAGGTACAGGACCGAGGCGTGACCCGTGCCGTCCGCGGTCACCACGACCGACCCCCGGGGCAGCTGCCCGATCTCCTCGCTCCACGTCTGATGTCCCTCGTGGTGGAAGAGCCAGTACTCGACCAGGTCGTGCTCCAGGAACGCCTCCAGCTGCTGGGGTCCGCCTGCGGCACCCAGCAGGCTCAGGGAGCCGTCCGCAGCGGCGGTGTACGACACTGCCGCGACCCCGTCGGCCAGCACAGCCCGAGAACCGGTCCGGACCTCAACCAGGTCGCAGCGGGCCGCCTGGTGCAGGTCGCTCACCTGGCGGGCCGACCACCCCCGACCGGCCTGGTCATAAGCCAGGACCGCCGGAGGCTGCCCGTGACGGGTGAGCAGCGTCAGGCCGGACCGTGTCCACTCCAGGCCACCATCCACCTCCTGCCCCCGGGACCCGATCAGCGACCGCACCAGCCCCGGCCCCTGCTCCAGCGGCTCCCCCGTGGCCGCGAAGACCTGGACCCGACCCGCCTGGCTGACTGTGGCCAGCCTCGTTCCGTCGGGGCACCAGGCGGCCGCCGCCAGCGCATCCCGCTGCAGCACCCGCGGCCGGGCTGCCGACCCGCACAGGAACACGGTGCCCTGGGACAGCCGGCCAGCCTGGGTCTCGCAGCGGTCCAGGTCGAACACCCAGCGCCCCCAGCGCATCAGCGAGCCTGCCGCGACCATCCGGGGCGGAAAAGACGGCGCACGGTGAACCAGTGCCTGGCCGCCCGTCGGGGCCGCCCAGAGCCGGATTTCCTGCGACCACAGCCCACGCCCGGTCCTCACCCTAGTCATCGCGCAGCCCTCGTCCCCTCGGGAACCTGTCCTGCCCGTACCTGCTGGGCGTACCAACCATCGCGCCGGAGCAGGGTCAGGTGGTCGCCGCGAGCCACGATCCGACCGTCGGAAACCACCAGAATCTGGTCGAAGTCCTGAACTGCGTCGAGCCGGTGGGTGGACATGATCACCGTACGTCCCCGCAGCGCGCTCTGGAGCGTCTTCAGGAAGTAGTCGGCGGCCTCGGGGTCGAGGTGTGCGGTCGGCTCGTCGAGGAGGATCACGCTCGGGTCGAGCAGGAGAATCCTGGCCATGGCGAGTCGCTGACGCTCGCCACCCGAGAGCCGTCCGCCGTGGTCGCCCATACTGGTGTCCAGGCCCTGCGGCAGACCCTGCACCGTCTCCCAGACATTCGCCTGGCGGCAGGCGCGCTCTAGGTCCTCATCGGTGGCGCTGGGCGCCGCGATCCGCAGGTTGTCAGCGACGCTCTCGTGGAAGAAGTGGCAGTCCTGAGCCAGCAGCCCGATCCGCCTCGGCGCAGCCCCGCGTACGGCCGACAGCGGCTCCCCAGCCACCCACACGCTGCCCTGAGAAGGTTCCAGGACTCCGGCGAGGACATCCAGCAGGCTCGACTTCCCGGCGCCGGACGGCCCGACCAGCGCTAGCCGCCCGCCGGGACTCAGCTCGAACGACACCTCGTGCAACCGGTCGCCCGCGTCCCCGGGCACCGACAGGTGGTCGACCACGACCATCGCTGGCGGCGCCGGTATCCCTCGGCGAGCGAGGCCCGGCTCGGGAACCGTGATGGCCCGCGTGGTCGGTGCGTCGCTGAGCTCCTCCGGCTCGTCCAGGAACGCCAGGTGGCGCTGGAAGCTGGCGCTGCAGGCGATCAGGTCCATGCGTACCCCTGCCAGGGCCGTGATCGGGGCGTACAGCTGGGTAACGAGTACCGACATCGCGACCACCTCACCGACACTGGTGCGGTGCTCTAGGGCCTGCAGTCCTCCCATCCAGTAGACCATCACGACGGCTACAGCCCCCAGAAGCCCGAGTGCCGCCGAGTAGACTCCGGCCGAGCGGAACAGCGCCAGGCCCAGGTCCCGGCTGATCTCGTTCTCCCGGTCGAAGACCCGCAGCTGCGCCTCGGGGGTCGAGTACAGCCGGCACAGCCGCGCACCTGGGGCCGAGGCGCGTTCCTCAATCACGGTGATCACGTCGCCGGCGTTCGCCATCTGCTGGTGGTTCAGACTCTGCAGCCGGCGGCCGACCAGCGCCGCCGGGACCAGGACGGCCGGGGCCAGCACCAGGGCCGCGACTGTCACCTGCCACGAGATAGTCACCATCGCGCTGCCGATGCTAAGGAACGAGACCACAACTCCCACCATCTGCGGCAGGACCTGACCCGCCAGCTGCTGGGCCTCGACCGGGTCGGTCACGGTGCGCGAGATGGTCTCCCCAGTCGGCGTCCGTTCAAGGTAGCCCAGGGGCAGTCTCATGATCTTCTCGAAGGCTGCTCGCCGCATCCGGCACAACTGGTCCAGGCTGATCCGGTTGGCCAGCCACTGCTGTGCGTACCGCAGCCCCGCCAGACCGGCCGCGACGCCGACACCGGCTGCACCCCACATCGACACCGTACGGGCATCGCCCCGGCTGATCCCGTCATCCACGATCCGCACGGTGATGAAGGCCGGGAGAACCGCTGAGACGGACGCGAGTCCGGTCAGGGTCACCAGGACGACCAGCTTGAACCGGTCCGGACGCAGAACCGCCCAGACACGTCGCCACGGGACGGGCCCTGCGGCCACCCGCCCTGGCGCGACCAGGGCGGCGCTAGCCACTGACAGCCCGCTCCCGACGCCGGAACTCCGTCAGGGTGCGCTGGCAGTCGGGCAGGCCCTCCTGGCGAGGGCAGACGGGCTCGCCGAGGGCGTCCACTGCCAGCAGGCTCGGGTACTGCGCGCCCTGGGTCGCCGCGGTCTGCTGCGCTGTCAGAGTGTCCTCACCTACCACGTACCAGTCGACGCTCGGATCCTCAGCCGCCCCTGACAAGAGCTTCAGTGCAGTGCAGGCGGAGCAGTCAGCAAGCGTGAAGACCTGCAGCCGGCGGGCTCGCTCCAGGCACCCGCCAGCCGACGGGTCCACGCGGCTCTGCAGGATCCGCCCTCCCAGCAGCAGCCCTCCGGCCCAGACGACCACGGATCCTGCCCAGACCGGCCCCAGTACGCTCCAGGGAGCGGGGGTGACGGTCCGCAGGGCCACCCCTGCGGCCACCACGGCCGCCCCGGCACACCCCAGGATGTGCGCCCAGCCGACCTTCATGCCCCGGACTCCAAAGCAGGCACACTCCCGCCCGTGCAGTGTCTGAGCACCCACGGTGATGACCGCGTACAGGGCGGCCAGCAGCCCGGCAGTGACCCGCGGCCAGGGCAGGACGAGGGGCAGGACGCCCGCCACCAGCTCGGCCGCGATGGCTAGGCGGGCCGACACGTGGAAGAGCAGCAGGTTGGGGCCTGATGGCCACAGGATCCAGCCGCGTCCCAGTGCCAGGATCTTCACCCCCGCGGTCGCCATGAGAAAGGTCGCAAGAACGACCAGGACCAGCTCCTCAGCACTCATATGCCCGAACCTCCTCAATCCAGCCCATCTGGGCTGCTGTACGCAGGAACTCGTCGACTTCTGGGTCTGTTGGCCGGTCAGCGGGCGGGCTCTCCAGCAGGTCTGCCGCCTCGTCGCTCACTTCGCTCCAGGTGAGCTCTGCCGTGTGGATGACCAGCGCCCCGCCGTGCTGGAGGCGCTTCAGAACGTACGGGGCTCTCATTTCACGATCTCCGGGTCGTGGGCCTGCAGCCAGCTGTCCAGGCGGACCGTTCGCAGCAGTGGTTGAGCCAGCTCAACGGTGGTGAAGGGGTTCGACAGAAGGTCGTCGAGCCCTTCCTGGTAGATCAGGCCGTGGTCACTGAACCAGCCGTTGCGAAGTGCGGTACGGATCGCGTCCCGGCCCCGCACCACCGTCTGCACGATCTGGCGCCGCACCAGAGCCTCCTCGTCAACCACGCCGTGACCAGCAGCCAGGGTCCGCAGGACCCAGTGGTCGAACAGTGACCCGTCCACCACCCTGGCCCGGGTCCGGGGCGGCGCCGCGACTGCTGCGCGCACCAGGTCCGGGTCGCGGCTGGGCTGCAGCAGCCCCAGCAGCCCGTCCTGCTCCGGGTCGGTCAGGGCCCACCCGATCCGGCCCTCTCGGGGTGAGGCCTGATCGAACCACTGGCCCCAGCTGGCGTTGCTGGCGACCCCTGCGGCGTGCAGCATGTCCAGTGCCTCCACCGCGAACCATGGTGGCAGTGGCACCGACAGGCGCCCGGTTTCGTGATATGGCTCCTGCACCCTCTTCTTGCGGAACCACGACCGGATGCCCTTGTGCTGCGGTATCGGCAGGTCCATCTCCCAGCCGACTAGGTCCTGCGGGGGCAGCGAGTCGGCCAGCCGGCCCACCTCCTCACGCCCCAGCGCCAGGACCGCGCGCAGCCCACCAGCCCAGACAGCGGGCTCGGGGATGGTGGCGTGGATCAGTCCCGACCGTGCGGTGCTGCCGTGGCCAGGGAGGACGGGCAGCCCTGCCCGGTCTGTGTCGACGGGGTCGGAGAGGTCGCTAAGCCCGGAGGCCGGAAGGTCGTGCCGAGGTCCGCTGCACAGCGAGGCGACAGCGGCGGCTGCCATGGTGCCGTCGTCGAGCACGGCCGCGTCTGAAGGCACCTCGCCGCACCAGCGTCGCAGCGCCTGAGCTGGGTCAGCGCTCTGGTCGCTGCCGTGCAGCTGGGTGAGGTCCAGCGAGATCCTAGGCTCACCGGCCTCCAGCTCGACGGTGGACAGCGGAGGCACCCGCAGAACCCCGGCGTAGAGCGTGCTTGTCGGTGGCATCCTGACCATGCAGGTCAGACCCAGCAGCCAGGCCAGCTGAACGGGGCGTCCGTGCCGGTCGGGGATGCTGGGGCGCGTTGTCCAGCCACCGGGCTCCGGAACCAGGTATGAGGACTCACGGGCTGTGGTCGGACGGACGTCGGCAGCTGACGCCGGCGAAAGGTGTGTAGACATGGGGCATCATCCTCGACTGGGACGGGTGGGCCGCCCCTGGCGGCCCACCCTGCTCGTGCTACCAGAGGCACACGCACCGCAGGTCGAGGAACCCTTCGCAGTACCCACCACGGGCCCGGTAGTAGCGCACGCAGTAGGCACGGCAGCGGTTGTCGTCCGGGCAGCCGCAGCACTCGAGCGGAGGCGCCGTTTCGGCGTCGAGGTGGCTCACGCTGCGGGTGGTCGTGGCATCGGTCTCACGGAAGATGAACTTAGACATGGGGGTTTCCTTTCGATTGGACTTGCTTGACGAACTGCTCTGACAACCTCCTCTCTGGGTCTCGCTGGGTTCTTGGCTCCACATGTCCTCTGGGGCCGGTCTGGTGCCGCCGGGCGGCCGGTAGTCAGGCCTGGATCTCACGCAGGGCCGCTCCTGGGCGGTGGCAGACCCGCTCTACGAGCGGGCTGGACATCGTCACAGCCCCCAGCACAGACAGCAGGCCGGCGGCAAGGCAGACGGTCAGGGTGATCAGCCCCTGGGCCTCGAACGGGGCTCCGCTGACCCAGCTGTACGGGGCGGCGCAGCCAAGACCACCGAGAAGGCCCAGGCCGCCCCCGACCCCGAGCGGGACCAGCAGCTGGGAGCGGTTCACCCGCTGGAAGACCTCGGGCGGGGTGCCCGCCAGGTACAGCAGCCCGATCACCTGGCGCCGGTCGAGAACGCTGGCCGCGGTCGTGATCACGGTGGACGCGGCGGCGACCAGGAAGGTGGTCATGAGCACCAGGAAGCCGAAGGTGCGGTAGTCCTGCGAGAACTGGGCGTCACGCCAGGCGGTGTCCCGGTCAGTGACCGGCGGCTGCTGGGGGGAGAGGTCCGCCAGCAGGGGCTTCACCTGCTCAGCGATGGCCGGGCTGGCGACCCGTACCTCCACCAGCCGGCCGTCGGGGGGCAGGCCGACCAGGGGGTCCTCGGGAGTGGCGACGCTGGCCCGGAGCCCAGCCTGGGCCAGCCGCAGCTGGGCGGTCGCGGCGACGGTGTCGACCTGCTGAGCCGGCGCCGCGAGCAGGACCCGGGTCTCACCTCCCGCCGCCGAGGCCGCGCTCGCTACGGGGTAGGGGGCGAGGAAGCCGGCAACGAACAGGGCCATGGTCAGCCCGCCGACGGTCCGCCAGATCCCGCGCGGGTCATCCAGCAGCCGGCGCCCGACCAGCAGCCGTACGACGGAGGCCGACGGGCGGACCAGAAGCCGACCCAGGACCGCCACGCACCAGGGACCGACGACCGACAAGGCGACGAACATCGCCCCGAGGGCCGCGATGACCGAGCTCAGCGAGGAGTCAGCGCCCAGCGTGACGTACGCGTACCCGATCACGGCCAAGGCCATCACCACCACCCGGGCCACGCTGAGCCCGGGAGGGGTGTGACGCCGGGCGACCCCGAGAGGGCTGATGGTGAGCGCCAGCATGCCGCTCAGCCCGCTGATACCAACCGCGACCGGGCAGGCCACCACCAGCAGCGCCAGCTGCGCCGCCGGCAGCTGCAGGTCGGTCACGAAGAACGGCCCGCCGCCGACGGACAGCCTGGACCCCGGGACCAGCGCCAGCCAGTGCCCGAGCAGGCCGAGCAGGGTCCCCGCGGCCGCGACCACGATGGTCTCGACCAGCGTCATGCATGTCACCTGCATCGGTGTCGCCCCTAGCAGACGCAGGGTGGCCAGCCGCCGGTCGCGGCGTGCGATCCCGAGCCGGCCGGCGGTGCTGCCCAGCACCAGGAGCGGGACCGCGACCAGCAGCGTGGCGACCTGCCCGAGCCCCACGTACATGGCGTCGGGGGTGAAGTCCACGACCTCGTGGCGGTACCGGTCGATCGGGACCGGGCTCACGATGTCTCCGTCGCGACGGGGATCGCCCTTCCGCTCGACCTGCACCAGGGCCGATCCGGGGTCCTGCCCGCGCACCAGCAGCAGCTGCCCGGGGTGCCCCAGAGCGGCATCGCCCACCGGCTGCGGCTGGAGCGCAGCGCCACCGAGGAGCATGGTGGCGGTCTGAGGCGAGGCACTCTGCAGCAGCTCGCGCAGCCGGGGTGAGGCGTACGCGGTCCCCGGCTCCGGGAAGCTCGCCAGGCCCGGCGGTGCCGGCGCGTCCGTACGGAGCCGGGCCAGGTCGGCCACGACCACCGGCTGCTCGTCGACGAAGAATGTCTGCACCGCCAGCCTGCCGAAGGCGTTTCCGCTAGCCGGAGTCGGGTGCAGCCAGGCGCCCCGCTCGGCGCGTACCGTCAGGGCGTTGTTGACCGCAAGAACCGAGAACAGCACGAGGGTGGCCACGGTGACGGCGATCAGAGACAGCAGCACCACCAGCCGGTCTCCGGCCTCACCCTGGCGCAGCAGCCGCCACCCGATCCGGACCGCGCTCACCGCGGGGTCCTCCCCGTGGCCAGCCGCCCGTCGATCACCGACACCGTACGGTCGCACTGCTGGGCCACGACCGGGTCGTGGGTGACGACGACCAGGGCCGCCCCGCAGCTGCGGACCTCGGTGGTGAGCTGGGCCAGGACCTCCACGGCGGTGTGGCTGTCGAGGGCTCCGGTCGGCTCGTCGGCGAAGACCACCTGCGGCTCGTGCACCAGCGCCCGGGCGATCGCGACCCGCTGCGCCTGGCCTCCAGAGAGCTCACCGGGCCGGCGGCCCCCGAGGTCGGCCAGGCCGAGCGCCGCCAGCCACCGGTCGGCCCGCGGGCTGGCGTCGCGCGACGACGCGCCGGCCAGCAGCAGCGGCAGGGCCACGTTCTCCTGGGCGGTGAGCTCGGGGAGCAGCTGGCCGAACTGGAAGACGAAGCCAAAGGCCGTACGGCGCAGGCGGGTCCGCTCCGCCTCGCTGAGGCGGTCGATCCGCTCCCCCTGAAACCAGACCTCACCTCGACGAGGGGGCAGGATCCCGGCCAGGCAGTGGAGCAGGGTGGACTTGCCCGAGCCGGACGGGCCCATGATCGCGACGCAGTCGGAGAACCCGACTCCGAGCGAGACACCGTTCAGCGCAGGCGTCGGCCCGTACGCGTACTCCAGGTTGCGTGCTTCCAGGACAGTGCTGTGGGCGGCTCTGGTGCGCTGCTGAGCCTCGACGTCAACGAAGACCATGCCGTGAAACGTAGGAGTCCTTGCCCTGCCCCGGCTTCCCCCTAGAGGTTGATCTTCGCGGGGCCGTGCGCTGTGGGTGGAGCTGCTGACCCTCGATCGGCCCGCAAGAACCAGCCGACCAGCCAGCACAGCAGCGGGCAGGCCCCGCAGCAGCCCGGTCAGGGTACGGGCAGCGGCTCCGCTCCGCCCGCCGGTGTGCGCAGCGGCCCGTCAGCTCGTCCAGCTCGTGGAACCCGGTCGGGCTCCGCCGGCCTGCGGGGGGAGCCCCAGTGGCAGAGGTGGGGTGTTGCGGCTCCGCCGGTGGGCCTGCGGGAAGGAGGGCTGTGGACGGCCCGGCTGGGCGTCTACTCGGATGACAGGTGCTCGTGGGCCCAGATCGCGACCTCGACCCGGTTGCGTGCTCCCAGCTTGCGCTGGACCGACCGGAGCTGGGTCTTGATCGTCGACACGGCCACGTGCTCGGCCGCCGCCAGCTCCTGGTTCGTCATCCCGTTGCCGACTCCCCGGGCGATGGCGAGCTCCCGCTGGGAGAGCGGGACCGTGGCCGTCAGCGGGCGGCTCCGCTGCTCCAGGTAGTCGGCGACGATGTGCTTCGCCAGCTGGGGGGCGAGCAGAGACTGCCCCTCGGCCGCTGCCCGGACCCCGGCCACCAGCAGCTCCGGCCCGCCGTCCTTCACCAGGTAGCCGGTGGCGCCGGCCCGCAGCCCCTGGTCGAGGTACTCGTCATCCTCGAACGTGGTGCACAGCAGCACCCGCGGCGGCGACGGCAGCCGCTGCAGCCGACGGGTGACCTCGATCCCGTCCAGGCCGGGCATCCGGATGTCGAGCACGCACACGTCGGGCTGGTGGAGCTGGACCAGCCCGAGCACCTCGTCTCCCCGGGCTGCCTCGGCCACCACCGCAATGCCCGGGGCGGCGTCAAGGATCAGCTGAAGCCCGCGCCGCACCATGGCCTCGTCCTCGGCCAGCAGGACCCGAATGGTCATGAGCGCTTCCCTCCGTCCGAGGCCGGCAGGCAGGCCCGCAGCCTCCACCCGCCCTCCGGCAACGGACCCGACTCCAGCTGCCCCCCGGCTAGCGTAACGCGTTCTGACAGGCCGATCAGCCCGTAGTGTGAGCCGTCAGAGAAGCTCGACGGGGTGTCGGCGTCGTCGTCGACCACGAGCTCCAGCTGGTCGCCGAGCCGGCGGGCTGTCACCCGTACCTGGGTCGCCCCTGAGGCATGCCGACGGCAGTTGACCAGTGCCTCCCGGACGACGGCTTCCGCGGCTGCGACCGTCTCGGCTGGGTACTGCTCGTCGGGCGGTAGCCGGGAGTCCAGTACGGCCAGTGGGTGGGTCGTCACGGCTGTGTCGAGAGCTCGTTGCAGTCCGTCGGGGCTCGGCTGGCCGGCCGAGGGGTCGTCGCGCAGCGAGAGGACGAGCTCCTTCAGGGTGTCCATCACCAGCTGCGACTGCAGCTCGAGCTCGGAGACGGCCTCCATCAGCCGGGACACGTCAGTCACCTTGAGCACCCGGATCGCCTGCAGGTTCATGGACAGTCCGGTGAGCTGGGAGGCCAGGGAGTCGTGCAGGTCACGTGAGAGGGCCAGTCGCTCCTCTGTCCGTGCCTCCTGCGCGGCCCGCAGCCTCTCCGTGGCAACGGTCCGCCACAGCAGTCCCAGAACCGCGGCCACCAGGACCATCACCATGACATCGCCCACTGTGCTGGCCGGATCGGCACCGGGAGCCACCCGGAGCAGGCCCACCGTCGTCACCGATCCCGTCATCATGACCGCCAGCGCCAGCGCGGGCACCGGGCGGAGGTAGCGCAGTCCGGCGCACACGATGACCAGCTGGCCCAGCACCTCGGCCGAGCCGGGCGCAGGACCGCCTCCCGGGGCGGCCAGCGCAACCGAGACGCCGACGCTGACGGCTGCCGTGGCAGCACCGAGCAGCAGCGTCGGCCGCCGGACCGCGACCACGGCCCCGGCCCCCACCAGCAGGTCCAGCAGCAGCCGTACCTGGTTCACCGGCGGCAGGTACTCATTGGTTTCCTGGTCGACGGCCAGACAGGCCAGAACGAGCAGGACCATCAGGACCCACGGGAGGTGCGTCCGGAGGCTCGTACGCTGCAAGAGCCTGGCCAGCCAGCAGGCCCGGTTCTCCGCGGACTCGCGAGAGGGCTTCCTGAGCGGTGCTCCGAACCTGGCCATGCTCTCCTCCCTGTCGTCATTGTCTCCCTCTGGCAGGGATCGCGCGCCGGGTAAGTCTCCCCGCCGCGACCTCGGCTGCCGGACGCAGACCACACTGCTGCAGCCGGGCGGCCTGCGCGGAGCGGGGCGGATCGACGCGCACCAGCGGACCGAGAACCCGTCGATGACACTGTCTTCGTGAGTCTTGCTCAGAAGGAAGACTTCCTGAGACTGTCCTGTCTACCTCCTGTCGCCATCTTCTCGAAGCCGGATCATGTGGCTGGACGTTCAGCCCGCGGATGTCACCGTGCGCGTCACGCTCAAGGGAGGCGCCGGCCCCTGCGCACCACGCTCCGAGGACACAGCGACGATGAGACCCTATTCCGATCTCTAGCTCTGATCCCAGATTCTCGCAGATAGATGTGCCGAGGCTCCACTGGCGGGCGTTCTGGAGCAGCCCGTACAGTAGCCAGGCTCGGCGGGGTGCGGGCTCTGCGTACCCAACGAAAGCTGGATGCTCTGCCGGGAGCCGGCTACTCTGGCGCGATGAGTACGGCCCTGATGGACTCTCTGCGCCGGGAGATGATGTCCGCCCGCAAGCGGCGCGACCAGGTCACCGTCGTCGCCTGCCGCTCCGCGCTGGCCGCCGTCGCCAACGCTGAGGCCGTCCCCAGCGAGGAGTCGGCCGGGGCAGTCGAGCAGGCCAAGGTCGGGGCTGGGGCCGCTGACGCCCCACGCCGCGAGCTCAGCGAGGCTGAGGTACGGGCCATCATCGCCGCCCACCTGGCCGAGCTCGACGCGTCCGTGGCCGAGTACCAGCAGGTCGGGCAGCCGGCCGCCGCCGAGGAGGTGGCTGCTCAGGCCGCCGCGCTCCGGCAGGCCCTGCCTTCCTCGGCTCTGCCCTCCTGAGCCGGGCCGCGCGCCGGCAGGCCCTTCTGAGGTCACGTCCCTTCTGAGGTCACGCCCCTTCTGAGGTCGTGCTCTGCCCGGCCTGAGCCGGCCGCTGCAGGTCCTGCACACCTGGGGTCGTGGCGCCGCCGCACCTCGTGCCGTGCAGCCTGGTCCGAGTCGCCCGCTCCCAGCCCGGCTCGCGCCAGGCCCGCGCACTGCAGCGGTCCGAACCTCCACGTCTGCCCCCAGAGCTGCGCGGGAGAGCACTCAACGTCCGCTGCTGTGCAGCCAGGAAGGCCGCGGACGGTCCGGCAGCGCTGGTCGTCTGCGGCGGGACTCAGGCCGCGCCAAGACAGCACCCGTGCCGGGACAGCACGACGCCGGGCGAGCCGCTGCTCGCCCGGCGTCGTGGCAGGGGTCTTAGCTCTCGACCGCGCGGGTCGGAGCCGGCTCGTCGTCAGACGGGGCGTACTTCTGGGCCAGGGCCTGCAGGTCGACACCGGTGGTGTTCTTCAGCATCTCCAGCACCTGGACCAGGTTGGTCCCGACCTGCTTCGGCAGCTCGTGGGCGCCGTCGGCCGAGATCACGGTCAGCTTCTCGATGTTCGACATCGGGCTGGCGACCTCGTGGGCCATCGCCGGCAGCACGCCGACCAGCATCTCCAGCACGGCGGCGTTGTTGTACCGGGCGTACGCGTCAGCCTTCTTCTGCATCGCCTCGGCCTCGGCCTCGCCCTTGGCCAAGATCGCGGCGGCCTGCGCCTCGCCCTCGGCCCGTACCGCGTCAGCCTCGGCGATACGGCGGGCCTTCTCGGCCTCACCGGCCTTGGCGCCCTCGATCGCCAGCGCCTCGGCCAGGGCGGCGCGGCGGGACTTGTCGCCCTCACCGGTGAGCCGGGAGGTCTCGGCCTCGGCCTCGGCCGAGGCGATCTGGGCGGCCTTGTTCGCCTCAGCGGTCAGGATCGCCTTCTGCCGGGCAGCGGCAGCCTCGGTCTCGACCCGGTACCGCTCGGCGTCGGCCGGCTTGCGGACCTCGGTGTCGAGCTGGCGGTCCTTCAGCGCTGCCTGCCGTACGGCGACCTTCTCCTGCTCGGTCAGAATCGCCTGGTCCCGGTCGGCCTGGGACAGCGGCCCGGCGGCAGCGGCCTGGGCGGCGGCGGCGTCGGTCTCGGCCTTGATCTCGGCCTGCTTCAGCATCAGCTCCCGGTGCGCGATCGCGACCTGCTGCTCGGCGGCCAGGCGGGCCTGCTCGGAGGCCTGCAGCGAGGCGGCCTCGGCGACCGCGGCCAGCTGCTGCACCCGGGCCGACTCGGGACGGCCCAGGTCCGACAGGTACGAGCCGTCGTCGGTGATGTCCTGGATCTGGAAGGTGTCGAGGTTGAGGCCCTGGCCGGTCAGCGAGGCCTCGGACTCCTCGGCGACCCGCTGCGCGAAGGCGGCCCGGTCCCGGATGATCTGCTCGACCGACATCGAGCCGACAATCGAGCGCAGGGCACCGGCGAGAACCTCCTGGGTGAACGGCTCGATCTGGTCCTGCTGGGTGAGGAAGCGCTGCGCGGCGGCCCGGACCTGGTCCTCGTTGCCGCCGACCTTGACGATCGCGACCCCGTCCAGGTTGAGCTTGACGCCCTGGCCGGAGACGGCGCCCCGGATCTGGACCGGGATCCGCCGGCTGGACAGGTCAAGGATGTGCAGCCGCTGAATGAACGGGACGAGGAAGACCTTGCCGCCCATGACGACCTTCTGGCCGGACAGGTCCTGGGTCATGCCGGTCCCGGTCCGGACCTCCTTGCCCTTGGCTCCGGTGATGATGAAGGCCTCGTTGGGTCCGGCGACGCGCCACCGGGAGACGACGACCAGCACCCCCAGCACTAAGAGGACGATGATGCCGAGGACGGCAATCACAATGACGGGCAGCTCGGGCACGATGCTCCTTGTCGAGTGGTTGTTGGGACTACCTGTACGTGGGGATGACCTTCACTGAGGTCGCACTGAGGACGTCGGTGATGGTCACCTGGGTTCCCGCCGGCAGCGGCTCGGGCGCACGCGCGTACAGCTTGGTCATGTGGCCGTCCTGGAGGACCCGGATCTCGCCCATCCCCTGGGAGGGGATGTCGGAGATCACGACGCCGACCCGGTCGAGCAGTCCTTCGGAGGTCGGTGCGGCGCCGTCCTGGGAGCGGCGCAGCCGGAGCACGGCGTACCCGATCAGGAAGCCCAGCCCCAGGCCGAGGATGATCCCGCCGATGACGGCCAGGGTCAGGTTGCCGGTGACCTCGTAGATGATGGCCCCGCCGAAGCCGAGGGCTCCGACGAAGGCTGCGAGCGACGAGCCGGAGAACCAGTCGCCGCCGCCCAGGGCGTCGAGCAGTCCGTCAAACAGCTCCCCTAGCAGGAGGGTGAACAGCAGCAGTGCTACGCCCACTCCGCCGATGATCAGAAAGACGGTCATCCGACTCCTCCCCGCTTGCGGGTCAGTCTACCGAGGCGCAGGTGTCAGCCGTCCGCCCGCGAGCGCCTCCGGGCCCCGGCACCAGGTCTCGTCTGGGCAGACTGCCGTCACTGCTGGGCTGCCGGTGCTGCGGCACCCAGCACAGCGCCCGGTACCCGGTGCAGCAAGCGCGCCCTGCTCAGCGCGGCGGGTCGGTGAGGTAGCGCTTCCAGGCGGCCTCGAAGTGCTCGCCCATCGGGGTAACCGGCACCGCCAGGTCCATTGGCGGCGTGGTGTTCGTCCGGGCCGAGAGCCCGTACAAGGGTGCCTTCCAGGCCTCGAACGGCAGGTGCGGGGCGGTGGTCGAGACCCACGGGCCCCGGATGAAGAGCCTCCGCCCGGCACGAGGGCGCTTGTCGACCACCACCAGACCGGTGTCCAGCAGCGGGGCCGCGGCGGCGTCGCGCTGCCTCTTGCGCCACTGGTTCCACTGGACGAGATTGGCGTCGGTCGGGTCGATCAGGGCCAGCAGCTGCAGCCAGTAGCGAGCCGACGGCTCGGGCACCCCGAGCTGCTCAACCACCGCGGCCACCACCTCGGGCGCGCTTGACAGAGGGTCGCTCGGGTGGCCCGGGCGACCGGAGCGCAGGTCCTCGGCGACCGCGTCGTACGCCCCGGTCAGCAGCGCAACCGCCCACCGGATCTTGCCGTACGCGGGCAGCTGCTCGACGAGCTCGTACTCCTTGTGCCAGTCCACCACCTGCTGCGGGTCCCAGCTCACCCGGTCGATGCGGTCGCGGATGAAGGTCCAGGCGCCGATGGTCTCTCGGCTGCCGCGCTCCGGGTTCGGCCTCGCCCCCAGCAGCGACCTCGCCCCCAGCTCGGGCGACTGGACCGGGCGTACCGCCACCTCGTCGCGCAGCCGCTCGTACGCATCGGCCAGGACCGTGGCCACCGGGTCGGTCCGGGGGACCCGGCTCGCCGCCCACAGCCAGATCGGCAGCGACACCACCGAGGGCGCGGAGAGCAGCTGGGCGAGCATTCCCGCCCCCCGGTGCGGCAGCGCCTTCTCGGTCACGGTGACCAGCCAGTCGGGCAGCACCAGCGGTTCGCCGTGCTCGGCCCGCCAGGCCTCGATGACCGCCTCGATGTCGATCCCCTCCCGAGCCGTCCGGACCGGGTCGGCGCAGCCGGCGGCGACCAGCCGGTAGCGCTCGGCGTCACTCATCCGCTGGAAGAAGTCCTGGGCGGTGAGGGCCTCGGTGACCGACAGGCCGATCCCGGTGCGTACCTGCTTGGGCAGGAAGAGCCGCCCCGGGGCGCGGAGCCTCGGCGTGCCCGCGAGGAAGTACGCGGCCGCCGCGCGGGTCCACCCGGTGCCCGCCGCGAGCTGCTCCGCCCGGCTCGGGTCCCAGGCTGGCGGCTCCTCGGTGAGCAGGACCTGGAGCATCTCCCGCAGCACCGGCTCGGCGACTCCGGAGGCCCGGACCACGACCCACTGCTTCCCGGCGTCAGAGTCGACCGTCCCCTGCGGACCCTGCCCGCCCTCGTCGCGGGCGTAGCGCAGACGCTGGCCGGCGCGGTCGCGCTGGTACGTGGGGTAGAGGATGGACCGGCCCCCGACGGCGTTGCCCCAGGGGGTCGGCACCACCGCCCGCGGGTCCTCGTAGTCCTCGACCAGAGCGACTCCTGTCGGCGAGTAGAGGCCGGAGTCGAGCAGCAGGGTCAGCAGCGCAGCAGACCGCCCCAGCACGGACCGGTCCGCGAACGGCTGGGCGGTCTCGTGGGCCACGGTCTCGGGGCGCAGCAGCAGCACCGATACCTCGTCGTTGACCCAGCCGCCGGAGGTGATGGAGCCGTTCAGCTGCTCCGCTACGTTCCAGACGTTCTTCTCGAGCTTCGGGTCGAGGCGGGCAGCCGTGGGCCAGCCGGCCCGCGCCCCCGTCCGGGGGAGCGCCGGGTCAGCTCGCGGGTCGTCGGGGGGCTGGGGGCTGTCCGCTGCCGTACGGGGCCTGTCGCGACCGGAGTCATCGCCCGCGGCACCCGGACTGTCCGCTAACGCGTCCCCACCAGGATCGTCCACCGCTGTGCCGGGCTCGTCTGTGCCGGGCTCGTCCGCACTGGGCTCGTCCGCACTGGGCTCGTCTGTGCCGGGATCGTCCGCGCCGTCCAGGTCCGGACCGGGACCGTCATCCGTCGCCCCCGGACTGTCCGCTGCTGTGCTCGCTGGGTCTGCCTCGTCGGTCTCGGTCGGCTCGTTCGTCTCGCTCGGCTCGTCGGTCTCGCTCGGCTCGTCGGCTACCTGGTCCGCGGTGGAGTCAGGGGCCTGGTCAGGCACAGTGCCAGGTCCCGACGGCTGCAGGGCACCGGAGGGGCGCAGCGCGTCCGGGACCAGGTCGAGGACAGCCCGGGCGACCTCGTCGCCGTCGGCCAGGAGCAGCCCCAGCGCCGGCTCGCAGCCTGCCCAGAAGGTGACAGAGGCCCGGGCCACGGCCGGCAGAGCAGCGATGTCGCGCAGCAGGTCGGCCAGGACCCGGGCCGGGTCAGCCCCCGCCTCGGTCGCCAGGTGGTGCAGGTCACCGGGCAGCGCCGAGTACGGACGCAGCCCGCAGCGCACCCGCTCCCGGTTGAGCTCCACGAAGCCCTCCAGGGCCCCCTCCGGCAGCCGGTCCGCCAGCGCGATCGACTCCTCGCCCAGCTCCTCCCCGCTCACCGCCCCGGCCAGGGCGAACTCCCACAGCACCGACCGGTGCTGGTCCTCGTCCACCGCCAGCCCGTACGCCCGCTCGGCCTCGCGGGCCTTGGTGAAGCACCGCGTGGCGCCGGCGATGGTGCCCAGCTCGAGGAAGGTCCGGCCGAGCTCCTCGTACAGGGTCGGGACCGCCTCCGGGCAGGAGCCGCCCAGCCGCGCCGCGGCTCCCTCAACCACCTCGACGGCCGTGGTCGGGAAGGTCTCCGCCAGGTCGCGGGCCCGCTCCAGGGCAGGCAGCGCGGCCAGCACCGCCTCGGCGCTGTCGGGGCGCTGGGTGATCGGCCAGGCCGGGAAGCCGAGCCCCTGGCGCTGCCCGTACCCGACCTCGCGGTGCCCGTCGGGGATGAAGCCGCGGGCGGCCAGGACCGCGTCGGTGCTGGTGTCGAGGCCCTCGGCGACCAGCCGTACGACCGTACGGGAGGGAGCCTGCGGGTGGGTGTAGCGGCGGGCCTGAACGCTGGTCGCCCCGGAGACCGGCTCGGCGGACACCCCGCCCATCTCGACCGTCGTGTCACTGCTCATCGGCTAGCCTCCCGTCCGGCATAGATCGCGGAGGCCATCCGGACTCCCTCGGAGTAGGCGACCGGCCCGACCCGGCCTACCGGGACCACCCGGCCGTTGCGCTCCCAGCACAGGTCTGCGGTGAAGGTCTCGTCGTCACTGTGCTCGACGCCGATCCAGTAGCGGGCCACGACCCGGGCGCCCCCCTCGTACACGACGCACTCGGCGTAGCCACCGCGGATCCGGTAGCCGAGCGAGGCGGCCAGCTGCTGACCCCGGGAGAGCTTCGAGAAGCGGGCGCCGGACCACTGCAGCAGCGAGCGCCAGCCGGCCTGCTCGGGGTCCAGGCGGTGCACCGTACGGCGCAGCTGGTCGAGACGCTGCCGGTAGCCGCGGGCGCTGGCCAGGACCTGCAGCTGGTCGAGCTCGGGCAGCAGCGCCGGGTGCGGCAGGCAGACCTGGTCGGCGTCGCAGCGCACCAGGGCCCGGTGAACGTCCATCAGCTGCAGGGACTCGGCGTCGGGGATGTCGCGCAGCACACCGGTCACGCCGCCCCCGGTGACCACGAGGTTGGTGAGCCAGGAGCGCCAGGCCTCGTCGGCCCAGACCTCGGCCAGCAGCACCCGCGGCACCGGCAGCGAGCGCAGCATCCAGCGCTCAACCGTACGACCGGCCTCGCGGTCGTGCTCGACCAGGAAGTCCCGGGCCGAGCTGAGCTGGTCCCAGGCCGTACTGGTCCAGACCTCGCGCGGAACCTCCGCCAGCTCGGCCCGGGTGCTCGCCGTACGGGCGACGATCCGGTGCCCGCGGATGGCGAGCTGCAGGCCGTTGCCGGCGGACAGCCACTCGGGCTCGTCCTCCGGCTCGGGTACGGAGGCCTCGGGCTCGTCAGGGGCCTCGGCCCCAGGCTCCGGCTCGGTGGGCGACTCCGGAGGCTCGGCAGCCTCGGTGGACGACTCTGAGGGGTCGGTGGCCTCGGGCTGGGCGGCCTCGGGCTGGGTGGACGGCTCCGGGTCGGAGGCCTCGGGCTCGTCCGGCTGGGAGCCCGGGCCAGCCTCAGCCTGTGGCCTCTGTGAGGACTCCGGCTCCGGCTCGGACCCCGCCCCAGCCCCAGGTCCGTCTGAGGACTCAGCCTCAGCCTGCGAGGACTCTGCCTGGTCAGGCTCGTCCGAGGACCCCTCTGCCAGGAGCGGGACCGGCTCCGGCTCCGCGGAGGACCGGTCCGAGGGCTCAGCGGGCGGCTCGTCCGGCCTTGTCGCAGGCTCCTCCGCGGGCACCGGCGCACCAGACGGCGCGCCCGCAGGCACCGGCTCAGCCTCCGTCTCGTCCGTAGCGGAGTCGGCCGACGCGCCCTCCGTACCCGAGCCAGCGGACGGCGCGCTGCCCGGCTCCGCGTCGTCCGAGCTGGTCTGTGGCTCTGGCGGCGGCGACGGCTCCGGCGTGACCTGCACCTGCGAGTCCTGTGCCGCCCAGTCCGCCGCCGACATCGCCCCGAGCAGGAAGCCTCCCGACTCGACGGGCTCGGAGCCGCCGGTCGCCGAGCCCTCGGGTACGGGCCCGTCCTCGGTCGGGTGAGCCTGTTTCGCCGGCTCCTCAGCCTCGGCCGGGCTCGCGGGGGAGCCTGCCCGCCTGCCTGCCTCGGCCGTCTGGACCGCCGGGCTGGTGGACCCGGAGCCGGCCGGTGGCGCCGAGGAGCCAGCCTCTGCCGACGACCCTGCGCCGTCCGGCCACGGCTCAGATGGTTCCGACAACGCCGTACTCGGCCTCGTCGGAGCGTGGTCGGGCTCAGCCGCCCGCGTCTTGCGCTTCCCGAGAGGGAACGGGGGCCACTTCATCGAGCAGGTCCTTCGTACGTGAGTCGCAGGTGTCAGGAACAGCCAACCATGACCGGCGTGGAGGAGGAATACCGGGTCTGCCCACGAGCCCGGGCACCGGCCCTGTCACAGCAGCGGACCCACCAGGCCCCAGCCGGCCCGTACGGCCCGGCACGCCAGCCCCCCGTCCGCTGCTGTGCCGCGGCGAGCCGGCATCAGCAGCCTGGGCCTCGAGGCCAGGCCGGGTCGGGTTCACGGCGTGTGGAACGGGAAAGTCTCGAACAGGGTGTCGAAGCGGGCGCGGGTACGGGGCGCGAGCGGCTCAAGCTCGGTCAGGTCGAGGTGGCGGCGACCCGCCGCGCCGCCCCGCTTCCACAGCCCGACGACCCGGCCGCCGCTCACCGCGCTCTTCTGGAACATCCCGTTGTTGCCGGGGACGAGTCGGCGGTGGTGGTCTTCGGTGACCGCGAACAGGCGGTCCTGGTAGCCGAGGAGGAACTCGTCGAAGCCAGGCAGCAGCAGCGGCCTGGACGCTGCACGCCCAGCCTTGCGGATCTCGTCGGCCAGCCCCGGACGCTGGAACCGCTCCTGGTCGACCTGGTCGACCTGGTCGCGGATGAGGGCGGCGGCCCGTCGGACCTGGCCCAGCGGCAGCTTGGTCCACCAGGCGAAGTCGCGCAGCGTCGCGGGCCCGTGCGAGGTCAGGTAGCGGCGCAGGAGCTCCGCCGTCGCCGCGTCCCGGTCCCCGTTGAAGCGGTCCTCGAGGCCGGAGCCGGGCGGCAGCCAGGTTGACGCCAGGGCGACCTGCTGGTCGCCGTCCACGATCGGCCCGAGGACGGCGGCGCCGCGCATGACCTGGTGCCGCAGCAGGTGGTACCCCGCTCCCTGGGGGGCCATCAGCCCGGCTCTGTCCCACGCGGCGTGGAGCTCCGTGCGGGGGCGCGGCCCGTGGGCCAGGACGTCGTGGAGGCAGCCGACGGCGCGGTCCAGGTCGTCGTCGGTGTAGGGCCGGTTGACGCGCAGCAGCCGTTCCGCCTCGCGCAGACCGGGCGCGACGCACAGCTCTGTGATCCAGCGGGCGTCCCCGCCGGGCAGCGCGAAGACCGTGCCTCGCATCGGGTAGCCGCGGACGATCTCGCCGCGGGCGAAGGCGTCAACGACGGCCTCGACCGACGTGTCCCGGGTCCGCAGCGCCACCGAGGCGAGGACGCCAGGCAGGTCCTGCCCCTGGTGCGCCCCGAACGCTGAGACGACGTCGGCTGGTCGGGCGAACCGCTGGGCAACCAGGCCCTGCGCAACGAGCCGGGCGCGACCGAGGGCGGCGTCAACCATCACTGGGCCCGGATGCCCGCGGCCCGCCGGCAGGGGCGGCGTCGACGGTCACCGCGTCCCAGAAGCCCAGCTCGGCGCCCGACACTGCTGACGACGCGGAACCGGTCGCTGGGAGCGGGCGCACCCTTGACGACCTCCCGGACGGAGGAGAGCACCGGCCACCGCGGGGCGTCGGTCGCCTCCCCCTCAACCCGAGTACTCATGGGGGAATCCTATGCGGGCAGACCTGTGCCTCGTCGTCACCCAGGCCCTGGCACACCGACGGACCCACCGCCCCGGGGACCGGCCTCACCCGAGGCGTTCCTCCCCGATCGATCCGCCGCTGTGCGGGCGCAGACGAGACCCCCGCCCATGAGATGAGCGGGGGTCGGCGTCCTCGGCCGGGGCAGCCGTACGGGTCAGCGGCTGGCGCGACCGATCTGCAGAACCGGCTTGCTCACCTCGACAAAGAAGTCGTTGCCCTTGTCGTCGACCACGATGAAGGCCGGGAAGTCGACGACCTCGATCTTCCAGACCGCCTCCATCCCGAGCTCGGGGTACTCCAGCACCTCGACCGAGGTGATGCAGTCCTGCGCCAGCCGGGCGGCCGGGCCGCCGATCGAGCCCAGGTAGAAGCCGCCGTGCGCCTTGCAGGCGTCGGTGACCTGCTGCGACCGGTTGCCCTTGGCCAGCATCACCATGGACCCGCCGGCGGCCTGGAACCGGTCGACGTACGAGTCCATCCGGCCCGCCGTGGTGGGCCCGAACGACCCGGACGCCATCCCCTCAGGGGTCTTGGCCGGGCCGGCGTAGTAGACCGGGTGGTCCTTGAGGTACTGCGGCATCTCCTCGCCGGCGTCGAGCCGCTCACGGATCTTGGCGTGGGCGATGTCGCGGGCCACCACCACCGGGCCGGTCAGCGAGAGCCGGGTCTTGACCGGGTACTGGCTGAGCTGGGCGCGGATCTCACTCATCGGCCGGTTCAGGTCGACCTGGACCACCTCGCCACCGAGGTGCTCGTCGGTGGTCTCCGGCAGGTACGTGCCCGGGTCGGTCTCGAGCTGCTCGATGAAGACCCCCTCCGGGGTGATCTTGCCCAGGCACTGGCGGTCAGCCGAGCAGGAGACGGCGATCGCCACCGGCAGCGAGGCGCCGTGCCGGGGCAGCCGCACCACCCGTACGTCGTGGCAGAAGTACTTGCCGCCGAACTGGGCGCCGATCCCGAACTGCCGGGTCAGCTCCAGCACCTTCTCCTCCAGCTCCAGGTCACGGAAGCCGTGGGCGCTCATGTCACCGGAGGTGGGCAGGGCGTCGAGGTACTTCGCCGAGGCGTACTTGGCGGTCTTCAGCGCGAACTCGGCCGAGGTGCCGCCGATCACGATCGCCAGGTGGTACGGCGGGCAGGCCGCCGTGCCCAGCGAGCGGAGCTTGGCGTCGAGGAAGGTCATCATCGACTCGGGGTTCAGGATCGCCTTCGTCTCCTGGTACAGGTAGCTCTTGTTGGCCGAGCCACCACCCTTCGCCATGAAGAGGAACTTGTACGCGTTCTCGTGCCCGTCGGCGGTGTCTGCGTACAGCTCGATCTGGGCGGGCAGGTTGGAGCCGGTGTTCTTCTCCTCCCACATGGTGATCGGGGCGTTCTGCGAGTAGCGCAGGTTGAGCTTCGTGTACGCCTCGTACACCCCGCGCGACAGGGCCTCCTCGTCGGGGCCGCTGGTGAGGACCTGCTGGCCGCGCTTGCCCATGATGATCGCGGTGCCGGTGTCCTGGCACATCGGCAGCACCCCGGCGGCGGCGATGCTGGCGTTCTTGAGCAGGTCGAGCGCGACGAACTTGTCGTTGTCGCTGGCCTCCGGGTCATCCATGATCGTGCGCAGCTGGGCCAGGTGGGCCGGGCGCAGGTAGTGCGCGATGTCGTGGAAGGCGGTCTCGGCCAGCAGCGTCAGCGCTGACGGGTCGACCTCCAGAAAGGTCCGCCCCCCGGGCCCTTCGGCCGTACGGACGCCCTCGGTGGTCAGCAGCCGGTACGGAGTCTCGTCGGCCCCGGTTGGCAGGAGGTCTGAGTATCGGAATTCAGGCATGCTTAAGTCCTTCCCCTGGATGTAGGCCATCCTGTCACTTGCCGCCCCTCCGGCGCCGGCAAGGTCCCCTGCTTGACCGCCCCAGGAGGGCACCTGCCGCAGCCGGCCACGACTCGCACCAGCCCGACCACCGCCAGCCCGCACGCCCAGCCGCCCCCGACCTGTCCGCTGAGCCCGGCCCAGCCCGGGCCGCTCAGCACAGCGTGGGAGCCGGGGTCAGGCAGGGTCGCTGCGGCACGATGAGAGCATGAGCGAAACCGCTGCCCCCCGTACGCACCGGGCTCTGAGCCTGATTCTGGGTGGAGCCGCTGTCGTGGTCGCACTGGTCGGGCTGAAGCAGTTCGCCAGCATCGTGGCCCCGGCCTTTCTGGCCCTGAACCTGATGATCGTGGTGTGGCCACTGATGTCGGTGCTGAAGCGGTTTCTGCCGCGGCTGGTGGCGGGGATCGTCACCGGACTGGCGGCGGTCACGATTCTGGCGCTGTTCTTCTGGGCGCTCGGCTGGGCCGGGTCACTCTTCGTCAAGGAGGTCCCGCAGTACAAGGGCCAGGGGGTGGCCGTGTGGCAGCAGCTGCTGGCACTGGCGAGCCAGTACGGGGTGACCAGTACCGAGATCACCGCGCAGCTGGAGGGGATCGACCCCAGCAGTGTGGTCAGCGTCGTGGGGCGGGTGGTCTCCAACGTCAGCGGGGTGGTGTCGCTGCTGGTGGTGGTGATCTCGGTGCTGCTGTTCATGATCATCGACTCGATTGGTTTCGACGAGCGGCTGGAGCGGCTCGGTGAGCGGCACAGCCGGGTGCTGGCGCTGGCGCTGCAGTCGTTCGCGCAGGGGGTCCGGCGCTACTGGGTGACCTCGACGGTGTTCGGTCTGATTGTGGCGCTGGTGACCTGGGCCGGGCTGATCTGGATCGGGGTGCCGCTGGCGGCGGTCTGGGCGATGCTGTCGTTCGTCACGAACTACATTCCCAACATCGGCTTCATCATCGGCCTGCTGCCGGCAGCGGTCATGGGGTTTCTCGCGAAGGGGCTGCTGGGCCTGGTCCTGGTCGTCGTCCTGTACTCGGTGTCGAACTTCGTGATCCAGTCGATGATTCAGCCGAAGTTCACCGGGGAGGCGGTCGGGGTCACCTCGACGGTCTCGTTCCTGTCGCTGCTGGTCTGGACGTACACGCTGGGCGCGCTGGGCGCGCTGCTGGCCCTTCCGGCGACCCTGTTCGTCAAGGCGGTCGTGGTCGATGCCGACCCGCAGATGCGCTGGCTGAACGCCCTGATCGCCTCCAACCCGAGGACCAGCGACGAGGAGCCGGTGCTTCCGGTCGATGACGTGGCCAGTGACGACCAGCCAGGTCCCACCGAGCCTCGACCCGGCCACGGCGACGAGGTCTCCGGCTCGTCTGCCTGGTCCAGGTCAGACCTGGTCTCGGGCACGGCCCGGCCTGAGCCGGTCGCTGGCACCGGGGTGGGCGAGAGCCGTACGGGCGGGAGCGACTCATCCGGACCGACCCCGACCAGCGCCGGCTCGGCCCCCGAGGTCGCGGGCTCGGCGGGCGCCTACGACTGTCTTCCGGACACCGCGTCCAGCCCGGGGGCGGCCCCCGACCCGTCGGGCTCCCTCCCGGCGCACTCTGCGGACGGGGACCTGCCGGGGCCGGTCCCGGCCCATGCCCTGGCGGAGCAGGCCGGCGTCGAGAAGGACGCGCTGGCCACGAGTCCGTCGACTCCTCCCGCCGTGGAGGGCAGTGGCGGGAGCCGGGGCACCTCACGAGCCGACGGACCAGGTTCCGAGCCGGCCCCGCACAGCAGCGGGCAGGTACGGCCCGGGGGCCCCGACCACACCCCGGAGCCGCTGCATGGGTCCGATCGGGTGCTCGGTGAGCAGGCCCCCGAGACCGTGGGCCATGCGAGGACCGAGCCAGCCCTGCGGGACCAGCCGGCCCCGCAGAGCGAGGATGACGAGCCGTTGGACGAGCCACGTCCGCAGCGTCCCTGGGACGGTGAGTCCACTCTGGAGCTCCCAGCGGTGTCGGCTCCCCGCCGGGCCAAGGAGCAGGTCTCACCCGACGGCACCGAGCTCGACCCGTACACCTCACGGGCCCGCAGCGCCGGCCCCAGGATGCAGTCCAGCGCCACCCCTCACTGGAGCGACTAGGCCTTTCACGACAACCCAGCGGGCATGGGCGCGCCAGGCGGCGTCGGTCACCATGCCCGCAGACCAGCGGACTGACCCGGCGCTCAGCGCCCCCCACCAGCGAGTCACGCTGCAGTCCATTCGGCGCCAGCGTCACCCGCTGACGCTGCCGGCACCGCGTCCCCGGACGCAGACAGCTCAGTCTGTGCTCTGTCTGGTCAGATGTTCTTTGCTCCGGTGTCGCGGAGGAGCTGGAGGTACTTCGGGTCCTCACCCTCGAAGATCTCGTGACCCTCCAGCATGAACGCGCTCATCAACGAGTCCGCAGCAGCGTCCCGCTGGCCCAGCTCCAGCTGCCCCTGGCCCAGCCGCAGCCAGACGAACCCGTTCCCACCGTCGGAGGCGTCCATGGCCTGCTGAGCGAAGTCAACCACCAGGTCGTACTGCCCAGCCGTCCAGTACGCATCCGCCAGCGACGCGCAGAACCACATCGTCGCCTCGTACAGGCTCTTCGGCTCCGGTACCAGCGCCAGGCCCTCAGTCCAGGCCTCCACCGCCGTCTGCCAGTCACCAGCCTCCAGAGCCTCGTTGCCCACCTCCGCCAGCCGGTCTACCTCGTCCTCGTCCAGCTCGGCCGGAGCAGCCGAGCCCTCCACCAGCGGCTCCCCCTCCGCCAGCCGCAGAAAGTTCGGGTCCAGCTCCCGGAACGCCCGCTTGCCCTCGGCCTTCAGCACCCGCGTGAAGGCCTGAGTCGCTCGGTCCAGGTCTCCCAGCAGGTACCAGGCCTCACCCACCTCCAGCAGTGGAGTCGCCTTGTCCTCGTAGCCGTAGGAGGCGAGCAGCCGCTCCGACCACACCGCCATGGGCTCCTCCAGCCGGGCCCTCCCCAGCCCGTAGATGACCGAGAGTGCCACCAGCTGCGGAACCCCTGCGGTCATCACCTTGGCCTCGAGACTCTCTCCTGGGATCTCGTCCCAGACCCGCTCCGCCAGCTCCAGCGCCGCAGCCGCATCACCCGCAGCAAACAGCTCCTGCACCCTCAGCGAGTCTGACGTCAGCCGGTCGTCCTCAGCCGGCGGCAGATCATAGCGCCCATAGTCAATCGTCACACTGTCCTCCAGCTTTCGGTATTGAGATCCAGGTTACCGGGCCTTCTTTCGGGCAGTCTACATCCCGTGGTGCGCCGTCACAGGAATGCTGACCCTGGATCAACGTACTGCTCTGCGAGGCGAGCGCCCTGCGAGCGGTTCCAGCCCTTGGGCTGCAGCTCGTAGTTGTCTGGGTCTAGCATCCACTTGCGCGCCTCAGCGCTCTTCGCACCGTACATGTACCCCTTGCGGTTCCACCACGAAACCGCATCCTCAGGATGGTGCCCCATGTCACACTGATTAAGCTTGAAGTGCTCAGTCTTCCCAGTATCTGGATTCTTCCAGACCAGCCGAGGCGGATCACCCTTGATCTTCCCTTGCTTGCGCATTCTCGCGATGACCTCGCGGCCAGTCCTGGAGTTCTTGCCCGGTGTCTTGCCGAGGTACCGCAGGCGACGCGACTTGGCCTCGTCGACCAGCTTCATCACCTTCCTGGTGACGTACTTCCCGTCGGGGAGTCTGATGACCTCTGCGACCGCCTTGGCGATCTTGCTCTTGGCTCCGGCTGGGATCTTCTTTGCCATCTCAGCCGCCCATCAGCTCGTTGATCGCCTGGTCGATCGCGATGTTGATCGCCATGGTTGCGCCCTTCTTCGCCAGGAACGACACCGCCGCCGACGCACCTCCCGAGAGGATCGCTGCCGCGACCGACACCACATCCAGCAGGATCTGCCCGATCACGTACGCCCGCAGCCCGGTAATCAGCACCCCAGCCGCCCGGTACGCCGTCGCCGCCAGCGGCGCCGCCGCAGCCACCGACCGCAGCGACTCCAGACTCCCCTCCCCGCCACTGAGGTGCCCGACCACCGACTCCACCGCCAGACCCTCGTTAGCGCCCCTCAGGTGCGCCACCCCCGCCTCCAGGTCCCGCACGTACGACTCCAGCCGCCCCGCCAGCGAGGTCCAGTCCGCCGACCAGCCCTCCAGCACCCCCACGTCCGTCGTCGGCCACTCATACCCCAGGTAGCTCAGGATCTCGATGACCTTGCCCTTCACAAACGCCTCAGGGTCAGCCGGCAGCTCACCGTCAACCGGCTCTTCCCAGTTGGGGGTGTGGGGGCTGGTGGCCCTGGGGTCGGGTGGTCTGGTCGCTGAGGGCTGCTAGGGGTGCTGTACCGGGTGGCTGGTGAGCCGCTGCGGAGCCTGGTTCCTGTTTCCCGTGCCGGCTGAGGGCTGCGGGCCGGGTGGGCGTGTCGGTGAGGGGTGGGGGTCGAGGTCTTCCGATGACTGAGGTTGTTCACGCCTTCGATCAGGAAGACCTCGGCATGGGTGGTGCTACTTTCAGTGAGCCGGGTCTGACGAGCTTCTGCCGGCTGGACGGGCTGGGGCTGGTGGTAGTCGGCCAGCGTGCGGAGCCGGGTGAGGCGGTCCTGGCGTGTGAGCCCGTGGAGCGCGATGACTGGTGCCGCCGGTGCGGCTGTCAGGGCCGGGTCCGGGACACGCTGACTCGGGTCCTGGCGCATGAGCCGTTCGGGTGGCGTCCGACCCGGCTGCGAGTGAGGCTGCGGCGGTACCGGTGCACCGAGTGCGGGCACGTGTGGCGTCAGGACCTGTCAGCGGCTGCCGCGCCTCGTTCCCGGTTGTCGCGGCGGGCGGTGTGGTGGGCGCTGGGCAGCCTCGTCATCGGGCACGTGAGTATGTCGCGGGTCGCTGCCGGGCTCGGGGTGGCGTGGTCGACAGCGAGCAAGGCGGTCCTGACCGAGGCCCGCCGGCTGCTGGTTGATGACCCGGACCGGTTCGGCGGGGTCCGGGTCCTCGGAGTCGACGAGCACTGCTGGCGGCATACCCGCAAGGGCGGCAAGTGGGTCACGGTGGTCATCGACCTGGCCCCCGTGAGGGACCAGACCGGCCCGGCCCGGCTCCTGGACATGGTCGAGGGACGTTCCAAGGCGGTGCTGAAGGACTGGCCTGACGCCCGCCCGCAGGCCTGGAGAGACCAGGTCGAGGTCGTCGCGATGGACGGGTTCACCGGCTACAAGACCGCCACCACCGAGAACCTGCCCGAAGCAGTAGCCGTGATGGACCCGTTCCACGTGGTCCAGCTCGCCAGTGGCGCCGTCCACCAGTGCCGCCGCCGGGTCCAGCAGACCCTCCACGGCCACCGAGGCCGCACCACCGATCCTCTCTACCGGGCCCGGCAGACCCTCACGACGAGGACCCGGTTCCTGACCGACAAGCAGAAGACCCGCCTCGACGAGCTGCTCGCCGACAACGACCACGTCGAGGTCGAAGCCACCTGGGCCGTCTACCAGCGCCTCGTCGCCGCCTACCAGCACCCCTCCCGGGCCACCGGCAAAGCCACCATCCAGGCCCTCATCGACTCCCTCGCCACCGGCGTCCCCACAGCCCTGACCGAGGTCCGGACCCTCGGCCGGACCCTCGCCCGCAGAGCCGATGACATCCTCGCCTACTTCGACCGGCCCCACACCACCAACGGCCCCACCGAAGCCATCAACGGCCGCCTCGAGCACCTCCGCGGCACCGCCCTCGGCTTCCGCAGCATCGACAGCTACATCACCCGCTGCCTCCTCGAAGCCGGAGGACCCAGACCCCAGCTACACCCCCTTCTGTGAAGAGCCCCTCCACCACCCGCGACAGCATGCTCGGAGCCTGCTCGGCCGCCTCGTCGTACGCCGACGCCACCTTGCGCCACGACCCGAACGTAACCCTCATGTCACCCATCACGAACACCCTCTCCCGTACCCGTCACCAGCACCCGCAGGAGAAGCCCAACACCATGACCCTAACCGACACCTCTGACAACCGCACCCCGTTCCGTCAGATTCATCTTCAGGAGAGCGGGGGCGTCCCGGGGGTACTCAGCGCACAGGCTGCCCAGCGGCGCTGCCCGAGGCGGTGGTGATGGTGCTCAGACCACGACGCTGACCGCGACCAGGGCTGCGAGCACCAGCCACTGTGGCCAGCGCCAGCGGACCTCGACGGTCCCTTCTCCGGGCGGGGTGTCGGTCCAGCGGCGCCGCAGCTCGCTGACCGCGTCGTGCAGGCCGGTGACCGGCTGGGCCCGGCCGGTCACGGTGGGGCGGCGGTGGGGCCGGACTGGGGGAGCGTTCCAGCAGTGCACCCGCCGGACCCGGTCGGCGTCGCGGTAGTCGACCCGGACCGTCCAGCCGGTCGCAATGTCGTTGATCGCCGAGTACGGCAGCCGGTAGTCCCGCAGCAGGTTCACGACCCGTACTCCGTCGCTGCCGACGAGCACTCTCGGGTCCCACAGCAGCAGGTACGCGCCCCAGGCGATCGCGGCCAGGACCGGCCAGTACCGCAGCCCCTCCCAGCCGACCCGCCAGACCGCGTCCGCCGCCAGCCAGGCCGTCAGTGCCCAGACCACGACCGGCAGCCAGGTCCCCGACGGCGTCCGGATCTGCAGGGACGAGTCGGTCGGCTCCATGACCGCGATCCTAGCCAGCAGCCGCCACCACCGCAGAGGCGGCGGCGATCAAACACAGCCGCGGCGGTCAAGCACAGGGCCGGACCCTGACGGTCCGGCCCTGCGCGGTAGTGGCGGTAGTGAAGGCTAGGTCACTGGGCCCAGCCGACCTTCGTCCAGTCCGGGATCTGGAACTGCGAGGCGCCGTAGTTCACCAGGCCCTTCTTCACCCCGTACACCACCGGGGTGGCGTAGAACGGGATGATGGTGTAGTCGCCCAGCATCTCCTCGCTCATCTGGTTCGCCAGCTCAATCCGCTTCTCCGGGTCGAACTCCGAGTTGGCCTTGTCGTTCAGCTCGGGGATCTTCGGGTTGGCGTAGCCGGTGTAGTTCTGGTTCGAGTCGACCGGGCTGAACATGTTGGCCGAGCTCTGCACCGGGTAGACGGTCCCAACCCAGGAGAACGTCACCATGTCGAAGTTCTTCGGGTTGACGTACGACTTGAAGTACTCGCCGTCCGGCACCGAGTCGGGCTCCACCTTGAAGCCGATCGCGTTCAGGTCCTTCATGACCTGGGCGGCCCGGTCGGAGTTGGTCTTGGCGTCAGACGGGAAGGTGATCGTGAATTTCAGCTCCTTGCCGTCCTTGGCGTACACGCCCTCACTGTTCTTGGTGTAGCCGGCGTCCTTCAGGATCTGCTCCGCCTTGGCCGGGTCGTTCTTGCTCAGAGCACCCTTGTACGAGTCCTGGTAGCCCTTCTGGCCAGGCATGTACACGGCGTTGTTGACCAGGCTCACCGGAACCTCGAACGGGCCGACCACGGCCTGGGCAATGAGGTTCCGGTTGATCGCCGTCGCCATCGCCTCACGAACCTTGGGATCGGCCAGGGCGCCACGCTTGGTGTTGATGGTGAGGTGGGTCCAGGTGCGGCCTTTGGTCTTCTGGATCTCGCCGTCAGCGCGCCCCTTGGCGGTGGCGTACTCGTTGGCGTTGGAGATGTCGCGGGAGTCGATCTCACTGTTCGCGTACGCCTGCGGCCCCTGAGCCTGCGTGACGACCTTGAAGATGATCGTCTCGAGCTTGCCTCTCTTGCCCCACCAGCTCGGGTTCCGCTCCAGGGTGATGACCTGGCCGTTGGTGTCGATGCTCTTCACCTTGTACGGCCCGGACGACGGGGTCGGCTTCGACGTGTACCCGGAGTTGAACACCTCCGGGGTGGCCGAGACCGAGGCCGGGATCGACGGGTAGGCGTAGCCCTGCCAGTCGACGTACTTGCCCTCGAACTCGATCTCACCGGTGAACTGGTCGGTGGTCTGGCGGACCTCCTTGATCTTCTCCCAGCCCTTGGTGGAGGCAACCTGGTAGGCCGGGTTCTTGCCGGACTGCGCCTCTGCCTGCGCCTTCAGGTCGGCGATGGTGATCGGGGTGCCGTCCTCCCAGACCGCCTTCGGGTTGTACTTCACCGAGATGACCGTCGGGTCCTGGGTCTTGACGGTGGCGGACTCGACGTAGTCCTGGTTGAAGGTGACCGTCCCGTCCTCAGCAATGACCGTCTCGGCCTCAAAGCCCATCGGGTGGCGGATCTTGGTCAGGTCGTTCAGGGCACCGTCGGCCTGGCCACTGTTCCAGTTGTCCGGCAGCTGGGAGACGGCCAGAGTCAGCTGGCCTCCGTCCTTCACCTTGTCGTAGTCCGCCTGGACCCAGGCGGTGCCCGGCAGCTGGGGGCCCGTGTCGCTCGTGCCCGGGTCCTTGCTTCCGGTCTGCTGGCAGCCGGACAGCGTGAGCGCTGCGACTGTCGCCAGCACCGCGACCCGCTTCGAAAGGGTTGCCACCCTCATTCCTGCTCCTTCGTCCTTTCCTGGTCTCGCGGCTGCGAGGAGGAGTCCTCATCGAGCAGAGAGGTCTGCTCGGCATGGTGGCACGCTACAGTGACCCCGCCGACCGTACGCAGGCTAGGGTCCTGTTCGGTACACAAACGTTGTAGACCGTCTGGCATCCGGGTGTACAAGGGGCAACGCCCCCGGAAGCTGCAGCCCACGATGTCCTCGGTCGGTGAGGGCAGGTCGCCCTTGAGCACGATCCGGACCCGGCTGCGCTCCAGGTCCGGGTCCGGCACCGGCACCGCCGACATCAGCGCCCGGGTGTACGGGTGCCGTGGGGTCGTGTACACCTCCTCGACCGGGCCGTACTCGACAATCCGGCCCAGGTACATGACTGCCACCGTGTCGGCGATCTGGCGGATCACCGCCAGGTCGTGGGCGACGAAGACGTACGCCAGGCCGAGCCGGTCGCGCAGGTCCTCCAGCAGGTTCACCACCCCGGCCTGGACGGAGACGTCCAGCGCCGAGACCGGCTCGTCCAGCACGATCAGCGACGGGTTGGTGACCAGCGCCCGGGCCACCCCGATCCGCTGCCGCTGCCCGCCGGAGAACTCGTGCGGGTAGCGCTCGGCCATCTCCGGGTCGAGGCCGACCAGCTCCAGCATCTCGGCGACCTTCTCGGCCCGCTCCCGGGCCGGCACCTTGTGCACGGTGAGCGGCTCGGCGATCACGTCGCCGATCGGCAGACGGGGGTCGAGCGCCGCCATCGGGTCCTGGAAGACGATCTGGACCTTGGCCTTCAGCCGGCGCTTCTCCTCCCGGGTCGCGGTGGCCACGTCGGTCCCGGAGATGGTGATCGAGCCCGCCTGCGGCTTCTTCATCTCCATCACTTCGAGGATCGCGGTGGTCTTGCCGCAGCCGGACTCGCCGACCAGCCCCAGGGTCTCGCCGGCGCGGAGCGAGAACGAGACCCCGTCGACCGCCCGTACGGTACCGATGCGGCGCTTGAAGACCGCGCCCTTGGTGAGCGGGAAGTGCCGGACCAGGTCCGTGACCTGGAGCACCGGGGCCCGCTCAGCCTCCTTCTGCCGCGGCAGGAAGTCCGGCCGCGGGAAGATGTCGGCCGCCTTGAGCTCCCCCCGGGCGATCTCGGGAGCCCGGTGGCACGCCACGACGTGGTCGCTCGATCCCGCCAGGGGCTCCAGGCCCGGCTCCGTCTCGAGGCAGGCAGCCTGGGCGGCGGGGCAGCGGGGCGCGAACGGGCAGCCGGGTGGCAGGTGCGCCAGGGACGGCGGCCGGCCCTCCAGCGGCACCAGCCGCTGCTCGGAGACCGTCAGCATGTTCGGCACGCTGCGCAGCAGCCCGATCGAGTACGGCATCCGGGGCCGGTTGAAGACCTCGTGGACCTCGCCCTGCTCGATGACCCGCCCGGCGTACATCACCGCCACCCGGTCGACGTTGCCGGCGACCACGCCGAGGTCGTGGGTGATCAGGACCACGGCCGCGCCGGTGATCTCCTTGGCCCGCTGCAAGACGTCGAGGATCTGGGCCTGGATGGTGACGTCGAGGGCCGTGGTCGGCTCGTCGGCGATGATCAGGTCGGGGTCGTTGGCGATCGCGATCGCGATCATCGCCCGCTGCCGCATGCCGCCGGAGAACTCGTGCGGGAAGGCCTTGGCGCGCCGCTCCGGGGCCGGGATCCCGACTGTCCTCAGCAGCTCCACGGCCCGCTTCTCGGCGGCCTGGCTGGACATGCCCTTGTTGTGCAGCAACAGGGCCTCGGCGATCTGGTCGCCGACCCGGTACACCGGGGTCAGCGCCGACAGCGGGTCCTGGAAGACCATCGAGATCTCCTTGCCGCGCAGCCGGGAGAGCTCCTTGTCGCCCAGCTGGAGCAGCGGCTGGCCGTCGTACCAGATCTCGCCGCTGACCTTCGCCGAGTCCGGCAGCAGCCCCATCACCGCCAGTGACGAGACCGACTTGCCGGAGCCGGACTCGCCGACCAGTCCCAGGAACTCGCCCCGGTGCACCTGGTACGAGACGCCCCGGACGGCGTGCACGTCGCCGCTGCGGGCGGGGAAGGTGACATGCAGGTCCTTGACCTCCAGCAGCCCCTCAGGCACGGTTCACCTCGCTGGTCGGGTCGATCGCGTCCCGCAGCGCGTCACCGAGCAGGTTGACGCTGCTCAGCAGCAGGACCAGGAACAGGGCCGGGAAGACGAACAGCCAGGGGCTGGTGACCGCGGCGGCCTGCCCGTCCTGGAGCAGGCTGCCCAGCGAGACGTTCGGCGCCTGGATCCCGAGCCCGAAGTAGCTCAGCGCGGTCTCCCCCAGGATCGCGCCGACCACGCCCAGGCAGGCGTCGATGATCAGCAGCGAGGCCACGTTGGGGATGATGTGGCGCCTCAGGGTGGTCCAGGTCGAGACCCCCATGAAGCGGGCCGCCTTCACGAACTCCCGCTCTCGCAGCGACTTCGTCATGTTCTTCACGACCTGGGCGGCGACCATCCAGCCGAAGCAGGCGAGCACCAGCACCAGCAGCACCCAGGAGACCTTCGACAGCAGCGGCGAGACCACCAGCAGCACGTAGAACACCGGCAGCGCCAGCAGCAGGTTGATCACCCACGAGATCACGGCCTCGACCGCGCCACCGAGGTAGCCGGCGAGCGACCCGAGGACGGCGGCGATCACGGTCGCCATCGGCCCGGCCAGCAGCCCGATGATCAGCGACTTCTGCAGCCCGGCGATCACCCGGGCGTACAGGTCCTGGCCGATCGAGTCGGTCCCGAACCAGTGCTCGGCGCTGGGCGGCTTGAGCAGCGCGTACGGGTCCTGCGACGTGTAGTCGTAGATGTTGGGGACGTTGCCGACCAGGGCCATCAGCACGATCAGCGAGAGCAGGACCGAGCCGGCCCAGAACTGCGGGCGGCGCACCAGCCGGGCCCGGATCTGGCGCCCCCGGGAGACCGGCTTGCCGCGCGGTCTCTCCGTCGTGGGCGCGGCAGCAGCGGCCTCGACTGCGGTATCGCTGGGATCGGACACGTCTCACACCCTCACTCGTGGGTCCAGCGCGGCGTACAGGAACTCGGCCAGCATCGACGAGAACAGCACCAGGACCGCGGCGAAGGCGACCGCCCCGACGGCGCCGTTGATGTCGCGCTGGGAGACCGAGTCGATCGCGTACTGGCCCATCCCCTTCCAGGAGAAGACCAGCTCCAAGAAGGTCGCGCCGCCGAGCAGGGTGCCGAAGGTGTACGCGAAGTAGGTCGACATCGGGATCAGCGCCACCCGTACCCCGTGCTTGACCAGGGCCCGGGTCCGGGTAGCGCCCTTGGCCCGGGCCGTACGGATGTAGTCGGAGCCCAGCACGTCGAGCATGATCGCCCGCTGGTAGCGCGAGTAGGAGGCCGACTGCAGCAGCATCAGCGCGATCGTGGGCAGCAGCAGGTGGTTGGCCCGGTCGGCCAGCTGGGGCCAGAAGCCCTCGATGCCCGGTGTGTACTGCCCGGTGAAGCGCAGCACCTGGCGGCCGAAGACGTTGGTGTTGAGCCAGGTCGCCCCAATCATTAGCAGCACGCCGCTGACGAAGGTGGGGGTCGAGATCAGCACGTACGAGGTGTACGTGATCAGCTGGTCGGAGAGCTTGTACTGCCGGACCGCTCCCCAGACGCCGAGAGCGACCCCGACAACCGCGGCCAGGACCGCCCCGGTCACCAGCAGCCGCAGGCTGATCCCCGCCTTGAGCGCGATCTGCGAGGTGACCTCGACGCCAGAGAAGTCCTTGTTGAACGAGCCCTGGGTGACGATCCGGACCAGCCAGTTCCAGGTCCGCACCAGGACCGGGACCTTGGGGTTGATCCCCATCTCGTTGAGAATCCCGTCGACTGCCTCCTGCGGGATCGGGGGGTTCTTCCCCTCGTACCGCCGGGCGGGGTCCATGAAGGAGCTGCAGGCCACGTACGCGAAGATCGTCGCGATCGAGGTCAGGATGAAGTAGTTGACGAACCGCCGGGCCAGATGACGAATCACTGGATGACCTCGGCGGAGGCGGGCACCTCTGCCCGGTGAAGACTCTGCATCGTCCTCCCTCAAGGTCACACTGCGAGCTGATTGGTGCGGAATATACCCAACGGCGAGCCAGGGTAGACCCGTCTTCCCCCAGATCCTTTCCCGCTGCGCCTCAGTCTCCGGGCTGGTGCCAGGCTGCCGGGCCCTGTCTCCAGGACCCCCAGACTGGGTACTGTCGAGCACCGGCATCACCGAAGGACTCGCCGTGAATATCGACGTCACCGCGTCGAGGAGGTCCAGTGAAATCCCTTGCTTGGTTGACAGCTCTCGCCCTGGCAGCAGGTGGCTGCACCACGAGCCCGGTCAGCGGGAGCCCCGCCGGCACCACCCCAGCGACCAGTCCCGCCAGCACCCCAGCGATCACCACACCGGCGATCACCGCCCCCGCCGCCAGTCCAGCCGGTACGCAGTCGGCCGGGACCCCCGGCGGAGACGGGCCCACCGGACCTGCTCGCCCCCTGCCCTGGCCCACCCCTGCCGAGGCACCACTCGACCAGCAAGCCACCGTGGCCCGCTACCAGCCGGTCCTCACCGACGCCATGGTCGCCGCCGACCACGAGTTCGGCCCGATGACGTGGCAGAGCAGGACTGCGTTCCGCAGATCACTCAACGGCAGCTGCACGCTCTCGCTCACTGCGCGCGGCTACGACAACCCCAGCCTGCACGGGCAGCGCACCGCCACCTGGGTGGAGCGCAGCAACCAGGTCATGGCCCGGCACGGCTTCGAGCCGGTCGTCCCATGGTCCTCCGCCGGAGGCGAGTCGGTGCTCGCCAGCACTCAGCGAGGAGAGAATGTCGCCTACTCGGTCTACTGGCTGAGCGGCATGCTGATCCTCGTCGAGGTCGGAGCCGCCCCGCAGCAGTGCCCCTGAGGAGCCTGGCCAGACGAGTGACGCGCCGACCCGAGGGTCAGCCAGTGGCGCTGGCCGTGCACACCTGCGGACCGAGTCGCGCCACCGCGACCCGTAGCTGACGGCTCCACCGGGTTCAGCCCGCTGCTGTGCACCCGGTCGAGGGTCTGCCGTGCCGCCCGTCCCGGCTCCGCAGCCGCCGTCCCGTACCGGCGCCACGGCAGCGGGCGGGCGAGACTTTCCCGACCAGGCAGCGAAAAGCGGCGGGGTCCGCAGCCGCGCAGACCCACCGCCGGCGCGTGGGGCTGGTTAGCATGAGCGCATGGCTACTGTCACTCTTCGCGGCAACCCCGTCACCACGTACGGCGAGCTGCCCGCTGTGGGGTCCCAGGCCCCCGACGCCACCCTGCTGACCTCTGACCTGGAGGACCGCACGATCTCCTCACTGCGCGGCAAGCGCGTGGTCCTCAACATCTTCCCGAGCATCGACACCGGCGTCTGCGCGACCAGCGTGCGCCGCTTCAACGAGCACGCCGCCAAGCTGGAGAACACCCGTGTGGTCTGCGTCTCGGTCGACCTGCCGTTCGCCCTGGGCCGGTTCTGCGGGGCCGAGGGGATCGACAACGTCGGTACGGTCTCGGCCTTCCGCTCCGACTTCGGCACCACGTACGGGGTCACCATCACCGACTCCCCGATGAGGGGCCTGCTGGCCCGGGCCGTCGTGGTGATCAACGAGGAGGGCACGGTCGTCCACACCGAGCTCGTCCCCGACATCGGCCAGGAGCCTGACTACCAGGCCGCCCTCGCCGCCCTGAGCTGACCTGCTCTGCCCACCTGCCGGTCCTGCCCCGTCACCGCCGTGGCTGGGCAGACCGCGCAGAGCTCCCGTACACCCCTCATCACCGCCCCAGCAGGCTCTCGATACCGCGTCTCAGGTCGGCCGCGTGCACCGAGACCACCTGCCACACGATGTCGTAGTCGACCGCCTCGTCCTGGTGGGCGATCCGGTTGCGCATCCCGATGGCCCGTCGCCAGACCGGGTCGGCGGCCCGCTGCTCCAGGAACGACTCCGGCAGGCGTCGCACCGCCTCCCCCAGCTTGAGGACCAGAGAGTCGGCAGCCAGGTGGGGGACGCCGACCTCGGGGTCGGAGTCGTACCAGTCCCGCCCTCGGCTGGCCAGCAGCTCTGCCCGGCGGCAGAGCCGCGCCACATCCTCCAGCTGACGGCGGGTGCCGGCCGGCAGTGGCTGGCTCACAGCGGCACCGCCGTCCGCAGGATCTCGTGGTCGGCATGAAGCGAGCGTGAGGTGACGATGTCCACCGACCGGCCCAAGAGCTCCTCCAGCTGCGTCGACGAGGTCCAGCAGGTCGAGGTCCGGTGCCGCGTCAACGAGCAGGTCGACATCGCTGTCCACACCATCAGCACCGCGGGCCACCGACCCGAAGGCCCGCGGGCTCGTCATGTGGTGCTGCCCCAGAACGCCGATCACAGCGTCCCGGTGATGAGCGAGCGACTCACGCCCCAGAGGCCTCAGCGCCGACTCCAGACGCTTCGTCGTCGCGGGCGAGGGCTGGCGCCGTCCTCGCTCGTACGCGGCGATGCTCGGCTACGGGCCGCCGCCGCCCGAAGACCGCTGTCCCTCTGGGGGGACAGTCCGGGCCAGCGCCGTCACCCCAGGGGGACAGCCGGGGCGCTCGCGGCGACAGCCGCCCGCCGTACCCGGTCCGATAGAGCCATGAACACCGCAGCCACGGCCACAGCGCCCCGCCTCCTCGTCCGCACCGCCCTCACCCCGGCCCAGCCGGCTCCGGGCTGCAGGGCCGTCTCGATGCCCGCTGCCGGACCCGCCGCCTGGGCCGAGCAGACCCGCATCTCCACCCCGGCTCCTGGCTCCTTCGTCGTCACCACCCAGAGCCTGACCAAGACGTACGGGACCACCACGGTCGTGGACGACATCAGCCTGGCCGTCCCGACCGGCGGGATCTACGGCTTCCTCGGCCCCAACGGCGCCGGCAAGTCCACCACCATGAAGCTCCTGCTCGGGCTGACCAGCCCCACCAGCGGGCAGATGACGATCATGGGCCGCCCAGTCTCGACCCGCAGCCCGATGGCACCGGGCACCATCGGCTCCCTGATCGAGGGCCCCTCGTACTACCCCAGCCTCACCGGCCGCGAGAACCTCGCGATGCTCGCCGCGTACCTGCAGCTGCCGGCCTCCCGCGTGGACCACGCCCTCGACCTGGTCGACCTCGCCAGCCACGGCTCCAAGCAGGCCAAGCAGTACTCGCTGGGCATGAAGCAGCGCCTCGGCCTGGCGATGGCCCTGCTAGCCAGCCCGCCGCTGCTGCTGCTGGACGAGCCGACCAACGGGCTCGACCCGGCCGGGGTGGCCGAGGTCCGCGAGCTGATCGTGTCGCTGGCCCGCCAGGAAGGCGTCACCGTGATCGTCTCCTCGCACATCCTGAGCGAGATCGAGCAGATGGCCGACGTGGTCGGCATCATCTGCGCCGGCCGGCTGCGCTACCAGGGCCCGCTGTCGGGGCTGCAGGACGCCGGCGTGATCGACATCACCGCCTCCGACCCGGCTGGGCTGTCGGCCCTTCTGACCGAGAACCAGGTCCAGCACCAGCGCTACGGCGACGCCGTACGGCTGCCGATGCTGCCCGACCCGGTGGTCGGTGACCTGGTCAGCGCGATCGTCCGGTCCGGGCAGACCATCTACCGGGTCCAGACCGTACGCAAGACGCTGGAGCAGGCCTTCCTGGAGCTGACCGACCCGGCCGCCGCCCCGGCCCGCGCCGCGGAGGTGACCCGGTGAGCCTCGCGATGACCGCCCCCGTACGGGCTGCGCGCCCCCGGATCACCACCGCCGTCCGGATGGAGCTCACCAAGCTGCGCCGCAAGCGCTACTGGCTGATGGCCAGCGGGATCGGCGGCCTGACCACCCTGTGGACGGCCGCGGTCCAGACGGTCCAGATCGGCCGGGCCCCGCAGCACCAGCTGCTGCGGGTCCTGGGCCTGCTGGACGGGATCCAGATGCTGACCGCGTTCCTGCCCGCGATCCTCGGGATCCTGGCATCCCGCCTGGTCACCGTGGACTCCGAGGAGCGCATGGGGCAACTGCTGAGCGCTCTGGGGCAGCGCGAGACGACCCGTTTCGTGGCCAAGCTGGCCGTGCTGTCGGTCACCGCCTGGCTGATCCAGCTGGCGCTGCTGGCCGCCTCGGTCGTGCTGCCGGGGCCGCGGGCCACCCCGGCCTTCTGGGCGGTCCTGCCGCTGCTGCCGGTGGTCGCTGCCGCCACCGCGGTGGCCGTCTCGGCCGTACAGCTCGCGCTGTCGTCGTACCTCGCCAAGCAGTCGGTCGCGATCGCGGTCGCCGCGGTCGGCGGGATCGTGATCTCGATCGTGTCGATCTCGTTCCGGCTGCCGCAGGTCGGCTGGGCTCTGCCCTGGGGCCTCCTCGGCGCAGCGTCACCGCTCGACTACTCGGCCACCCAGGCCTCGATCAGCGCCGGCGGCGACGCGGTCCTGGTCTCCTCGCCCTGGCTGGTCGCCGCCGCAGCTGTGGCCGTCGCAGCCGCCTGCACCGCCGCCTCGTACGCCCTGATCGTCCGCAAGGAGAACCACCGATGAGCACCACCGTCCCCGCCCCTGCTCCCGCCCGTACGCCTGCGCGCCCGGCCCGCCCCTCGGTGAAGGCCGCCTGGTCCTGGGAGAACCGCAAGTCCGGCAACCGCTGGTACTGGCCGGTCGTGATCCTGGTCTGCGGACTGGGGCTGGCCGCCGGCACCTGGCAGTACGTCAGCTATGCCGAGGTCTTCGCCAGCCAGGGACTGACCTGGGAGGCGATCTGGGTGCAGTCGCTGCAGATGCCGGGCCTGCTCTTCCTGCCGCTGGCCTGCGGAGCCCTGGTCGCGCAGACCTCGGCCGCCGAGCACGAGGGCCGCAGCTGGCAGCGGATGCGGGCCAACGGCCTGGCCGGAGCCCTGGTCGCCGGCAAGCTGCTGCACAACCTGCAGGTGGCGGCGCTGACCTGCACGATCTTCTTCCTGGAGGTCGCGGCGGTCGGCCTGTACCTGGGCTTCGACCCCACCTGGCTGCTCGCCGCCCTGCCGCGGCTAGTGGTGATGAGTCTCGGGACGTGGGCTGTGCTGACCTTCATCACCTGGCTCGGGCTGGTCATCCGGTCCTTCTCCGGGGTGATGACCGCGGTAGTCATGGGCTCCATCGCGAGCTTCGGGCTCCTGATCGCCAAGCCCCTGATGCCGCTCAGCCCGATGGCGCTGATCATGTGGTGCGGCTCGTACCTCGACCCTCGTGCGATCACTTCGGCCGGCTCAGCCGCTGCGGCCGGTATTGTCGCCCTGGTCTGGGGCGGGCTGATGAGCCTGGCGGTCCGCCGGGCCGTACGCCGGCAGTCATGACCGCCTCGACCCCGTACGGGCTGGGAGCTGTGCTGCTCCGGCGCAAGCAGGGAGGACCGGTGGCGAGACGACCCGAGGAGCCCGCTGACCTGGTGGTGCCGGGCCAAGCCCCCCGTACGTTCGTCGACCAGCTCGCCCAGGCCTGGCGGACCAGCCCGTCGACGCTGTGGATCGGCGCCGGGGTAGTGGGCCTGTACCAGCTCGTCTTGTGGACGGGCCCGCTGGCCTCCCGGGCCGAGCTGCACAGCTGGGGCTGGCTGGGGGTCAACCTCGGGGTCCTGGTGGTGCTGGTGGCCCGGCGCCGGTTTCCGCTCGCCACCGTCGCCCTGCTCACTGCGGTCGCGACCGGGACCGAGATCATCACCGGGGCGGCAGGCTTCGCGATCCCCTTCGTGGTGGCCGTGTACACCCTGGTCACCACAGCCTCACCGGTACGGATTGGGGCCGGCCTGACGGCCTGCTCGGCATACTGCGCGCTGCTCGCCCTGGTGGCCCCGTTCCCGGCCGCCAACCGGGTGCTGCCGTTCGTCGTGATCACGGCCGCCGTGGTGGGCACCGGCTTCGGCTCCCGCAGCCGCCGCCAGACCCTGGAGCGCCGCGATGCCGCGCTCGCCGCCCGGACCACCGAGCAGCGCCTGGCCGAGCAGCGCGACGCGGCCCGCCGCCAGGCCCGGATCGCGACCGAGCTGCACGACTCGGTGGGGCACAACCTGACCGCGATCATCGCCCTGACCGAGGGTCTGCAGGGCCTCACCGGCGACCCCGACCTGGACGAGGCGATCGCCACCGTGAACTCCCTGGCCAGGGACGGTCTGAACGACACCCGCCGGGCAGTGGCCGCGATCCTGCCCGGCGACCGCGCGGAGCCCAGGGCGCGGCCGCGGGGCTGGGACGCGATCGGTGACCTGCTGGCCGGCGTACGCGCGACCGGCCTGGCTGTGGCGCTCACCGAGACCGGACGCCGACCCGACGACGAGGCGCTCGGGGTCCTGGTCCACACCGTGGTCCGGGAGGCACTGACCAACACGATGCGGCACGCGGCCGGCGCCACCCGGGTGGTGATCTCCCTGGACCACAGGCCCGCCCGGACCGAGCTGACGGTGTCCGACGACGGGCGTACGGCCGAGGCGCCCCTGGCAAGCAGCTCTGCTGGGTCCGGGCAGAGCCCACTGGTCAGCAGCTCCGCCGGACCGGCTGACCCCCGGCCCGAGGACCTGGCCGAGTCGCCCCTGGCAAGCGGTTCTGCGTCCGGAGGGCATGGGCTGCAGGGCATGTCCACCGCGGTCGCCGAGGCCGGCGGCAGCGTCAGCGCCGGACCTGGACCGGCGGGCTGGGTCGTCCGGGCCACCCTTCCCCATACCTCCGAGGAGGCGTGATGCCGATCACGGTGCTGATCGTCGACGACCAGCGGCCGACCCGGATGGGTCTGGCGCTGGCCCTGAAGCAGGCCGACGACCTGCAGGTCATCGGACAGGCCGGCAACGGGCAGGAGGCCCTCGACCTGCTGGCCGGGCGGATCGAGCGGGGTGAGCCGCTGCCCGACGTGGTGCTGATGGACATCCGGATGCCGGTCCTCAACGGGGTCGACGCCACCGCCCAGGTCAGCCGGCTCTACCCGTCGGTCAAGACCCTGGTGCTGACCACGTACGACCAGGACGACTACGCCTTCGGAGCTCTCTCGGCCGGGGCTGCCGGGTTCTTGCTGAAGGACACCCGCCGCGACCAGCTGCACTCCGCGATCCGCGCTGTGGCTAGCGGAGACGCGATCCTGACGCCCAGAATCACCCGCGAGCTGGTGAACCGGCACGTGTTCACCCCGGTGGCCTCGCCCGAGCAGCGGGCGGCCCGGGACCGCCTCTCGGCGCTCAGCCCCCGCGAGCAGGAGGTAGCCGAGCTGGTGGCCCAGGGACTGACCAACGCCGAGATCGCCCAGCAGCTGGTGATCACCCCCGACTCGGTGAAGAAGAACGTCACCCGGATCCTGGCCAAGCTCGAGCTGCGGGACCGGGTCCAGCTGGTGATCCTGATGCGGGACTGTGCTTGACCGCCGCCGCCTCCGCGGCGGCTGGCCGGCTCGCTATACCCCCGGCTTCCTCCTCGCGGTGAAGAGGTTCTGTGCTTGACCGCCCGAGCTCCGCTCGGGCCCGGCCGCTCTGCTACAACCCCGGTCTCCTTCGGCTGGTGGTCCAGCCAGTCGTTTCTCGCTCTTCGTCGTCCAGACCGGGGACTACGCGGCCGGTCGTCAAAGCGCGGAGCCGACCGTCCGGACTAAGCAAGGTAATCCTTGCTTTTGGTGGACCGTGGATCGAGAATCCGATGAGCAAGGGCTGGCAGGGCGCCGTCCTGCGAGTGCTGGGCGCCACCGAGCACCGCTTGACGGTCGTCGCCCGTGAGCACCGCACCGAGCACGTCGTTCGTACCCACCTTCACTCAGACACGCTCCTGAACCCCGACGGCGAGGCGCCGCCGCCTGGGTCCGTGCCTGACCCAGCCGGCTCCCGCAAAGAGCTCCAGCGCGCTTACACCCTGGTGACCACGGGCCGCTTCGCGGTCGACTTCGCGATCCACGAGCCTGCGGGGCCGGCACCGCACTGGGCCGCCATGGCCAAGCAGCTGAGCAAGGTCCCGAGCCGCTCGACCGGTAGCGCTCTCACGGTCATGCGGTACGGGTGAGCGGCCCCTCGTCCCGGCTGAGCCGACCCCCTCGGGCTACCTCCTGCTGGGCGACCTGTCCGCGTACCCGGCCATCACCTCCATCGTGCGGGCGCTGGCCAGTGCGGGCGACCACCCACCGGTCGTCGTGCACCTTGAGTCGCACAGCCCCCACGACTCCGCTCTGCCCCTGCCCAGCGGACCGGGCGTTACGGCTTCCTGGGTGGCCGGACGCCCTGACAGCACCGGGCTGTCGGCAGCGGTCGCGGGCCGCGACTGGTCCGGGTGGCAGGCCTGGGTGGCCGCAGAGTCGGCGGTCACGCACCAGGTCCGCTCCGTTCTGCGCCGAGAGCACCACCTCGGACGCCGTCACCTGCACGCCCAGGCGTACTGGGTGCGGGGCCGCGCCATGGGCACGGACCACTCAGCACCGCCTGCCGACGGCCCTGCACCGTCGACGGCCTGACCGCTGGCCGACCAGCGTGCGGCCGGCCCGCGTACGAGTCTCGACCCCCAGGTAAGGGCACCTGCCACGTACGGACGGACAGCCCGGTCGGCTGGCCCCCCTCACGCCCACGGTGCCCCGGTCTGCGTCCGCTGCTCTGCGGGCCAGGGCGCCGCAAACGCCAGCCCGTACTCAGATCAGCTCCGGCTGGGTCAGCTCCGGGTCAGGGCGCACGTGAGGTGACGGGCTATCGGGCGACCCATGGCGGCCATGTCCATGGTCATCTCCATCTGGTCACCGGTGACCACCAGAGTCCGGGAGGTGGCCGTGACCGGCTTGGCGGACTGGGAGCCCAGCACCCGCGCCGGCAGCTCCAGCCGCAGCCCGTCGGTGGTGTCGACGGTCCCCTCGCAGCACTCCACCAGACCGGTCGGCAGCGCCAGCCGCAGCTCGACCCGCTCCGGTCCGGGCACCCGGACGAAACCCGTGGAGGTGAACATCGGCCGGTGGTCGACCAGCGACCAGGTCCGCTCCTGCCAGGTCAGGAACTGCCGCCCGACGTCGGCGACGACCAGCTCCTTGCGGTAGCGGAAGGTCGAGATGGTCGGGTACTCCCCGGCGCCCTCACCGGTCCACCGCCCCACCAGGCTCGCCAGCGGCTGTAGATGCTCCACCAGGTCCATGGCCCCACCGTAGAGCTCACCGTCGTGGCGCGGCACCGATCTCGCCTGCTGCTGACCGGCGGCCTCTCCTACAGCAGCTCCGGCCGTACCTCCTCGGCGCCGTCGACGTGGGTAGCGAGGAAGGACAGCACCGCCTCGTACCAGACCCGGGCGTGGTTCGGGGTCAGCACCCAGTGGTTCTCGTTCGGGAAGTACAGGAACCGGTGCGGCAGCTGCTCCGGCTCCCCGTCGAAGCCCGAGACCAGCGCCCACCACAGCGCCAGGCCCTCCCCGATCGGGACCCGGTAGTCCCGGTCGCCGTGGATCACGAGCACCGGGGTCCGGATCTGGTCGGCGAACCGGTGCGGCGAGCTCGCGACCTGCATCTCGGGTGACAGCTGCCGGGCCCAGTACCAGGGGTGGTCGGTCGTCGCCCCGAACGACTCCAGGTTCCACAGCGAGGCGTGCGAGACGATCGCCGCGAACCGGTCGGTGTGGCCGGCCACCCAGTTCGCCATGTACCCGCCGAACGAGCCGCCCATCGCGACCGTACGGCGGGCGTCGATGTCGTCGCGGGCCTCGACCGCGTCGGTGATCGACATCAGGTCCGTGTACGGGGCGGCGCCCCAGGCGCCCCAGCCGCGCTGGACCATGTCCCAGCCGTACCCGGTCGACAGGGCCGGGTCGGGCAGCAGCACCGCGTACCCGCGGGACACCAGCAGCCACGGGCACCACCGCCACGACCAGGAGCTCCACGAGCTGAGCGGCCCGCCGTGGATCCACAGCGCCAGCGTCGCCGGGCGCTCGGGAGAGGCGTCACGGGGCAGCACCAGGTAGCCGGGGACCCGGGCGCCGTCGGCAGCGGTGGTCTCGACCCGCTCCACGCGGCCCGGCAGCGCGGGGTAGTCGACCGGGCTCGGCAGCCGGGTCTGCTCCCCGCTGGCCGGGTCGATCCGCCACAGCGAGCCGGGGTCGGTGTACGAGCTGCGCACCGCGTACAGGCTGCCGTCCGGGCCGACCTGCACCGACCCGTACGCGCCGGCGCCGGTCAGCCGCCTGGGCGCCGACCCGTCGATGGCCAGGGCGAAGACCGGGTGGTCGCCGTCCTCGTCGCCGGTCAGGTACACGGTCTGGCTGTCCGGCGACCAGGCCGCTGGGCTGACCCAGCGGTCCCAGTCCGCCGCCAGCGCCCGCAGCTGGAGGGTCTCGGTGTCGACCAGGACCAGCTGCTGGCGCGGGGCCCGCTCGGGGGTGCTCGGCTCGGTCTCGACCGCCACCACCCAGCGCCCGTCGGGGGAGACCAGCCCTGACCCGTACTCGCGGTCCGGCGACTCCAGCACCCGCCGCTCGCCGGTCTGCGGGCTCCACAGCGCCAGGCTGCTCCAGACCACCCCGCCGCGCCGCGGCGTCGTCCAGCCGGTGACCAGCACCGATGCGTCATCACTGAGCGAGTACGGCTCCGCCAGCCGCTGACCGACATCACCGCTGAGTGGCCGCAGACCCTCCAGGCAGGTCTCCGCGCCGCCCGCGACGGTGGCGGTGAGCAGCCGGGGCGCCTCCGGGCCCAGGTCGGCGTCCCAGTGGCGCACTCCGGAGCCGGTGTGCCACAGCGCCGCGACTGCGTTCTTCTTGCGCTCCTGGCGGCGGGCCGCGTCGGACTCCTCGTCGTGCGTGCCGAGGTGGGCGCGGACCTGGAGCACCACCTGGTCGCTGCGCCGCGCGGTCAGGACCTGGCCCCAGCCGCCGTCGCGCTGCGCCACGGGGTACGCCTCGCCACCAGCGGCGGGCAGGCACCACAGCGCCCGTACGGTCTCAGGCGCCGGCTCGGTCCCGGCCGGCACCGCCCGCTGGGAGGTGAACAGCAGGCTCTGGTCAGGCAGGAAAGCGGCTGCGGCCTCGCCCTCGAGCGACCGGGTGAGGCGGCGGGCCGGGGCCACTCCGTGCGGGTCGACCCGCCACAGTGCCGACACGTACCGGGTCTGGTCGTGGCTCGGTGCGCTCACCGAGACCACCAGGGTCTCGCCGTCGGGGGAGAGGGTCAGCGCACCCAGCCGGGGTACCGCGACGAAAGCCCGCAGGTCCTCCCAGGGCGAGCCGAGGGGCTGGTCAGCAGCGGTGGTGTCAGGCATGCGCTCAGCCAACCACAGCCCCCGCACAGCAGCGGACCCAACCACCCCCACCGCGACCCAGGTCGCCCCGAACAGGTCTTTTCTGTCCGCTGCTGTGCCGCGTCCCAGCTCGGCTCCGGCCGCGTCCGTGCACGGCGAGGCTCTGGCCGCTCGGGCGACGGCTCGGCCGCCCGCCGGGCTGACACGACAGTCCAGGAGAACGCTTGCTTGACATATGAGGGCGATCCCCCTTCCCTTATTGGATTTTTCTGTTAAACTGCCCGAGGGGCGGGGGACAACCGTGGGTCGTCTGACCCACCGACGAAAGGGGAAAGTGGTGAAGATCGCAAGGAAGCTGGCTGTGGCAGGAGTCAGCCTGAGCATGGCCCTGGCGGGGATCGTGGCGTCCTCTCCTGCGGCCCACGCGAGCTACGTGCCCTGCACGATCACCGTCCGGGCGAACGGGTACCTGGTCCCGAGCGGCAGCTCAGGTCCCGCCTCGTGCTGGCTGAGCACCAGCCTCCAGGGCTATGGGCTCTGGGGAGTCAAGGCGCTGCAGGCGCGACTGCGGGCGCTGGGGTACGCCGTCACCGTTGACGGCTACTACGGGCCACAGACCGCCAGTGCTGTGTACCGGTTCCAGGCCCGCAGGGGTATCCAGGCCGACGGTGTCTACGGGCCGCAGACCGCGTACTTCATGTTCGGGGTCCGCTGACCTGACTCGGGCCGGGCGGTCGCTCAGCACGACCGCCCGGCCCGCCCCTGAGCGGCCGCGAGACACAGCCGCCGAGACCACCAACCAGGTCCCCGACCAGGCCCGCACCATCCTCAACGCCCTCACCCCACCCAGCACTCAGACCCGCCCCTGCGAGCCCCAGGAGTACATAGACTCATGTCATGAGATACTCCGTTCAGCGCTTCATAGCTGTCGTAGTCGTGATACTCGTGATGCTCATCCCGGTGGCCATGTACGCGGCAGACTTTTACCGCAAGCGCAGCGAGGACCTGACGCTGTACGACAACCGTGTAGCGAGCACCACTCGAGAACTTGTCGGCAGTGATCCTGTGGCCTCCATCACTCTCAGTCGAAGCCAGGTGATCGTCGCGGTCTACCAGGGCGACAACTTCATCATCAAGCGGTCAGACAGCGACTCCGTCTCCCAGCGTCGGATGCAGTACCCGCACATCTATCCGCGTTTCGACCTGTCGGTGCTGAATCTTGAGAGGGCCGGTGAGCTGCTGGCCAACGACAAGACCATCAAGCGGATCGACATCAAGGCCACCGACAACGGCCCGACAGTGACCGCAGTAAGAGACTACGACGAGTCACAGTCCCTCACGACCGACTTCTCCCCGGCCTGAGCCCTGCCTCGTACCGCAAAGAACTGTCTAGCGCGGTGAGAGCCCGAGCTCGCGCACGTCCCGCAGAATGGCCTCGGCACGCGCCATGGCCGCCTCCGCCCGGGCTTGCGCCTGGGCTGGCGTGATGTCGAGGCCTAGCTCCTGAGCAGCTATCATCTGTTGTGCCGACTCTAGCTGCTTGACGGCATCATCCCAGGCTTCGAGGAAGGCTTCGGCCAGCGTGATGTTGTCGATACCCTGCAGCGCAACCCGGTCCAGGCTCACGGAGTTCAAGGTTCCTGCGGCAGAAAGGCTCAGCTCTACCGGGCCGCAGGCCCCCGTGAAGAGCTTCGTCGTGAACTCGTCTACTCGATGAATGAAGTTTCGTAGCGCTGCGGCGACCACTGGATCCTTGACTGCGGCGATCTGCTCTTCTATCGACTGCCGGGACTGGGTCGCTGCCTTGACGGCGTCTTCTGGTGGGGTGATGAGATGCCGAACTGGCTCCGGAGGAGTTCTCGCGCCACGGCCGCGGCGTTGGCGGTGGCAGCTCTCACCGCTTCGGTGAAGGCCTCGGCCAGTCCCGTACTCGAAGGGCGTAGCGTAGGGAACCATCGACGCTCACGGAGCGCAGGCGCCCAGCAGCGGTCACCGTGACAGTGAGCCTGCCACTAGCATCTGCTCCCTCGTGCTCGGCCTCGAGAATCTTGGTCATCTCGTCCTGCAGGGCCTGCAGCTGCTCAGCGCGGGCCGCGAGGACCTCGGGAGTGCTCCCCGCCTCGCTCAGCACCCCGCGGAAGGCTTCGGGAAGACTGGGAACTGTCACTGCTTGGGTCCAAACTGTGAGGTGTACTTAGCGAGCTCGGCGATGTCGGCGTTGATGGCTGGAGGCGGGGTAAAATCGATCTTGAGGTTATTTCTACCCAAGTTGGTTGTCGAGCTGTTCACGTAGCTTGAAAGCCCCCTACTCGCAGAAGTGACCGCGCTCAGCTTGGCCCCGATGTCCCGGAAGAGACCGGCCTCGTACTTGATCGCAGCGATCACAAATCCCGACCACGTCAGGGCTGCCACCCACTGCGTCAGGAGTGATGCCCCGAAAGTCTCTACGGCTAGCACGTTAGCGGCCACGGCAGCGACGATCAGGGGAATGTTCAGTAGCACAATGCTCCCCGCGGCGGCGAGGATCGCCCATCCCGCTGCCTCCAGGAGCTCTTTCTCGGCCTTAGCGAGCTCTGAGACCATCGGAAAAACCTTCGACAGCCTGCTGAAGTAGGTGAAGAAGCTCTCAGCGGCGTCGCCCCGCCAGGCCGCACGGAACTTCTCCATGGGAATAGAGAGTTTGCCCGTAAAATTAGAGCAGTAGTCCGAGACCTTCTCCCACTCTTCGCTTTCACGGAAGCATGCGCTAGGGTCGCACAGCGAGACGGTGATGGCGGTCACGTCGATGGCGGTCACAAGGGCGACGGCGCCGCTGGGTATGGTGGCACCGGCGGCCGCCGCTAGCGTCACCGCTTCTGTTGCCAGCACCGCATTGGCGCTGCTGCCACAGCAAGCGGCCCGCCTGCCCAGTTCAGTCCTGTTTCACTCATGGTTACTTCACCATCTGGATTTCTTCCAGCTTTTCGTAGAGTCTTCTGATCTGATCGAGAGTCGCGGCTACTGCGCTTACTCCTTCGCCGATATCTTTCGCCGCGTCCCTCGTGAGAAGGAGTGACTGATTGTATGCGTCCTTACAGAAGAACATCATGAGCGGCCAGTCAAAGCGACCCATGGCCGCAGTGGTCTCCTCGACTTGGTGTGTGTAGGCCTCAGCCTGCTCGCCCATCACCTCTGCGGCTTCCCGCATGGCAGGTCTGGCTGTCTCCAGGTAGTAGGACACGAAGCGCCCCTCTCGTCTACTCGGCCCCCCTCTCGCTACTCGCACCTAAGCCGCAGGAGGAGTGGGGTGGGAGCCGCACGACTCAACTGAGTACGGATACTCAGCCGCAGAGGCTTGTGCGGCCGGGCGGGATGTGACTGGGCGCCTCCTGGTGCTGGCTCGGCCCGAACTGTCAACACCGAGTGAGTGGCGGTAGAGTCATGCCGGGTAGGCAACGGTGCTGGTGGTGCGGCTGGCAGCCCGCAGTGAGCCGGCCCTCGCATCATCTGGGGCTCCACACCTGCGGGCACAGCGTCGCCGGGGACGGGCCGGCGGGTCAAGGCTCGTACGGTCTGCCCGCCGTGCTACGTACGGCTGGCCCAGGCGGCGACGTCGGCCCGGCCGATGGCGGCGGCCATCAGGTCCGGGAAGGCGTCCGGGGTGCAGGCGAAGCACGGGATCCCCAGCCCGGCCAGGGTGGCTGCGGTCTCCCGGTTGTACGCCGGGGTGCCCTGGTCGTCCAGGGCCAGCAGCACCACGACGGTGGCGCCGGCCTGGTGGAGGGCCTCAAGCTGGCGGACCATCTGCGCGGGGTTGCTGTCGTACAGGTCGCTGATCAGGATGAAGACCGTGTCCTGGGGCCTGGTCAGCAGGGTCTCGCAGTAGGTCAGGGCCGGGCAGGTGTCGGTGCCGCCGCCGAGCTGGGTGCCGAAGATCACGTCGACCGGGTCCTGCAGCTGCGGCGTCAGGTCCGCGACCGCCGTGTCGTACACGACCAGGCTGGTCTTCAGCGCCCGGATCGACGCCATCACGCAGGCGAAGATCGACGCGTACACGACCGAGCTCGCCATCGACCCGGACTGGTCGACGCAGAGCATGACCTCACGCTGGAAGCCGGTCTGCTTGCGGCCGTACCCGATCAGGCGCTCCGGCACCACCGTCTTCTGCTCGGGCAGGTAGTGCTGCAGGTTGGCCGCGATGGTCCGGCTCCAGTTGATGTCGCTGAGCAGCGGGCGGTGGGTCCGCTGGGCGCGGTTCAGGGCGCCCCGTACGGACGAGGCGAGCTTGTCAGAGATCCGCTTCTCGACCTCCTTGACCACCGTCGCCACCACCTGCCGGGCGGTCTCCTTCGCCTCGGCCGGCATCAGCGACTGCAGCTCCACCAGGGTCGACACCAGGTGGATGTCGGGCTGCACGGTCGTCATCATCTCCGGCTCCAGCAGCAGCCGCTTCAGCCCGAGCCGGTCGATGGCGTCGGCCTGCATCACCTGCACCACGGTGGAGGGGAAGTAGCGGCGGATGTCGCCCAGCCAGCGGGCCACCTTAGGCGCCGACGAGCCCATCCCGGCGGCCTTCGCCTGGGACCCGGGCTCACCGTCGGAGGTGTTGTCGTACAGCGCCCCCAGGGCCTGGTCCATCGCCTGGTCCTCGGCGCTGAGCCCCATCGCCGAGCCCTCGGGGTACGTCCCGAGCAGCAGCCGCCAGCGCCGGGCCGGCTCGCTCGGCACCTCGTCCGCAGTCAGCTCGGCCTCGTCCTTGCCCAGCCTCAGGTCCTGGTCAGGCACGGGTTTCCTCCTTCGAGCCGGCCCCGAGCAGCAGCCGTACGGTGGTCAGCGCCGCCGCCATCTCGGCGTACGGAAGGTCGTCGCCGTCGGCGACAGCCCAGTCGGCCCCGCCCTCGGCCAGCGCGGCCCGCTCAGCGATCGCGCGCCGCTCGGGCTGGTTGTACGAGCCGAAGGCCCGCCGCAGCACCGGCAGCACCTCGATGAAGTCCTCCGGGCCGAGCTCGCAGACCCACTGGTTCACGGTGGCGAGCACCTGCCGGTCGTGGACCAGCAGCAGCGCCGAGCCGGAGAGGAAGCCCTCGGCGAAGGCGGCCCGCTCAGCGACCGTGGGGCCGTGGCTGAGCGCCCGGCCGAGCTGGGCGACCGCCTCCTCGCGGGGCAGCCGGTCGGCGTCGAAGAGGGTCCGGGCGAGACGTCCCGCGAGCAGTCCCGGCACACCCGTACGGTGCAGGACCTGGTCGAGGGCCGCGAACCAGCGGTCGGCGGACTCCGGCCCGAGCAGGGAGATCGTGTCGGTGACCTGGTCGATGGTGTCGCGCAGCCCGGCGGCTGCGTCGGGTGCCAGCCCAGCGACCGCGGCCGGCAGCCCGGCCACCACCCGGGCCAGGAGCGCCTCGGCGACCTCGGTCAGCAGGCTGGTGTCGGTGCCGCGGACATTGCCGTACCGCTGGGCGCGCAGCAGCGCCGGCAGGGCGGTCATCAGGTGCGCGATGTCGGCCTCGTGCGCGGCGCGGGCGTCGAGGGCCGACAGCAGCGCCGGCAGCGCCCCGCCGAGCTCGGCCAGCAGGGCCTGCTCAACCCGGGCGGTGACATCGGCCAGGTCCCCGACCTCGGCGACCAGGCAGGCCTCGGCGGCCGCGGCGACCGTGGTGCCCCAGGTGGAGGCGACCACGATCCTCACCGCCAGCTCCGGCTCCCAGACCAGCGTCCAGGCCTCCTTGAAGGTGCCGGTTCCCGACACGTACGCCGGTGTGCCCCAGCCGATGCCGAGCACGTTCAGCCGGTGCAGCAGGCGGGACTTGGCGCGGTCGATCTCCTTGCGCAGGTCAAGCACCAGGTCCTTCGGCTTGGGGCTCTGCACCAGCCGAGCCGACTTGGCCTGGCGGCGCAGGTCGGCGTCGAGGGGGACCAGCGGCGCCTCGTCGGGCACCTGGCCGAGCTCTTCGCCGACGACCAGGTCGCGGGTGACGAAGCCGAGCGCCAGGCGGCTGCCCTCGCACATCACCGCCAGGGCGGCCTCCTGGACCTCGTCCAGACCGGCCAGCGGCCGCCCCCGCAGCGTGGCCAGGGTCTCCGCCAGCCGGGTGGCCTCGATCGCGTGCGCTGAGGAGACCGGCAGGTCGGCGGCCCGCAGCACCTGGGCGACGGCGGTGAACCAGCGCGGCACGGTCTGCTCCGGGTGCCGGAACAGGTGCTGGTACCAGCCGGGTGACTCGATGCCGGCGCCGTACCCGGAGGCGAAGGAGAGCCGCGAGTGGGTCCACGGCACCCAGGCCAGCGACACCTTCACCTTCGGCAGCCCGCGCAGCAGCGCCCGGTCGGCCGAGACGGGCGGCAGCGTGCCGCTGAGCGCCGGGGCGTGCCAGGCGCCGCAGACCACCGCGACCCGCTCGTGGTCGCGCAGCGCGGCCCGCAGGCACTGGCGCATCTGCGCCTCGCGGCGGTCCTCGCTGAGCTGCTCGTCGGGGCTGCGGGCCGGCGGTGCGGTCTCGCGCAGCTCGGCCATCGCCTCGGTGATCGCGTCGAACGGGTCGCCCTCGGTGCGGTGCTCGACCACGTCGTCCCACCAGCGCTCCGGGTCGTCGTACCCGGCGGTCCTGGCGAGCACGGCGATCGGGTCGGTCCGGACCCGGTCAGCCGGCTCGTCCTGAGCCGTACCAGGCTCGTACGGGGCCAGCTGGTCGGCGTGCGGGTCCCCAGCCACCAGGTCCAGGTCCGGGTCGCCCTCGGCGTCCAGGTCCTCGTCCGGACCGTCGTCCTCGTCCGTACCGTCCTCAGCCTCGAGCGCCCGCGCGGCAGCCGCCTCCGCCTCGGCCTGCAGGCCCAGCACGTTCGCCGCCGGCAGGTCGATGAACCGGACCTCCCGGTGGTGCTCGACCGCCCAGCTCAGCGCCTGCCACTCCGGGGAGAAGACCGCGAACGGCCAGTACGCCGAGCAGGCCGGGTCACCCACCTGGTACGCCATCAGCGCCACCGGCGGGCGAAGCCCCCTCGACACCCACGAGACCAGGTCACCCGCCTCCGGCGGGCCCTCGATCAGGACCACGTCCGGGTCGTGCTCGGCCAGCGCCGCCACCACCGCCCGGGCCGAGCCTGGCCCGTGGTGCCGGACCCCCAGCACCCGCAGCGGCGTGGAGGGCCGCGTCGCCGGCCCAGCCTGCTCCACCACCTCATGCCCGGTCACGCTAGGCACCCCCTCTGACAGTGTCGGCCCACCCGCCCGCGGCAACGTACGCCCTGGCCAGCGCCACCTGGGCAGACCGGGGCAGGACTCACCCGGCCACCTCCCGGGCGGCCCGGTAGAAGTCGCTCCAGTCGCGGCGCTGACGGACCACGGCCTCCAGGTACTCGCTCCAGGTGGTCGCGTCGGCCGACGGGTCCTTCACCACCGAGCCCCGGATCCCGGCCGCCACGTCACCGGCCCGCAGCACCCCGTCACCAAAGTGCGCCGCCAGCGCAAGACCGCTAGTCACCACGGAGATCGCCTCCGCCGTGCTCAGGGTGCCGCTCGGTACCTTGAGCGAGGTCTTGCCGTCCTCGGTGACCCCCTGGCGCAGCTCGCGGAAGATCGTCACCACCCGCCGGATCTCGGCCTCGGCGCCCTCCGTCGGCGGCAGCGACAGCGCCCTGCCCAGCTCGGCGACCCGCTTGGTGACGATCTGGACCTCCTCCTCAGCCGACGACGGCAGCGGCAGCACCACCGTGTTGAACCGGCGCCGCAGCGCCGAGGACAGGTCGTTCACGCCCCGGTCCCGGTCGTTCGCGGTCGCGATCACGTTGAAGCCACGCTTCGCCTGGACCTCGGTGGTCAGCTCCGGCACCGGCAGCGACTTCTCGCTGAGTACGGTGATCAGCGCGTCCTGAACGTCGGACGGCATCCGGGTCAGCTCCTCGATCCGGGCGATCGCGCCGGTGTCCATGGCCACCATCACCGGCGACGGCACCAGCGCCCCCTGCGAGGGGCCCTCCGCGATCAGCCGGGCGTAGTTCCAGCCGTACCGGACCGCCTCCTCCGCGGTCCCGGCGGTGCCCTGCACCAGCAGCGTCGAGCAGCCCGACACCGCCGCGGCCAGGTGCTCCGAGACCCACGACTTGGCCGTACCCGGCACCCCGAGCAGCAGCAGCGCCCGGTCGGTCGCCAGGGTCGCCACCGCAGTCTCCATCAGCCGCCGGCTCCCGACGTACTTGGGGGAGACCACGGTCCCGTCGCTGAGGGTGCCGCCGATCAGGTACGTCACCACCGCCCACGGCGACAGCCGCCAGCGCTCCGGGCGGGGCCGGTCGTCGAGGCGGGCCAGCGCGGCCAGCTCGTCGGCGAACTGCTGCTCGGCGTGCGGGCGCAGCAGCGTCTCGGTGGTCTCGGTCATGAATCCCTCCTGGCCCGTGGGCGGTCGAAGCATCGGTGAGTACGGGCGAGGCTCATCGGCGGCCTCGCTGCAGGCTGGTCCACAGGGTGTCCCGTACGGTGAGCAGGCTGGCGGCCTGGAGCACCCGGTAGCGGGTCTGGTCGGGGACCTTCACCTGGTCGGCCAGCTCGCGCACCCGCCAGGCCCAGACCCCGGCCGCGTCGACCCGTACGGCCAGCGCCAGCAGCGCCACCAGCTCGTACGGGAACGGGTCGCGCTGGGTGACGGGGCGCTGCAGGACGGGGTACACGGCCGCCACCAGCTCGTCAGACCAGGGGCGCGGCAGCCGGTGCAGCGACCACACCAGCTCGCTGCGCTTGACCTGCCCGACCAGGTCGACCAGGGTCTCGCCCGGCGCCGCCCGGAGCAGGTCGAGGTCCCGGTGGCCGACCTCGACCAGGGCGGCCGCCAGGTCAGCGTCCTCCCAGGCCACCGCGGCCCGGACCAGTGCGCCCCGCACCTGCTTGGCGCCCCGGAAGCCGAGCCAGTCCCGGGTCTCGACACCCAGCCACCGCGCGTAGTCAGCGGGCGGTACGGCGGCCAGCACCCAGCGCAGCGCGGCCGGGGGCTCGGTGGCGGCGAAGCCGTCGCGGCGCATCTGCTGGTCAGCCTTGGGCAGGGCCAGCGCCACCTTGCGGCGGTTCAGGTCGAGCTGCAGCACCTGCGCCAGCCGGGGACCCATCCGCTCCCGGTACGCCGAGCCGGGCAGCCGGACCAGGCTGCGGACCGCCTCCTCCCGGACCCGCCGGGAGCGGTCGTCCAGGCAGGACTCCAAGAAGTCCTCGTCGCCCGGGTCGAGGGACTCGCTCAGCACCCCGAGGAACGTCTCCCGTACCGCCGCCGGGCTGGCCAGCCAGTCGGCCTGCAGCAGCGCACGGGCCGCGGCCCGGTCGTGGCCCAGCTCCTGGCGCAGGTACGCGACCCGCTGGCTGGTGGTGCCCAGGCGCCAGTCGTCGATCCCGACCACGGCCGGCTCGGCCGGCTCCTCCTGGAGCTGCTCCAGCAGCCAGCGCCCCCGCTCGCCGGCGACCCGCTGAGCCGCCCGCCGGACCCGGGGGTCGGTGTGGTCGACCAGCCCGACCAGCAGCCGGTGCGGCAGCCGGTACCCGGCCTGGTGCATCCAGCCCAGCGCCTCGACCAGCAGCTCGGCACGGTCGCTGGCGGCCCGTACGGCGCCCTCGACTCGCAGCCCGGCCAGGGCGGTCACGAAGTCCTCGGGAGGCTCGGGGAGGGTCTCCGGCCCAGCCGCAGTGACCGGTACGGGGCGGGCGGGCGGGACCGCGCCCCGGCGGACCACCGCCAGCGCCGCGGCCGCGTCGAGCAGCTGGGCCGGCAGCGCGGTCGGCTCGTCCGGGTCGTACGTGGGCAGGCCGAGGTCCAGCCTCGGCAGGGGCCGCTTGCCGGTCCCGACGGCGGCGACCGCCGCCAGCTCTGCAAAGCTCACAGCGGCACCACCTGGTGGTCGAGGACGACCGCGGTCGGCAGCAGGCCGTCGCGGGAGATCTCGCCGAGCAGCGTCGCCGGGTGGCCGCCGGTGGTGGCGAGCACGGTCGGGATGCTGCTGCCGAGCAGTGGGACCGCGTCCCCGGCCTCGTCGACCAGGCGGTCGCGCCCGGCGCTGCCGGCGATCACCACCGGGTACTCGCTCAGCCACGGGTCCTCGGCCAGCACCGCCCGCCAGGTCCGGACCGCCTCGGCCACGGTCCCGCCGCCGCGCTGCCAGGTGGCGCTGGCGTGGAAGTCGGTCTGGGCTCCGACCAGGGCCCGCAGCCGCGGCTGGGTCGGGTAGTAGTGCAGCTCGGCGTCGATCGCCGAGCCGGGGACCAGGGAGGTGTCGACGGTTCCCCCGTACGGGGTGAAGAAGAGGACCTGGGCCGGCTGCTGGGTCTGCTCGCCCCAGAGCCAGACCCGGCGCATCGAGACCTGCTCCTCCTCGGAGTCCCGCAGCCCGGCCACCACCCAGCGGTCGGTGACCGCCGGCTCGGCGAGGACGGTCTCCTTGGGGGTCTGGTAGCCCAGGTGCATCCGTACGGTGGCCTGCAGCGTGTCGCTGACCCCGTCGGTACGGCCGGTGGCGGCGACCAGCAGGTGCAGCAGCCCCAGCTCCTCGACCACCGTGTCGAGCCAGCGGGTGCCCTGCGGCACCCGGGCCAGCTCGCGCAGGCGGGTCGCGACGCCGGGGGCCTGGGCGTCGACCATCCGGGCCGCCAGCTGCTCCAGGTGGCTCGGGCGCAGGCTGGCCAGGCCGTTGCTCACCTGGTCGGTCAGCCACCGGTCGAGCTCGGCCATGCCGGTCCGGACCCGCTCGTCGCGCTCGGCGGCCCGGGCCGCGGCGGCCTTGACCTGGGCCTCGGTGCGCTCCTTGGGGGCGGCGGTCGCGGTCTGCTGGCGCTGCTGCCGCTTCGCCGACCACTCGGCGGCGAAGTCGCTCATGCTGCCGCCCTCGTCGATGCGCTCCTCGGCCCACAGGAAGAGCAGCCCGAGGACGTGCTTGCAGGGGAACTTCCGCGACGGGCAGGAGCACTTGTAGCTGGGGCCGGAGACGTCGATCGCGACCGAGTACGGGGTCTTGCCCGAGCCCCGGCAGGCGCCCCAGAGCAGAGGGTCGGACCAGCCGACGTCGCTCCACGGGGTGGGGGTGGCGAGCTTGCGTCCGGCGACCTGGGAGGAGGAGTCGGGCGCCAGCGCCATCACCCGGTCCACCGTCCAGCGCTGCGTCATGGCCGAAGGCTATCGGGCCTGTGGTCCGCGTCCGGAAGGTGATCCCGCCCACCACCGAGCGCATCGGGTCTCTCCTTGCCAGACGGGGAATCGCGGTCTCATACCCGACGAGTCGGCCCTGGACCGGCCGGGGTCCCGCGACCCCCCGCAGCCGGACCGCGCGACCCCCGCAGCCGGACCGCGTAACCCCCCGCAGCCGGACCGCGTAACCCCCCCGCAGCCGGACCGCGCGACCCCGCACAGAGACGGACCGAGGTAGTCCAGACCGCACGGCTGCGGGCCCGGCAGGGCGGGTCTGCCCGCTGCTGTGGTCCGGTCCCGGGTGCTGACCGGGCGTCGGAGACAGCCCGCCAGCTCGGCGAACTCCCTGACAGAGAACCCTTCTGGCCGTACGCTGCTGCTGAGCCTCACACCCCAGTCGAGAGGATCTGTCAATGCTGACCCCCATCACTCGCCGTACTCTGCTCACCGCGACCGGCATCAGCGTCGCCGGGATCTGCCTAGGCACCGCCTTCGCCGCCGACGCTGCAGAGAACAACAACGAGATCGGCTTCCAGTACTTCCGCAAGGCTGGTCTGAGTGCGGTCCACGCGGCCGCGATCATCGGCAACTTCATCCAGGAGTCACACAAGGGCGACGGTGTGATGCACCCCGACCGCCGCCAGGAAGGCGGCGGCCCGGGACGCGGAATCGCCCAGTGGACGGTCAACCAGCGCTGGGCGACCCTGGTCTCGTTCGCTCGGAACCAGGGCCGCGACCCCTGGTCGCTGTCGCTGCAGCTCGACTTCGTCTGGCACGAGCTGCACGGCACCCACCGCGGCGCCTACCAGGCCCTGGTCGCCACCGGCGACATCCGCAGCGCCACCTTGGCCTTCTCCAAGCACTACGAGGGCTGCGGGATCTGCCACAACGACCGGCGGGTGGCGTACGCACAGCAGGTGTACGCCCGGTACGGCTCGGGCGGCGGTGGTGGCGGCGGCGGTGGTGGTGACACCGACCTGCCGGTGCTCTCCCAGGGCCGGACCGGCTCCGCGGTCACCACCCTGCAGTACCTCCTGCGCCACAACGGGCAGACGCTCGACGTCGACGGCAGCTTCGGCCCCGGCACCCGGGCCGCGGTGGTCAGCTACCAGCGTGGCCACGGCCTCGACCCAGACGGGGTGGTCGGCCCGAAGACCTGGTCGGCGATCCTGCCGGTGGTCAGCTCCGGAGCCACCGGGGACCAGGTCCGGGCGCTGCAGTCCGAGCTGCGCGAGGCCGGCCACGGGATCGACCTGGACGGCAGCTTCGGCCCTGCCACCGCCGCTGCCCTCGGCGCGTACCAGAAGGCCAACGGCCTCCAGGTCGACCAGGTCTGCGGACCCCTGACCTGGCGCTCCCTGATCGACTAGGCCCTGGCCGCCGCCTTCGCCGCGCTTGACGAGCTGAGCGCGGCGCTGGCGGCACTCCAGCGGGCGCACCCGCCCCAGGGCAGGGCTGTAGGTCGCCCGGGTCCCGGGCCCGCGGGGCCCGCGGGCCGGAACGGTTGTGCGCCGCCCTCCCTGACGGAGGGCGGCGCACAACCGGGTCAGGAGCCCTAGTCAGGACTTCTCAGAGGACTCCAGGCCCAGGTGCTTGTCCATGTCCTCCAGGGCGATGCCCTTGGTCTCAGGCATGACGAAGAGCACCCAGAGCAGCAGGCCCACCATGCACACGAAGAAGAAGCCGAAGCCGGCCGCGGGCCCGATGCTCTCCACGACCCCGGGGAAGAGCCAGGTGATGACCGCGGCTGCGGTCCAGTGGGTCAGCGAGCCCAGCGACTGCCCTCGTGCCCTGATGCGCGAGGGGAAGATCTCGGACAGGAAGACCCAGATGACCGACCCCTCACCGAAGGCGTGCGAGGCGATGAACAGGGCCAGGGCCACGAGCACCAGGTAGGAGGCCCCGCCGGAGCCGCTGCCGTCCTTGATGACGGCGAGGAACAGGAAGGTCAGGGTCCCCAGGGAGATCAGGTAGCCGATGGTCCCGATGAGCATGAGCCTGCGGCGCCCGAGCCGGTCGATCACGGAGACCGCCATCATGGTGGCCACCAGGTTGACCAGGCCGATCCCGACGGACTGCAGGAAGGAGGCCTCCGTGCCGAAGCCGGCGAGCCTGAAGATCTCGGGGGCGTAGTACAGGACGGCGTTGATACCCGAGAGCTGGTTGAAGGCCGCGATGGCGATGGCCAGGAGGATGACCTTGCGGTTCTGCCTGACGAAGAAGGGTGCCTTGGTCGCGTTGAGGGCCTGGTCCTGCTCGATCTGGGACCTGATCTCGGCGACCATGGTGGCGGCCTCCTCGTCGTCGCCGCTCAGGCGGTGGGCGACGGCCTCGCCCTCCTCAGTGCGGCCGTGGCTGATGAGCCAGCGGGGGGTCTCGCAGATAGTGGGCAGCAGGCTCAGGAAGATGAGCGTGGGGATGGCCATGGCGGCGAGCATGTAGCGCCACCTGGTGTAGCTCGGGTCCTCCGGGATGAGCTTGAGGACCACGTAGTTGGACAGGTAGGCCGTGAGGATGCCGATGACCACGGACAGCTGCACCAGGCCCACCAGGCGGCCGCGCCTGGAGGGCGGGGCGATCTCCGCGGTGTAGATGGGGGACAGGACGCTGGCCATGCCCACGCCTACGCCTCCCAGGAGCCGGAAGGCCATGAGGGACCACAGGTCGGGGGCGACCGCCGTGAGCAGGGACCCGGCGAGGAAGAGGAAGCCGATCCACACCAGGACGCGCTTGCGTCCGTAGCGGTCGGCGGGCCTGCTGGCGATCACGGCCCCGATAATGGTACCGATGAGGGCGGTGGCCACCACGAAGCCGTACTGGATGCCGTTGATCTTGAAGTAGTGCGTGAGGCTTTCCTGGGCTCCGGAGATGACGGCGGTATCAAAACCGAAGATGAGTCCTCCGACGGCGGCGACTATGGATGAGCGCAGGACGAGTGAGTTCATGTGCTGACTTCTCCTGGGGTAGGTGCGTACCCACGTGCCGTGCGGTACGCCGGAGAGAGCGGAAGTGGGTGGGGTGAGGCGGCGGACGCCTGCGTGCGCAGGCAGACGCACGTGGAGAGGGACGTGGCCTGTCGCTGCCCGGCCGTGTACCGCGGGCAGCGTCCCTGCGCGAGGGGTGCCGGCTCGTGGGCCTGCACCGGGGGGATCCTGAGGGCCTGGGGCTCACGGGCCGGGGTGGGGCCCGCCCTCGTGTGACGCAGGACATGCAGTAAGTAAAATGTGGTGTGTACTACATGTCAAGCGGTTAGGCGGGGGCGGCTCCCGGGGCTCGATGCGCCAGGTCTGGCTCTGGGGCGAGCAGACAGCCGGGCGGCTACCAGCGACGCTTGGCGGTGGCCGTAGGACCCGCGGAGCGGTCGTCGCGGTCCTTGGCCTCCCGGTCAGACCTCTGGCCCTCATCGTTCTTCTCGTTGAGCCTGGACTCCTGCTGCTGCGGGTCCTGCGAGGGGCGGCTGCTGGGCGCGGTGGGGGTCGCGCTAGCCCGCCGCGACTCCCGGGAGCGCTGCTTCTCAGCCTCCCGCTGGGCCTGCTGCTGCTTCTCGTCCAGGCGCTGGTCGGCGTCCTGGGCCTGCTGCTGCTCCTGCTCGCGGCGCTGCTCGGGTGAGGTCGGCTCGGGCTGGCTGGTGGTCGGCTGGCCCGACTGCCCAGTCGACGGCTGGCCCGACTGCCCGGTCGATGGCTGGCCCGTGGACGGCTGCCTCGACGAGGGCCGGCGGGAGGCTGACTGCGAGCCCGAGGCCCCCGGGCTGGGACTCGTCGACTCCGGGCTGCCGCAGCCCCCCTGGCGCAGCAGCTCCCGGGCCGCTGCGTACAGCTGCTCGGCGTCCGCCGCCCGCCGCTGGGTCATCAGGTCGTCGGCCTGCCCCTCCATCGCCAGCACCAGGTTGACCCGGACCGTGCAGTCGTACTCGGCCGGCACCCGGGCCAGCGCCCGCTCCAGGTCGGCCCGCGCCTCCTCGTACCGGTGCATCCGGACCAGCGTCGTGCCCCGGTTGTACGAGGCCACCCAGTCCTGCAGCAGGTCACCGCGGCGGTTGCGTCCGAAGTCAGCCTCCGCGGTCTCGTACGCCTGCTGCGCGTACGCCTCGCGGCCGGACTCGTTGGCGCCCACCATCAGCAGCACCTTGCCCGCGAAGACCAGCATCAGCAGCGCCAGCGGGGCGAAGCCGAGCAGCAGCCTCACCCGTACCGACCGTAGCCTTCTCATCCAGGCTCCTTCCGCCCACCAGCCAGCCGGCCCGCCGCGCGGCGCAGGTGGGCCGAGTCCCACAGCTCCCACAGCACCGGTACGAGCAGCAGCAGCCCGACCAGCCAGGCCCAGTCGTTGCCGGCCGAGACCATCTGCGCGCCGGTGCTCTGGGTGCCTGGTGCGGCCACCTGCAGCGGCCCCGGCGCGGTCCGGTGCTGGTAGCTGCCGCCCAGCTCGCTGGCGATCCGCTGCAGGTTGCCCTCGTCGATCGTCGAGCGGGCGTCGCTCAAGGTGGTCACGTCGGTGACGTAGCTGGAGCCCTCCTTCATCCGGCCGCCCTCGCTGGTCCCGTACCCCAGCACCAGCGCACCGGACAGGTAGGTCCTCAGCCCGGCAAAGGACCTCACCGGGGCCTCGGTGGTCTGCTCCCCGTCACCGATGTAGACCAGCATCCGCTGCCGCTTCGGGGTCCGCTCCGCTGACCGGGCCAGCACGGTCTCGGCGGCCTCCTGGCCGGCGTCGATCGAGCTGCCCTTGTTCAGGTACTCCCGCGGGCCAGCCACCTCGACCAGGCTCATCACAGCCGTGGTGTCGGTCGTCAGGGGCAGCTCCAGCCGCCCCACGTAGTCGAAGGTCACCACCGAGAACCGGGCCCCGGGGAAGCGCTCCAGGAGCAGCCGGATGTCGGCCCGGGCACCCTCCACCCGGGGGCTGGCACCGTTGTAGTCCTCGGCCACCATCGACAGGCTGCGGTCCAGCATGACCACCACGTCCAGGCTGGTGACCTGCCCCTGCCCCGCGCCGGCCCCGAAGCCGGGCCGCAGCCCCGCCACCAGCACCAGGACAGCGATCAGCAGCCGCCGCCCGAGGACCCGCCCGGAGGCGCTCCGGTACCAGACGAGCACCCCGGCGACTCCGGCGGCACCAGCCAGGACCGCGGGCCAGAACGGGTTGACAGGCATCACACCACCTTCCGCGAGGCCACCAGCCAGCCCACCAGGCCGACCGTGAGCAGGCTCAGCCCGAGCGCTGAGAGGTCCTGCAGCACCAGCTGCTTCTCGCCCTGCAGCCGCGACGCCTCCCGGGACTGGATCGACCGGACGATCTCCCGGCCCGCCTGGTTGCTGCCCAGCAGGTAGCCGGCGCCGCCACCGTCCTCGGCCAGCCGGCGCAGCTGCACGTACTCGGCGTCGTCGTACGGGCTGATGGTGAAGGTCACCACCTTCTGCTCCTTCAGCAGGGCGAAGGCCTCCTCGACGGTGAACAGCGGGTCCCCGGCGAGGTCGTTGTCGGTGGCCAGCACCAGGGTCCGGGCCCGCTCGGTGTCGAGACGGTCGAAACGCTGCAGGCAGGAGACGATCCCGTCGCCGATCAGGCTTGACCCGCTGCCCTCGTTCGCCCCGGAGGTGAAGCTCGAGCTGAGCTTCTCCATCTTCTCGGCGCCGTCCCTCAGCTGCTCGGCGATGAAGTCGTAGTCGCTGGTCAGCGGGAACTTCACCACGGCCGACGAGTTCCAGATGGTGAGCCCGACCCGCTCCCCCCGCAGCCCCCGGGCGATCTCGCTGAAGCCCTTGAGCAGCTGGGTGTCGACGTTGCGCATCGAGCCGGAGATGTCGAGGCAGAGCATGATGTCGCGGTTGTGCTGGACCGAGGGGCTCTCGTCACTGCTGCCCAGCCGTCCCGCGAGCAGCCACCCGCCGACCACCATCATCCCTAGTGAGAGCACTTGTACGGTGCTCCACCGGAGCAGTCGCCGGGCCTGCTGGCGAAACGCCGGGGCACGGCGCAGGGCGTCGGTGTTGGCGACCAGCAGGCTGCCCTCGGCCGGGGCCGGGCGGTGGCGCCACCACCAGTACCCGAGGACCGCAAAGCCCACCAGCAGGGCCAGCGCCAGCGGCCAGTACCTCAGGCCCACGTCACCACCAGCCTCTCCGCCTCCTGCGCCGACCGGTCCAGCAGCTGGGCCGCCTCACCCTCAGCGACCGGCCCGAAGGCCGGCTGGTACACCCCGGCCACGAAGTCGGCCACCGGCGCCAGCCGGGGGTCCTGGCGCAGCTCGTACAGGGTCATCGAGTCGAGGTCGGCCCGGCCGCGCCCGGCCAGGAACGTACGGACCACCCGGCTCAGCCGCTGGCTCGCGGGCTTGGGCCCGAGCGAGCCGTCGGCCAGGGCCGTACGGATCTGGGCGATCTCGGCCAGCGCCTCGCGGCGGGCCAGCTCCGGGTTTGGCGGCGGCGGGGGCGGCGGCAGCGGGGGAGGGGGCGCGGGCCGGGTGAGCCACCAGATCGCGAGCGGGCCCGCGACCGCCAGGACCAGGGCCGCGACCGCCAGCGGCAGCCAGTAGCCCGCGTACGAGACCGGGCCGAAGACCTCAAGCGCGCGCATGCCGGTGCCGTTCCAGGAGGGTGAAGATCGAGCCGATCACGTCGGCCTCGTCGGTGATGTGCTCCCCGGCGATCCCGAGCCGGTCCAGCTGCCGGCCGCGGCGCTGGTGGCGCTGAGCGGCCTCGGCGGCCACCGCCCGGTGCAGCTCGGCGCTGCGCAGCAGCGGCGGCCAGGCCAGCCGGTGGGCCTGGTCGACGAGGCCGGTACGGCCCAGGGCCGGGTCGGTCGGGTCGAGGTCACCGATGGTCAGAAAGAGCACCTCGTGCTGAGCCCGGAGCCGGTTCAGCTGGTGCTCGGTCTCGCCGTCAAGGTCCACGTCGTCGGCGATCACGACCAGGATCGTGCGCCGCCGTACGCTGCGAACCACGTAGTCAAGCAGCGATCCCAGGGCAGGCTCGGGGGACTCGGGCTGGCAGCCGGCCTGGATCTGCTGGAGCATCCGCTCCAGCGCGTCCTCCCGTGACGCCGGGCGCAGCCAGTGCACCTGCTCGCGGTTGCCGTGGACCAGGCTGACCCAGTCGCCGTGCCGTACCGCCAGCCAGCCCAGGATCCCGGCCGCCAGCACCGCCACATCCCGCTTGTACGTGGGGAGCTGCGGGCAGCGGCAGGGCTGCGGGCAGTGGCAGGCGGGCCGGGGCGGGGAGCAGAGCGCGGCCATGGTCTGGGAGGTGGAGACGCACAGGAGGACGGTGTGCTTGCGGTCGGCGACGAAGCGCTTCACCAGCAGCTCGCCGCGGCGGGCCGACGACTTCCAGTCGATGTCCTTCACCTCGTCACCCGGCACGTACTCGCGCAGGTCGAAGAAGTCCATCGACCGGCCCAGCTGCACCGAGGCGTACGCGCCGTCGAGCAGGCCCCGGACCTTGCGGTGCGCGTGCACCGCCATCCGGGTCTTGACCTTGGTCAGCAGGGCCATGGCTCAGGGGGTGGGCACCGCGTCGAAGACCGAGTCGATGATCATCTCGGGCCGGACCCGGTCGGCGACCGCCTCGAAGGTCAGCACCAGCCGGTGCCGCAGCACGGAGTGCCGCAGCGCCTTGACGTCCTCGGGGATCACGTGGTCGCGGTCGTTGAGCACCGCCACCGCCTTGGCCACCTGGAGCAGCGCGATCGCGCCGCGGGGGCTGGCCCCGTACTCGAGGTAGCCGGCCCGCTCCTGCCCGATCGCCTGCGCCGGGTAGCGGGTGGCGTTGACCAGGGCCACGATGTACCGCTTGATCACCTCGTCGACGTAGACCCGCGACGCCAGGTCCTGCAGGAAGGCGATGTCGTCGGTGGTGAGCACCGCCGGCACCGTACGGTCGGACAGCACCCCCGACTCGACCCGGTTCAGCACCTCCAGCTCCTCGTGGGGGGCCGGGTAGTCGACGATCTCCTTGAGCAGGAAGCGGTCCATCTGCGCCTGCGGCAGGACGTACGTCCCTTCCTCCTCGATGGGGTTCTGGGTGGCCAGGACGAGGAACGGCTCGGGCAGCCGGTGGGTCTCGCCACCGACCGTGGTCTGGCGCTCCTGCATCGCCTCCAGCATCGCCGACTGGGTCTTCGCCGAGGAGCGGTTGATCTCGTCCAGGAGCACGAAGTTGGCGTGGACGGGGCCGAGCTTGGTGACGAACCGGGCGTGCTGCGCGTCGTACACCTGGGTGCCGAGGATGTCGCTGGGCAGCAGGTCGGGGGTGCACTGGATGCGCGCGAAACTGGCCTGGACGGCGCTGGCCATCGTGGCTGCGGCCAGGGTCTTCGCCAGCCCGGGGACTGACTCCAGGAGGATGTGGCCGCGGCTCAGCAGGGTCACCAGCAGCGCCCGGGAGAGGTTGATCTGCCCCACCACCTTGGCGGAGTAGCTGTGGTGGAAGGTCGTCAGCAGCTGCTGGGCGCGGGCCAGCTCCTCGCGGGTCAGTCGGGTGAAAGACACCTGACCAGGGTAAGGGTCAGGAGGACAACCCGGTGAGTCCCAGGGGCACCGCCCTGACAGCCCGCGCACAGGGACGGACCTGCGGGGCGGGCGCGATCGGGACCGAGTTCGCGGCCCTGGCAGCCCGCACAGGGACGGACCGACCCGGCTCCTCCCGGCCCCACCAGCCGCCCAGCAGCCGGTCCGCCCGCTGGAGTGCAGCTTCGGCCCCGGCGAGCCGGCTGACCCCGTACGCTGACGACCGTGGTCGGACCACAGCTCTACGCCGACGTGAACGCCCTGGTCACCGAGCGCCTGGCGCGGCGGCGGCCGCTGGTGATGGCGCACCGCGGCAGCCCGGGCGGCAGCATCGCCGAGAACACCACGCTCGCGGCCCTGGCGGCGCTGCGCAGCGGCGCTGACATCGTCGAGATCGATGTCGCCCGCAGCTGTGACGGCACGTACGTGGCCTTTCACGACGGCTTCGAGGCCCAGCACCTGGGGACCGAGGCGAACCTCACGACCCTGACGACGGCCGAGATCGACCAGCTCAGCTACCGCTGGCTGGACCGGCCCGACCGGCGGGTACGGGTCGAGCGGCTGACCGACCTGCTGGCCGCCCTGCCGGGCGACGCCCTGGTCAACCTGGACCGCTCCTGGACCTGGTGGCCGGACCTGCTGCCGGTGCTGGACCGGCTCCAGATGACCGGTCGGCTGCTGCTGAAGAGCCCGGTACGGGCCGACCTCCTCCAGACCCTGGCCGAGTACCCCACCCCGTTCCCGTACCTGCCGATCTGCCGCAGCCAGGCCGACGTCGACCTGGCCCTCGGGTACCCCGGGCTGAACCTCGTCGGGGTGGAGATCATCGCCCCGACCGCCGACGCCGAGCTGTTCCGCCCCGAGGTCGTCGACCAGGTCCACCAGGCCGGCTGCTTCGTTCTGGTGAACGCCGAGGTCCTCCCGATCGAGCACCAGTGCTGGCCCGGCCTGTGCGACGAGACCGCCATCGCCGAGGGCCCCGAGGCAGGCTGGGGCGACCTGGTGGCCCGGGGCTTCGACGTGATCCAGACCGACTGGCCGGCCCTCCTCGCCGTCTACCGGTCGTCCGCCGGGCATCGGAGCAGACCCCCACATGGCGCCATCTTTTCCTGGACACCGTGGGCCAAGTTGGGCCGGAGGCAACCGGGAGCAATAGTAGCCGGACAGAGCCGTGGACGCTTATGACTGAAAGGACGGCCGGGGTTCGCCACAGGTAGATCTCAGCACGGCGAAAGATATTCAAGGAGTGAGTTAGTCGTGGATCTCAGTACCGTCCAAGCAGGCATTGCGGCCATTAGTGCCTTCGCTGCGGCCATCGTCGCTTTGGTGGCCCTGGTACCCACGTGGCGAGCCGCCCGAGCAGCGGAGGAGCAGACGAAGCTTCAGCGCGAACTCATGGAGCAAGCGGCGCAGCCGTACGTGTGGGTCGATGTACAGCCCGACAGCCAGCAGGAGGGCGCACTGCAACTGGTGCTGGGGAATTGCGGACCAACTGTTGCTCACAACGTTCGCGTAGTGTTCACCCCACCCCTTCCAACGGATCCCGGCTTTGGCTCGGGCGACCGCAGCCAGGAGCGCCTGAGGGAGGGAATTCTCTCCCTGGCACCCGGGCGCACTATTCGGTGGATGCTGGGGACGACCCGGGTTCTCCTCGCCGATGCGTCCGACCAGACCATTCACCGAGCCCAGATATCAGCCACAGGACCTTATGGCAGAGTTCAGAAGACTGAAACGGAGATCCGCTTCAGCGACTGGCGTGAATCTCGAGACGCCCCGGACGGCTCCCTGCACCACGTCCGCCAGGAGATTCGGGAACTCACGAAAGCAGTGAAGGCTCTTCAGAAGAAGCAGTGACACTGTCGCCCTCTCAGTACCTGATCGATGTGGACGATCCAGACAGAGGGCCCGTTCGCCGTTGCCCTACCCGCCTCGGGCAGCGCAGCAGCGGACCTGTTCCGGTTCTCGGAGCCGAGGGGCCCCGAGTCGGCTCGGTTCGGCCCGCTACTGTGACCGCACCACGAGACGAAGGAGAGGGATGCGCCAGGCGCTCGAGCTGCCTCAGACCCGGGCCGGGCTGGTCGTCGCTGGACAGCTGGCCTGGTGCCGGGCCCGCGGCGGGCGGCGTCGCTTCCGGGGGCAGCGGATGCTCACCGCGGCCCTGGGCGGCGGTGCGGCGGCCCTGGCTCTGGCCGGGGCGGCGACCGTGTGGAGCCAGCAGACCACGGTCGACCCGCGAGACCCGGGACGCGCCAGCAGCCTGGTCACCCGGGGGGTCTTCGGCTGGAGCCGGAACCCGATCTACCTGGCCGACCTGCTCGCGGTGGCTGCTGTCGCCGCCGCCACCGGCCGGGTCGCGAACCTGCTGGCCCCGTACTGCAGGTCCTGCTGACTCCCCAGGTCGAGGCCGAGGAGGCTGCCCTGGCCACCCGGTTCGGCGCTGACTATGACGCCTACCGCTACCGGGTCCGTCGCTGGCTGTGATCGTCAGACCGGCACCATAGGATGGCGCGGTGAGCTTAGCCGGCCCTTGGATACGTCTGCTGTCCCTGCTTGCCGCGCTGGGCCTGGTCATGCTCTGCCTGGTGAGCCCGCCTCCGGCGCAGGCTGCGGCCGCCGAGGCCACGGTCCGGCTGGAGTCGGTCACTCCCGGCGTCGCCGAGCCCGGCGGCCCCGTCACCCTCAGTGGAACCGTCACCAACACCGGCACGGTCCCCCTGTACACGGTCCAGGTGATGACCTGCCGCGACAGCACCCGGATCAGCGACCGGGACCAGCTCGGCGAGGTGCTGGCCGCCGACCCGGCCACAGCGCCTTGCCAGCGGATCACCACCGAGGGCAGCTTCACCAACATCACCCCTAGTGGAGAGGCTTTTCAGCCGGGAGCAACGGCCAGCTTCAGCGTCACCACCACCACGACCGACCTGGGCCTGGGCAGCACCGGCGGCTACCTGGTCGGAGTCCACGTACGGGCCTCCACCGACCGCTCCGCCAGCTACCAGACCGTGGGCCGGGCCCGGACCCTGCTCCCCCTGTACGACGCCTCCCGGCTCCCCGGCACCACTCCGGTCAGCACGGTGGTGCTGCTGGCGAGCCGGCCGGCGCTGGTCCGGCCCGGGGTGCTGGCCGACGACCACCTCGCCACCGAGCTCACCGGGCGGCTGCTGACCCTGGTCCAGGCCGCCCAGCGCAGCGGGGCCGCGTACGCGATCGACCCGGCCCTGCACCGCGAGGCGACCACCATGGCCGCCGGCTACCGGCTGGCGGACGGCTCCCCGGGCACCGGGCAGGCCGCGGCCCAGATCTGGCTGACCGAGTACGCCAAGCTCGCCGGGCAGACCGGCTACCGGCTCCCGTACGGGAACCCGGACCTGGCCCTGGCGACCCGGCAGGGTGACGCCTCGATCCCGCAGCGGTCCGCGCACGCCCTGGCCGAGGTGCCCGACCTGGCGCGGCTGCCGCTGCTGGTCCGGGCCGGCAACGGCCGCGCCGACCAGCCCTTCCTCCACTACGTGTCGGGGATGGCGCCGGCGGTGGTGCTGGCCGAGACCCGCGACACCGGCCCGGCCCGGCTCGGCTCTGGGGTCCTGGTCGCCGGGACCGACCCCGACGCCCTGGCCGGCGGCCCCGGGCCGGACCGGCGCGACACCGACCTGCAGCGGATCCAGCGCCAGCGGCTGGCGAGCCTGCTGGCCGCGCTCGCCGGTGCCCCCACGGTCCGGGTCGTCGACGACGAGCCTGCGGCGAGGGCCGACGCCGCCAGTGACGCCCCCTGGGAGGTCCGCCAGCCCCTGTCCACCCTGGCCACCCAGCGCGCCTGGACCCCCAGCCTCAGCACCGGGGCTGCCGGCGGGCCGCTCTCCGACCAGGTCAGCGAGCCGCTGGGCAGGGCGGTCACCGGCTACGCCCTGTACGGCGACCTGCTCGGCTCGGCCGACATCGGCGCCCAGCTCGCGGCCCGGTCGCTGGCGGCGGTACCGAGCGCCTCCTGGGCTGACGACCAGCAGGCGCTGCGGTTCCTGGAGCTGTCGAGCGCGGAGGTCTCCGAGCTGGGCAGCGGGATCTCGCTGCGGGTCTCGCCGCGGGTGACGATGACCTCGCGGGAGAACCAGTTCCCGGTCACGGTGACCAACCACCTGCCGGCCCAGGTCACGGTGAAGGTCCAGTTCGAGTCGAGCAACCCAGCCCGGCTCCAGGTTCCGGACTCGACCCTGGTCCGGGTCGGGTCGGGGGAGTCGGTCACGGTCAGTGTGAACCCGGCGGCCCGGGTCACCGGCGAGGTCGACATGGTGGCCCGGCTGGCCACCGAGTCCGGCGTCCGGGTCGGCGCGCCGGAGAAGTTCGTGATCGAGGCGACCGAGGCCGGCAAAGTGGGATGGGTGATCGTGATCACGTCCGGTGTGGTTCTGGTCGCGATGACGGTGTGGCGGGTCCGGCAGGTTACCCGCAGCCGTAGCGGAGGGGAGAGCGCATGAGCAGACGCGGCTGGAGTCCCGGGCCGCTCTCGCCGTCGGAGCCAACAGAGCCGGACTTCATGGACCAGTTCGAGACCGAGACCGACATTCCGCCGGCGCCTCGCCCCGACGAGTCCTGGTGGCGGGACCCGGCTCCCGCCGAGCGGTCGGGCAGCGCGGCCGACGACGACGGGCCCCCGACCCTGGCTCCGGGCTTCGGCACGGCCTCGCCCGCGTACGGGCACCCGGCGAGCCCCGCCGAGGCCACCACCGTGTCCGGACCGGCCCCCGACCTGGAGTCCACCGAGCCGGGCAAGCCCCTGGACGACTGGTCTGAGCACGGCGCCCGGCCCTCCCCGGACCACCTGGGCCCCCAGGGCCAGCACCCCGGCCGGACTGCTGCGGACGGGTGGACCCACCGGCCCTCTCCGGACGGTCAGGCCCCGCCTAGCCGGACCTACCCCGGCCACCAGACCCCGCCCAGCCGGACCTACCCCGGCCACCAGACCCGCCCGGACCAGCCCTCGTACCCCGGCCGGCCCCACCGCGACGACCAGCCGCACTCCCGCCCCGGCGCTGGTGCTGCGGCGACCCCGTACGAGTCCCAGCCGCCCACGCGTCCCAGCCCCACCCGGCACAGCGCCGCCTCGCCGGACTCGCAGCCCCTGACCCGGCCGGAGACACCGGCCGTGACCCGGCCCAGCTCGCGCCGGCTGCTGTCGGCGACCGCGATCATGGCCGCCGGGACCCTGGCCTCCCGGGTGCTGGGCCTGGTCCGGGTGGTGCTCGCGGCCTGGCTGCTGGGGACGAACTCCCGCCAGGCCGACATCTTCTCGGTAGCCACCACGGTCCCGAACTCGCTGTACTTCCTGTTCGCCGGTGGTGCCCTGAACACGGTCCTGGTGCCGCAGCTGGTCCGGGCGGTGAAGAACGACCCCGACGGCGGTGAGGCGTACACGAACCGGGTCATGACCGCGTTCCTGATGCTGGTCGGGGGGATCGCGCTGATCCTGGTGCTGGCGGCGCGGGTGGTCGCCTGGGTCTACTCCGACGCGGGCTGGCACACCCCCGAGCTGCAGGCCCACTTCGACTCGATGGTCCTGCTAACCGCGCTCTGCCTGCCGCAGGTCTTCTTCTACGGTGCCTTCTTCCTCGGCGGGCAGGTCCTCAACGCCCGCGACGCCTTCGGCCCGATGATGTGGGCACCGATCGCGAACAACCTGGTCCAGGTGCTGGTCCTCGCCACGTACGCGGGGGTCTGGGGCTCGAAGGTCGACACCTCGGCCCCGTTCACCACCTCTCAGGCGCTGGTGCTGGGGCTCGGCTCGGTGCTCGGGATCGCGACCCAGGTGGGGGTGCTGGTGCCGTTCCTGCGGCGGGTCGGCTTCCGCTACCGGCCGCGCTTCGACCTGCGCCACACCGGGCTCGGGCACACGTTCCACCTGGCCAAGTGGACTCTCGGCTTCGTCGCCCTGAACCAGGTGGCGCTGCTGGTGGTCACCAAGCTCGCCACCTCCGCCACCGCCGGCGGCTCCGGGGCCGGCATGACCACGTACAACAACGCGAACCTGCTGTGGGTGCTGCCGCACTCGCTGATCACGGTGGGGCTGGCGACCGCGATCCTGCCGTCGCTGTCGCGGATGGCGGCCGAGCAGCAGGAGGACGCGGTACGGACCGAGCTGACCTCGGCGCTGCGGATGGCGACGACCGCGCTGGTGCCGGTGGCGCTGCTGTACCTGACGATCGGGGTGCCGATCGCCGAGATGGCCTTCCGGGGACCGTCGAAGGGTGGTGACCTGGTCGGCTGGACGCTGGTGATGTTCGCGGTCGGGCTGGTGCCGTTCTCGCTGCAGTACCTGGTGCTGCGCGGCTACTACGCGTACGAGGACACCCGCTCGACGTTCTTCCTGCAGATGCTGATCACCGCCCTCAACGCGGGGCTGGCGCTGCTGCTGGTGAAGGTCGTCGCGCCCGGCCCGAACTGGGTGGCGCCGATGCTGGCGCTGTCGTACACGATCGCGTACGTCATCGGGCTGGTGCTGTCGCTGCTGCACTTCAAGACCGTGGTGCCGAGCCTCGACCTGGTCGGGATCGGCGCCCACCTGGGCCGGGTCACGCTGGCGGCGCTGCCGGGGACCGTGGTCGGGGCCGGGCTGGTCTGGTTCCAGGCCAGCCGCTGGGACGGGCTGGTGGTCGACGTGCTCGGCCTGGCGGTCGGGGTCGCGGTCGCGCTCGGGGGCTACCTGGTGCTGGCCCGCCGGCTCGGTCTGCGCGAGGTCGACGAGGTGGTGTCGATCGTGCTGCGCCGCCTGGGCCGCGGCCGGCGCCCGCAGCCGAGTCCCCAGCCCGGACCGCAGCCCCAGCCTCAGCCCGGACCGCAGCCGGAGCCGCTGCCCGAGACCGAGGCGGAGGTGACGGTAGCGAGGGCGACCGCGCTGCTTCCGCTCCCGGGCGAGAGCCCCGAGCCCGTCCCGGAACCGGCAGCCGACCTGGTCCAGACCGCCGTACGGGCCACGGTGGGCCCGGTCCGCCCCGTACCGCCGCCCGCCCTGGACGACGCCACCCCGGCCGACCTCGTGCCCGGGGACGTGATCGACGACCGGTACCGGCTCGACGAGCTGATCGTGATGCGCGGCTCGACCGGCACCTGGAAGGCGTACGACCGGGTGCTGTCCCGCCCGACCCTGGTGCACCTGCTGTCGCCGGACAGCCCCCGGACCCCTCAGGTGCTGGAGGCGGCCCGGACCGCTGCCCGCGCCACCGACTCGCGCTTCCTGCGGGTGCTGGACGCGGTCGACGACGAGACCGGCTGCTACATCGTCTGCGAGTGGGCCGAGGGAGCGCTGCTGGAGACCCTGCTGACGGCCGGCCCGCTGACGGCCGTGGAGTCGGCCTGGGTGGTCCGCGAGCTGTCGGACGCGCTGGCGACGATGCACGCTGTCGGCCTGTACCACCAGCGGCTGCACCCGGAGTCGATCGTCGTGTCAGCGACCGGGAACATCAAGATCATCGGCTTCTTGATCGACGCCGCCCTGTACGGGTCGCTGTCCCGGCCGCCGCAGGAGCAGGAGGCGGCGGACCTGGAGGCGATGGGCAAGGTCCTGTACGCCTGCCTGACCTCCCGCTGGCCGGGTGGCGGCTTCGGGCTGGCGGCCGCACCCCGCGACCCGCGCGGGCACCTGCTGGCACCGGCCCGGGTCCGGGCCGGGGTCTCGCCCAGCCTGGACCGGATCACGAGCGACATCCTGGCTCCCTCGGCGACGGGGCTGCGCTCCTGCAGCGCGGTCGCCAAGGACCTCTCCCTGGTCCTCGGCGGGTCGGACGCCTCGACCGACCTGGCGAACCGGGTCCGGCTGAGCGCAACCGAGGTCCCGTACGGGCTGGGCCGCGGCGGCAACGCGCCGGTCCCGGCCGCCGACCCGGTCCCGCTGGCGCCTCAGGCCCAGGCCCAGCCCCAGCCGCAGCCGACCGCGCCAGAGCCGACCGTCTGGACTCCTCGGGCCAAGCCGGCCGCGGGGGCGGAGCCGACCATGGTGGCTCCGATCCGGCAGCCGTCGCGGCGGGCCTGGTGGCTGCTGCCGGCGGCGGTGGTGCTGACGGTGTCGGTGGTCACCGGGACCTGGTTCGCCGTACGGGGCCGCTCGCAGCCCGCGCCGACCGGCCCGGCGGCGAGCACGTCGGCGCCGGCCCATGTCGGCCCGTACGCGATCGCCACGGCCCGGGACTTCGACCCGGAGAGCGACGGCGGCAACGGCGAGGAGAACCCGAACCTGGTGCCGCAGGCGTACGACAAGCGCCCCGACACCGCCTGGAAGACCCTCAGCTACCGGGGGAACGCGAGGCTGGGCGGGCTGAAGCCCGGGGTGGGCCTGGTGGTCGACCTGGGGCAGGAGCAGCGGGTCGGTGCGGTCCGGCTGACCCTGGTCGGGACGCCGACCACGATCGAGCTGCGGACCCCCGCCGCCAGTGGGCTGACCAGCCCGCCGATGGACTCGCAGAAGTCGTGGCGGGTCGTCGCCCAGGCCGAGGCCACCGAGACCGAGGTCGAGATTGTGGTCCCCGATCCGGTGACCACCCGGTTTGTCCTGGTATACCTGACCTCACTACCACCGGTAGGTGGGAACTACCAGGCTGCGATCGCCGAGGTCCAGGTGATGCCATGACCGAGCACCCGGCCACCCGGGCGGTTCGTGACGAGCGGTCCGACCTGGACCTGATGCGGGCCCATGTCGCAGGTGACGACGAGGCGTTCGCGAGCCTGGTGCTGCGGCACCGGGACCGGCTCTGGGCGGTGGCGCTGCGAACGGTACGCAACCCGGAGGACGCCGCCGACGCGCTCCAGGACGCGATGCTGTCGGCCTTCCGGCGGGCCGGGCAGTACCGCGGTGACGCGGCGGTGCTGACCTGGCTGCACCGGATCGTGGTGAACGCCTGCCTGGACCGGCTGCGCTGGCTCCGGGTCCGCCGGGCCGACCCGCTGCCGGACGACCCGGACCGGGCCGACGAGCTGCGCTCCGACGACGACCCGAAGGCCGAGGTCGAGGCCCTGGCCGTACGGCACGACGTGGCAGCCGCCCTGGCGACGCTGAACCCAGACCAGCGGGCAGCGCTGGTGCTGGTCGACATGCAGGGCTACTCGGTCGACGACGCGGCCCGGATGATGGGCTGCGCCCCGGGGACGGTCAAGTCGCGCTGCTCCCGGGGGAGGGCCCGGCTGGTGCCGCTGCTCGCCCACATCGGTCGGCCCGAGGGCACCAGCTCAGCTCGTCAGGGAACCACACCTGCTCCCGACTCGTCCAAGGAGCCCTGACTGTGCCCCGGCAGCAGTAGCAAGAAGGAGGTCTCGATGACCCACCGGCCCGACGCTCACGAGCTCGCCCGGCGAGCCTCCGAAGCGGCTGCCGCTCAGCCCCCGCTGCCCCGCCAGACCGGCGACCACAGTCCGCTTGACGTCCTGGCTGCGGCCGCCGCCGGGCTCCCGGACCCGGGCACCGCCGACCAGGTGCTGGCCCACGCCGAGGAGTGTGACGACTGCGCCGCCCAGGTCGCTGGGCTGGAGACGGTCACCGAGAGCCTGTACCTGCTGCAGAGCGAGCCGATGCCAGACGAGGTCGCCGAGCGGCTGCTGGCCGTGGTGGCCGAGGCGGCCCGGACCCGGGGCTCCGCCGCCCAGGCCGCTCAGGCCCGGCTCGAGGAGCGGACCACGACCGGCTCCTTCGGCAGCAACCTGCCCCGCTCGATCGACCCGGACGGCCTGGGCCTGACCGGCGGCCCGCTTCGGTAGCCAGACCGGCTGGGCCGCCTGAACGCCTACCCGGCTCTCAGGGTGCCCGGGCCGACAGCCGGGGTCCGGCTAGTCCAGGCGCTGCACGTCGGCGACCTGGGCGCTGGCGTGGGGCGCCTCGGCCCAGTCGGTGTCGAGCCAGAGCTCGGCAAAGGCCCCAGCCGGGAACCAGCAGCCGAGCCGGTCGGCCTGCCTCGGGTCACTGCTCTCGCTGAGCTGAGCGGCCAGGGACGGGATCCCCGGGGCGTGCCCCACCACCAGCAGCACCTCGACCTCGTCGTCGACCTCGCTGACCCGGTAGGCGATGGTGTCGGGGGTGGCGTTGTACAGGTCGTCCAGGTACTCCGCCGGGGCATCAACGCCGATCGCGTCCAGGGTCTGCCGGGCCCGGGCCGCAGTAGAACAGAGGACGTGTTGAATCCCCTTGTCCCGCAGGGTTTGCCCGACCCTCTTCGCCTGCTCCTGGCCAGCCTGGGACAGAGGGCGGTCACGGTCGGTGCCCGGCGCGTACGAGACAGCCTGAGCGTGACGCATCAGGATCAGGGTTCGCATTCTGCGAGCCTACGTTGCGCCGGTCCCCCGGCCGGTCCGCCACACCGAGTCCGAGTTGAGCAGCAGCCGCGCCGTCCGCTAGCCTTGGCACGCGGTACGGGCCTATAGCTCAGTCGGTTAGAGCGCTGCCCTGATAAGGCAGAGGTCACTGGTTCAAGTCCAGTTAGGCCCACTCCCAGTTATCCTTGCTCCGCAAGGCGATTCGGTGGTCCTGTGCAGACCGCCTGGGGCAAGTTGGCCTCCCGACAGCCTTGATGTCGACCTGCGGGCGCTGCTGGGTGACTCGGAGCGGGTCTGGTCGTTGGCCAACGTCTCAACGGCGCCCACATGACCCTTGCTGGACTCCCCGCCCACCACCACCCCCTGGGCTCTCCCGCCCGAGCCTTCTCCATGCTCCGGAACTCGACTGCTCCCTTTGGACTCCGGTGCTCGATTCTTCCAGGTCACAGTGATAAGCTGAGCACCAACGGGTCCCGGACTGGGCACGAGTGAGGTGAGGACCATGAGGCACCGGCTCCGCACAGCAGAGGACCGACCACGAGTGGTGCTCTGCGGATCGATGCGCCATTATTCCCTGATATCGAAGCTTGTGATCATTCTGAGTCGGACTGGAATCCAAGCCCTGGCCCCTGAGCCAGATGCCGCTATCCCCTCCACTGCTGAAGAGGCCAGGGCCGCCAAGCACGCGGCCTCCATGCGTCACTTCAACCTGATTCGGGAGCGCGTCACAAGCGCTATCCTGGTGGTTAACCCGGGGAAGTGCGACGAAGATGACTACATCGGCCCCAATGCGTTCGCTGAGATCGCTGTAGCGGTGGCCGACGAGCTTCCCGTGTACGTGCTCTTCGACTTCCCCCAGCAGTACCGAGAAGAACTGGCCGCCTGGAACGCAGTACCACTCAGGGGAGACGTTACACGCTTTCTAGAAGATCAGGTCGGGTCGACCTTGTACGCGGACCAGATTCAAAACGACCTAGCCCGTGCCATCGCCTCCTAGCCCTGTGTGACTCTCCACATGCGGCTTGCCAGAACGCTGCCAGTGTCACCCACACTAACGTAGCCGGCGTCTAGGGTTCTGCGGTGGTCCACGGACTCAACGAGGCTGATCACGTCCTCGTCGACGAGAGGAACCAGCAGCAGTCCTTGATTCTTGTGAGCATCCTGGCAGCGTCGAAGCAGGAGCTCCATATTCTTCACCCTGCGACAGACCAGCAAGCCGAACTTTCCAAACTCGGGCCGCATTCTCCCTGCCAGCTGGTCCACTTCTGGGTTTGCCGGATCGTCCGTGTAGTTCTTGCACTCAACCACAACCTTACTCGCACCGTAGGCAGATCTCGCGAAGGCCATGAGCCCGCCGTGGGTTGCGACGTTGGCATAGGTGATGTCGATGATTTTCCGGCCGTCATCCACTGCGTGCTGCCAATGGGGGTCGGCCAGGGTCATCGGAAAAGCAAATCCCAGACAGTGCTCGATGAGCCTCTCATACTTCTCTGCGTTCTTTCTCCCCGAACGAAGCCGACCGAACAGCGCAACATCCGGGGGCCCGGTCACCAGCGCCGGCTGCCTGTGCGCCAGCATGAGTCGTGAGCCGGCGGCCGGCGGTGGCCGCAGTCCTTCTGTCAATGCTCGGCACCCAGCGACCCCCTGGGACAGCTCTAGCAGCTCTTCCCCGGTAGCAGTCCGAACCTTGTCTAGAATCTATTCTCGCTGCAAACCGCTCACGACCGACCTGTAGTCAAGCCAAGTATCATGCGGCGGGGCCTGCTCGGACTCCAAGTAGAGCAGGTTCCGGAAGGTTCCGCACTGGTACTCACAGGCAAAGCTGTCGAAGTACGCTGCGTTGATCTGCCCTGCCACTCGACTGGAGATCACCACCTTCGAAGGACCCGACAGCCGGACCAGCTCTTCGAGTGCACCCATGGCGTACTCCGGGGTAAACGCCCGCGCTCCCAGGTAGTCCGGCACATGGTGCCACACTGGCTCCACTGCAGCCTGCTGGATCTCGGTGCCCCGCAGCAGGTGGCTGAGATCCACCCCCCACCACGCCTGCCTCACGTCTTCGGTGGCAGAGTTTCTGCGTGAAAGAAAGGGAGGAGACTCCTGGGGCTCATTCATGACAGACTCGTAGAGCTCGTAGCGTGAGCCCGCGGGATCATACTGAAGCAGCTTCTCTCCCGCATAGCCGGTCAGGGTCGACCCACTTCCGACCAACCGAATCTTGCCGATCTCAAATAGATCAGCCAACTCCCATAGTGCAGTACGACAGTCGAGGACCTCCACGAACGAGGCTGCGGGAATCAAGACCTCCCGAGCCGCCATGACCGCAATGCGGGTAGCCAACCGGGCCTCAGTTGCGGCAGCAGACCGCCCGTTGCGATCGATGATGCTCTTCTTGCGCTCTTCAAAGAAGTGTGGGTCGTAAAAGTGAAGAAAGAGCCGATCAATGGGATCGACGTGCATCACCTGGGCGCTCCGCACTGAGCAACCAACGACATCTCTACGATGGCCGCCTCGTCACCGGCGCTGTAGTCCCACGCCTCGGGATGCACCGACAGCAGTCGCCGGGCGAGGTCGCGGACAGAAACTACATGCGACGCCGGGACCAAGATGGGAAGATCGCGTGGCTGCTCACTGAAGTAGAGCGGAACCTGAGCCTGCCGGACTCGTCCGACCTCGTAGCATGTCGTGCGGCCAATGTACCCGCCCGGAGCCACAACGAAGACCCGGTCAGATCCAAGGATCAAAGCCATTATTCGTGTCTGAACTAAGTGGTCATCAGCCATGCGATCATCCGAGGCGAACCGGACGAAGTCGACTCCCGGCTCTATGATCTCGGTGGCTGGAGCGTGTCAGGCGAACCAGTCTGCACTCCTCTGCATCGAAGATATCAGGAGGCGACGAAGTGGAGCTCGACGCGCCGGTTCTTCGCGCGGTTCGCCTCCGAGGTGTTCGGGTACGCAGGGCTCGCCTCACCGTGCCCGGTCGCCGTGATCACAATCGACGCCGGCAGCGCCGGACGCAGCACCGCCTCCACCGCAGCAGCCCGCCGCCGCGACAGGTCCAGACCGTGCTCAGCACTCCCCAGGTCATCGGTGTACCCGTCCACCGCCAGCCTCCCCGGACGCCCACCACCAGCGATCGCCTTCGCCACCTCCTGCAACCGGGCCAGCGCCGCCGGCTGCAGAACGTCCGAGTCCTTCCCAAACAGGATGTTCGCGTCCAGCACCACATCCACCCGAGCCGCCGACTGAGCCACCTGAGCCGCACCCTCCAGGTCCGACGTCACCACCTGGACCGGCACCACGACCGGGGTGTACGGACCACTGGGGGGCTGGCCGGGAACCCAGATGACCCGGGTCCGGGTTGCCGTGGGCGCCGGCGGGGCCGGTGTGGGGCTGGCCCCGGCCGGCGCGTCCAGGGTCGGCAGCATCAGCACTGCTGCCAGCGCCACGGCAGCCGCCGGGCGCCACCCGGCCCGCCACCAGCGGCGTGAGCCGGGCCGGTCAGCGGATCGGGACACTCTCGTACACCCCGAAACTCTCGGTGTGGACCGAGACCGCGGTCACCGACTCCGGCGGGGCGCCGAAGGCGCAGCTGATCCACAGCTCGTCCCCACGGCCCATCCGCAAGGGGATCGAGGGGCTGCAGACCGGCTTCCCGTCGACCGTCGCCGGCAGGTACGCGAGCTTGCCTGCCTGGTCCACCAGCCGCCAGCGGTGCTCGTGCAGCGGTGGGCCCCACAGGCCGTGCACCTCGACCCACTCACCGCTGGTCGTGACCGTGACATGGGCGGTCAGCCACATCAGCGTCCCGTCACGGCGCAGCGGGTAGACCGCCATCGACACCGTTCCACCAGTCCTCGCGAGGTCGCGCGAGGCGTACGGTGCGGTGCTGGGCGACGGCACCGGCGACCCGACCGGCTCCGTCCTGACCGGGCCGGACGAGCCCGGGGAGGGCGAGACAGCGGCCGGACCGCTCACCGTCATGCTCGGGCTGGGGCCGCTGCCGCCCGTACAGGCGGCCAGCAGGACCAGCGCCAGCACGGCGACCAGAGCTCGGATCACCGGGTCCTCCTCTCCTGGGCTGGCTTCATCGTGCCTGGGTGGGCCACCCGTACGGAAGGGCTCGGTGTTGTCACGGTGTTGTCCGGCGCTGGGGAGGTGTTGTCCTTGGACGGGCAGGTGGCCGGCCCGCCGTCTCGGCCAGGCCGGGTGAACCGGCCCAGCCCGCGGTCACATGGTCCGCTCGTTCTACCGCAGCAGGGGTTCGAGGACCCACCCTGGTGATCGACCGACCGTCGGTCGGTATGGTGGTGGTCATGACCCAGACCACCCGGGACCGGATTCTCGACGCCGCCCAGCGCCGCTTCGTACGCCAGGGCTTCCTCGCGACCAGCGTCGCCCAGCTGATCGACGACGTACGGATCGCGAAGGGGACCTTCTACCACCACTTCGCCTCCAAGGAGGACGTCATGACGGCGGTGATCGAGCGGCAGGTGGCCGAGCTCGCGGCCAGTGCGGCCGAGATCGCCGCCGACACCAGCCGGCCCGCGCTGGAGCGGATCGGGCTGATCCTCGGCGGCGGCCTGGCCCCGAGCAAGGACCGCGACGACCTCAGCGACGAGCTGGAGCGCAGCGGCAACGAGCTGATGCACCTGCGGGCGCTCGACGCCACCTGTACGGCGCTGCTGGAGCCGCTGCGGCAGACCATCGCCGCCGCGGTCGCCCAGGGCGAGGTCACCCCGGTCGACCCGGAGCCTGCCGCGGGAACCCTTCTGCTGCTCGCGGCGCACGCCGTCGACCGGGACCTCTTCGGCTGGGCTGCCCGCGGCGACCTCAGCCCGCTGGTCCCGCTGGCCGAGCGGGTCCTCGGCGCCGAGCCCGGTTCCCTGGCCCCGCTGCTGGCCCCAGCCCTGGCAGGTGGCCGGTGAGGCCCTGGCGAGGTGAGCTGGCCTGGCTGGTGGTGGCCTGCATCCTGTCGGGGATCGGCAGCGGCCTCACCGCCTTCGTCGTCGCCACCGAGGCCTTTCTGCGTACCGGCAGCGCCACCGCTGTCGGCTGGCTCACCGCCTGCGGCACCGCCCCGCTGATCCTGATGGCGCCGGTCGGCGGGATGCTGGCCGACCGGTACGACCGGCGGCTGCTGATGCTGGTTGGCGACGGCGGCTCGGGGCTGCTGCTGGGGACCGTGGTCTGGCAGCTGGCGACGCCCGGCAGCTCGCTGGTCGGGGTCGGGGCCGGGGTCGTGCTGTCGGCCGCCATGGCCGGGCTGACCGAGCCGGCACTCCGGGCGACGATCAGCGACCTGGTGCCGGCAGAGCACCTGGACCGGGCCTCGGGGATGCTGCAGCTGGCCTCGGCGCTGCGCTGGCTGGTCGGCCCGGCGCTCGCCGCCGCGCTGCTGCTGGTGCTGCCGGCAGCGGCCGTGGTGGGTCTTGACATCGCCTCGTTCGCTGCCACCGGAGCCGCGGCGCTGCGGCTGCGGGCCCGCCTCGGGACCCAGGCCAGCAGCGACGAGCCCGCCGTACGGCAGCTGCTGGGCGGTCTGCAGGTGCTCCGGCTGGACGGGGTCGGCGCCCTGATCGGGCTGACGACCCTGGCCGGCGCGGCCCTGGGGATCGTCGAGACGCTGCTCACCCCGCTCGTTCTCGGCTTCTCCAACCGGACCTGGCTAGGGGTGGTGACCTCGCTCAGCGCCTCGGGGATGCTGCTCGGGGCGGCGCTGGTGAGCGCGGTCGGGGTACGGGTGAACCTGCGGACTGGGCTCGGGGCCGGCCTCGGCGGGGGCGGTCTGGCCCTGGCGGTGCTCAGCGCCCGGGCCGACCTGGCCCTGGTCGCCGCCGCCGGGACCGCCTTCTTCCTGATGCTGCCGCTGGCGAACGCCTCGGCCGAGGTGCTGCTGCGCCGCGGCGTACCCAACGAGCTGCTGGGCCGGGCCTGGGGCGTGGTCGGGCTGGTCTCCCAGCTCGGCACCGTGTCGGCGATGGTGCTCGCCGGGCCGCTGACCGACCGGCTGCTGGCCCCGGCCCTCGCCGAGGGCGGTCTGCTGGCCGGGAGCCTGGGGCGGCTGATCGGTACCGGCCCGGGCCGGGGCGCCGCCGCCGGAGTCCTGCTCGCCGGGGCGGTCCTGGTCGCCACCGGGGCCCTGGTGACCCGCTCGGCCTCGATCGGCCGGCTGGCCCAGCCAGCGGCCGAGACCCGTCCACACTAGGCCTTGTCAGAGCCGCCTTGTCAGAGCCAGGCTCCCGGACGCCCCAGGCCAGCGCACACCGTCGCCTGCGGGCCACCATGGTCTCCCAGCGGTGCGGGTCCTGGCCGGATGCTCCTCAGCCAGCCGGCACAGCAGCGGACCGAGTCCCCCTCTCCCAGCCGGGCCGGGCCCCCACGACCCGGACAGTCCGCTGCTGTGCCACCCCCAGCACCGGCTCGCTGCCGAAGCCCGTCACCCAGGTCACGTCCCCCGACGGCAGCCCGAGCAGCCGCAGGCCACGCAGGCCAGCCGCCGCTCCGGCCGCCAGACCCGTACGTGTCAGATCGAGTAGTCGAGCTTCTCCAGGGGCACCACGAAGTCGGTGCAGTCGAAGGACTGGTCCATCTCCAGCGCCGGGAACGGCTCCGACGGGAAGCTCACCACCTTGGCCGGGACCCCGGCCACCGTGCAGTGCGGCGGTACGTCGCGCAGCACCACCGAGCCGGCGCCGATCTTGGCGCCCTCGCCGACCTCGATGTTGCCCAGCACCTTCGCCCCGGCCCCGATCATCACCCCGCGGCGGATCTTCGGGTGCCGGTCGCCGTCGACGTGCCCCGTACCACCCAGGGTCACCTCGTGCAGCATCGAGAAGTCGTCCTCGACCACGGCGGTCGCCCCGATCACCACCGAGGTGGCGTGGTCGAACATGATCCCCTTGCCGATCCGGGCCGCCGGGTGGATGTCGACCGCGAAGACCTCCGAGATCCGGCTCTGCAGGTACAGCGCCAGCGGCTCGTGCCGGGCCCAGTAGTGGTGCGCCACCCGGTACGACTGGACCGCGTGAAACCCCTTGAAGTACAGCAGTGGCTGGGAGTACCCACGGCAGGCCGGGTCCCGGCGCAGGACCGCCTGCAGGTCGGCCCGGACCGCCGCCCCGATCCCCGGGTCCTCCTGGAAGGCGGTGAACACCAGGTCGTGGATCGCCTGTGCCGGCATCAGCGGCCCGTCCAGCTTCGAGGCCAGGACCGTCGCCAGGGCGTCCTCCAGCGACTCGTGCCGCAGCACGGTCTCGTACAAGAACCCGGCCAGCATCGGCTCCCGAGCGACATCCCGCTCAGCCTCCAGCCGGATCGCGCCCCAGATCTCCCGGTCGGCGACGGGGGCAGTGGTCATAGTGCTCCTGAGATAGGTACGGACGGCGCAGACCGCGCCGAGGGACAGGACCTGGTCAGGACCGACAGATCGCCGAGCTCACGTACTCCAGGTCGACGTGGCGACGCCACACCAAGCCGGCCCGCGCCGCGTACGCCATCATCTGCCTCCTCCTGAGCACGTCGAGGCTACCGGTCGGCGCCCGCAGGCGCCAACGGCGACGGTCAGTCCCACGGGTACGTGACCAGGCTGCCCAGGGTGTCACTGACCCGTCTCACCCAGAACAAGGCCTCGTCCAGGACGTCGAGCCCGTTCCGGTCGGTCACCGCCCACACTCCGACCGCGGCCACGGCCAGCGCCACCACCACCAGGTGCACCCCGCACCAGACCCACCGGGCCACCCAGTAGAGCGTCGGTACCCCGTTTCTCACCGCTTCACCTCCGGGCCGGTCGGGACCAGGCTCAACGACGCCTTCTGGGTCTGCAGGCACCACTGCAGGACCCCCAGCGGGCTGAGCGGGTCGTCGGGCGGGCGCCGCTCCAGCGAGCTGACCACGCAGTAGTGGACATCGCCGAAGTCGCTCTCCAGGCGCCGGACGAGACCGTCCTCCTGCTGGGCGACCAGCCACCCCCGTACGGATGCCGAGGTGCTGGGGTCAAGGCTCTGCCCTGACGGGAGCCGGCTCAGGATGTCGGCCTTGGTGAGCACCACGGCCAGGTGCTTTCTCGACACGTTGACGGCCTCCGACCGGATCCGGTCGACGACCGACGCGTACGCGTCCTCCTGCTCCCCGGCGGCCACCACGACCCCGGCCAGGTCGGGGTCGGCCCGCAGCTCGGCCCGGACCTGGGGCAGGGCCAGCGGGTCAAGCACGAACAGCATGGTCGAGGCGAAGTTCACGTACGTGAGCTCCTCCGACGCCAGGATGCTGGCGAAGCTCTCGCCGGCGGCGTCCATGAGCTGCAGCTCCAGCTCCCGCCCGGAGGCGTCGGTGACCTTGACCGGGTGCCCCTCGGGCCGCGCCGTGGGGACGGTCTTGTCGGTCGCCTCACCGGAGGCGATGGCCTGCTCGGACGCCTTGAGGAAGCCCTCGGCGGTCGCGCCCAGCGGTTCCAGCCGCCCCTCGCTGTGGCTCAGCTGCTGCTGCGCGGCGACCAGGGCGGCCGCGAAGAAGCGGGTCTTGCCGGCGCCCACCGCACCGAACACGGGCAGCTGAATGGTGTGCCGCGCGCCGCTGCCACCCGACAGCTCGGCGTCGCAGACCGGGCAGAGGGCGACCAGTGACCGCGACGCTGCCGCGACCGTGGTCCAAAACCGCGTCCCGCAGGCGCAGCGCCGGGCGATGATCCCGAGCGGACCAGGGGAGATGTCGCGGTGCACGACCGTACAGGCGGGGTTGGGGCAGCGGTAGCTGGGCCGCGGGCTGCGCTCGTAGCAGTGCGGGCAGAGCACCTGGGCCCGGCGCCGCAGCAGCCGGCCCCGGTCGAGCCACCGGTAGGCCAGCATCACGGCCTGCTGCCCCGCGTACCCGACCCCGCCCGGGACCAGCACCACCAGCAGCCAGGTCCCGTACGCGAGCCAGACCCCGAGCGCAAAGCCGGCGTACCCCGGACCCGCCACCACCCACCACAGCAGGCGGGACCCGACCGAGCGCACCGACTGCAGCCTGGTGGCCTGGGGCGGGCTGGTGGCCTCGTCCACGCCGGCCTCGTCGCCCTGGTCGGAGCGGCTCTGCTCCTGGTCGGGACTGGGTCGGGTCCGCCCGCCGATCTTCGCCCAGGCCCTGGCCAGCACCGAGCGGGTCTCGGCCCGTACGGCGGCTGCGTCGCGGCGCGCCTGGAAGGGCAGGTACTCGGGCCAGGCCTGGTCCCAGCCGAAGTTCCTGGTGAAGCCCCATGGGCGGCGCCGGATCACGTGCCCGGCCGCCACCTCGTCCGGCGTCGCGACCTCGGGCTGGGTGCTGCAGCGCCCGCTCAGCACCCGGTACGGCAGGGTCATCCCCACGGCCAGCCCGGCCAGCGCCATCAGGCAGGCCTCGGCGGCCCACAGCAGGACCAGCCAGGACAGCAGCGAGAGCAGGGTCGCCAGCAGCACCCAGAGGATGAAGCCCGCGGCGACGGACAGCAGCACGGCCACCACCGCGTAGCCAAGGCAGTCGTCCACTACTCGTCCTTGCCCTTGCCGCCGAGCAGTCCGCTGGCCACCTGGGTGATCCGGCGGCCCAGCCGGCCCCGCCTCGCCTCCTTCTCGAAGACCTCGAAGGCCTCCCGGTCCTTCATGGTCAGCCGGCCGGCCTCCACGGCCTGCTCGACCCGTGCCATCTCCTCCCGGGAGTCACAGACCTGCAGCAGCACGGTCCTGGCTCCTCGGGCCGGGGCCGAGTGCCGCTCCTGGAGCACCGTCAGGGCGGCGTGGAGGACCGGCCCGATGTCCGGGTCGCTGGCGAGGCGACGGCTGAGTGCCTCCCGGACCGCCTTCTCCGCCACCGGGCCGACCTGCCGGGCCAGGTCCGCCGCGCCTCGACGGTCCGGTACGGTGACCAGGATCTCGCCGATCTGGTCCAGCAGCAGCCAGGTCATCTCGGGCAGGTCCCGCAGCACCTCGCTGAGGTACGGGTTGGGCACCTCGGGTGAGCGGACGGCGCAGCGGCAGCATCCTCTCGAGCGGGCCACCCGCTCGGCGTAGCGCCGCAGGCCCGGGTGGTCGACCAGGACTCCCGGGTGGGTCAGGCTCTCCAGCAGCGTCGCGACGGCGACGGCCGGCTCCGGCCGCTGGACGGCGTCCTGGACCAGCCGGTACACCTCGGCCCCCGCGTCCCAGGACAGCCCCCGGTACGCCGCGGCCCAGGTCCTCAGCAGCTCGGCGTCGCGGGGCAGCTGAGCGCCCGACCAGACCAGCCCCCAGCTCTGCTCGGGCACGCCCCGTACGGTCTGCAGGGCCTGGGCCCGCTGGGCTACCGGCAGCGCCGCCACCTCGCCCGCCGCGAGCCAGCCACCGACCTGGCCGCGGGAGCGGGCGGTCAGGTCCCGGCACGAGCCCAGCCAGGTCCAGTCGCCCCGCTGCAGTGCGGCCAGGCTGGCCTGGTCTCCCGTGGACCACCGTGCCACCAGGGTGTCCGCCAGCAGCTGGACCACCTCCTCGCCGTACCGCCAGTGCTCGTGCTGGCCCGACAGCCTCGGGCTGCGGGACCACTGCTCGGCCAGCAGCCGGGTCACCCGGTCGCGGGCCGGCTCGTCCAGCGGCAGGTTCAGCACCCCGGCGGCCGACAGCAGCGGCGCGGCCAGCCCCGGCTCGGTCTCAGCCGCCAGCGCCGACAGCAGCCGGGAGGCCTGCTGGCGGGCGTCCCGGTCGGCCCAGGCCAGGCCGGCCCGGTGCGCGGAGCCGACCGCCGTCAGCCAGGCCTCCGCAGCCTCACTCTGGCGGCTCACCGCCTCCAGGGTGGGGACCAGGACCCCGGTCGCGACCTCCATCGACCCGGCGTCCAGCAGTGCCAGCAGGGTCTCGGCGGCGAGGACCGCGTCCGTACGGCTGGCCGGCGCGTACGTGACGGCCACGTCGAGCAGCGAGTCCGCGTACAGGAACAGGTCGTCGTCCTCGTCCCGCTCCGCCAGGCCCTTGAGCGCCTGCATGGTGCAGACCCAGTCGTCGCGCAGGCCCCCGGGGCGCGGGAACAGCGCCACCGCCGCGGCCCGGGTCGCGGTGTCGCGGCCCATCACCGGCTCCCAGCGCCGAGCCAGGTCGACAGCGGCCAGCGCGGTCCCGGGCTCTTCGTGCAGAAACCACCCGGCCTGGGTACGGGCCGACTCGGTGACCTCGACGGCGCTCATCAGCTTCTGGTCCAGGTCGACCACGTTGACCCCGGTACGGGGCGTGCGCGGGTCAGGCTGAGGCCCCAGCTGCGGGCTGCCGGCGACGATGTCGGCCTTGGTGGTCATCGGGTCCTGGACCAGGCCCCGGATGGTGAGGTCACGGACCCAGCCGCCCTCCATGAACAGTGTTCCCAGAGCGATCCAGCGCTGGGCCGTGACCGCGTCGGAGGCCACCAGCACCAGGCGCCTGCCCTCCCGTACCTGCTCCACCATGGCCAGCAGCTCGGCCAGGTGCTCGGTCGCCCACGGGTCGTCGGTGACCATCCGGCGCAGCGCGTCGGCCTCGAAGTCGGGGGTCACCTGGAGCGGGCCCGGCCAGGCCGGCAGGGTGCCGGTGACCTTGGTGAGGCTCCAGTTCACGGCCCCGAAGAGCTGGGCCGGGCACAGGTCCCCGAAGTCGTCCGGGTCGGTGGTGACGGCCGCCTCGGTGAGCAGGTTGCCTGGTCGGCCGTTGTTGGTCAGCCCGGTGGAGATTCCTCGGGAGACGTAGTACCGGTCGCCGTGGCGGTAGTAGGCGAAGGTGGGCGGGTGGTCGAGCGGGTCGTGGTCCACCCCCCAGCCGGCGACCACCCGGTGCAGCAGGTGGCTGCGGACTACCTGACGGTCCTGGGCGGTCATCCCCGCGGAGACCGCCACGAAGTTGAACCCGTCGACACCGTCGATCGCCTCGGCGGCCCGGGCGTCGGTGTAGATCGCGACCTCGAACACCCGCCTACCCCCTGACCGGGATGAAGCCCCGCTTGGCCATCAGCCACAGCAGCGGCTCGGCGACCCGGTGCGGAAGGATGCCCCGCTGGCTGACCCGCTGGGTGGCGTAGTCCGGCTCCGAGCCGAGCGCCGATAGGGCGAAGAGCCGGTAGCTCGCGTAGTTGGCCTTGAGGACTCTGAGCAGCCCGGCGCCGCCCCACTCGTCGACCAGGGAGGCCAGGTGGTCGTGCACCGACAAGGCCTCGGCCTCGTCGAAGTACGGCAGCGCCGACGACGGCCGCCGGATCGGGCTGGTCTCGGGAATCTTGTCGAAGAAGGCGTCGATCTTGGAGATCACGACCGCCACCGGCTGCTGAATCAGACGGTTCAGCCGGGTCTGCTCATTCTGCCGCAGCACCTCGGTGATGGCGGTCAGGACGTGCTCGGGGGAGCGCTCGACCCGCTGCTCGTCGGCGGTCTCGCGGCCGGCGCTGTGGGCAAAGCTGAACGGGTCCAGCAGCAGAATGATCCCGTCGGTGGCCAGCAGGTACGTCATGCTCAGCGCCCGCTCATCGGTCGCCAGGTCCTCACCGGCGGTGTCGTAGAACGAGAAGACGGTGGACTTGTTGCCCAGAGCGGCTTTCGTGAGGCCGTCGCGGACGATCTTCCACTCAAACACCACCGGAATGGTCCGGTCACCGGCCGCCTGCTGGGTGGCCAGCGGCAGCTGGCCGGAGCCGGTCTGCATCTGGTCCAGCAGGTCCTTGAGCCGTTTTGCCTGGCCCAGCTCGTCGCCCCCGCCGTACACGGTGATGACGTGGTTGAAGCGCCGCGCGACCGGCCCGTTCGTGGCGAGCTCGCGCATCAGGACCGCCAGCATCACAGTCTTGCCGGCCGACCGTGCGCCCACCAGGCCAAACATCGGCGAGTCGGCGTCAAAGCCCTCCGGGAGCCGGGAGTGGCACTCGGGGCACAGCCGGATCCCGGTCGGGCGCAGGCAGCTGGGGCAGTGGGCCTGGCGGACCGCCCGCCAGCCCCGGCTCGCAGTAAAGACCGGGAAGTACTCGTTGACGTCGCCGAACTGCTCTTTTCGGACCGGGTCGACCTCTTTGGTGCAGGCCTTTTTTCCGGCCGCGGGCAGCCCCAGGCACCGGAACGCCACCTTTCTCAGGTCAACATCGGCGTAGCAGTACGGGCACGGTGCGCGAAATCCAAGCAGGGCCACCGGTTTATCCTTTCAGGGTTGGTGTGGGAGGGTCCTGGAGGGTGAGCCGGCCGGGGTGGGCAGCAAAGACCCGCAGCCAGTAGCTCTTCACCTTGGGCACGGTGAAGGTCACCGTCTGGGTCGGGGAGGCGGTGAGGTCGACCCCGAGCCGGGCGATCTGCTGCCCGGCGTCGGGGCTGCTCGGCATGTAGTCGCCGGTGCTCATCACCACCACCAGCTCGGCGACCCCCCGGAACCCGGCGCTGGTCAGCTGCAGCGTGGCCTCGCGGCCGCCGAGGAGCCGGCGCGGCAGCCGCAGCGTGTACGCCAGACGCGGCGGCACCGCCGCCAGCGAGACGACCACTGGGGAGCAGACCAGGTCGCCTGCGGGGGTGGCGACGACCGTCCGTACCACAACCTCGGTCACCAGGTCGGCGCGGGGAATCCGGACCCCGCCGTCGCGCTGGTAGTCCACCCGGCTGACCCGGCGCTCGCCGCGCTGGTCGTCGAGACCCGACCAGGACACGCTCATCCGGTGGTCGCCCTCAGGCCAGACCCACGACACGACGAGCTCGGAGCCGAACCGCACCGCCTCCACCTCGCTCGCCGACGGGGCCTCCCCGACGGTCACCGCGGCCCCGACCAGGCCCTCGTCACCGTCCCAGGTGACCGGGTAGCAGGCGCGCAGGCCCGCGACCTGGTCGAGGACCTGCGACCGGAGCAGACCCTGCTCCTGCTGCGGCCCGGTCAGGCGCTGCCCGCCCAGGGCCTCCAGCCGCTCGGCCGGGACCCGCGAGCCGACCGGCAGCCCCCGCTCCAGCGGCAGGGCCCACAGCTCGGTCTGGTACCCGCGGACCGTGCTCCACTCGGCCCGGGCCGGGTGCCCGGGGCCCGCGGCGACCTTCAGGTCGGTCACCGGGTACGCCGCCTCCCGCGGCACCGCGGTCACGGTCGCCGGCTCGGAGCACGCCGGCTCCCCCTGCACCAGGTAGTGTGCGGTCAGGAAGATCTCGTACGTCTGCCCGAGGACCAGGCCCGAGACCAGCAGCTCGTCGCGGGCCAGCCGCGGGAAGTGCTGCTCGTCCGGCCCGTACAGGTCGACCGAGACCGCGGTCGCCTGCTCTGGGCAGGACCAGCGGAGCAGGAGGTCGCTGCCGGTGACCGAGGCGGTGACCCGGGTCGGCGCCGGGAGTGCGGTCACGGTCACGGTGGCTGGCTCGGAGCAGGCCTGCCCGCGGACCGCCCAGACCGCGTACACCATCTCCTGGGCTGTCACCGGGTCGGTGTCGGTGGCCTGCTGGTCGGCGGTCTCGAGGACCGTCTCGGTGCTGCCGGTGGCGGCTCCGGCTCCGGCCCGGGCGACCCGGTACCGGGTGCCGTCGTCCTGCGGGCCCTGCCAGGTGAGGTGGACCGCGTTGTCGGCCGTCGAGTAGCTGGCCTGCAGCTCGGTCGGGGGACCTGGGGGGAGCTGCTGCTCCAGCCGCCGCAGCTGCTCGTCGTCCTGGTCGATCTCCCGGGCCCTGGCCAGGGACTGCGCCGCGGTCGGGTAGTCGTGCTCGTCCAGGGCCTGCCGGTACTCGTCGAGCGCCAGCCGCTTCAGCAGCTCGGCCGCGTGGAGGGCGGTGGACACCTCCTCCAGCAGGGGCGACTCCTCGGCGTCCCCGGTCAGCTTCTCGAAGACCTGCCGGGCCTGCTGCAGCCGGCCGGTCTCGACGAGCTCCTTCACGGTCGTCAGGTCGGGGGAGACCGGCTCGGGGGAGACCGGCTCTGGCTCGCGGGCGGGCAGGTCGGGGACCTCGGGCTGGGGCTCGGGCTCCTGTGACTCGGGCTCCTGAGGCTCAGGCTCCGGGGGCTCAGGCTCCTGGGGCTCGGGCTCTTGGGGCTCGGGCTGCTGGGCCGGTCGGCTCACCTGGGCCCAGAAGGCTGGTTTCCGGTAGTCGTCGCCTACTTTGCTCTTGAGTACCGCCACCAGCTGGTCGAGCTGCTTCGAGACCGGGTGGCTGCCGGTGGAGAGAAAGCCCTCCAGCTGGGAGAAGTGGCGGGCCAGGTCGAGCTCGGAGGCATCGTCTGGGACGGCGAGCAGGGCGGCGGCGTCCACCTGGGTCAGGGCCTGCAGCAGGGACTCGTCGCTGTCGGCCTGCCTGAGCGTTCGGCGGGCGTCCCCCAGCGCCGACAGCCGGGTCTTGTCCTTCAGCAGCGGCCGCAGGACCCGGTCGCGGTACATCTTCCGGTCAAACACTGTGCACCCTTCGATCCCCGCCGTCTGGGTCGTCGACCCGTGAACCAGACCACCGTCGGTACCCGGTCGCCAAGAGAGCAGTGACCGTCACCAGCGTGACGAGTGACAGGGTACTCAGGGTGGCCCGTGCCAGCACGGCTGCCTGCTCAATCAGGACCCCGGCTCCCACGACGGCCGGGGCCCACAGGGCACAGGCCAGGGCGTTCCAGCCGAGGAAGCGCCACCAGCCGACCCGGCTGACGCCGGCCGCGGTGGGGACGCAGGCCCGCAGCGCGGCGTTCCAGCGCCCGGTGAGCACAGCTACCCCCGTACGGCGCCCCAGGGTCTCGACCGCGTACCTCCACCACGGCCCCAGCCGCCCGCGCGGAGCCCATCCCGGCCTGCGGGCTGCAAACCACGAGCCCAGCCCGTAGCCGGCGGCGCAGCCGAGGCTGGCGCCGAGGTAGACCGCACCAACCATGCCGGCGAGGCTGACCACCCCCGCCCCAGCGAGCGCGCCGGCCGCGACGGCGCAGGTCTGAGCCGGGACAAACCACCCCGGTGGCCCCACCGACGTCAGCGCGACAACCACGGCGACCACGATGTACACCCACAGCCCGCTGAACCCCGCGAGAAAGGCTCCCGCATCCATCTTGCTCCGATCCGTGCTTGATCGCCGCCGCCTTCGCGGCGGCTGGCCGGCTCGCTATAACCCCCGG
>CALBCJ010000022.1 GCA_937926975.1 uncultured Propionibacteriaceae bacterium | reverse complement strand
CGCTCTTCGTCGTCCAGACCGGGGACTACGCGGCCGGTCGTGGCCGGGCTGAGCGTACAGGTACGGCCAGTCGTTCTTCACCGCTGGTTCGTCCAGCCGGGGGACACGCTGAGCGGACAAAGCGCCCAGTCGTGCTCACATGAGCGCGTAGGCGCAGGAGTCGTGGTCAGGCTCGGCAGACAGTGCGGATCCTAGTGGAGAGGAGCAGCGGCGGCGATTCAATACTGTCAGAGGGCCTCTGTACCGTCTCGGCTATGACCCAACCGGCGAAGTCGGGGCGACAGGACTCGAACCTGCGGTCTCCTGCTCCCAAAGCAGGCGCGCTAGCCACTACGCCACGCCCCGCCGCTGTACGCGGCCTGGCCACTCTACCCGCTGGAGCGCGGCCTGTCGCCTGGATCTCCTGGCGGTGGGATTCGTGCCGGCCCTAGTGACCCGATAGCATGGCGGGCGCGTCAGCGCCACTGGCTGTGGCGCGCCCTCGAAGGCCAACGAAACCAGGAGTGACCTGTGCCGAGCACTGTCGAGCAGCTGAGCCCTACACGGGTCAGGCTCACCGTCGAGATCCCCTTCTCTGAGCTGAAGCCGGCCCTGGACAAGGCCTACCGGCAGATCGCGTCGCAGGTGTCGATCCCGGGGTTCCGCAAGGGGAAGGTCCCTCCGGCGGTGATCAACCAGCGGTTCGGGCGGGGCGCGGTGCTGCAGGACGCGATCAACGAGACCGTGCCGGAGGCGTACGGGCGCGCGATCGCGGACCACGGCCTGACGCCGCTGGCGCAGCCGGAGATCGACCTCACCAAGATCGAGGACGGCGACGTGGTCGAGCTCGTCGCCGAGGTGGACGTCCGTCCGGACTTCACCGTCGCTGACTTCGCCGAGGTCAAGGTCAGCGTCGACGACCTGGAGCTCACCGACGAGATGGTCGAGGAGCGCGTCGAGATGCTGCGGCGGCGGTTCGCCACCCAGCTCGAGGTCGACCGCGCCGCCCAGGCCGGCGACATCGTCACCATCGACCTGCAGGGCTCGCAGGACGGCGTCGACCTGCCGGAGGCGAGCGCCGAGGGGCTGACGCACCAGGTCGGTTCTGGCGGGATGCTGGACGGTCTGGACGACGCGGTCACCGGGCTCAGGGCCGGCGAGGAGGCGACCTTCACCTCAACCCTGGTGGGCGGGCCGCGGCGCGGCGAGCAGGCAGACATCAAGGTGACCGTGACCAAGGTCGCCGAGCAGCAGCTGCCCGAGCTGAACGATGAGTTCGCCCAGCTGGCCAGCGAGTTCGACACGGTCGAGGAGATGCGTGCCGACCTGGCCGAGGGGGCGCTGCGGGTGGCCCGGCTGCAGCAGGCGACCCAGGCCCGCGACAAGGTGCTGGAGCGGCTGCTGGAGCTGACCCCGTTTGAGCTTCCGGAGAAGCTGCTGGAGGCCGAGGTCGAGCACCGGCGCGAGCAGATCACCACTCAGCTGCGCCAGGTCGGGATGACGCTGGAGCAGTACCTGGCCGACAACGAGGACGAGCCTCGCACCGAGGACGAGTTCTGGGCCGAGGTGACCAGGTCGAGCGAGCAGGCGTTCCGCGCTCAGATCCTGCTCGACAAGATCGCTGACGACCGCCAGGTGGGGGTGGACCAGCAGGACCTGACGGCTCTGATCTTCCGCAAGGCGCAGGAGAACGGCACCAGCCCGGAGCAGGAGCTGCAGCACATGCAGGAGCACAACCACCTGCCGGAGTGGATGGGTGAGGTGCGCCGCGGCAAGGCGCTGGGCCTGATCGTGACCAGCGCCGAGATCACGTCTGCCGACGGTACGGTCGTCGACCTGGCCCGGCTGCAGAGCGACGGCACTCTGCTCGAGGAGACCGAGGAGGCCGAGGACGAGGACGCCGAGGCCACGCCACAGGAGCCTGAGAAGTAGGCCGGCCAGCGAGCCCCGCCCAGCACCGGGCGGGGCTCGCTGGGCGTCAAGAGGTGGTCGAGAGACTGCTCGCCGTGAGCGAACAGCCGTGGGCAGGGTCCGGTTTTCGTCGGCCGAGCCGGTAGGTTCGCTGCGTGAACGAAACGCTGCCCTCTCTGCCTCGCATGGCGTCCGTGCCGAGCGGTGTCACGATGTACGACTCGGTGTACCAGTCGCTGCTGGCGAACCGGATCATCTTCCTGGGCTCCGAGCTCAAGGACGAGAACGCCAACGCGATCTGCGCCCAGATGCTGCTGCTGAACGCCGAGGACCCGCACAAGGACATCTACCTGTACATCAACTCGCCCGGCGGCTCGGTGAGCGCGGGGATGGCGATCTTCGACACCATGCAGTGGATCTCCAACGACGTGGCCACGGTCGCGATGGGGCTGGCGGCCTCGATGGGGCAGTTCCTGCTGTCGGCAGGCACGAAGGGCAAGCGGTACGCGCTGCCGCACGCGAAGGTCATGATGCACCAGCCGCTGGGCGGTATCGGCGGCACCGCCTCGGACATCAAGATCCTGGCCGAGCAGCTGCTGGCCACGAAGCGGGAGATGGCGCACCTGATCGCCGAGCACACCGGGCACTCTGTGGAGCAGATCGAGGCGGACTCGGACCGGGACCGCTGGTTCACCGCTGAGGAAGCCAGGGAGTACGGCTTCATCGACCACGTCTACGAGCGCGCCGCCCAGATCACCAGCGACGCCCCGAACCAGTGAGGACTGCCATGGAGATGCCTGCCCTGCCCGGCGGTCTGGCCCCGACGGGCCCCCGCGCTGACTACTACATCCCGCAGTGGGAGGAGCGCACGAGCTACGGCGTGCGCCGGGTCGACCCGTACACGAAGCTCTTTGAGGACCGGATCATCTTTCTCGGGACCCCGATCTCGGACGACATCGCGAATGCGGTGATGGCGCAGCTGCTGTGCCTGCAGTCGATGGATGCCGAGCGTCAGATCAGCATCTACATCAACTCCCCGGGCGGCTCGTTCACCGCGCTGACGGCGATCTACGACACGATGCGGTTCATCAAGCCCGACATCCAGACCGTCTGCCTGGGGCAGGCCGCCTCGGCGGCAGCGGTGCTGCTGGCAGCGGGGACCAAGGGCAAGCGGCTGGCGCTGCCGAACAGCCGGATCCTGATCCACCAGCCGGCCACCGAGGGCGGCTACGGGCAGTCCTCCGACATTGAGATCCAGGCCAAGGAGATCCTGCGGATCCGGTCGCTGATGGAGCAGATGCTGGCCGACGACACCGGGCAGCCGGTGCAGAAGGTGTCGCAGGACATCGAGCGGGACAAGTACCTGACCGCGACCGAGGCTGTCGAGTACGGGCTGGTCGACGAGATCCTGACCTCGCTCAAGGACGCCTGATGGTGCTCGGGTGGCCGGTGCGGACCGGTCGGTGGGGTGAGGGACTGGTGCCGAGGGTCACTCGGGGCGAGATGGGGGAGTCCACGCATGGCACGTATCGGTGAGACCAGTGACCTGCTGAAGTGCTCGTTCTGCGGCAAGAGCCAGAAGCAGGTGAAGAAGCTGATCGCCGGGCCGGCGATCTACATCTGCGACGAGTGCATCGAGCTGTGCAACGAGATCATTGAGGAGGAGTTCTCCGAGGGCACCGACGTCGGGCTGCTCGACGAGCTGCCCAAGCCCCGCGACATCCAGGCCTTCCTGGACGAGTACGTGATCGGTCAGGACCGGGCCAAGCGGACCCTGGCGGTAGCGGTCTACAACCACTACAAGCGGGTTCAGGCGAAGGGCCAGGCGCAGCCCCGGCGGGCCAGCGAGGACGACACGGTCGAGCTGTGCAAGTCGAACATCCTGCTGATCGGCCCGACCGGCTGCGGCAAGACGTACCTGGCGCAGACCCTGGCCAAGATGCTCAACGTCCCGTTTGCGATGGCGGACGCGACGGCGCTGACCGAGGCCGGGTATGTCGGCGAGGATGTTGAGAACATTCTGCTGAAGCTGATCCAGGCCGCTGACTTCGACGTGAAGAAGGCTGAGACCGGGATCATCTACATCGACGAGGTCGACAAGGTGGCCCGCAAGTCGGAGAACCCGTCGATCACCCGGGACGTCTCCGGTGAGGGGGTGCAGCAGGCGCTGCTGAAGATCCTGGAGGGGACGACCGCCTCGGTCCCGCCGCAGGGCGGGCGCAAGCACCCGCACCAGGACTTCATCCAGATCGACACCACCAATGTGCTGTTCATCGTCGGTGGTGCTTTCGCAGGGCTGGAGCACATCATCAACGAGCGGATCGGGAAGCGGCCGCTCGGCTTCACCAACGACGAGGTGGCCCGGCGCAAGGACGTGGACCCGTTCGCCGAGGTCCGCCCGGAGGACCTGCACAAGTTCGGACTGATCCCGGAGTTCATCGGCCGGCTGCCGATGATCGCCTCGGTGTCGCCGCTGGACAAGGAGGCTCTGATCCGGATCCTGGTGGAGCCGCGCAACGCCCTGGTCCGGCAGTTCCGCAAGCTCTTCGAGCTGGACGGGGTGGACCTAGAGCTCACCGACGACGCGATCGAGGCGATTGCGGAGATGGCGCTGGAGCGGGGGACCGGGGCCCGCGGGCTGCGGTCGATCATCGAGGAGAACCTGCTCAACGTCATGTACGACGTGCCGAGCCGCGAGGACGTCTCCCAGGTCATCGTCAACGGCGACTGCATCCGCAGTGGTGCCGAGCCGACCCTGGTGACCCGGGTGGCGCGCCGGGAGAAGACCGCCTGAGTGGTCTGCGGGGCTGTCTGCCCGCAGCCGCAGCGACCGCTACGACCCGGCTGAGAGCCTGGTCTGCGGGGGCAGTCACCGACCAGCTGGCCGACCCGCCGCGGACCCCGGATCTGCTGTTTGCCCTAGCCGTCACGCTGGGACCCGGGCGGCGGGACGCGGATTCCCCGGGGTTGCTAGCGTCGGGCCATGTCTTCCAGCTATGCCCGGTACCCGCACCTCAGTGGCGACGACATCGTCTTCGTGGCCGACGACGACCTCTGGGTGGTCGCGACCGAAGGAGGGCGGGCCGCTCGGCTGACCAGCGAGCACCAGCCCGTACGAAACCCGCGGTTCTCCCCGGACCGGCGCCGGATCGCGTACACCCGGCAGGTCGGGGCGGCGTTCGAGGTCTTCGTGCTGGAGGTCGCCACCGGCGAGGTCACCCAGCTCACGTACTGGGGGGTGGCCCAGACCGCGGTCGACGGCTGGCTGGACAACCGCCACGTGCTGGTCGCCTCCTCCGGCGGGCAGCCGTACCGGGTCCGGATCACGCTGCGCTCGGTCAGCCTGGACGGCGCCAGCGAGGAGCTCGCGTACGGGGTCGCCATGTCGGGGGCCTTCCGCGGCAGCTCGGTCGCCATCACCACCCCGTACTGGCGGGACCTGGCGGCCTGGAAGCGGTACCGCGGGGGCACCGCCCCGCAGCTGTGGCTCAAGCGCAGCGCGGGGGACTGGTTCCGGCCGCTGCCCCAGGAGACGGCCGGGATCTACTCGCCGACCTGGGTCGGGGACCGGCTGGTCTTCGCCAGCGACCTCGGCGCCACCTTCCCCGACCAGACCGACGAGCAGGGCCAGCTCTGGTCGCTGGACGCCTCCGGCCAGGACCTCACCCAGCACACCCACCACGGCCCAGACCTGGGCTTCGTCCGGAACCCGACCAGCGACGGCAGCCGGGTCGTGTACCACGCTCGCGGCCGGGTCTACCTGATGGAGTCGCTGCGCAGCGAGCCGCACGAGGTGCCGATCAGGCTGCCGGTGCCGGTCCGCCCGTTCACCCCGGCACCGACTGAGCGGCTGCAGGAGATCCAGCCCGACCACGGTGGGGACCTCTCGGTGGTGTCCTGGTACGGGGCGGTGTACGCGCTGACCCACCGGGCCGGACCGGCCCGGGCGCTGTCGGCCGACCCCGGAGTGCGGGCCCGGCTGCCGCGGGTGCTCGGCACCACCGGCCGGGCCGTGTACGTCAGCGACGCCACCGGCGACGACTGCCTGGAGATCGTCAGCCTCGACGGCTCCGGGGACCCGCGCCGGATCGTCAAGGGCAAGCTGGGTCGGGTCCTGGCCCTGGCCGCGGCTCCCGACGGGGCCTCGATCGGGGTGATCACCAGCGACGGGAGGATCTGCGCGGTCCGGGTCTCCGACGCCCGGGTCACCGAGCTCGGCACCTCCCCGCACGGCGAGGCGACCGACCTGGCGTACTCGCCGGACGGCCGCTACCTGGTCTGGGTGGCGCCGACCGCCACCGGCTTCACGACGCGGCTGTGGTGCGCCGACCTCAAGGCCCGCCGCAGCCTGGGCGAGCCGCTGACCTCGGGCCGCTTCCACGACTACAGCCCGGCGTTCACCCGCGACGGGCAGCACCTGGTCTTCCTCAGCGGGCGGACCTTCGACCCGCGCTACGACGACCTCGGCTTCGACCTCGGCTTCACCTCCAGCGTCCGGCCGTACCTGGTGCCGCTGTCGGCCAGCGCCCCGGCCCCCTTCGGGGCCGCCGCCGACGGCTGGCCCGTCAGCCGGCCTCAGAGCACCGACGGCGACGACCAGAAGAAGACCGCACCGGTGGTCAGCGCCGAGCTGGACGGGGACTCCTTCGAGGAGCGGCTGGTGCCGTTCCCCGTACCCAGCGGCTCCTACCAGGGGCTGCGGGCAGTCAAGGACGGGGTCGTCTGGCGCCGGGCGGTGGCCGTGGACGGCGAGCTGGGGACGACTCGTTGCGGGGTCGAGGGGGAGCGCGAGCACGACCTGCTGGAGCAGTTCTCGTTCGAGACCCGCCGGGTGACCGAGCTGGGTAGGGCGGACTCGTTCGAGGTCTCCGGAGACGGGGAGCAGGTCGTGCTGCGGCTCAAGGACGAGGTGGTCGTGGTCCCGGCCACCAGCAAGGTCGACAAGGACGACCCGGCCCGGGTCGGGGTCGACCTGGCGCGGCTGCGGCGGACCTTCGACCCACGGCCGATGTGGCGGCAGATGTTCGAGGAGAACGGCCGCCTGATGCGCGACTTCTACTGGCGCGAGGACATGGACGGGACCGACTGGGCCGCGGTCCTCGACCGCTACCGCCCGGTGGTGCGGCTGGTCCGGACCCGTGACGACCTGGTCGACATCCTCTGGGAGACCGTCGGCGAGCTCAACAGCTCGCACGCCTACGTCAACCCGCCCGTGCCCGGCGGCCCGCAGCAGGGCCTGCTCGGCGCTGACCTGGACAGCAGCTCCAGTGGCGCCGTGATCGTACGGATCCTGCCCGGCGAGGCCTCCGACCCCAGAGCCCGCTCCCCGCTGCGGGCAGCCGGGGTGGACGCCCAGCCCGGCGACGTGATCGTCGCGGTCGACGGGCAGGAGGTCGGCGCTCGTGGGGTCGGGCCGCTGCTGCGGGGCGCCGCAGACCAGGTGGTCGAGCTGACCCTGCTGCGCGGCAAGGAGCGGCGCCGGGTGGCGGTAGTCCCGGTGGCCAGCGAGCAGCCGCTGCGCTACCAGGCCTGGGTGGCGTCGCGGATCGCGTACGTGAAGCGGGTCTCCGAGGGGCGGCTGGGCTACCTGCACGTGCCTGACATGATGGCCGAGGGCTGGGCCCAGCTCCACCGGGGCCTGGACCAGGCGATGGCCCACGAGGGCGTGGTGGCCGACATGCGCTACAACAGCGGCGGGCACACCTCACAGCTGGTGATCGAGCGGCTGAGCCGGAGGATCATCGGCTGGGACCTGGTCCGCCACGGGGCCCCCGAGCCGTACCCGTTCCAGGGCCGCCGGGGCCCGGTGGTCTTCGTCACCAACCAGTTCGCCGGGTCCGACGGGGACATCGTCTGCGCCGCGGCGCAGGAGCTCGGCCTCGGCCCGGTGGTCGGGCAGCGCTCCTGGGGCGGGGTGATCGGGATCGACGGCCGCTTCGACCTGGTGGACGGCACCTCGGTCACCCAGCCGCGGTACTCGTTCTACTTCGACAAGCACGGCTGGGACCTGGAGAACCACGGCGTCGACCCGGACATCGAGTACCTGATGAGCCCCGCCGACTGGGACGACGAGGACGTACGGGACCCGCAGCTCGACCTGGCGGTCGCCGAGGCGCTGCGGCTGCTGGAGGAGACCCCGGCCCAGCAGCCGCCCGAGCTGCCGGCGCCGCGGGTCCGGGCCAAGGACTGACCGGAGTGCACCAGGGGCGGCCCCACGACGGGACCGCCCCTGACTGCTCTGGGCCGCTCAGGCCGGCAGGTCACCGCGCCGGTCAGCCTTGGCCTGGGCCTCCAGACCGAGCCGCATCACCTCGAAGGTGTGCTCCTGCGGGACCGCGGTCCGGGTGTTGTTGAGAACGTCGGCCACGACCTCGCGGTGGAAGGTGGTCGGGAGGTCATCACAGCTGATGTACTGCACGCCGTCCTTGTTCACCAGGAAGAGGTGGTTGGTGCCCTCCTTGCCGGCGATGTCGACGTACTTGCGCATCTCGATGTACCCCTCGGTGCCGAGCACGAAGAGCCGCCCGTCGCCCCAGGTCGGCAGGCCGTCGGGGGTGTACCAGTCGACCCGGATGTAGCCCTGGCCCTGGTCGGAGCGCAGCAGCAGCTCGCCGAAGTCCTCGAAGGCCGGGATGTCGGGGTGGCGGAAGTTGCCGACCGCGCTGGCCACGACCTCGCCGCGCTCGGAGCCGGTGAACCAGAGGAACTGGTCGATCTGGTGGCTGGCGATGTCGACGATGATCCCGCCGAAGGTCTCCGGGCGGTAGAACCACTCCGGGCGCCCGGCACCGCCGGACAGGTGGGCCTTGTCGCCCTCGCGGTGCGGGCCCAGCCCGAGGGTCTGGACGACCCTGCCGATCGCGCCGGCCCGGGCCAGCTCGCCGGCCTTCGCGACCGCCGGCACCTCGAAGCGCTCGCTGAAGACGTTGACCCAGAACCTGCCGGACTCGGCCACCGCCTGGCGGATCTGGTCCAGCTGCTCGAAGGAGACGCACCCGGGCTTGTCGGTCAGGACATGCTTGCCGGCCTTCAGGGCCTGGATAGCGATCTCACCGCGCCGGTACGGGATGGCGGCGGTGGCGATCAGGTCGATGCTGGGATCGTTGACCAGCTGGTCGGCGTCGTCGAACCAGGGCACATCGGGGAACATCTGCCGTACGGTCTGGCAGACACTCGCCTCCGGGTCGTCGGAGGCGAGCCCCACCAGCTCCGAGCCGGCCTCGAGCTGGCCCTTGATGATGCCGAAGATGTGGGCATGGTCCAGGCCGATAGCGGCGAAACGGACCCGGCGGTCAGTCATGGTTGCTCCTCACAGTGTCGTGGTGCCAGTCACGCTAGAGGGGGCCGAGACCCGGCGGGGCCAAGGCACGGTCTTGCCACGCCGGGGCTGGCCGGCGGGCCGCTAGGACAGGCCCATCGCCTGGTGCACCAGCGCGACCGGGTGCACGGTCGGCACCTGGGTGGCGTGCTCAATCTGCCAGCGGCAGGTCTCCGAGTCGCAGGCCGCCAGCGAGGAGCCCGTCTCCAGCACCTTGTCGAAGACCGGTTTGCCGACGGCCATGGCGATCTCGTACTTCTCCTTCTTGAGCCCGTAGGTGCCGGCGATCCCGCAGCAGTACGCGCCGGACTCCACCACCTCCAGCTCGGGGATCAGCCGCAGCAGGTCCACCGCCGGGGTCCCGATCCCGTGCCCGCGCAGCTGGCAGGGGGCGTGGTACGGCAGCCGGACGGGGATCGGCCGCCAGCCGGAGGTGTCGAGCTCGCCGTCGTCGTACAGCTGCAGCAGCAGCTCGCAGATGTCGCGGACCCGCCCGCCGACCTCGGCCAGCTCGGGGTCCTTGACTCCGAGGATCTCGCGGGCCTCGTGCTTGAGCATCCCGGCGCAGGAGGTGGAGCAGGAGACCACCGGCAGGTCCCGGGGCGCCTGGTTGAGCTGCGCCACCAGCCTGCGGACCCACGCCCGGGCGGTGTCGAAGATCCCGTTCGACTGCAGCGGCAGCCCGCAGCAGCCCTGCTTCGGCACGATCACCTCGTACCCCAGCGCCTCAAGCACCTCGACCGTCTGGATCGCGGTCTCGATCTCGAAGTACGTTGCCGCGCAGCCGTGGAAGAAGACGATCTGCCCCCGGGTCGGCGCCGTGGTCGGCTTCGGGCGGGAGCGCAGCCAGCCGGTCAGGGTACGGCTGTGGGCGGTCGGCATGGCGGCGTCCCGGTGGATCCCGATCGTCTTCTCGATCACGACCCGGGCCGGCCTGAGCTTCAGCACCGCGTTCGCCAGCGGCGCCACCGGGGTCATCGCCTGCCCCATCAGCGTGGTCCGGGAGATCAGCCGGTCCCGCAGCGGCATCTTCTTGGCCTTCATTGCGGCCCGGGCCACGGAGTTCAGCTCGGCGATCTTCACTCCCTGCGGGCAGACCAGGGTGCAGATCCCGCAGCTGGAGCAGTAGTCCAGGGACTGGTCCACCGACTCGCCGTGGCGGTAGCGCTCGGCCTGCGGGCCGACGTACTTGGGCCCGGAGAAGAGCGGGGTCACCGCCGCCACCGGGCACTGGGTCTCGCAGACCGTGCACTTGACGCAGTGGTCGAGGCTGGCCCGGGCCAGCAGGTTGTGCTCGTGGGAGTCGTGCTCGAGCATCAGGCGCCTTTCAGGATCGAGTCCGCCGCCCGGACCGCCGAGGCCAGGGCGATCCCGTCGCCTGACTTCTCGGTCCAGCGGATGGCACCGGCGATGATCCCGCCGGCCGCGTACAGGTTGGTGTACGGGCCCTCGGCCCGGGCGTCGGGCCCGACCCGGACCCCGACCCGAAACAGCGGCTGGTCGTGCCAGCTGGGCCCGGTGAGCAGCTCAGAGTCGGCGTGGGCCAGGGGCAGGTCGAAGACCACCTCGCTGACCGTTCCGTACGAGTCCATGCTGATCGCCCCGGACTCGAGCCCGCCCGGCGCGTACACCACCGCCGAGCACGGGTACGGGCGCAGCCGGCCCGCCACTGCAGCGCAGACCGCCGTCACCTGGGAGCCGGAGCTCTCAAAGCCGGTTACCCGGCTGCCCAGCACCATCCGGACCCCGGCCTGCTGGGCCAGGGTGGTCAGGCGCTCGTTGAGCCGGATCCCCGGAACCCCGGGCGGGGGCAGCGGGATCTCGAAGACCTGGTGACCCAGCAGCTGCTCGAGGTGGGCGTGGGCCTGCCGGTCACGGACCCCGAGCACCGCCGGCAGCCCGACCACCTCGGCCTCGCGCAGCTGTGGGCGCAGCGCTGCCGCGAGCCGCTCCCGGGCCTCGGGGCGGTCGAGGAAGCGCGCATAGGCCAGGGCCGACGAGTCGGCCATCCCGTCCTGCGCCGGGAGGTCGACGACCACCGAGCGGGCCTGAATCGGGCTGCCGTCGGGCGCTGCCTGCCGGGCCAGGTTGGAGGCGCACAGGGCGGCCGGGAAGTCCTTCAGCTGGCGCAGCCCGGCGATCAGCGCCGGGGCCACCCCGAGCAGCTCACCGGCCCGCATGCTGGGCTGGGCGAGACAGGTCGGACGCAGCGCCCCGACCGCGGTCGGGAGCACCAGGTTGCGCTCCACAGAGCCGTCGAGCAGCTCGGGCAGCAGCCCGTGGACGTAGTCGATACCGGCTCGGACCGCCTCGGCCCCGAGCACCCGGTACGGGTGGTCGTCCGCAAGAGCGGCGATCGCAGGCAGCGGCTCGGTGACCCGGTCGGGGGCGTAGCCGAGCAGGTCGATCGTGCCCTGACCGAGCTGGAGCCCACCCAGGCCCTTCGTGACCAGGGTGACCGGGCGCCCGGCCCGGGCCAGCCGGATCGCCGCCACCAGCCCGGCCAGGCCGGCGCCGACCACCACCACCCGGTTCGTCGCACGGTTAGGCATCACTGGACCTGTGTTCCTTCGGGGAGGTGCTCGGTGTCGAGGGTGCCGGAGAAGATCCAGCTGGCGAGGGCGGTCTGGCGCAGCTGGTCGCCGTACAGGATCGGCCACAAGCCGAGGATGCGGTTGTCGAGGAACCGGCGCAGCATCCCGGTCGCCCGGGCCGCGTCGACGGTGCCGGTCTCGTGGGCGATCCCGGCCGCGCGTACGGAGCAGAACCCGCCCTGGCAGGGGCCCATCCCGAGCCGGAGCTGGCGACGCAGGTCGTCCAGGGAGCCGGTCGGCTGCTCGGCCAGCAGCTCGGTGTACATCCGGCGGCTCATCAGCTCGCACTCGCAGATGATCTGGTCGTCGGTGCGGTCCTGCTCGCGGTCGTGGAGCCGGTGGCTGACCACGTACGTCGGGGCCCCGTCACCGCCGCCGGGGCAGGGCTCCTCGGCGGTCCGGCACGGGTGGTGGCTGCCGAGCTGGTCCTCCATGGCGTTCACGGTGTGCTCGGCCATCAGCCGGTACGTGGTCAGCTTGCCGCCAGAGACCGTGAGCAGCCCGCGCAGCCCGTCTCGCTCGCTGTGGTCGAGGACCGACATCCCGCGGCTCATGTGCCGGGTGTCGCGGCTGGAGACCCGGGAGTCCTTGACCAGGGGACGGGCCCCGGACCAGGCGTGCAGCGCCCGGGCCTGCCGGAAGCCGGGCACCAGGACCTCGCCGGCGTCGAGCATCTGCTGGACCTCGTCGCGCGGGATCGTCAGCCGGTCCGGGTCGGAGGCCAAGACGTCGGTCGTGCCGATGATGCAGACCGTGTGCACCGGGACCAGGATGTCGCCGTCACCGGGGTAGATCAGCCGGTTCACGACGCTGTTCACCAGGCGGTGGTTCATCGCGACCATGATCCCGCGGCCGGGGACGACCCCGACGCCGTAGCAGCCGGCCATGGCGGCCACCTGCCCGGCCCAGGCGCCGGCGCAGTTGAGGACGAAGCGGCAGCCGATCTGTACCTGCTCGCCGGTCAAGGCGTCCTCACAGAAGACCGCGCTGACCTGGTCGCCGGAGCGCTCGATGCTGGTCACCCGGTGGTACGTGAGGACCTGGGCGCCGTACTCCTGGGCCGAGCGGACTGCCGTCCAGACCAGCTGCCAGCCGTCGACCGAGCCATCGGTGACCTCGATGGCCCTGGTGATCCCGGGGTTGAGACGAGGCTCTCGGCGCAGCGCGGCGGCGACTGAGACCTCGGTGGCCGGAACCCCCGCGGCCTGGGCGCCGGCGAGGAAGCGGTCGCCGTACGCGGGGTCGTCGTCGGGGCAGCAGACGAAAAGCCCTCCGGTGAGCTCGATGGCGCTGGCCTGGATCCGGCTCAGGACCTGGTTCTCACTCGCGCACTCGGTGGCCGACTGCGGGTCGCTGACGACGTACCGCCCGCCGGAGTGGAGCAGCCCGTGGAAGCGTCCCGAGGTGCCCTGGGCCAGGTCGGCGCGCTCGACCAGCGCAGCTGAGTAGCCGCGCATCGCGAGGTCCCGCAGCACCCCCGCCCCGGTTGAGCCACCTCCGACGACGACGACGTCGACCTCGAGCCTGCGCATAGCGCCCAACCTAGCCAGCCCGGCCCGGCGCGGGGTGGTGGTAGGGGTGCGCGTCGGTCCTGGTCCGAGGCGGGCTTTGCACGCCCGTGCAGCAGCGCGAGTAGGTGTGCAGATTTTCTGGGAGATTGTGACCGGCCCCCTGTCATGGCTGGTCGGGCTCGTACGTTGCTGTGGCATGACGACGATGCACCCCACTGGGACGTGGTCCCGCGCTGCCCGCTCCCAGGTTCTCCGCGCTGCCTGCCTGGCGGTAGGCCCCGTTCTGCTGGCATCCGGGTGCTGGGCCGGAGGGTCGAGCACGCCGGCAGCAGCATCCACCTCGGCACCAGCCTCGGTGTCCGGGTCCAGTGCTGTCGGCCCGGCCACCACCACACCAGCACAGTCGAGCCAGAGCGCCGCTGCCGGTGCCTACCAGGGGCCGGTGACCGAGCTGCCGGCCCTGGTCGGCCAGCCCAAGGTCGCCGTGCCGGCCGGCGCCAAGCAGGACGAGGAGTTCCAGGAGCAGGAGTCCACACCGCTGACGGTCTGCAGCGCGTCACGAGGCTCTGAGGTGCCGTCACTGCGTACGGTGCAGGCGGCCCGGACCCTGGTGACGTCGGCAGGGGAGAGCCGCATCGTCTACTCGACGCTGGAGTTCCCGAGCGCCCAGGCGGCTCAGACCTTCGTGGCCGAGGTCGTGAAGGCGAACCAGGACTGTGCACCGGTGGCAGCGACTCAGGACGAGCGCGGCAGCAAGCCGGGCTCGCGGGAGCTGCCAGCACCGGTTAAGGCGGTAGTGGACGAAGGCCGGGTGGTGGGCTTCCAGGGCACCCCGGCTCTCAGCGGCGAGGAGAGCCCGCACCCCTTCGGGGATGCGTACATCGTGGTCCGCAAGGGATCGGTGGTCATCATCAGCGGCGCCGGCTTCGTCGGCGACGCGGCCATGGCCGCACGGTCCGACTTCGACGACTTCGTCAGCAAGCCGGTCCTAGAGGCGGTCGCCACCCTCTGAGTGGGGCTCGGCGTCCTGCCTCGCCCGGGGCGAGACCGGCCGTCTGCGGCCGGCTGGTCTCGCTGCCCGGTGGGAGGCGCGGGGCGCTGACCGCCGCGGGCTGGGGCCAACCGAGCCTGCTGGCCTCGGGGCCGTCGTAGGTGACCAGAGCCGACCAGGCCCAGCCCGCGGGAGCGCAGCCAGCGGTGCACCTCAGCCGACGCCCTTCTTCGCCGTCTCGGCGGGCCTGGCCCTCCCAGACTGACGCCGCCGTACGGTCGGGCAGCGCCCGGCCGTACCGGTCAGAGAGCCAGGTCCAGGCTGGCCGACAGCGGCTGCTCGGCCTCGACCCAGTCGACGCTGCCCACCAGCCGGCCCACCCCGCGCAGGTCCGCCTCGGCCTGCTGGAGCCGGGCCAGCTGCTCGGTCGGCCCGGTGAAGGTGGCCGCCGTGGCCTCGGTCTTCATCGAGACCTTGGCTGCGGACTTCGCGCTGCGGACCTCGACCAGGGCTGCTGAGATGTCGTCGAGCAGGGCCGGGTCGCCGCCGGTCGGCAGCTCGTCGGTGGTCGGCCACGAGGCCAGGTGGACCGATGAGTCGTGACCCCAGGACCAGACCTCCTCGGTGACGAAGGGCAGGTACGGGGCGAACAGCCGCAGCTGGACGTTCAGCGCCAGCGCCAGCGCCGCCCGGGCCGAGCCGGCCTGGGCCTCGGAGCCGGAGTAGGCCCGCTCCTTGACGAGCTCCAGGTAGTCGTCGCAGAAGGTCCAGAAGAAGCGCTCGGTCTGCTCCAGGGCGTCGGTGTACTCGAAGGCGTCCAGGGCGGCGGTCGCGGCGGCGACCACCTCGGCGAGCCGGGCCAGCATCGCCAGGTCAGCCGGCTCGGTGACAGCCGCGCCCGCGTCCGCCCCGGCGATGCCGAGCACGAACTTGGAGGCGTTGAGGACCTTCATCGCGAGCCGGCGGCCCACCTTCATCTGGGACTCGTCGAAGGGGGAGTCGGTCCCCGGCCGCGCCATCGCCGCCCGCCACCGGACCGCGTCCGACCCGTACCGGTCCAGCACAGCGGTCGGCACGATCGCGTTCCCGCTGGACTTGCCCATCTTCTTGCGGTCGGGGTCGGTGACGAAACCGGAGATCGTGGCCCGCCGCCAAGGCACGGTGCCGAACTCGAAGTGCGACCGTACGATCCGGCTGAACAGCCAGGTCCGGATGATGTCGTGCGCCTGCGGGGCGATGTCCATCGGGAAGGTGAGCCCGAACAGCTCCGGGTCGCGGCCCCAGCCGCAGGCGATCTGCGGGGTCAGCGACGAGGTCGCCCAGGTGTCCATGACGTCCTGGTCAGCGGTGAAGCCGCCCGGCTGGTCGCGCTGCTGCTCGGTGAACCCGGGGGCCGGCTGGGCCATGGGGTCGACCGGCAGCGACTCCTCGTCGGCCAGGACCGGGTGGTCGTAGTCCGGCTCGCCGGCCTCGTCCAGCGGGTACCAGACCGGGAACGGCACCCCGAAGAAGCGCTGCCGGCTGATCAGCCAGTCGCCTGACAGCCCGTTCACCCAGTCCCGGTAGCGGTGCCCCATGTGCTCCGGCGTCCAGGCCAGCTCGTCACCGCGGTCCAGCAGGCGCTGCTTGAGCTCGGCGTCGCGGCCGCCGTTGGTGACGTACCACTGCCGGGTGGCGACGATCTCCAGCGGCTTGTCGCCCTTCTCGTAGAAGCTGACGTTGCGGGTGGTCGGGGTCGGCTCACCGACCAGGTCACCGGACTCGCGCAGCATCGCCACCGTGGCCTCGCGGGCCGAGAAGGTGGTCTTGCCGGCCAGCTGCTGGTACGGCTCGGGGTTGACCAGCCAGTCCGGGGTCTCAGCGCTCAGTCGCCCGTCGCGCTGCACCACGGTCCGGGTCGGCAGCAGCAGGTCGCGCCACCAGGTGACGTCGGTGAGGTCACCGAAGGTGCAGCACATCGCGATCCCGGCGCCCTTGTCGGGCTCCGCGTCCGGGTGCGGCAGGACCGGGATCTCGACCCCGAACAGCGGCGAGGTGACCGTGGTCCCGAACAGCGGCTGGTAGCGCTCGTCGTCGGGGTGGGCGACCAGGGCGCAGACGCTGACCAGCAGCTCGGGGCGGGTGGTCTCGATGTAGACCGGCTCGCTGTCGGGGCGTCGGAAGCCAATCCGGTGGTAGGCGCCCGGGTAGTCGCGGGCCTGCAGCTCGGCCTGGGCGACGGCGGTCTGGAAGGTGGTGTCCCACAGCGTCGGCGCGTACGAGAGGTAGGCCTCACCGCGGGCCTGGTTGTGCAGGAAGGCTCGCTGTGAGGTGGCGATGGTCTCGGTCGAGATCGTCGCGTACAGGGTGTCCCAGTCCACCGACAGCCCCAGCCGGCGCCAGAGCGCCTCGAAGGCCTGCTCGTCGATCTGGGTCAGCTGCTCGCAGAGCTCGATGAAGTTGCGGCGGCTGACCGGCACCTGCCGCTTGCGGTCGGGCTTGGCCGGCGGCTGGAAGCCCGGGTCGTACGGGAGCCGCGGGTCGCAGCGCACCCCGTAGTAGACCTGGACCCGGCGCTCGGTGGGCAGGCCGTTGTCGTCCCAGCCCATCGGGTAGAACACCTGCTTGCCGCGCATCCGCTGGTAGCGGGCGACGATGTCGGTGTGGGTGTAGGAGAACATGTGCCCCACGTGCAGCGAGCCGGAGACGGTCGGCGGCGGGGTGTCGATCGAGAACACCTGCTCGCGAGACTCGGGGCGGCGGAAGGCGTACGTGCGCTGCTCGCGCCAGCGCTCGGCCCAGGCCTGCTCCAGCCCTTCCAGGGCCGGCCGCTCGGGTACCCCGCGCCCGACCGGGGTCGGCGTGGGCAGGGGCGTACGAGCGGTGTCAGTCATGGCGAGCATGGTACGGACCACGACGGCCCCTGGGCCAACCGGTTCGGCATGCCGGGCAGGACAGCGACGGGCCTGATGACTGGTCGCTCGGCTTCTGGGTGCCGGTGCTGTCGACCGCTGCCAGCAGCACCGGCGCCAGGGCCACGACCCCCAGTGATGACCAGGCCAGGGTGATGACCGGGCGCCGGTGGCTGCGCGGCGGGGTACCCGCCCCAGGTCAGGCCTTGAGGAAGGGCTCGATCGAGGCCGGGTTCTGGTAGTTCAGCTTCTTGGTGATGTCCTCGCCCTTGAACTGGTACGTGGGGGTGGAGGTGACCCCGGCCCTGCCCCCGGCCGCATCCATGCCGTTGACGAACTGGAGGGTGGCCTGGGTGTCGTAGCACTTCTGGAAACCGCTCAGCCGGTCACCCGTCAGCCCGATAACGGCCGGGATCTCGTCACGCAGCAGCTGGTTAGAGTACCCGGCTCCCTCCTGGGCCGGCTGACGGGAGAAGACCTGGTCGTGGTACTCGAGAAAGGCCCCGGCGTTGTCAGCGCAGGTGAGGCCGACCGTCGCCCGCTTCGAGGCGTCGTTGCGCAGCCCCGCGTCCAGGAAGGTCAGCACCCGGTACTCGAGCTGGATGTCACCAGCCTGGGCGGCGGCCCGGATCTTGGAGTCGAAGGCCTCGTGGAAGAGCTTGCAGAAGGGGCACTGGAAGTCCTCGTAGATCACCAGCAGCGGCGCGCCCGAGCGGGCCTGGTTGGGGTAGGCGATCATTCCGGTGCGGTCGCCGTTGGCGCGCGGCGGGACCGCGTTCGTGGCCCCGATCCGGTCCTTGATGCTGTACACCCCGAACACGATGGCGACCACCAGGACGACGAAGCCGACCAGTCCGGCTCCGATCACCACCCGGCGCTTGCGCTGGGCGGCCTGCAGCTCGGCCTCGCGCTGGGCTCGCAGCTGCTCACGGCGCGACTGCTTGGCTGACTTGCCGGGCTCGTCCTTGCTGGACTGGCCCTTGCCGGACCGGCTCGAGGGGGGTGGCACTGCGGGGCGGTTGCGCTTGGACTGGCTCATTCGGCTTCCTCATCAAGGTCGTCGTCGGTGATGCTCACGGGCGGGAACAGCCTGTCCTCCAGTGCGAGCCAGGTCTGGGGGCGCCATACCAGCCAAGCCCCCAGAGCGAGCAGCCCAACATCGCGAGCGATCTCCCAAGGATAAGCGCGCAGGGCCTCGGCTCGCGCGATCTCGCCGCCGCCGCCGAAGCAGCCGCAGTCGAGTGACAGCCCTCGGGCCCAGGCCGAGGCGATGCCAATGGTGAAGGCGATCATCATCAGCGAGCCGACCGCGGCGCTGGCCCGGGTGAACAGCCCGAGCACCAGCAGCAGCCCGACCGCTACCTCGACGATCGGCAGGGCGTACCCCACCACCACCGCCAGGTCGTACGGGATCAGCCGGTACGCGCGGACCGCCAGCACGCTGCCGGGCAGGTTCGGCAGCTTCAGCAGCCCCGCCACCAGGAGTGTGCCTCCCAGCAGCAGCCGGGCCCCGAGGCCGACCAGGTCGGGCCAGCTGCGTCTGGAGGCCGGTGAGTCGTCGGCTGCCGGGGCCTGGGAGGTGCTGGTTGACACCTGAATATCGTAAGCGATGCTCCTGCCTGGGCAGGCCGAACGACCAGCGTACGACCTATGCTCGGCAGCACGATGAGCCACTTGGAGACCCACGCACCCGTTGTCGCCGAGCTGCAGCGCCGCCAGCCTGAGCACCAGATCGGGCCGTCACTGGCCCGGATCCAGGCCCTGGTCGAGCTGCTCGGCGACCCGCACCGCAGCGCCCCCGTGATCCAGGTCACCGGGACCAACGGCAAGGGCTCCACTGCGATCATGATCGACGCCCTGCTGCGGGCCCAGGGGCTGCGGACCGGCCGGTACGCGTCCCCGCACCTGCGGGACCTCACCGAGCGGGTCAGCGTCGACGGGCGACCGGTCAGCGCCGAACTCTTTGACCAGACCTGGGAGCAGGTCAAGCCGTATGTAGCGATGGTCGACGCGCAGCGGATCGACGGGCTGGAGATGACCTTCTTCGAGGTCCTGACCGGGATCGCCTTCGCCGTCTTCGCCGACGCCCCGGTCGACGTGATGGTGCTGGAGGTGGGGATGGGCGGGGCCTGGGACGCGACCAGCGTGGCCGACGCCCAGGTCGCCGTGGTGACCCCGATCAGCCTGGACCACACCAGCTACCTGGGCGCGACCCTGACCACCATCGCCACCGAGAAGGCCGGGATCATCAAGGAGGGGTCGGTCGCGGTGCTGGCCGGCCAGCCGCCCGAGGCCGCTCGGGTGCTGGTGGAGCGCTGTGGCCAGGTCGGGGCGCTGATGGTCCGCGAGGGCGTGGACTTCTCCCTGCTGGAGCGGACCCCGGCCGTCGGGGGGCAGGTGCTGCGGATCGAGTCGGCCGAGGTCCTGGACGGTCTGCTGCTGCCGCTGCACGGCGCCCACATGGCGCACAACGCGGCCCTGGCGGTCGCCGCGGTCGAGGCGCTGCAGGGGCAGCGGGGTCTGCCGCCGGAGCTGGTCGCGGAGGGGCTGGCCGACGTGGTGGCCCCGGCCCGCACCGAGCGGGTACGGACCTCGCCGGCACTGGTGCTCGACACCGCCCACAACCCGGCGGCGGTCGCGGCCACCATGGCGGCGGTGGCCGAGGCGTACGCGTTCTCGCCGCTGATCGCGGTCGTCGGGGTGATGCGGGACAAGGACCAGCTGGCGATCCTGACCGAGCTGGAGCCGGGCGTGGACACCCTCGTGGCGACCCAGCCTGCCGGTTCGCGCGGGCTGCCGGCGTCAGAGCTCGCCGAGCTCGCCGGCAGCGTGCTGGGGGAGGAGCGGGTCCGGCTGGCGCCCGACCTGGCCGACGCGGTCGAGGTCGCGGTGGCGCTGGCCGACGAGGCCGGCCCGGCTGCGGGGGTGCTGGTGGTCGGCTCGGCCGCCCTGGCCGGGCAGGCCCGAGCGCTGCTGGTCACCGAGGACCAGCCGAGGGCTGGCCTGGCGCAGGTGACCTTGCCGGGCGAGAGTACGCAGGACCTGGGGCCCGGCGGCCACCAGGAGTGACGGCTGACCGGCACGACCCCGGTGGCGTGGGGAGGCCCGGGACGGGGTCGGTAGGCTTCCCGCCCATGAGCGAACGCACTCTCGTGCTGATCAAGCCCGACGCGGTCCGGCGTGGCCTCACCGGACGGATCCTGGACCGGTACCTGGCCAAGGGCCTGGTCCTGGTCGCGATGGAGCTGCGGGTCGTCTCGGCTGAGCTGGCGGACCAGCACTACGCCGAGCATGTCGGCAAGTCCTGGTACCCCCAGCTGCGGGCCTTCATCACCTCGGGCCCCCTGGTGGCGCTGGTGCTGGAGGGTGAGCGGGCGGTGGCGGCGGTGCGGGCGCTCAACGGGGCCACCGACTCGGTGGCCGCCGAGGCCGGCTCGATCCGCGGTGACTGGTCGCTGTCGAGCAGCCAGAACCTGGTCCACGGCTCAGACTCGCCTCAGTCCGCGGCCCGCGAGGTCGCACTCTGGTTCCCGGGACTGTCATGAGCGAGCAGCCAGGTCCGGTCTGGCCGGACGCGAGCCAGGCGGGCTCCGGTACGAACAGCCCCGCGGCCCAGCCCGGGCAGCCGGTCACCGGTGCTCCGGAGACGGGCCAACCGCCGGCCCTGGCCCAGTCAGACCACGGCCCAGCGGCCCCGAGCGACCCGCAGCAGGCTCCGGCGCAGCCTGGCTCTCAGGGGCACGGCACCCAGGCGGCCCAGCCCCCAGCCATGCCGCTGCCCGGGCCGGGGAGCCAGGAGGCGGGCGGCCCGCAGGCCGGGGCCGGGCCTGGTGCCCGCGTCTGTGGACCGCCGGAGCCGGTCCCGCCGCGAGTCGTGCTGCCCACCGGGCCCAGCCCCTACCACAGCTTCTGGCGGGCGCCGTCGTACCGGTGGTGGAAGGGTCTTCTAGCGCTGGTCATGTTCTTCTACCTGTGGTTCTACGTGACCCTGGTCGGCTCGCTGGTCTACATGCTGACCGAGATGCTGACCCGGCCCGAAGCGCTGGACCAGGTCCTGAGGGGCGACCTGCTCCGGCTCACGATGGACCCCGGGGCGTTCCTGGTGAACAACGTCACCATCGCGGCCATGATCCCCAGCGCGTACGTCACCCAGTGGGTCGTGGTGGGGCAGCGCCCGCGCTGGCTCTCGTCGGTGACCGGGCGGTTCCGCTGGGGCTGGCTCGGGGTCTGCCTGGCGGGGATGCTGCCGGTCTACCTGGTCGTCACCGGGGTCCAGCTCGGGATCGGCGGGCTGCCCGACCTGGAGTGGAAGCCGTACACGGTCTTCATGATCGCCACGGTGCTGCTGACCACGCCGCTGCAGTCGGCGGGGGAGGAGCTCGGCCTGCGCGGCCTGGTGAACCGGGCGGCAGCCTCCTGGGCCAGCGGCCGGTTGTCCTGGTGGCTGGGGGCGGTGGTGTCGGGCCTGCTCTTCGCGAGCCTGCACCTGGCCCAGGACCTCTTCCTCAACTTCTTCTACTTCAGCTTCGGGATGCTGGCCTGCTGGCTGGTCCGGGTCACCGGCGGCCTGGAGGCCTCGGTCGCCTGGCACGTGGTGAACAACCTGACCGCCATGTGGGTGCTGCCGTTCACGGACTTCTCCGGCATGTTCGACCGCAGCGCCGGCTCGGTCAGCACGGCCGACGCGGCCGGCACGCTGGTGGCACTGGTGCTGGCGCCCGCTGTCCTGTGGCTGCTGGCGCGGTGGCGCCGGCCGGTGGCTGTCCAGGCCGGAGCCGGGGTTTCGGCTGGGCAGCCGACCGGGGGGACAATGGCGGAGACGTCACAGAGCTGAGGAAGGGTTGGGGCTATGGTCGACAGCGATCTCGCGCAGAGAGTCGCCCGGTTGGAGTGGATCGTCGAAAGGCTGGCGCACCACGTTGGGGTCCCGATCCCACCGGTACCGCGGATGGCGCAGCCTCCGCAGTCCGGCCCGAGTGCGGCCGGTGCACCGTCTCCGCAGACCGTCGCGCCTCAGCCCGCGGCGACCCAGTCGGCAGCAGCGCCTCAGCCCGCAGCGACCCAGCCGGCAGCGCAGTCCGTGACCCAGCCGGCTGCCGTGCCGACGGTGTCGCAGCCTGCCTCGACCCAGCCCGTCGGGGCCCCTCGTCCTGCCGCGGCTCAGCCGACTACCCAGCCTGCGGCACCCCAGCCGGCTACCCCGTCGGCGGCAGCACAGCCGGCCACCGCGTCGGTGGCACCCCAGCCGGCTGTGCAGCGCCCGAGTGCCGGCCAGCCCAGTGCTGAGCGGACCCTGCGGGCGCCGGTACGTCCCACCGAGGCTCACCCAGCCGGCCCCACCGGGCACCTCCCGGCGGATGTGACCCTGTCGCGTCCGCCTCAGGTGGCTCCGAGCCCTCGGCCGGGCGTCAGCGCCTCCTCCTCAGCATCACCAGCCACCGTGCTCACCCCTCCGGGCGCACCGCTCCAGCCCGCTGCCCCACGGTCCACGAGTACGGCGGCGGAGCCGGCCACCGAGCGGTCGGTCCCCGCCCAGTCCGTCTCCTCCCCGGCGTCGTCGCAGCCGAGCCCCGCACCGCGGGCTCCAGCCACGCCGCGGCTGACCCCGTCGGCCCTGGCTCCCTCGGCTCCAGCGTCGTCGGCCCCGGCTCCAGCTCCGTCGGCCCCGGCTCCAGCTCCGTCGGCTCCGGCGCCGTCAGCCCCACCCCAGCCAGCCCCGGCCCCCTCCCAGCCCGCGGCCGCGGTCACCTCCTCGTCGATCCCCGGCCTGGACGAGGCCGCGGTCCTCGAGCTGCTCCGCACCGGGCACAAGCTGGAGGCGATCCGACTGGTCCGCAGCCAGCTCGGCGTTGACACCCACGAGGCGGCGGAGACAGTGGAGCGGCTCCACGACAGGCTGGTCTGACGTGTTCGGGGAGTCAGCCCTCGAGCGTCGGGTACGCCGGCTGGAGGAGCAGATGGCGGAGGTTCTGCGCCGGCTCGACGCTGCCTCCGCGCCCGGACAGGTCGTACCGGGACCCCAGCTCGGTGGTCTGACCGACGTCGACCGGGTGCTGCAGCTGACCCGGGCGGGTCAGAAGATCCAGGCCATCAAGGAGGTTCGCGATCAGACGGGAATGGGGCTCAAGGAGGCTAAGGACCTCGTCGAGTCTCTCGGCACCCTGCGCTGAGCCCAGGGGCCGCCACGGGGCCTGAGGCGAGGCGGACCGCCTGCTTGACCAGACCCACCAGGGGCGGCTGGACGGAGAGCTCGGTGACTCCTCGCCCGATCAGACCCGCCGCCCGGTCCGGGTCACTGGCCAGGTCGCCGCAGACCCCGACCGGCACCCCGGGCAGGCCCTGGCAGGTGGCCTCGACCAGGTCCCAGACCGCCGCGGCGCCGGCCGGGGCGAGGTCACGTACCCGCTCGTTGCCGCGGTCGGCGGCCATCGTGTACTGGGTGAGGTCGTTCGTCCCGATCGAGGCGAAGTCGACCAGCCCAGCGAAGTCCCGGGCCCGGACGGCCGCCGCCGGGACCTCGATCATGATCCCGAGCGGCACCGGTGGCGCGGCCGGCAGGTCACGGCGGACCTGGTCTAGGACCTCCCTGGCCCAGCGGACCTCCCGCGGCTCGGTGACCATCGGCAGCAGGACCCGGACCGGGACCTGGCCAGCAGCGATCAGGACCGCCCGGAGCTGGGTCGCCAGCAGGTCCGGCTGCTGCTGCAGCGCCCGGATGCCGCGCAGCCCGAGCATCGGGTTCGGCTCGTGCGCAGCCGCCACGAAGGACAGCGGCTTGTCGGCACCGGGGTCCCAGACCCGGACCGTGATCGGACCGCCCAGAATCTCACCCGCCGTCACGAAGACCTCGGCCTGCTCCTCGGCCGACGGAGCCTGGGCCTCGTCGGCGAAGACGATCTCGGTCCGCACCAGCCCCGAGCCGTCCGCACCGGCCGCAGCGCCCCTGCGGGCATCGTCGAGCGAGCCGATGTTGCACTCCACCAGCACCCGGGTCCCGTCCCTGGTCAGCGCCGGCTGGCGAGCCCGCTGAGCAGCCTGGGCGACCTCGCTCGTACGGGCTGCGCCACGCTCTCGGATCCGCGCGGCCTGCTCGGGCCCGGGCGACAGCCACAGCTCGTGAGTGGTCGGGTCGAAGCCGATCAGGTCACCGTCGCGAGCAGCGCCAGCCCGGCGGCAGCCCGTCAGCACCGGGATCCCGCGGGCCCCGGCCACGATCACCCCGTGCCCGGTCGGCCCACCCGTCACCGTCACCACCCCCAGCGTCCGGGACGGGTCCAGCCGGGCAGCGGTCGCGGCGTCCAGCTCGTCGACCACCAGGACGTGGGCTGCCGCCGGGTCCGGCTCGGCGGCACCGGTCAGGGCCAGCAGCAGCAGCCGCCGCAGGCTGCGGACATCCTGCCCACGCTCGCGCAGGTAGGGGTCGCTGAGGTCGTCGAAGTCGGCCGCCACAGCGTCGAGGTGGTGCCGTACGGCGTCCACCGCCGCCACTCCGGAGCGGGTCTCCCGGCTCAGGTGCTCGGCCAGGGCCGGGTCGCTCAGCAGGGCCCGCTGGGCCTCGAAGATGCCCCGCTCGGTCGGTGACTGGGCCAGGCGCGACAGCCAGCAGTCCACCTCGGCCCGGGCCGAGGCCAGCCGCTGGGTCTCCCGTACCGGGTCCTGGGGCTGGTACCCGCCGGTGCTGACCTCGCCGGAGCGGACCAGAGCCGGGCCCAGCACCACCTCCCGCCCGGTACCCGTGCCGCCCGGCAGGAGCTCCGCCGACGGCTGCTCGGCCGGGTCCTCACCGAAGTCGGTCGCGGCCAGCTCCAGGAAGCGCTGCTGGGCGGCGCTGGCCTGCGGCCCGGCAAAGCTGGCCTCCAGGCTGGCTCCCTGCCGCAGGTCCAGGGTGGCCACGCGGGTGATGCTGCCAGCTTCCACCGGACCCCGGCCCGTGGTGAGGTTCTTGAGCCGCACGGTCGCATCAAGCTCGCGCAGCCCTGTCACCAGGGCGGCCGCCGGTCGGGCGTGCAGCCCGTGCCGGTTGTGGACCACGTGGGTGACGGTCAGCTCCGGCTGGACCGCCCACAGGTCGGGACCAGCGGCGGGGGCGGAGGCGCCCAGGTGCACCTGCTTGGCAGCCAGACCGTTCTCGGCCTCGGCCGCCACCTGCTCCAGCGAGCTGCCAGCGCCGGCCGTCACCACGGCCGCGACCAGCCCCTCCACCAGGGGGGCAGCGGTCAGCCGGACCGGGCCCGGCAGCGGGGTCTCAACCAGCTCCAGGGCCAGCTCGGCCGAGAGCAGGGCACTGCCCAGGTCCATCAGCACCAGCACCCCGTCGGGGGAGCCGACCTCGGCCAGGGCGTCAGCGATCGCGGCAGCATCCGTCCCCAGCCCGTCCGAGGCCCCGGCGGCCACAGCGATGGGGGGCCGCGACTCGGCGGTGACCATCTCGCAGGCCAGCGCCACCGCCGCCTCGGCCAGCGGGCGGGAGTGGGAGACGACGACGATGCCGATCATCTAGACCAGGGTCCGGGCCGCCGCCTCGAGCAGCAGCATCATGCTGGTCGCGCCAGGGTCCTGAACGCCCACGCTGCGCTCTCCAAGGTACGAGGCGCGGCCCTTGCGGGCCACCAGAGGGGCGGTGTCGTCGCAGCCCCGGGCACTGGCCTTCGCGGCTGCCGCCAGCGCCGCCGCGACCCCCTTCGACGCGGCCGCGTCGTACGCCCGCAGCGCCGGCGCCAGCGCGTCGACCATCGTCTTGTCGCCGACCTCAGCCTTGCCGCGCTGCACCACGCCGTCCAGCCCGGCTCGCAGGGCGGCCCCGAGCCCGGTGGCCGATCCGTCGCTGGGCCAGGCAGCCCCGACCCGCATCAGGAACGTCCCGTACAGGGGGCCGCTGGCGCCACCGACCGTGGAGACCAGCGTCATCCCGGCCTTGCGCAGGTAGGTGCTCGGGCTGGAGAAGGCGGCCGGGTCGAGAGCCGCCACCGCGGCCGTGCCCCGCTCCATGTTGGAGCCGTGGTCGGCGTCCCCGATCTTGCGGTCGAGCTCGGTCAGCAGGTCCGCCTGCCGGTGCACCTGGTCGGCGAAGTCAGCCATCCAGGCCGCGACCGCGGCGGTATCGAGAGCCATGTCAGCACCCCCATCTCAGGCCCGGTGTGCTCACCGGGGCGTCCCACAGTGTCAGCAGCTCGTCGTCAGCCCTGAGCAGCGTCACAGAGCAGCCTGCCATCTCCAGTGAGGTGATGTAGCTGCCCACGAGGTTCCGGGCAACCCGGACCCCGCTCGCCGTCAGCACCCGGGCCACCTCGTGGTACATCAGGTACAGCTCGAGCAGCGGCGTCGCCCCCATTCCGTTCAGCAGCACGATCGTGTCGCTGCCGCGGTAGTCCAGGTCGGCCAGCACCAGCTCCACCATCATCTCGGCCACCTCGCGGGCCGGTGCCATCGGCACTCGGCGCTGGCCGGGCTCGCCGTGGATCCCGATCCCGAGCTCGATCTCGTCGTCACCCAGGTCGAAGGTCGGCCGTCCGGCGGCCGGCACCGTGCAGGAGGTCAGGGCAACCCCCACCGAACGGCCCTGCGCGGCGACCCGCCGGGCCACCGCCGCCACCGCATCCAGGTCCCGGCCCTGCTCAGCGGCCGCCCCGGCGATCTTCTCAACCAGCACGGTGGTGCCGGTACCACGCCGCCCGGCGGTGTACGGCGAGTCCTGGACGGCCACGTCGTCGGCCACCAGGGCCGGCACCACCCGGGTCCCGGCCTCGGCGGCCAGCTCCGCCGCCATCTCGAAGCTGAGCACGTCGCCGGTGTAGTTCTTCACCACGTGCAGCACCCCGGCTCCGGTGTCGACCGTGGTCGTGGCCGCCAGCACCTGGTCGGGGACCGGGGAGGTGAAGATCTCGCCGCAGCAGGCGGCGTCCAGCATCCCCAGCCCGACGAAGCCGCCGTGCATCGGCTCATGGCCCGAGCCCCCGCCCGACACCAGCCCGACCTTGCCCGGCGTCAGGTGCCGGCGGTAGACGACCCGCAGCTCGGGATCGACCCGCAGCCGGTCCGGGTGGGCCGCTGCCATGCCCAGCAGCGACTCCGCAACGACCTCGCTGGAGCCGTTGATCAGCTTCTTCATGGAGTGAGTCTGGCAGGGAGCCGACGGTCGGTGAGGGCTGGGTGCCAGGAGCTGGAGCCGGGGTGCAGCCAGCCGTTCACCATCCGCCGGTCCTCCCGGCCGGCGCGAGGTTCCGGCTACCCTGGTTCGGCTATGACCGCTGTGACTGACCAGGACCCCGGCTCGCTGCTCGCCCGGCTGGAGCCGCTGCTGGCGCGGGTCTCGAAGCCGGTCCAGTACGTGGGCGGCGAGCACAATGCCGTCGTCAAGGACTGGGAGCAGGTCGAGGTCCGCTGGTGCCTGATGTACCCCGACGCGTACGAGGTGGGCCAGCCGAACCAGGGGATCGCGATCCTGTACGAGGTCCTCAACGAGGTCGACTGGGTGCTGGCGGAGCGCACGTACGCGGTCTGGCCAGACTTCGCCGCCCAGCTGCGCGAGCACCAGCTGCCCCAGCCCAGCCTGGACGGCCACCGCCCGGTCCGGGCCTTCGACCTGCTGGGGGTGTCGTTCTCCACCGAGCTGGGCTACACCAACCTGCTGCACACCCTCGACCTGGCCCAGGTACCGCTCCACGCCGCCGACCGCGACGACTCCCACCCGGTCGTGATCGCCGGAGGGCACGCCGCCTTCAACCCGGAGCCGGTCGCCGACTTCATCGACGTCGCGGTGCTGGGTGACGGGGAGCAGGCCGTGCTGCGGATCAGCGAGCTGGTCCGGGAGTGGAAGCGGCAGGGCCGTCCCGGCGGCCGGGCCGAGCTGCTCCTGCGGCTGGCCCGGTCGGGCTGCGGCTACGTACCGAGCCTGTACCAGGTGGACTACCTGCCCGACGGCCGGATCGCCCAGGTGGTCCCCACCCACGACCAGGTGCCGGCCCGGGTCTCCAAGCACACCCTGGAGAACCTGGACCAGTGGCCGTACCCGAAGGCGCCGCTGGTGCCGCTGGCCGAGACCGTCCACGAGCGGTACTCGGTGGAGGTCTTCCGGGGCTGCACCCGAGGCTGCCGCTTCTGCCAGGCCGGCATGATCACCCGCCCGGTCCGGGAGCGCAGCATCGACACCATCGGCGCGATGGTGGAGCGCGGGCTGCGGGCCACCGGGCTGGAGGAGGTTGGCCTGCTGTCGCTGTCCAGCGCCGACCACTCCGAGATCACCGAGGTCACCCGGCAGCTGGCTGACCGCTACCAGGACACCTTCGTCTCGCTGTCCCTGCCCTCGACCCGAGTTGACGCCTTCAACATCGACCTGGCGAACGAGCTCTGCCGCAACGGTCGCCGCTCGGGGCTGACCTTCGCCCCCGAGGGAGGCTCAGAGCGGCTGCGGCGGGTGATCAACAAGACCGTCTCCGAGCAGGACCTGATCGACACCGTGACCGCTGCCTTCGCGGCCGGCTGGCGGCAGGTCAAGCTGTACTTCATGTGCGGCCTGCCGACCGAGACCGACGAGGACGTGCTCGGGATCGCGGACCTGGCCCGCAAGGTGGTGGCCGCGGGGCGGGCGGCCACCGGGAGCCGCGACATCCGCTGCACCGTGTCGGTCGGCGGCTTCGTTCCCAAGGCCCACACCCCGTTCCAGTGGGCTGGGCAGGCCCCGGCCGAGACCATCGACCGGCGGCTGCAGCTGCTGCGCGACGAGATCCGCACCGACCGCAGCTACGGCAAGGCGATCGGGCTGCGCTACCACGACGGGAAGCCCGGCATGGTCGAGGGCCTGCTGTCGCGCGGCGACCGGCGGGTGGGCCGGGTGATCGAGGCGGTGTACCGCGACGGCGGGATCTTCGACGGCTGGAGCGAGTACTTCTCGTACGAGCGGTGGCAGCGCTGCGCCGAGGCCGAGCTGGCCCCGTACGGAGTGGACCTGGACTGGTACACGACCCGCGAGCGGGACGAGGACGAGGTGCTGCCCTGGGACCACCTGGACGCGGGGCTGGACCGGGACTGGCTGTGGGAGGACTGGCAGGACGCCCTGGACGGCACCGAGGTCGAGGACTGCCGCTGGACCGAGTGCTACGACTGCGGAGTCTGCCCGCAGCTCGGCACCCAGACCGACCTCGGCCCGACCGGGCGTCGGCTGCTCCCGCTGACCGTGCTCCGCAGGCCCGGCCTCGGCGGGGAGACGGCGGGCTCGGCGGGAGACGCCCCCGGCCGGAGCCGGGGGCGCTGCGGGCCTCAGGAGAGCAGCCAGGGCCAGGTGATGGGCCCGACAACCCCGTCCGCCTCAAGGCCAGACGCCTCCTGGAAGGCCTTGACCGCGGCCAGGGTGGCCGGCCCGAAGGAGCCGTCGACATCGACCGGCCGGCGCTGAGCGACCAGGCAGGTCTGCACCGCCCGGACCGCCTCGTTGACCTCGCCGTGCCGGCAGACGACAGCCAGCGCACCCCAGGTCAGGGGCCCGATCACCCCGTCCGGGTCGAGCTGCTTCGCCGTCTGGAAGGCCTGGACCGCGGCGTGGGTGGCGGGGCCGAAGGAGCTGTCGGACTCCAGCGACTGCCCGGCATGCTGCAGCAGCAGCTGGGCGGTGCTGACCCGGAACCCGCTAGCCCCTTGCGAGAGCACAGGCCAGGACCGGGTCGGGCTCGGCGGGGGAGCGGGCTGGCCGCGGGCCGCAACCTCCTTGCGGAGGTCATCGAGTCGGGCGTACAGGGCGCTGCCGGGGCACTCGGTGGCGTTGTAGTCCCGGTGCCCCTTGATCGCTGCCGGCGACAGCCGGTAGGTCTGGCAGAGGTAGGCGCAGAGGTGGACCATCATCGTCCACTGCGCCGAGGTCGGGGTCTGTGAGGTGTACAGGCCCTCGTTCTCGATCCCGACCGAGTTGCTGTTCTGGCCCTGGCAGTGCACGCCGAACGGGGTCTGGGTGCGAGTCGTCAGGCCTTCCAGCGAGCGGTGGCGGCCCTCCAGAGCGTAGCCGCCGCGGCTGATCGTGAACTGCTGGCCGGAGTCCCCCCCAGCCGCTGGCCAGGTGGCTGGCCTGGATGGCACGGGCCAGGCTGACCGCTGCCGCCCTCGAGTAGTCCGTGGTGTTGGCGGTAGCCGTGTGGTGGATGATGATCCTGGTCACCGGCCCGGTGAGGCTGATGGAGGTTCGGGCAGGAGCCGCTCCCCAGTCAGCGCAGCTGATGATGCTGGGACGGGGAACGGTGGCGCTGGCCGCAGGAAAGGCCTGCAGCCCGACCACCGCGGCAGTGGCGGTGGTGCCAGCGGCTGCGGCGATCAGAGTCCGGCGACGAATCACGGGCCGGGAGCTGTTCTGCATGGAGAGTTTCCTTCCGCCGGTGCGGGCCGCAGCCGGTGACGCTGCGGCCCGCAGGGGTTGGGGTGTGAGTGCCTCAGGTCACATGCCGCAGCGGGGAGCCCGCCAGTTGATGCGGCCGGAGTCCACGTGGATGTGGTCGCTGTGGCCGGGGAATCCCGGGCCCAGGATTCCGCCGAAGCCGGCGCTGCGGGCCTTGAGCGCGATCTCGCACATGGTGACCCCGGTGCCCGGGGTCAGCACCAGGTCCAGGGCGTCACCACTCAGGTGGTTGCTGTTCGTCACGCCGCCGACCCGCCGGGGTTGAGAGGGCGGCGAGGAGAACCTCGTCGCAGTGTGAGGTCGGTTGCAGCCGACCGTGTGGGGTGTCGAGGACAGCAGCCTTGGTTGTCCTCACAGGAGTTTCTATCAAGCAAGGGGGTCGCGGTCTACCCCCACGGCGGTGCTCTGTGACGGTACGAGTCGGCGGCGGGCGAGGGGCCGGGTCAGGACAGGCCGTCGAGCACCCGTTCCAGGTGCTGGGCGCCGGGGTGGTGCCCGGCGGCGCGCAGAGCCAGCAGCACCGCACCGGCGGTCCCCTCCCGCGCTCGGCAGCAGCGGCCCGGGTAGCGGTCCCGGATCCGGGCCGACAGCGGGCTCTGGTCGTGGAGCAGCCCCCCGGCCAGGACCAGCGGCCGGTCGTCATCGGCGACGATCGCCGCGCAGGTCGCCAGCAGCCCAGCCCCGGCCCGCTCCACAATCCCCCCGGCCACCGGGTCTCCGGCAGCGGCGGCGGTCAGCGCCAGCGGGGCGAAGTCGGCGCAGGCGACCGGACGCCGTCCGTACACCCGGCTCATCAGCCGCCACATGTCGTCGGCCCGGGCGGCAACGTGCGTGGACTGGTCCGGTGGGGGTGGCACCTCGTCGGCGACCTCGGCCAGGACCATCTCGGTCAGCGCTGTCGCGGGGCCGCGCTGGTCCAGGTCAGCGGCCGCGGCGCGGACCACCTCGCGCCCGACCCAGAACCCCGACCCCTCGTCGCCGAGCAGCCAGCCGACCCCGTCACAGACCCTGGTCAGCCGCCAGTCCTCGATCCGGGCGCCGGTCGCGCCGGTTCCCGACAGGACCAGGTAGCCGCTGGGCTCGGCGGTGGCGGAGAAGTAGGCACTGACGACGTCACCGGCCCAGTCCACCGGGACCGGCATCCCGGTCTCGGCCAGGGCCACGCTGACCCGGCCCGGCACGTCGAAGCCCGACCCGCCGGCCAGGGTCACCATCACCCGAGACGGCTGGACCCCGGCCTGCTGCGCCGCCTGCCGGCAGGAGCCGACGATGCTGGCGACAGCGACCTCCAGGCCGGCCGAGGTGGGATTCCCCGGTCCCGACCGGGCGTACCCGACGACCTGCCCGGCCGCGTCGGCAACAGCTGCCCTTGTTGAGGTTCCCCCCGCGTCGACACCGATCACGTACATCACGCTGCCCCCCGTCCTGGCGCACCGCGGCGCCTGCTGGTTCCCACCACCGCTGCCAGCCTGGCAGGATCGGCCCTGTTCGCGCACCTCGGGAAAGGACACCTGATGCCCGCTGACCTCTTCACTGCCTTCGCCGACCAGGTGTCGGCACGGGTCCCGCAGCTGATTGCCTCGGCGGCCAGCGGGCCGATTGCCCAGGCGGCCGACCTGTGCGCTGACGCGGTGGCCGACGGCGGTGTGATCAGGTGCTTCGGGACCGGGCACAGCGAGGCCTTCGCGATGGAGGTGGCCGGGCGGGCTGGCGGGCTGATCCCGACCAGCCGGATGTCGCTGCGGGACCTCGTGGTCTACGGCAGCCGCACCCCGGACGAGCTGACCCCCGACCTCGAGCGTGACCCGAGCCTCGCCGGGGAACTCTTCGGGCTCTACCCGTACGACCCCCGCGACATCTACATCATCGCCTCGAACTCGGGGGTCAACGGGTCGGTCGTCGGGGTGGCCCTGGAGATCAAGGAGCGTGGCAGCACGCTGATCGCGGTCACCTCGATGGACCACACCAGCCGGGTCAGCCCGATCCACCCGTCCGGGAAGCGGCTGCGGGAGGTGGCGGACGTGGTGATCGACAACCTGGCCCCGTACGGGGACTCCACTCTGACCGTGGGCGACCAGATGACGATGGGGGCGATCTCGTCGATCACGGCGGCCTACATCGCGCAGTTCCTTACCCTCGGGGTGGCCCAGCGGCTGCAGCAGCGTGGCATCACCCCGCCGGTCTTCCTGTCGGCCAACATCCCCGGCGGCGACGAGCACAACAACGCTCTGAAGCAGCGCTACCAGGGCCGGCTGCGGCTGGACTAGACCGGCTGCTCGGCCCGTACCCCCGCCTGGGCAGCGGCAGGAGTGCCCGGCGCTGTGGGCCGTGACCTGCCGGGCGCCCCAGCCCCGGACCTGCCTCGAGTGGCCGGTGACCAGGGGAGACTGACTGGCGAGGTCCACCACCTGGACCGGTCAGCCGTGGCTGGCACGGAAATGTCACGAGTTGAACTCGGTTTGGTGTGGAGTGTTGCAATCTGCCCCCGGACCGCTACGTTTCAGCCCTAGGCGACGGGGCCGGGGGTGCCGCGCCACAGGGGGGCCTGCCCTAGGGCAGGTGGACACGCATCGAGTTCAGGAGAGCACATGACACGTTCGTTCGGGCGCCGGGCCTTGCTTGCCGGTGGTCTTGCCTCGGTCGCCGCGGCGTCATTGACAGCTTGTGCTGGGGGGACGCCTGGAGCCAGCGCCAGCAGCGGCGGCGCGTCGGTGGCCGGTACGACGGAGAACCCGTTCGGGGTCGCCAAGGGGTCGGCGGTGGACGCCGTCATCTTCAACGGTGGCTACAAGACCGACTACGTAGACTTCGCGGCTGAGCTGGCCAAGAAGAAGGTCGACCTGACGTACAAGGTTACGCCGTCCAACCAGATCGCCCAGGAGCTGCAGCCGCGCTTCGTCGGCGGCACCCCGCCGGACCTGGTCGACAACGCCGGCGCCAACCAGATCGGGATGTCGACCATCGTCGACCAGCTGGAGGACCTGAGCTCGCTGCTGGAGACCAGCAGCTACGAGGGCGCGAAGCTCTCCGAGACCCTGTACCTGGACGCGATCAAGCGCGCTGGCACGTACAACGGCAAGCTGGTGGCCCTGAACTACGTGATGACCGTGTACGGCGTCTGGTACTCGGCCTCCCTGTTCCAGGAGAACGGCTGGACCCCGCCGAAGACCTGGGCTGAGGCGATGGAGCTGGGTGCCAAGGCCAAGGCCAAGGGCAAGTACCTCTTCCTGTTCGGCAAGGAGGCCGCCACCTACTACCTGACCATGATGCTGGACTCCGCCATCAAGGAGGGCGGTGACGAGGTCCGGCTCAGTATCGAGAAGCTCGACAAGAACTGCTACAGCCAGCAGCCGGTCATCGATGTCTTCAAGGCGGTGGAGGACCTGATCAAGGCCGGCTACATGAAGCCAGGCGGCTCGGGCACCCAGTTCACCGCGGCCCAGGCCCAGTGGTCGCAGAGCCAGGAGGCGCTGCTGTACCCCTCCGGTGGCTGGATCGAGAACGAGATGAAGAAGCAGACCAAGGACGGCTTCGAGATGACCGCCGTGCCGAGCATGCAGCTGTCCACATCGGCCAAGATGCCGTACGAGGCGCTGCGGGCCGCTCCCGGCGAGCCCTTCATTGTTCCTGCCAAGGGCAAGAACGTCGCCGGTGGCAAGGAGATCCTGCGGGCCATGCTCAGCACGGAGGCCGCAACCAACTTCACCAAGACCCGGCTCTCGCCGACCGTGGTCAAGGACCTGGTCCCCGAGGACGGCTTCGGCTCCAGCGCGCTGAAGTCCCAGTCGCAGATGCTGAAGGCGGCCGGGAACAACATCTTCGACTACCGCTCGATCGTCTACTACGGCCTGAACAAGGACAACCTGGTCGTCTTCAACTCCTTCCTGGAGGGCAAGACCACCGCCGACGAGGCTCGCAAGCAGCTGCAGGAGATCGTCGACAAGGCGGCGAACGACCCGAATGTCAAGAAGCTCGAGGTCTCCTAGTACCCGCCTCTGAGCGACACAGAATAGGTGCCAGACGTGACGACTGCCTCCTCGGTTCAGGAGCCAGTGGGGTCCGCGCGGCCGGTGGGTGCGGCGAGGTCCGCCCCACCGGGCCGGCGGGCGCGCCGGCGGCCGGGGCCCGACGTGATCTCGCTGTTTGCGATCTTCCTGGTGCTCCCGCTGGGGATCTTTCTGGTCTTCGTGCTGTGGCCGCTGCTGCAGGCGATCAGCTACTCGTTCACGAACTGGAGCGGGTTCTCGGCGGCAATGGACGTGGTCTGGTTCGACAACTACGTCCGGCTGGCCCAGGACGACATCTTCCTGAAGGCGGTCGGCAACAACGTCAAGCTGGCCGTGCTGATCCCGATCACGATCCTGACGCTGTCGCTGGCACTGGCCATCATGGTCACCGTCGGCGGCGCCTCCCACGGTCGGACGAAGGGGCTGGCCGGAGCCGGCTTCTACCGGGTGGTCTCGTTCTTCCCGTACACGATCCCGGCGGTCGCTGCGGGCCTGATGTTCACCTTGGTGATGGACCCCAACAACGGTCTGGTGAACGGGGCGCTGACCCGGCTCGGCTTCCAGTCGTTCCAGCACTTCCCGTGGCTGGGTGACTCGCGTACCGCGATGCCGGTGATGATGTCGGTGATGGTGTGGAGCCTGGTCGGCTTCTACATGGTCCTGTTCATCGCCGCCATCAAGGGGATCCCGTCGGAGATCTTCGAGGCCGCCCGGATCGACGGGGCCGGGCGGCTGCGGACCGCGGTCAGCATCACGCTGCCGCTGATCCGGGAGAACGTGCAGACCGCGTACATCTACCTGGGGATCGCAGCGATCGACATGTACGTGTACGCCCAGTCGATGTTCCCCTTCGGCGGCCCCGAGAACACGACCCTCACCATGAGCCAGCACCTGATGTCGACCGCACTCACGAAGGGCCAGTTCGGGATAGCCTGCGCCATGGGTGTGGTGATGGGGGTGCTGACGATGGGCTTCGCCGCGCTGGTCTTCCTGGTGAACCGGCTGACCGGCGGGAAGGAGCGGGTGGTGCTGTGAGCGAGCTGACTCTGCGACGCCCGGTCTCCAGCGGCGACCGGAGGGTGGCGATCGCCTCACACGCGGTCCTGGTGCTCTGGTCGGCGGTGGTGATCCTGCCGCTGCTGTGGACCCTGCTGACCTCGTTCAAGGCCACCCGTGAGATCTTTGCCTCGCCGTTCGCGCTGCCCAGCCGCCCGGCCTGGGAGAACTACCGCAACGCCTGGACCACGGCCGGGATCGGCCAGTACTTCTTCAACACCGTGTACGTGGTCGGGCTGGCCCTGGTCCTGGTGATGCTGCTGGGAGCCATGTGCTCATACGTGCTGGCTCGCTTCGACATGCCTGACCACCCCGTCGGCCACGCCATCATGCGGGGGATCTACTACCTGATGCTGGGCGGGCTGATGATCCCGGTCTTCCTAGCAATCGTCCCGCTGTTCCAGCAGCTGCAGAACTTCGGCCTGCGGGACACCAAGGAAGGACTGATCGTCACGTACGTGGCCTTCGCGCTGCCGTTCACGGTCTTCTTCCTGTACGCCTTCTTCCGGTCACTACCGGATGAGATCGGAGAGGCCGCCCAGATCGATGGCGCGAACGCCTGGGTGACCTTTTTCCAGATCTATCTTCCGATGGCCAAGCCAGGTCTGGCGACGGTCACCATCATGAATTTCCTTGGTCTGTGGAACCAGTTCTTGCTGCCGGTGGCACTGAACACCAACAAAGAGAACTACGTCCTCAGCCAAGGACTGGCGGCGTTCACCGTCTCGGCGGGGTACGACGTCGACTTCGGGGCCCAGTTCGCGGCGTTCGTGATCACTGTGGCCCCGGTCCTGCTGGTGTATATCATCTTCCAGCGTCAGTTGCAGGGCTCCGTGTCTCAGGGGGCGCTCAAGTAGCGGCTCTGAGTACGGACACATCGAGAGGCTTGCTCGTGGTCCTGAAGTTCAATCCTCCGCCGGACTGGCCGGCGCCTCCTCCAGGGTGGGAGCCACCACCCGGCTGGCAGCCCGACCCCTGCTGGCCCCCGCTGCCCGACTCCTGGCACCTGTGGGTCGACCAGGTTGAGCCGCCGATGGTCTTCGGTGGGCCGAATGACCTGATCACCCTTGAGAACCTCACCCAGGAGCACCTGCACGGGGTGCTGGCGAGCGCCTACCTCGACACCTTCATTGAGGACGGGGAGCTGGGGATCCGGGAAGGCTGCACGATGTGGGTCTTCCCCGAGAGCGAGTACCGCCGAATCAAGCTGGTGGCGATCTACGAGTTCTTCAGCCACATCGACCAGGCGACCCGGCTGGAGTTCGTGAACAACGTGAACAGCACCTACATCATGGTGCAGGCCTCGGTGCTCGGGGACCGGGCCTGGTTCTCGTACTGCATCCCGCTGGACGCGCCCATCACGCGGCGCTACTTCGTCTCGATCGTGAAGCGGTTCAGCCAGATCGTGCCGAGTGCGGTGAACGAGTTCAGCGAGGGCATCATTGCCTAGCCGCGGCGGTACTCCCGGGCCAGGTCCGGGCCCCGTAGGTTGGCCAGGTGCCTCGTCGACAGCCTGAGCAGCAGCCACCTCCGGTTCAGCGGCTGCGAGTCCGCTACGCCAAGCGTGGCCTAGCGCGGTTCACGTCTCACCGGGACTTCGCCCGCGCCTTCGAGCGGGCCCTGCGCCGGGCCGAGATCCCGATGGCGTACTCCTCGGGGTTCAGCCCGCACCCGCGGATCTCGTACGCCAACGCCGCGAGCACCGGCGCGGCCAGCGAGGCCGAGTACCTGGAGATCGGCCTGGCGCTGACCTGCGAGCCGGAGGCGGTGCGGCAGGCCCTGGACGAGGCCCTGCCGCCGGGGCTGGATGTCCTGGCGGTGGTCCCTGCCAGCGGCCCGGCCCTGGCTGACCGGCTGCAGGCCTCGCGCTGGCAGGTCGACCTGGGCGGTGTGCAGCACGAGGTGCTGGTCGCGGCCGTGGCTGCCTTCGTCGACGCCTCGACGGTCGAGGTCCAGCGGATGACCCGTTCTGGCCCGCGGGTCTTTGACGCCCGGGCAGCGGTCGCCTCGATCGAGGCGACCGGGGCCGGGAGGGTCGACCTGGTGATCCGTCACGGCGAGCCGCTGGTACGCCCGGACGACGTGGTGTCGGCCCTTCGGGCCGTGGAGCCGGGCCTGGACCTGGGCCAGCCACCGGTGCTGACCCGGCTGGCTCAGGGACCGTGGCGGGACGGCCGGGTGCACGACCCCTTGGCCTGACACCGGCTGGCGGACGAGCTGGCCGAAGCGGCCGGTCAGGTGTGCGACAATGCTGCTCAGGCCTAGGCGCCACCCAGGTGCCTGGCCGGGCCGCCTTCATCGGCACCGCTGGTCCGCGACCTGCTCAGGCAGGCGTTGAGCGCGGGGGCGACGCGGATGGGAGGCACCAGGTCCGAGAGACTTTGTGCGGGAGCAGGTACGACCGCGTTGCGACGTGGTTCCGACCGGTCCCGCCACCGATGACGGCGCCCGCCGCGGCGCCGGTGGAATGGAGCCTCCATGCTCGATGTGACCGACGAGACCGTATCCCACGAGCCGCCTGAGGAACGGCCTGTACGCCGGCGCCGGGCCTCAGGCCGCCCGTCTGGTCCTCCCGCTCCCGTGGCACCGCCGACCACCAGCCCTGGCCCGAGCCCAGTGCCCGAGAGCCTAGTGCCCGAGGAGAGCCCTGTGCCCGAGGAGAGCCCAGCGGCGGAGGAGAGCCCAGCGGACGGGCCGGTCTTGGGCGCCGGTGGGCCCGAGCCGTCGGCTGCCGCTGAGGTGGCTGTGGCCGAGGCGGGCGAGAGCCGGCGCCGGTCCCGTACGAAGGAGCCCCAGGCCGGACCGGCGAAGGCCACGAAGCGGACGACCAGGACTGTCGTAGCGGATCCGGCCGAGACGGAGCCGCCGACTGGCGACGAGGTGCCCGGGTCGGTCTCGACCAGCGACGCGAGACCGGCTCGCCGTACCCGGGCTCAGCAGGCTGCCGCCCAGGAGCCGGCGAGCGAGCCTGTCGTGCCGGCCGAGACGGCTGCCCCGGCCGAGCCCGAGGCAGGGTCATCTGCTGCCGAAGACGTCCGGCAGGCCCTGGCCGCACTGGACTCGCGCCCGCGGCGCGCAGCGCGGCACTCGGCGGGGGCGTCGGCGGCGATCGACCTGGATGCGATCCGGCAGTCGCTGCAGAGGTCCGAGCCGTCCTCGAGCAGCACCTCCGACCAGCCAGAGCCGACCCCGGTGGCCGAGGTCGTGACGGCGACCGTGGACACGGCAGAGCCCGAGGCCGTCTCAGAGCCGGTGGAGGAACCGGCGCAGGGAGCCGCTCCGGCCGACGAGACCACGCCCCAGGACGCTGCCGCCGAGCAGCCTGAGCCCGACCCGGCCGAGGAGGTCCCGGTCGAGGAGAGCCCGGCTGATGAGTCCTCGGCCGATGAGTCCCCGGCCGACGAGACCTCCGCCGAGGAGAAGAAGGTAGCGCTCGAGGACTCCGACTCCGAGGCGGAGGGGGCCGGGGCCGACAGCAACGATGACGAGACCCGTCGTCGGCGCCGCCGACGCCGGGGTGGTCGGCGTCGCCGTCGGGCGGGAGACGCCACTGAAGACAGCGAGGAGGCCAGCGGCGACGACGCGGACGAAGCCAGCGAGCCGGAGGGCGGCGAGACCGAGTCCGGCGAGGCCGAGGAGTCCGGGTCCGGGACTCGCCGTCGTCGGCGCCGCCGTCGCCGCGGTGAGGAGGCAGCCGCTTGCGAAGACGACCCGAGTGATGTTGTGGTCCGGGTTCGCGAGCCGCGCCACCGTCGTGGCAGCGGCTCCGACGAGGTCTCGGGGATCGAGGGCTCGACCCGGATGGAGGCCAAGCGGCAGCGGCGGCGGGAGGGCCGGGCCGCGGGCCGGCGCCGGGCGCCGATCCTGTCTGAGGCCGAGTTCCTGGCCCGCCGGGAGTCGGTGACCCGGCAGATGCTGGTCCGCCAGCAGGAGGGGTACTCCCAGATCGCCGTGATCGAGGACGGGGTCCTGGTCGAGCACTACGTCGACCGGGCCAGCGCCACCTCCCTGATCGGCAACGTCTACCTGGGCCGGGTCCAGAATGTGCTGCCCAGCATGGAGGCGGCCTTCGTCGACATCGGGCGGGGCCGCAACGCGGTGCTCTACGCCGGTGAGGTGGACTGGGACGCCTTCGGAGCCGATGGGCAGTCCCGCAAGGTGGAGAAGGTCTTCAAGTCTGGCCAGACGGTGCTGGTCCAGGCCACCAAGGACCCGGTCGGGGCCAAGGGGGCCCGGCTGACGGCCCACGTCTCGCTGCCGGGGCGGTACCTGGTCTACGCCCCCGGTGGGCACCTGTCGGGGATCTCGCGCAAGCTGCCCGAGCAGGAGCGCAACCGGCTCAAGGAGCTGCTCGGTGAGCTCGTCGGTGACCAGGCCTCGGTCATCATCCGTACCGCCGCCGAGGGCGCCAGCGAGGAGGAGCTGGTCCGCGACGTCAACCGGCTCACCGCGCAGTGGGAGGCGATCGAGAAGAAGGTGAAGCAGGGCTCCGCCCCCCAGCTGCTGTACGGCGAGCCCGACCTGACGGTCCGGATCGTCCGGGACCTGTTCACCGAGGACTTCTCATCCCTGGTCATCGACGGCAACCAGATGGCTGATGACGCCTTCGACATGGTGAAGGCGTACGTCGACCATGTCGCCCCGCACCTGTCTGACCGGGTCACCCGCTGGGACCGGGAGCAGGGCGACATCTTCGCCCAGTACCGAGTGGACGAGCAGATCGCCAAGGCCCTGGAGCGGAAGGTCTTCCTGCCCTCGGGCGGGTCGCTGATCATCGACCGGACCGAGGCCATGACGGTCATCGACGTCAACACCGGCAAGTTCACCGGCTCCGGCGGCAACCTGGAGGCCACGGTCACCTCGAACAACCTGGAGGCCGCCGAGGAGATCGTGCGCCAGCTGCGGCTGCGGGACATCGGCGGGATCATCGTGATCGACTTCATCGACATGGTCCTGCCCAGCAACCGGGAGCTGCTGCTGCGGCGCCTGGTGGAGTGCCTGGGCCGGGACCGGACACGGCACCAGGTGGCCGAGGTCACCTCGCTGGGGCTGGTCCAGATGACCCGCAAGAAGATCGGCACCGGGCTGGCCGAGGCCTTCACCGAGACCTGCGAGGGCTGCGGCGGCCGCGGCTACCACCGTCACACGGAGCCGGTCTCGACCCAGGCCCCGGCCGACGGTGGTGACCGCTCCGGCCGGCGCGGCCGACGCTCCTAAGACCAGGTCGAGCCGCGGGTGCGTCCAGCACCACGGCGGTTTGACCCCCCTCACTTCGGCCCGTAGCATGTGACGCCGGTGTGCTGTTCGGCTTTTCAGGCCGATGGGAAGCCCCATGCCGCGCCCGTCGCGGCACCAGAGACGAGAGACGAGAGTAGGTCAACCGTGTACGCGATCGTGCGCAGTGGTGGGCGCCAGCACAAGGTGGCCGTCGGCGATGTGCTGGAGATCGACCTCCGTGACGCCAAGGCCGGCGACGAGGTGGCGCTGGAGCCGCTGCTGCTGGTCGACGGCGACGACGTGACCTCGGCCGCGGACCAGCTGGCCAAGGTCGCGGTCACGGCCGAGGTGGTCGGCGAGACCAGGGGGCCGAAGATCCGGATCCTGAAGTTCAAGAACAAGACCGGGTACAAGAAGCGTCAGGGGCACCGCCAGCGCTACACCCAGGTCAAGGTCACCGGGATCAAGTGAGGGGCTGACATGGCACACAAGAAGGGCGCTTCCTCGTCCAAGAACGGGCGCGACTCCAACGCTCAGCGTCTCGGGGTGAAGCGGTTCGGCGGCGAGGCGGTCAGCGCCGGTGAGATTATCGTGCGTCAGCACGGCACCCACTTCCATCCGGGCGACAACGTCGGCCGCGGCGGCGACGACACCCTGTTTGCCCTTGCTGAGGGCCAGGTGCAGTTCGGCACCAAGCGTGGTCGGCGCGTGGTGAGCGTCACCGTCGCCGAGTAGCCGTCTGCGACCAAGCGGCAGCCCCTGGGACCTCCCGGGGGCTGCTGGCGCGTCAGGCTTCTTGCTGCAGGCTGGTGGTGACCCAGCTGTTGAGCAGCGGGTACGGCAGGGCGCCGCGCCGGAGCGAGACCACCTGGCCGTGGCGCAGGAGCACCAGGGTGGGGACCGACGAGGCCTGGAAGCGGGCCTGCGCGGCCCATGCCGAGAGCCTACCGCGGACCCGCTGTGGCCCAACGACGGCGGAGGGCGCCGGTCCCGGGCCGCGGGACCGCGACGGTCGAGGAAGCCCGCTGTGGGACGATGGTCGGTGCCTGACGCCGACCGAGGAGGAAGACCAGCATGGGCGTCCCGTCCTTTGTCGACTCGGTGACGCTGGATGTGGTCGCCGGCAACGGCGGCCACGGCTGCACCTCGGTGCACCGGGAGAAGTTCAAGCCGCTGGGCGGCCCCGACGGTGGCAACGGGGGCAACGGGGGGTCGCTGGTGCTGCGGGTCGACCCGAGCCTCACCACGCTGGTCGACTACCACCGCCAGTCCCGCCGCAAGGCGGCCAACGGCCAGCCGGGCAAGGGCGGCCACCAGAACGGCGCCAACGGCGAGGACGTGGTGCTGCCAGTCCCGGACGGGACCACCGTGACCGACACCGCCACCGGGCAGCTGCTGGCCGACCTGGTCGGGGCTGGTGCCGAGCTGGTCGTGGCCAGGGGAGGCCGGGGCGGTCTGGGCAACGAGGCGCTCGCGACCGCCGCCCGCAAGGCGCCCGGCTTCGCCCTGCTGGGTGAGCCGGGGGAGCAGCGCCGGATCAGGCTCGAGCTCAAGGTGCTGGCCGACGTCGGCCTGGTCGGCTTCCCCAGCGCCGGAAAGTCCTCGCTGATCGCGGCGATCTCCCGGGCCCGGCCCAAGATCGCCGACTACCCCTTCACCACCCTGGTGCCGAACCTGGGTGTGGTGGTCGCCGGAGACGTCACGTACACGGTGGCTGACGTTCCGGGCTTGATCGAGGGCGCCAGCCAGGGCCGGGGACTGGGCCACGACTTCCTGCGCCACATCGAGCGCTGCCAGGCCATCGTGCACGTCATCGACTGCGCCACGTACGAGCCGGGCCGCGACCCGCTGACCGACCTGAACGTGATCGAGGCCGAGCTGCGCGCGTACGGGGGGCTGGAGGACCGTCCCCGGCTGGTGGCGCTGAACAAGGTCGACGTCCCCGACGGGGCCGACCTGGCCGCTCTGGTGCTGCCGGAGCTGAAGGCCCGGGGGCTGGAGGTCTACCTGGTCAGCGCGGCCTCGGGGGAGGGACTGAACGGGCTGCGTCACGCCATGGCCCGGCTCGTCGCGAGCCGGCGCTCGGTCCGGCCGGGTCCGGCGCAGCGGATCGTGATCACCCCGCCACCGGCGGTGCCCGGCCCGGGGTTCACCATCAAGCGGCAAGGCGACGGGGAGGGCGGCTTCCTGTGGCGGGTTCGTGGCGAGAAGCCGGAGCGCTGGATCCGGCAGACCGACTTCAGCAACGCCGAGGCGGTGGGCTACCTGGCCGACCGGCTGCACCGGCTGGGTGTCGAGGACGAGCTGCTGGCGCTGGGCGCCGAGCCGGGCGACGCGGTGGCGGTTGGTGGCCAGGATGCGGTGGTCTTCGACTTCGCCCCGCAGGTCGACATCGGCGCCGAGCTGCTGAGCCGGCGCGGGGAGGACAACCGGATGCAGCAGCTGCGCCCAGCGGTCCGGCGGCGCCGGGCGAAGGACGCCGAGTACCACCAGCGCAAGGCCGCCGAGAAGGCCGTCTCGCTGGCTCTCGACGGCTTCGAGCCGGGCCTCGACAAGCCGGGCCAGACCGGTGCGTGACCGGCTCCGGGCCGCCCGCCGGATTGTGGTCAAGGTCGGCTCTTCGTCACTGACCACTCCCGACGGTGGGATCGACCCGCCCCGGCTGGCCCGGGTCGTGGACGCGGTCGCCGCCGCCCACCACCGTCACCGGGAGGTGGTGCTGGTCTCCTCAGGCGCGATCGCGGCCGGGATGGGTCCGCTGAGGATGCGGACCCGGCCCCGCGACCTGGCGTCGCAGCAGGCAGCCGCGGCGGTCGGGCAGGGGCTTCTGGTGGAGCAGTACGCGGCTCGTTTTGCCGCGGTGGGGCTGACGGTCGGGCAGGTGCTGCTGACCGCCGACGACACCGCCCGGCAGGGCACGTACCGCAACGCGCTGCGCACCCTGGACCGGCTGCTGGAGCTCGGCGTGGTGCCGATCATCAACGAGAACGACACTGTGGCGACCAGCGAGATCCGGTTCGGCGACAACGACCGGCTGGCTGCTCTGGTCGCCCACCTGGTCCGGGCCGACGCGCTGTTTCTGCTCTCCGACGTGGACGCGCTCTACACCGCCCACCCGTCGGAGCCCGGCGCGGTCCGGATCGACGAGGTACGCCACCTGGACGAGCTGCGCGCCGACACCTCCCGGGTCGGGAGCCGGGTCGGGACCGGGGGGATGACGACCAAGCTGGAGGCGGCCCGGGTCGCGACCGGGTCCGGGATCCCGGTGGTGCTGGCCAGCGCGGAGCAGATCATCCAGGCGCTGGCGGGTGAGACCGGTACGGTCTTCTACCCGGCGGGCAAGCGGCGCCCGTCCCGGCTGAACTGGCTGGCCCACGCCTCCCAGCCGGCCGGCGAGCTGGTCCTCGACGAGGGCGCGGTCCAGGCGATCCAGGTCCAGAAGGCATCACTGCTGCCGGCCGGGGTGACTGAGGTCCGCGGCTCCTTCCACGCCGGCGACCCGGTGCGGCTGGTTGACCGGAGCGGGGCCACGGTGGCCCGGGGAATCGTGAGCTATGACGCCGACGTGCTGCCTCGGCTGCTCGGCCGCAGCACCGGGGACCTGGCCCGCGAGCTGGGGGCGGGCTACCAGCGCGAGGTGGTGCACCGGGACGCGATGGTCGTACGGCGCCGACGCTCCCGCCGGGGCGGTTCCCGCTGAGGCCTCCCCCCACGGCCGACGCCAGACTGCCGGTGACGGCGACCTGCCGACGGCAGGAGCCCGGAACCGGGCCCGTGCTGCGGTCGGCTACCGGGTGGTGGTGGCGGCCGAAGGCTGGGGACCTTCACTTCCACCCGCCGGAGATGACGGCCGAGCAGACTCGCTGGAGCCGGACTCGCCTCCACCCCTGAGGTCGAGCGTCGGCAGCGGCTTCATCCGGTCAGCGATCACGACCTGCTCGCCGGCCTTGACCCCGCTCAGGATCTCAATGTCGGAGCCGCTGCGAGCGCCCAGGGTCACGGTACGGGTCTCGACCTTGTCGCCGGCGGCCACGGCCACCGTTCCGCTGCTGCTGCTGACCGGGGTGACGGCAGAGGCCGGCACCATCACGTCCGCCTGGGTCGTCGCAGTGGTGATGCTGACCTGGACCCGGGAGCCCTCGGGAAGGTCAGCGCCGCCGGCGCCGACCGTGATCACCACCGGGTACGAGACTCCCGTGCTGGTCCCGGCCCCGGCAGCTCCGGCCCCAGCAGCCCCGGCCCCGGCGGCCTCGGCGGCTGCGGCCGCGTCGGCACCCGCGGACTCGGAGGCCCCGCCTGCTCCGGCTGCCGCGCTGGCAGCGGCCACCGCGGCCTGGTTCGACGGGAGCCCACTCACCATCGGCAGCAGGCCGACCCGGGTCGTGGTGCCGGTCAGGTCCGTACGCCCGATCACGCTGGAGATCGTGACCTTCTGCCCCGGAGCCACCTGAGGACGCTGCAGCAGCGACACCGGGGCGGTCACCTCAACCGCGCCGGTCCCGATGATCACCGCGGACGAGGTGATGCTGGCTGGCTGGCCTACGGTGAACGGGATCGAGGCCACCACCCCAGCCATCGGCGCGGTGATGGTCGAGGCGGCCAGGTGCTCGCGGGCCTGCTGCACGGCCACCGCCGCCTGGTCAACCGCTGCCCGGTCCGAGATCAGCTCGCTCTCGGTCACCGCTGGCACACCTCCGCGCGCCGCGGCCTGGGCGGCTGCTACAGCCTGGGCCTGCAGCGCCGCCGCCTGCTGCTGCAGGACCATCGCCTGCTGACGCAGCAGGGCTGCCTGCTGCTGCAGCGCCTGACCCTGCTGGGCCACCATGCCCGCCTGGGCCTGAAGCAGTGCCGCCTGGGCAGTCAGCGACTCCTGGGCTGCGACCAGGCTCTGCTGGACCGCGGCCATCTGGGACGGCAGCGCCGTGGCCAGCTGGCTGAGCTTCTCCGCAGAGGCTCGGCAGGCCGGGTCAATGCTGTCGGGGAAGGTCGGGCTTGTGCCCGTGGGGGCCGGAGCCGGGGAGCTGGGTGCGGGGACGGTGGGCTGTGGCGTCGTCGGCGCCGGGGTGGTGGTTGATGCGGTGGGGCTCGGCGTGGTCGGTGCCGGCGCGGTGGTCGCAGCCGGGCGCTCGGAAGCGGGGGCGGCAGCGGTTCGGGTGGCGCTCGGGGACCCGCTGGGTGTGGCGCTCGGGGACCCGCTGGATGCTGGTCGGCTGGGCGTAGTGGAGGCAGTGACGGTCACGGTCTGGGTGGCGGTGACGGTCTGGGTGGCGGTGACGGTCTGGGTCGCCGTGACGGTCTGGGTCGCGGGACCGGGAGTCATCGTCTGCAACGGTGCCAGGCAGACCTGGGCGAAGACCGGGACCTCCGCCTGGACCGCGGTCACCGTCTGCTGCAGGGCGGCCAGCGCAGCGGCTGCCCGGGCCGCGGCCTGGGCATCGGGAGTGCCGGGCCCCGTACCTGCGGGGCGGCCAGGGCCTCCGCTGCCGGGGGCGCCGCCAGGGGCCGCGGGCGCCCCGCCGGAACCGCTACCCGGCTGCCCGGGTGCCGCGCCTGCCGGAGGGGTGCCGCCTAGGGCTGTGCCCCCTCCTGCGCCGACGGGGGCGGACCCGTCCTTGGCGTCATAGATCTTCTGGTCCATCTGCAGCTTGAGCTGGGCCTGCTGGTAGCCGGCCTCGGCCTCCAGCACCGCCTCCTGCAGCGGGGTGGTGTCGATGCTGGCCAGAGGGGCCCCGGCGGCGACCTGGTCACCGGGCTTGACGTGGACCTGGACCACGGTGCCGACCGTCGGGAAGCTCACCGACACCTGGTCGACATGGTGGACCGTTCCCGACAAGGACAACGATGTGGTCACCGTGCCCGGCCCCGCCGTCACGAGCCGGTAGCGGTCCGAGAGCTGGGGCTGGCCGGCGGAGGCCTGGTAGCTGAGGATCCCGACCACCGCGGTCCCGAGAGCAGCGGTGGCGATGACCCCTCCCGCGATGACACGTCGTGCAGAAGCCATAGTCTTACTCGTTCCGTAGGGCGTCGATGGGAGCGAGCCGGGCGGCCCGCCAGGCCGGGTAGACCCCGGCAATCATGCCGATCACCAGCGACACCAGCAGCGCCGCGGCGGTCGCGGTGGGGGAGACCACGACATCGAGCAGGGGGGTCAGGCTGCTGATGAGCCGCCCGATGCCGATGCCGAGCGCGATCCCGAGCAGTCCGCCCATGATACCGAGGATGCCGGCCTCGACCAGGAACTGCTGCATGATCACCGCCGGCCGGGCCCCAAGCGCCTTGCGCAGCCCGATCTCCCGGATCCGCTCGGTGACGCTGACCAGCATGATGTTCATTACCCCGATTCCCCCGACGACCAGCGAGATCGCCGCCAGCCCGCTGAGCAGGACGGTCAGGATGCCCGTCATCTGCCCGATGGAGTTCACGAGGGCCTGCTGGCTGGAGACCGAGAAGTCCGGGGAGTCTGCGGTGCTGCGGTGCTGCAGCAGCATCACCGCCGTCGCCTGCTGCTGGGCCGCCGACAGCGACGCCTGGTCCCGGGCCTCAAGCAGGATCATGGCGACGTTGTTCATGTTGGCCGCCGACGACATCCGGCTGGCGTAGGTGCCGGAGGGGATGACGACCGTGTCGTCCTCGTTGCCGGTCAGGGACTGCCCCGCGGCGTCCAGCACTCCGATCACGGTCAGGGTCTGGCCGTTGATGGTCAGGGTCTGGCCCACCGGGTAGGTGCCCGCCCCGTACAGGTTCTGCGCCGTGGTGGCTCCGAGCACCGCCACCAGAGCGCCGCTGCGGGACTCATCAGAAGTGAAGAACCGGCCCTGGGCCAGGGTCTTGGCCCGGACGGACAGCCAGTCCGGTGAGGTGCCGAGGACGCTGGTGGTGCTGGACCTGGTCCCGGCCTGGAGGGTCGCCGCGGTCTGCGCCACCGGGGCCACCCGGAGGATGTCGGGGCAGGCGCGCTGGTCGGACAGGACCGCCGCGTCATCCAGGGTGAGCGGAGCCTGGTTCGTCGAGGGCCGGCCGGCCCCCAGGCCGCTGTTGCTGCCGGGGGTCACGATCAGCATGTTGGAGCCGAGCTTGTTGATCTCCGCCGTCAGGCTGGCCTGCGCGCCCTGCCCCAGTCCTACCGTCAGCATCACCGAGGCGATGCCGATCAGGATCCCCAGCATCGTCAGGGCGCTGCGGAGCTTGCGGGAGGCGACTGCGGCGATCGCGATCCGGATCGTCTCGAAGATGCTCATGCGCTCTCCACCCGTCCTTCCGAGAGCAGCCCGTCGTAGATCTGCACCTGGCGCTGAGCCTGCTCGGCGACATCGTGCTCATGGGTGATCAGCACGATGGTGCGGCCCTGGTCGTGCAGGTCGCGCAGCAGCCGGAGCACGTCGTGAGTGGAGACCGAGTCAAGGTTCCCGGTCGGCTCGTCGGCCAGGATGATGTCGGGGTTGGTCACCAGCGCCCGAGCAATGCAGACCCGCTGCTGCTGGCCCCCAGAGAGCTCGCCGGGGCGGTGGTGGGTGCGGTCGGCCAGGCCCACCCTGGCCAGGGCCTCCTGGGCCCGGTGGTGCCGCTCGCTGGCCCGGACCCCGGCGTACATCAGCGGAAGCTCGACGTTGCGCTGGGCGGTCATCGCCCGCAGCAGGTTGAACTGCTGGAAGACGAAGCCGATCCGCCGGTTGCGGACCGTGGCCAGCTCCCGCTCGCTCATCCGGCTGACGTCCTGCCCGCCCAGGTGGTACGTGCCGGAGGTCGGCACGTCGAGGCACCCCAGGATGTTCATCAGGGTGGACTTGCCGGACCCTGAGGGGCCGGTGATGGCCACGTACTCACCCTGAGGGATCGACAGGGACACGCCCCGCAGGGCCTCGAAGGTGACGCTCCCGGTGCGGTACGTCTTGTGGACGCCGCTGAGCTCGACGATTCCGCTCACCGCGGCGACCGACTGGCTGCGGAGCCGGCGGGGGACGAGGCGCTGGCACTGGCCGAGGCGGCTGCGGTGGCCGCCTCCGGCGGGACGACGACCTGGTCGCCCTCGCGGACCCCTTCCTTGACCTCGGTCTGCTGCCCGACGGCGCGGCCGAGCTTCACCTGGACCGTGGTCTCGGTGCCGTCGCGCAGCAGCCGGACCGTCGGCTGGTCGTTCTCGGTGCGGATCGCCGCGGTGGGGACGGTCAGGACCTCGGACTCACCGAGGGTGATCGTCACATCAGCCGTTCCGCCGATGTACAGGTTCGGCGGGTTCCCGGTGATGGAGACCACGATCGGGAAGCTGGCCTGCCCGGCCGTGCTGGACCCGACGATCCCGACCGAGGTCAGGGTGCCGGGCAGCTGGGCGCTGCTCCCGGTGGGGGTGACGGTGCTCGCCATCCCCTGCTTCAGCTGGGGCACATCGGCCGTGCCCACGGTGGCGTTGACCTGCCAGGCGGTGACGTCGACCACCACGACCTGGGCGCTGGCCTGCAGGCTGCTGCTCGCTACGGCGCTGGTACCCATACCGGTCGTGGTCGAGACCGCCCCGGCGACCTTGGCCCCCTGCGTGACGTTGACCTGGGCCACCACTCCAGCGAACGGTGCCGTCATCGTGGCTCCGCTGCGCTCGTTGCGGGCCGTGGTGAGCTTGGCCTCGGCTGCCGCCAGCTGGGCCCGGGCGGCGGACAGCTGGCTGCCGGTCGCCGACGACCCACGGGTCGAGCTCAGGCTCGCGCGGGCGGCTTCGACCGCGGCCTGGGCGCTGGACACCGCGGCGTCCAGCATGGTGGTGTCCTGAGTGGCGAGGGTCTGCCCGGCGGCGACCGTGTCGCCGACCTTGGCCGTGACCGTGGCGACGGTCCCGGAGCCGGGGAAGCTGAGGTAGGCCTGGCGCTGGGAAGCGACCGTGCCGGAGGCGGTGACGGTCTGACGGACCATGGTCCGAGCAGCGGGCACGGTGACCGTCTTGGCTACGGGTTTCGGAGCAGAGCGGGTCAGTGCCCAGAACCCTGCCCCGGCCACGGCCAGCACCACCACGCCGACCAGCGCCACGACCACCCAGGTCCGAGCTCTCCTTCGTGCCACGACTGTCCTTTCGCTGGTTCCCCGCCCGCAGTGATTGTGGCATGAGGGTCCTAAAACCCCGCCTCAGGCTGAGGACGCCCACACCTGGGCGACCGAGCCGGCGCCGGTGAGCCAGCTAGGCTGCCGGCATGACCTTCTCCGAGCAGGCCAGCGCCGCCCGCGCCGCGTCTCGGGCTCTTGCCACGGCCGTACGGGACACCAAGGACGCGGCCCTGCACGCGATGGCCGACCGGCTGCTGGCCGCCAGCGCCGAGGTCCTGGCCGCGAACGCCGACGACGTGGCGGCTGCCCGGGCCTCGAGCACCCAGGACTGGATGATCGACCGGTTGTCGCTGACCCCGGCCCGGCTCGAGGCGGTGGCCGACGGGCTGCGCTCGCTGGCGGGGCTGAGTGACCCGGTCGGTGACGTGGTCCGGGGGTGGCGGCTGCGCAACGGGGTCGAGGTCCGTCAGGTCCGGGTCCCGTTCGGGGTGGTGGGGATCATCTACGAGGCCCGCCCCAACGTCACCGCCGACGCGGCGGGGATCTGCCTGAAGTCCGGCAACGCGGTGCTGCTGGCGGGGTCACGCTCGGCCGAGCGCTCGAACCGGGCGGTCGTCGCGGCGCTGCGGGCGGGGCTGGAGCAGGTCGGCCTGCCCGCCGACGCGGTCCAGCTCCTGGCGGCGGGGCGGGAGTCGGCAGCCGAGCTGATGGCGGCTCGGGGGCAGGTCGATGTCCTCGTCCCCCGGGGCGGGGCCGGGCTGATCGCGACGGTGGTCGAGCAGGCGAAGGTCCCGGTCATCGAGACCGGCACCGGCAACTGCCACCTGTACGTGGATGCCGCTGCGGACCTGGAGATGGCCCGCCGGATCCTGGTCAACGCCAAGGCTCAGCGCCCCAGTGTCTGCAACGCGGTGGAGACCCTGCTGGTGCACCAGGAGATCGCCGACCAGGCCCTGCCGGTGCTCGTCGAGGCGATGCGGGAGGCCGGGGTCACCGTCCACGGCGACGAGGCCTTCCAGGCCGCCTCCAGCGATGTCGTCCCTGCCGGACCTGGGGAGTATGACGGCGAGTACCTGACTCTGGACCTCGCGGCCCGGGTCGTGGCCAGCCTGGACGAGGCGCTCGAGCACATCCGTACCCACACCACCGGTCACTCCGAGACCATCGTCACCGGCGACCTGGCCGCCGCTCAGCGCTTCGTCGCCGAGGTCGACGCGGCGGTGGTGCTGGTCAACGCCTCCAGCCGCTTCAGCGACGGCGGCGAGCTCGGCTTCGGCGCCGAGATCGGGATCTCCACCCAGAAGCTGCACGCCCGTGGTCCGATGGCGCTGCCCGAGATGACCAGCACCAAGTACGTGCTGACCGGGTCGGGACAGGTCCGGGCCTGACCCCGGGCACCTCGTCTAGGATCGGGCCCATGGTGCTTCACCTTCTGAAGGCCCAGCGCGCCGTCGGGGGCGCCGTCCCTGGTGCTGCTCTGGCTGAGACCGGGGCCTCCGCTCACCTGGCGCTCCGCGGTGTCGGCAGCGACCCCTCCCGCGCCTGATGTCGCTGCCGCTCGGACTGGCTCGTGACCCCAGTGGGGGCCACCGCCTCGGCGTGATGGGTGGGACCTTCGACCCCATCCACCACGGGCACCTGGTGGCGGCCTCGGAGGTGGCGTACCGCTTCGGCCTGGACGAGGTGGTCTTTGTCCCGACCGGCAGCCCCTGGCAGAAGGCCGACCGAGAGGTCTCCCACGCCGAGGACCGGTACCTGATGACGGTCATCGCCACAGCCTCCAACCCCCGGTTCTCGACCAGCCGGGTCGACATTGAGCGCGGCGGCGACACGTACACGGTCGACACCCTGCGCGACCTGCGGGCGATAACCTCCACGAGCACCGAGCTGTTCTTCATCACCGGCGCCGACGCCCTGAGCCAGATCCTCACCTGGCGTGGTGCCGACGACCTGTTCGACCTGGCCCACTTCATCGGGGTCTCCCGCCCGGGCTCCCCGCTGGACCTGGAGACAGTGTCCCATCTGCCTCAGGACGCGGTGACGCTGCTGGAGGTGCCGGCGATGGCGATCTCGTCGACCGACTGCCGCCGACGGGTGCGTGAAGGCCTGCCGATCTGGTACCTGGTGCCGGACGGAATCGTCCAGTTCATCGCAAAGCGCGGCCTGTACGGCCCGCGGGAGGAGAGCGAGTGACCGCCACCGAACGATCTCGGGAGCTGACCATCCTGGCCGCCCGGGCCGCCAGCGAGAAGCGGGGCGGCGACCAGGTGGCCTTCGACGTCTCCGACCAGCTGGCGATCGCCGACACCTTCTTGATCATCACGGCCAAGAACGAGCGCCAGGTCGGTGCCGTCGTGGACGCCGTCGAGGAGGCCCTGCTCGCCGAGCAGGTCAAGCCACTGCGGCGAGAGGGGCACCGGGACAACCGCTGGGTGCTGCTCGACTACGGCGACGTGGTGGTCCACGTGCAGCACGCGGAGGAGCGGCGCCTGTACGCGCTGGAGCGGCTGTGGCGCGACTGCCCCCTGATCGACCTGGGGCTGCCGGAGCCTTCGGAGGACCCGGCGGCCGCCGCCCAGATGTAGACCCGAGCTGAGTTTCCCAACCGGGCCATCATCGGGTAGAGTCACTACTCGCTGGTCGTCAGACGAGCACCAGGGGCTATGGCGCAGTTGGTAGCGCGCTTCCATGGCATGGAAGAGGCCACGGGTTCGAATCCCGTTAGCTCCACCGGTCGGAGAGCCTCTGCCCCGTCGTGGTGACGGGGCAGTTTTGCTGCCGGGAGTGCGCCTACCCGTACGGAGCAGGCGCGTCGGCGACCGCTGCCCCAGCCCCTGTGCCCGTGGCGGCCGAGAGTCCTGGGAGAGCCACCGGGCGCCCGGTCTGCTCGCCACGGCAGCCTCGCCACCGGCCACCACGTGTGCGGCCTCACCTTCGAGCGGGCCAGCCGGCCGCCGGGGACCGTACCGGAACCTCGCTAGCGCCGACTGATCGTCAAAAAGCGCTGAATCAGGTAGACCGAGCCGCTGCCGACCACCAGCGCCCCGAAGGTCGCCACCGCGGTCATCGCCAGTGTGCCCCCACCCTGGGCGGCTGCTACGGCCAGCCACAGGGCCAGGCAGATCAAGGCGGCGGTCGTGACGCACAGGGTCAGTACGTCGAAGGCGATCCGCAGCGGGTGCGCAGGGGCCGGAGCAGTGGCCGTGGGGAGGCGCGGCGCTGGCAGGTCGGGCAGGTCCATGGTCAGCCGGTGCAGCTGGTCCTCGGTCCGAGCCTGTGCCGCCCACCCCAGGCGGGTCTCGAGCTCGGAGCGCTCCAGCTGGCCGGCCTGGAAGTGGGAGACCAGGCGCTGCGCTACTCGGCTCCGCTCTTCCGAACCGATCCGCAGGCCGGGGTGGGTGTCGCTCATGTCGTCATTGTGCCCGCTCCAGGGCCGCCGGGGCTGGCGCTGCGGAGCAGAACCAGACCGCAGGGGCAGCAGAAGACGACTGCAGTCGGACTCGGGTGCAACCTGCTCGGCCGCTCGGGCGTTGTGAAGGTGAAGGTCACCAGTCGGTCAGCCCGACAACCTGGTTTCACTTCCTCTAGGATGGTCCAGGCGTCCGCGGGCGCCCAGATGAACGGAGTCGTGAGATGGGTCGTAGCCTCCGACTGGCGGTGGTCGCCGCGATGTCGACGAGCCTGCTGGTTCTGTCGGGGTGCTCGCAGCTGTCAGCGGCGGGTGCGCCGGTGCCGCAGGCCTCCGCGACCGAGCCGGTGGTGTCGTCGAGCCCCTCGGCCACGCCGGAGAGCCTCGAACCGACAACCTCCGCCACGCCGAGCACCGACACGACCAGCGCCACCCCGACCAGCGCCACCCCCAGCGCCTCGAGCTCGGAGCCGACCGCCCAGCCCAGCACCACCGCTCCCGCTGCGGAGGTGGTCCTGGCACCGGGCGCTACCGGCGACCAGGTTCGTGAGCTGCAGGCCCGCCTGGCCCAGATCAACTGGTACGAGGGCACCATCACCCCCACGTACGACGAGAAGACCAAGGATGCAGTCGCCGGCTTCCAGGGGAAGCGGGCGATCACCGCCACAGGGGTCGTGGACAAGACCACCTGGTCGGCCCTGACCGAGATGACTCGCCAGCCCACGTCGGACGAGATGAACAACGTGATGCGCCCCGGTCCCGCCCTGCTCAAGGCTGGCTCCACGGGCGACCAGGTGCGCGACCTGCAGGTCCGGCTGCGCCAGCTCAGCTGGTACTCCGGGCCGGTCTCCGGCGCTTTCGACGAGAAGACGGTCGCCGGGGTCAGGGGCTTCCAGGGCAAGCGGGCCATCCCGGTCACCGGCGAGGTCGACCAGCGGACCCTGGACCGACTGGTGTCCATGACGCGCAAGCCGACCACGCAGGAGAAGAACAACGTCGCCCCGAGCCCGGCGGCGGGTGTCGTCCTGGACGAGCGCTGCCGCTCGGGACGGGTGCTCTGCGTCGACAAGGCCTCCCGCACCCTGCGCTGGGTGGTCGACGGCCAGGTGCAGCGGACCTTCGCGGTCCGGTTCGGCTCCTCGCGCACCCCCACCCGCGAGGGTCAGTTCTCGGTCAACTCCAAGTCGCGTGACCACGTCTCCACGCTGTACGACACCCCGATGCCGTACGCGCTCTTCTTCTCCGGCGGCCAGGCCATCCACTACTCGGCCGACTTCGCCGCCCGGGGGTACTCGGGGGCTTCTCACGGGTGTGTGAACGTACGGGACAAGGCGGGCATCGCCTGGCTGTTCGACCAGGTACGGGTCGGCGATACCGTCATCGTGTACCGCGGCTGACTCCCCGAGCCGGCAGCCGGGTGGTGGGCGGGACCTCACATCGCCAGGTGCCGCTGGTGGTAGGCGCTGGTCCACCACGATAAAGCGGTCTAGGTCGCTGCCCGCGCCCAGGGAGTAGGTGTCGGTCAGGAGGGCCTGGGCGACCCCTAAACGTCCTCACGCTGGCCCCGCTGACGGTGACTCAGCCCCGGGACCCTGACTGCTGCCTGGTCAGTGCTGCTGGGGGCGCGGCTGAAGCGGCAGCGCGCCCGGGGGATGACCTGGGTGGCGGGCGCGGTCAGCCCTTGATCGGCAGCCCGGACAGCTGGTGGCGGTCGGAGTCGGCCAGCACCAAGGTCGCGTCTCCGCGGGGAAGGCTGAAGACCAGCTCCCCCTGAGCGGTCTGACCCGAGAGGAGACGGCTGGACCTGAGGTTCGAGCTGGACTCCGGCAGCAGCATCCGGGAGCCGTTGTTGCTGTACGCGTAGAACATGTACGTGAAGCCGCCGGTCTCGACGCTCACCCGTACCGTCAGCCGGACCTGGTCGTCCTGCCACTCGCTGTTGGTGATCTCCCAGGTCCCGGTCGCCTTCTGGTAGGTCGACTCGAACGGGAGCCCGCTGCGCGGCGAAGAGTCGGTCGGGCTGGGCGAGGCAGTCTCGGCGGGTGCCAACGGGTTCCGGGTGCCGATGTAGCCGAGGACGCCGACCAGCAGGCTGACCACGATGACCACGGCCGCAATGATCGGACCGGCTGACCGGCGGGGGCGAAACTCGTCAATCGAGACGGTCTGCTCTCGTCTGCGTCCCAGCGGAACGGTGCCAGGGGCCGGCTGAGGCGGGGGCGTGCCCCCCATCGCAGCGGTGGACCCGCCCCAGCTCGTCCCGGCGGGCTGGGCTGCGGGCGGCTGCCCTGGTGTCGGCTGGGCTGCGGGCGGCTGCCCCCCTGGTGTCGGATGGGGAGCCGGTCGGCTCGGCGGAAAGAGCCCTAACGGCTGCGGGGGTGCCGTTGGCGGAAGCATCGGGTGCCCAGGAGCAGGAGGGCCTGGGTACGGGCCGTGGATCGGGCCGTGGGGTACGTTCGTCATCACCGACAGGGTACCTGGGGGGAGGGACCAGACCGCGTCTGGTGAGTCGTCTGCCATGGTCGTCCCCTGGCACGGTTATCCACAGCCGGGTCAACCGCCGCTCATGACTGTGGACAGCTGTCCGATCTGGCTGGGGCGGGCCATGGTCCTCGACGTGACCAGTCCCATTACTCTTCGCGCTTACTCTACCGACGACCAGCTGGCCGCGATCCCGGTCCTGCTGGGCTTCCACCCGTCCAGCTCGCTGGTGCTCGCGCTGATCGTGGACGGCTGCATGGGTCCGCTGCTGCGGGCCGACCTGGTCGACGCGCTCCGGCCGGAGCCGCTGCACCGTCTGCTGAGCTCCTTGGAGAACCGAGTCGCTCCCGACTGCGGGCTCTACATCGTCGTGTACGGCGACGACCGTGACCAGCTTCGCCGGCTGGCGCTGGAGGTGGAGCGGAAGGCCTCGCTACCGGTCAGCGAGTCGGTGATCGTCTGCGGTGGACGGTGGTGGCACACGTACGCCACCGACGACGACCCCGGGCGGCCGTACTGTCCGCAGAGCAGCCCGGTGGCGGCCGAGGCTGCCTACCTGGGGCTTCCGGTTCTGGCATCCCGCGCTGACCTGGAGCGGTACTTTGAGCCGCCTCGCGGGCAGCGGCGGGTCTCGGTCCGCACCCTGCAGGCGGCCCGCCAGCAGGTACGGGCGACGCCGGGACGGGCCCGGGCCCTGCTCACCTCGGCCCTGGGCGAGGCCCTGGCCCAGAACCCGCGGGTGCTGCCCGGGCGGCAGCTGGCGCTGCTGCTGGCCCTGGCCGAGGACCCCACCGGCCGGCTGGCGTTCTGGAGCACCTTGAACCAGGAGACGGCCCAGGCGCAGCTCGGGCTGTGGCTGCAGGTGGCCCGTCGCTTCACGGCCGAGCAGGCCGTGGTGGCGGTCTGCCTGGCGGGATTCGCTGCCTGGCAGTGCGGCAACGGTGCGCTGCTGGCCGTGGCGTCCCACCGGGCGGCGGCGGCCGCTCCCCAGCACGAGGTGGTGAAGCTGCTGCGCACCATCGACGAGATGGCGGTCCCTCCCCGAGAGCTGGAGACCGTACGGCGGCTTGGGCTGCTCGACACATGATCGGGCCAGCCGGGTGGCTCGCCGGGCCGAGGCGTCCGGCCACGACCGGGCGCTCCTCGACGAGCGGCCCTCAGTCCCGGCATGACAAGCATGAGTCTTCCGGTGGCCGGCCTGGGCCAGGGCTGCCGGGGTCTGGAGGTGGTGACGGTGAAGCTGGCGGACCGGGCCCGGCCGAGTGAGGCCGAGGTCGCTGCTATCCGGGAGCGGCTGCGTGCGCTGCTGGCGGAACCGGCTGCCGTGCCGGCCGGGGCAACGACCACAGAGCACTCGGGAGCGGCGCTCAGCCCTGAGCTGGCAGCGGTGGAGTCGCCGCCCGACGGGTTCCACACCGGTCGCGAGCCGGGGGAGTCCGGCGGGGACGGGCGACCAGACCGTCCAGGGCCGGAGCTGCTGCCGGACCACGACAGCCCCTGGCGCACGGGGCAGGACACTGGTCGGGCGCCCGCGGGTGCAGACCGTGTGAGCCCTGAGCGCGAGGAGAGCGGGCTGGCCCCGGGGTCCGTGGGCGGGGGACTCCGGGACGCCGGGCCTCCCGGCTCCCGGTCGGTGCCGGGACGCCGAGCCCTCACCCCGGCTGTGACCCGGACCGCGGAGGACCCCAGGAGCGCTGGGCCGAGGGCTCCTCACACGTCGCCCACGACCGCAGACGGTGAGCCGGGCGGGCCTGCGGAGGGCTGGGCCCGGTGGCGGCTGACCCGTCGTCACGGCGTCCTGGCCGGGGTCGGGGCGGCGGTCCTGGTCATCGCGACCGTGGTGTACCTGCTGTCGGCTCGCCCGGTGCCGACTCCCGTACCGGTCGAGCCGGCGAGCCCGCCGGCCAGTCTCGCGCCGTCGACACCCTCGGCGCAGCCCAGCCTGCTGGTGCACGTGCTCGGGGCGGTCCAGCGGCCCGGCGTGGTGACGCTGCCGGCTGGCTCGCGGGTCGCCGACGCGATCCAGGCCGCAGGCGGGTTGGCTGCCGAGGCTGACCCGGCTGAGCTGAACCTGGCGGCTGCAGTGAGTGACGGATCCCAGATCCTGATCGGCACCCGGTCTCGGCCGCGGGGCGAGGTCCGGACCTTGCCTGGTGACCCGCCTCCGGCCGCGGCCGGGAGCAGTCCCGCGGCGGCCTCGAAGGTGAACCTCAATACCGCTACCGCCGAGCAGCTGGACGCCCTGCCCGGGGTCGGCCCGGTGCTGGCCCAGGCGATCCTGCGGCACCGGCAGCAGCGGGGGCGGTTCGGCTCGGTCGCCGAGCTCCAGGAGGTCGATGGGGTGGGGCCGAAGACGTACGCGCAGCTGGTGAAGCATGTCACCGTCTGAGAGCTCTCTGGGCCATGACTGCCGGCTGGTCCCGGCCGCGGTGGCAGCCTGGGTAGGCATGTGGCTGGCCTCGTCGGGGCAGCCCTGGCTGCTCGTCCTGGGTGGCGCCGCTGCTGTGGCCGCGGGCCTGCTGGCGTGGCGGACCCGGTCGGTGAGGACCGGGCTGGCAGCCTGCGTCCTGGCCGGGTCGGTGATCGCCGGCGGGGCTCGCTCGTACGCCCTGACGTCCGGCCCCACAGCCCAGCTGGGCTCGCAGCGAGCGGTCGCCACCCTGGTGGGGACGGTGTCGGGCGAACCGCGCCGGGTCGACCCGCGCGGGGGCCGTCCGGCCGCCGTCCTGGTGCCGGTACGGCTCGACCGGCTCACGGCCCGGGAACGCTCCTGGTCGGTCCGGGAGCCGGTCCTGGTGACCGTGTCAGGCAGCGCAGCGCAGAGCTGGGAGCAGCCCCCACCCGGCGCCCAGGTCCGGTTCTCGGGCCGGCTCAGTGGTGCCGAGCCCGCTGACGGCGTGGCTGCCCGGGTGGCGGCGCTGGGGCCGCCTCAGATCGAGCGGTCTCCGCCCTGGTGGCTGCGGGCTGTGGCCCAGGTTCGGGCCGGACTGCGGGCGGCGATGGTGGGGTCGGCGCCGGAGCAGGCGGGGCTGGTGCCGGCGCTGACTGTGGGCGACACCTCCGGGGTCAGCGCCGAGACCACTCACCAGTTCAAGGCCACCGGGCTGACCCACCTGATGGCGGTGTCGGGCGCCAACCTCACCTTGCTGCTCGGGTTCGTCACGGTGGTGGCTGGATGGGTGCGGATCCTGGGGCGGGCCCGGATGGTCGTGTCGGTGGTCAGCGTCCTAGCCTTCGTGCTGCTGTGCCGGGCCGAGCCGAGTGTGCTGCGAGCAGCGGCCATGGGGGCGGTGGCCCTGGCCAGCCTGGGCCGTGGCCCCCGTGCCGGCGGTGGGCTCCGCAACCTGAGCCTGGCCGTGATCGGGCTGGTCTGGGTTGACCCGTGGCTCAGCCGCTCCTGGGGCTTCGCCCTGTCAGTGACCGCCTGCCTGGGGATTCTGGTGTGGAGCCGACGGTGGGTCGCCTCGGTGTCGCGCTGGCTGCCGGGCTGGGTCGCCGAAGCCGTCTGCATCCCGCTGGCTGCGCAGCTGGCGACCCAGCCCCTGGTGACCGCGCTGTCGGGGACCGTGAGCCTGGCCGGGCTGGGAGCCAACCTGCTGGCCGGGCCGTTCGTCGGCCCGGTCACAGTGCTGGGGCTGGTCACCGCGGCGCTGGGCTGGCTGAGCCCGGCACTGGCGCGTCCCGTGGCCTGGCTAGCGGGCTGGGCCGCCGAGCCGATCCTGCAGGTCGCTCGGCACGGCTCCGAGCTGCCGGGAGCCGTCACCCGCTGGCCCTCCGACGTGCTCGGCCTCACAGTGCTGCTGGTCTGCTGCCTGGGCCTGGCCTGGGCCGCCACCTGGCTGCTGAGCCGGCCCCAGGTGGTGGTCCCGGTGGCGGTGCTGCTCGTGGCGGCCCTGTGCCGACCCCCGCTGCAGCCCGGCTGGCCGCCCGAGGGCTGGATGGTCATGGCCTGCGATGTGGGCCAGGGAGATGCCACCCTGGTCCGGGCCGGACCAGGGCAGGCGGTCCTGGTCGATACCGGTCCGGACCCGAGCGCCATTGCCGCCTGCCTCGACCAGGCCCAGGTGTCGGTGCTCCCGCTGCTGGTGCTGAGCCACTACCACGCCGACCACGTGGCCGGTCTGGGGCGGGTGCTGCAGTCGCGTCCGGTGGGTCAGCTCCTGGTGCCGCCCTTGTCGAGCCCAGCCAGAACCGCAGCCTGGGTCCGGCAGCTGGCCGAGCAGCACCAGGTCCAGGTACGGGTGGCCCGGCCGGGGGAGGTGCTGCAGGTGGGCTCGCTCCGGTGGGAGACCCTGGGCGCGGAGAACCCGACCGGAGCAGACCCGCCCACCAGCGGCGAGTCGGCGAGCGCGGAGTCATCGGTCGAGAACGACTCGAGCATCGTCGGCCGGGCCAGCACCGGCCAGGTCAGCGTCCTGCTCACCGGGGATCTCGAGCCGACGGGGCAGCGGGCGCTGCTGGCGCGAGGGGTCGACCTGCGCGCCACGGTGCTCAAGGTTCCGCACCACGGCTCCGGCCGTCAGGAGCCGCGCTTCCTGGCCGCCACCGGTGCCCGGATGGCTCTGGTCGAGGTGGGTCGGCACAACGACTACGGGCACCCGGCCGCCAAGACCCTGCGGACCCTGTCGGAGCACGGCATGCTCGTGCTGCGGACCGACCAGTCCGGAGCGGTCGCCCTCCGGGTGGACGGAGACCGGCTCCGAGCGACGACTCAACGCTGACGCGCCGGACGACTGACCGGGCCGACTGCCCGCGGACGGTGCCCGCCCATCGGCAAGCGCCAGTGACCGAGCTCTGGGGACCGGCTATCGCTGGCGGGCCGCCTGCCGGCACCGGTAGAGGGTCAGCAGCAGGCGCTCGAGGGCGAACGCGGGGTCGCTCTCAGCGCCCTTGACGGCCGCGTCGGCCTGGGCGACAGCCCGGATCCCGGCCGCTACCGCGCTCTCGGTCCAGGCCCGAGACCGCCGGTCAAGGTCCTTGAGCTTCCACGGCGGGACACCGACCTCCTTGGCCCGGGCCTGGTCCGGCATCCGCTCTCCCCGCAGGTCCAGCCAGCGTCCCTGCTGGCGCAGGGCGACCGCCAGGTTGCTGGTCAGCATCACCGGTGCCACCCCGGTCGCCAGGGCCCAGCGCAGCTTCTCGAGGGCGCCGGCGTGGTTGCCGTTCATCACGTCGTCGACAACCGCAAAACCGGTCACCTCGGCCCGGCCAGCGAAGTAGCGGCGGACCTGGTCCGAGGTCACCGGCTGGCCGCCGGCGTCGGCCAGCAGCTGGCTGACCGCGCTAGCCAGGGCCCGGGTGTCGGATCCCACCGCGTCCACCACCTGCTGGGCGGCGGCCTCGTCGATCCGGCCGCGGGCTCGACGAACCTCAGCCGTGACGAACTTCGCCAGCTCCCAGGCCTTGAGGGCCGGGCAGTCGATCACCTCGGCGGCGATCTTCTTCAGGGCCTCAGCATGCTGGCGGCCCTTGACGCCACCGGGGTGCACACACACCAGCGCCACCTCGTCCGGGAGGTCCTGGGCCACCGCGACCAAGGTCTTGGCCACGTCCGCGGAGATCGCGTCGAGCCCCGTCACCACGGCGACCGACTCCTCGGCCAGCAGCGCCGACCCGGTGATCTCCAGCAGCCGCCCGGCGTCGAGAGAAGCAGCCTCGACCCGGCTCACCGTGGCCTGCGGGGCCTGCTCCAGCGCCGCCCGGACCAGCCGCTCGACCGCCCGCTCGGCCAGCAGCGACTCTGGACCCACCACCAGCACCAGACTCCCGAGCGGGGATTGCACAGCCACGCAGGTCACTATGCCAGCCACCACCGACGATCAGGCAGTGAGCACCAGGGAACCAGGCAGGACCTGCCGGCGAGCCCGGCAGCTGTTGGCTGACAGCCGGACCCCAGCACGCCAAAACCCCGGCCGGGTCGGCCGGGGCGAGGCGAGAAGCTGGGTGCGAGGCGCCTAGAGCGCCGCGGCGCGGGAGGCGATCGCCGACTTGCGGTTGGCCGCGTTGTTGGCGTGGATGACGCCCTTGGTCACGGCCTTGTCCAGCGACCGGCACGCGGCGCGCGCGTACTCGGCGGCCTTCTCAGCGTCACCGGCGTCAGCAGCCTCGCGGAACCGGCGCACCTGGGTGCGCAGCGCCGACTTGATGGCCTTGTTGCGCTGACGGGCCTTCTCGTTCGTCTTGATCCGCTTCATCTGGGACTTGATGTTCGCCACGTGGCAGCCTTACCTGGTCGAGAGTTCTGGTGCGCGCCCGGGGCGCAGAGCGCGAGTGATCGCGACGGGACACACTACCAGCGCCCGTACCAGGCCCTCAACTCCTGGCCAGGCCCGCAGGCGCCGGCAAGCGCTGCCTGACAACCGGAGGGTGTGAGACGATGTCTGGTCCTGTGTCCGATCCCACGCGAAGGCCTGCTTTGTCTGTTCCCGTGCCCGGCAGCACCGACCCGGCGGTCATCCGGAACTTCTGCATCATCGCCCACATCGACCACGGCAAGTCCACCCTGGCCGACCGGATGCTGCAGCTGACCGGGGTGGTCGACGACCGCTCGATGCGGGCCCAGTACCTCGACCGGATGGACATCGAGCGTGAGCGGGGCATCACGATCAAGTCCCAGGCGGTCCGAATGCCCTGGGCCCAGGGCGCCCAGAGCTACGTCCTCAATATGATCGACACCCCTGGTCACGTTGACTTCACGTACGAGGTGTCGCGGTCCTTGGCGGCCTGCGAGGGGGCTGTGCTGCTGGTCGACGCGGCGCAGGGGATCGAGGCCCAGACCCTGGCCAACCTGTACCTGGCGCTGGAGGCCGACCTCCACATCATCCCGGTGCTGAACAAGATCGACCTGCCCAGCGCCCAGCCCGACAAGTACGCCGCCGAGCTGGCCACGATCATCGGCGGCAGCCCCGACGACGTGCTCCAGGTATCGGCCAAGACCGGCGACGGGGTGGCCGAGCTGCTGGACGCGATCGTGGCCCAGGTCCCGGCCCCGGTCGGCGACCCCGACGCCCCGGCCCGGGCCCTGATCTTCGACAGTGTGTACGACACCTACCGCGGTGTGGTCACGTACGTGCGGGTCGTCGACGGCGAGCTCAGCCACCGGGAGCGGATCCTCATGATGAGCACCAAGGCCACCCACGAGGTGCTCGAGGTCGGCGTGATCGCGCCCGAGCCGGTGAAGGCCTCCGGGATCGGGGTCGGCGAGGTGGGCTACCTGATCACCGGCGTGAAGGACGTCCGCCAGTCCCGGGTCGGCGACACGGTCACCCTCGCCAGCCAGCCCGCCGCCGACGACCTGGGTGGGTACCGGCACCCCAACCCGATGGTCTACGCGGGCCTGTACCCGATCGACGGTGACGACTTCGGCGAGCTGCGCGAGGCACTGGAGAAGCTCCAGCTCAACGACGCAGCGCTGGTCTTCGAGCCGGAGACCTCGGCGGCGCTCGGCTTCGGCTTCCGGATCGGCTTCCTCGGCCTGCTGCACATGGAGATCGTGCGGGAGCGGCTGGAGCGGGAGTTCAACCTGGACCTGATCTCGACCGCCCCGAACGTGGTCTACCGGGTGGTGATGGAGGACGGCACCGAGCACCTGGTCACCAACCCCAGCGAGTTCCCGGCCGGGAAGGTCGCCACCGTGTACGAGCCGGTGGTGAAGGCCTCGATCCTCAGCCCGGCCGAGTACATCGGGACCCTGATGGAGCTCTGCCAGACCCGCCGCGGGGTGCAGACCGGGATGGACTACCTTTCCGAGGACCGGGTCGAGCTGCACTACACGCTGCCGCTGGCCGAGATCGTCTTCGACTTCTTCGACGCGCTGAAGTCTCGGACCAGGGGCTACGCCTCCCTGGACTACGAGCCGTCGGGGGAGCAGGAGGCGGACCTGGTCAAGGTGGACATCCTGCTCCACGGCGACGCGGTCGACGCCTTCAGCTCGATCGTCCACAAGGACAAGGCCTACGCGTACGGGGTCGCGATGACCGAGAAGCTGCGCGGGCTGATCCCGCGCCAGCAGTTCGAGGTCCCGATCCAGGCCGCGATCGGGGCCCGGGTGATCGCCCGCCAGACCGTACGGGCGGTGCGCAAGGACGTCCTGGCGAAGTGCTACGGCGGCGACATCACCCGCAAGCGCAAGCTGCTCGAGAAGCAGAAGGAGGGCAAGCGGCGGATGAAGATGGTGGGCCGGGTGGAGGTCCCCCAGGAAGCCTTCGTCGCCGCCCTGTCCACCGGCGCAGAGGCCTCTGACAAGCGCAGTTGAGGTTTGGCCCGGGGATCTGCGCTACCCTGGGGGAGGTTGCGCCGGGAAGTCTGGTCGGCATCGTACGGCCGTTGTGGCCCCAACCGTGAGGACTTTCGTTGGTCGTTGAGACAGCCCGGTTTCTGTCCCGAGGCAGCCGCCGTGAGGTACGCCGGATCGCCACCCTGCTGCGGACCGAGACGGTGGGAGGGCTGGTCCTGGTGGCCGCCGCGGTCGTCGCCATGGTCTGGGCCAACTCCCCGTGGGCCGACAGCTACCTGGCGCTGAGGGACACCCGGCTCGGCCCGGCCGGGCTGCACCTCAGCCTGAGCGTCGGGCAGTGGGCCTCCGACGGCCTGCTGGCCCTCTTCTTCTTCCTGGTTGGGCTGGAGCTCAAGCACGAGCTCGTGGCCGGTGACCTGCGCTCCCCGGGCAAGGCCCTGGTCCCGGTCGCCGCGGCCGCGGGAGGGGTCGCCGTCCCGGCGCTGCTCTACCTGCTGGTGAACTGGGGGCAGCCGGGGGTCGGCGGCTGGGCGGTCCCGTCCGCCACCGACATCGCCTTCGCGCTGGCGGTGCTGGCGATCATCTCGTCTCACCTGCCAACGGCGCTGCGGACCTTCCTGCTGACCCTGGCGGTGGTGGACGACCTGATCGCGATCGTGATCATCGCCGTGGTGTACACCAGCGAGGTCCACCTGGGGCCGCTGGCGCTGTCCCTGCTGCCGATGGCGGCCTTCGGCCTCGTGGTCCACCGCTGGCCCACCTTCTTCTCGCCGCGGCCGTGGTCGCTGGCGCTGCTGCTGCCGCTCGCGGTGCCGGTCTGGGCACTGGTCCACGCGTCTGGGATTCACGCCACGATCGCCGGGGTGGTGCTGGGGGCGCTGGTCCCGGTCCGGCGGACCCGGCACGAGAAGATGACGCTGCCGAGCCTGGAGCACGCCCTGGACCACTACCTGCGGCCCTTGTCAGCCGGGGTGGCGGTGCCGCTGTTCGCGCTCTTCGCCGCCGGGGTCCCGGTCGGGGGGATGAGCGAGCTGCGGGCTGTGCTGACCGAGCCGGTGACGCTGGGGATCATCGCCGGGCTAGTGCTGGGCAAGCCGCTCGGGATTGTCGGCACGACCGTCCTGGTGACCCGGCTGCGCCACGTACGGCTGGACGACTCGATCACGTGGGCGGACCTGATCGGGCTGGGCTGCCTGGCCGGGATCGGCTTTACCGTCTCGCTGCTGGTGGTCGAGCTGAGCTTCGCCGACGAGCGGCTGGTGGGTCAGGGCAAGCTGGGGGTGCTGCTGGCGACCCTGGTCGCGGCGCTGCTGGCGGCGCTGCTGCTGGGCCTGCGCAACCGGCGCTACCGGCTGCTCGAGGAGCAGGCCCAGCAGGACTGAGCCGGGGTCAGACCACCCGCTTGCTGCGGTGGCTGGCCCGCCAGTGGAGCAGGTACGCGGCGAACCCGCCCCCGATCGCCCCGCCGAGGTGGCCCTGCCAGGAGACCCCGGCGTTCAGTGGCAGGATCCCGCCGAGCAGGACGGAGCCGTACCCGAGCATCACCAGCAGGCCCAGGACCAGGTGCTTCCAGTCCCGGCTCAGGAAGCCCCGCAGCACGAGGTAGACGATCCAGCCGAAGACGATCCCGGAGGCGCCCACGATCAGGTGGTGGATCGGCGTCAGCAGCCAGGCCAGCAGGCCCGACGTCACCCAGGAGATGACGGTCGACACCACCCACTGCCGCACCCCACTGGCCCAGATCACGGTGCCGAGCAGGAACAGCGGCACCGTGTTCGCCGCCAGGTGGCCGAAGCCGAGGTGCAGCAGCGGCGCGAAGATGATGCCGCTGAGCCCGGACAGCTCCCAGGACCGGATCCCGAAGCCGTCCAGAGCGTTCCCGGTCAGGGTGTCGACCACTTCGAGCAGCCAGAGCAGGGCCACCACCGCGGCCATCACCAGTGCGCCCTGCCGCAGCGGGCGCCAGTCGATCGTGCGCATGCCCCCAGGATGACAGCGCTGGCAACTCTGCCTCTCTTCTATGGTGTTGGGGCGGCCCTGAGGAGCGGAGGCGATGATGGCGGGACCAGAGCCGGACGGGGACCCGGTCCCTGCTGGCGGGGAGCTGCCGCCGTCGGCGCTGGTCGGCTCGGCCGAGCGGCCGCTGGCGGTCTACCTGCACGTCCCGTTCTGCCGGACCCGCTGCGGCTACTGCGACTTCAACACCTACACCGCCGCCGAGCTCGGCGCCGACCCAGGCCAGGCGCGGGACGCGTACCTGTCGGCGACCCTCGGCGAGGTCGCCCTGGCCCGCCGGGTGCTGGGCCGGCGGCGGGTGACGACGGTCTTCGTCGGCGGCGGCACCCCGACACTGCTCCCCAGCCAGCAGCTGGTGGCGCTGCTGGACGCGGTCCGGCAGCACTTCGACCTGGCCCCAGACGCGGAGGTCTCCTGCGAGGCCAACCCCGAGTCAGTCAGCCCCCGCTCGCTGGCCGAGCTGCGGGCCGGGGGCTTCACCCGGATCTCGTACGGGATGCAGTCCGCGACCCCGGCGGTGCTGGCGACGCTGGAGCGGGTGCACACCCCCGGCCGGGCGGTGGCCGCCGTGGCCGAGGCCCGAGCAGCCGGCTTCGAGGACGTCTCGCTGGACCTGATCTACGGCACGCCCGGTGAGTCGCTGGACGACTGGCGCCACAGCCTGGAGGTCGCCCTGGCGGGCGAGCCCGACCACGTCAGCGCGTACTCGCTGATCGTGGAGGAGGGGACTCGGCTTGAGCGCCGGGTCCGCCGCGGCGAGCTGCCGGCCCCCGACGAGGACGACCTGGCCGACAAGTACCTGCTCGCCGACGAGCTGCTGAGCGCTGCGGGCCTCGGCTGGTACGAGCTCAGCAGCTGGGCCCGGCCAGGGCACCTGTGCCGGCACAACCTCGCCTACTGGCGCTCGCAGGACTGGTGGGGGATCGGTCCCGGGGCGCACTCCCACGTCGGTGGGGTGCGGTGGTGGAACGTCAGGCACCCGGCCCGGTACGCCGCGGCGCTGGCCGCCGGGAGGAGCCCTGGCCAGGCGCGGGAGGTGCTCGACCCGCAAGCCCGCAGGACCGAGCGGGTGCTGCTGGAGCTGCGGCTGGCCAGCGGCCTCGACCCGGCCGTGCTCACGGCCACCGAGCAGGCCCGGGCCGTCGAGCTGACCGGGCGGGGGCTCCTGCAGCCGGGGTACCCGCTGCGGCTCAGCCGGACCGGGCGGCTGCTGGCCGACGCCGTGGTGCGGGACCTGCTCGACTAACACCGCGTACCGTCGCGTCGGCCGGCGGCTCAGCCCGTGAAGGGTACGGCAGGCGTCGCCGGGCTCAGACCCTGGGCGGGCTCGTGCCCCTTCGGCCGGGCCGGGCTCCGGGCCGGTACGGCGTGGCGGGGCCGGCCGGGTCAGGGGAGAGCTACCCTGTCGCGGGTGCCCGACCGCTACCGAGACGTCCTGGCCCCCGAGAACCGCGTCCAGAAGGCTCCGCCCAAGGTGCCGGTGACCAGGGACCTCGTGGTCGAGGAGGGCCTGACCGGCTTCTGCGGCGCCGTGGTGGGCTGGGAGAACGGGATTGTGGTCCTGGAGGACCGCTTGCTGAAGCGACGCTCGTTCCCCCTCGGGAAGGGCTTTCTGCTGGAGGGCCAGCCGGTCGAGCTGGTCACCCCGCGCAAGGCGGCGCCCCCGGCCCGTACCCACACCGCCTCCGGGTCCCGGGTCTCGGCCGGCACCACCGCCCGGGTCGCGGCACCGTCGCGGATCTTCGTCGAGGGCCGCCACGACGCCGAGCTGGTCGAGAAGGTCTGGGGTGACGACCTGCGCCACGTCGGGGTGGTCGTCGAGTACCTCGGCGGGGTTGACGACCTGCCGCAGGTCGTGGCCGACTTCGCGCCCGACCAGCGTCGCCGGCTCGGGGTGCTGGTCGACCACCTGGTGCCGGGCAGCAAGGAGTCCCGGGTCGTGGAGCAGATCGGCCGCGGGCCGTACGGGCCGTACCTGCTGGTCACCGGGCACGAGCACATCGACATCTGGCAGGCGGTCCGCCCGGAGGTGCTGGGGATCAAGGCCTGGCCGAAGGTTCCGAAGGGCACCGACTGGAAGCGGGGGACCTGTGCCGCGCTGGGCTGGCCGCACCGCGACCAGGCTGACATTGCCGGGGTCTGGAAGGCGATCCTGGCCAAGGTGACCAGCTGGACCGACCTGGACCGGCAGCTGGTGACGGAGGTGGAGCGCCTGATCGACTTCACCCAGGACATCTGACACCCAGGACACCTGGAGCCGGGCGACGCGCGGCACCTGGCGAGGGGCGCCGACGGCTGGGCTGCCGGTAGCCTGGCCTGCGTGACTGTCGTGGTGCCTGCCCTGCCGCCTGGACAGTCAGGCCTCACCGCGAGCGAGGTTGCCGACCGGGTGAGCCACGGCGAGACCAACCGCACCGAGGACGTCACCAGCCGGCCGCTGTCGGAGATCGTCAAGGCCAACGTCTTCACCCGGTTCAACGGGCTGCTCGGCGCCCTGCTGGTGCTGGTGCTGCTGACCGGCGCCTACCGCAACGCCCTGTTCGGGATCCCGCTGCTGGTGAACTCGGTCCTCGGCATCGCCCAGGAGTGGCACGCCAAGCGCAAGCTGGACTCGCTGGCGGTGCTGCACGCCCCGACCGCGCTGGTGCTGCGCGACGGGCAGCCGGTCGAGCTCCCCAGCGGTGACGTGGTGCTCGGCGACCTGGTGGCGCTGCGGCCCGGCGACCAGGTCTGCGCCGACGGGACGGTCCTCAGCGAGGCCGGGCTCGAGCTGGACGAGTCGAACCTGACCGGTGAGTCGGACGCCATCGCCAAGAACGCGGGAGACGAGGTCAGCAGCGGGACCGCGGTGGTCGCCGGGGGCGGCTGGTTCCGGGCCGAGCGGGTCGGCAGCCAGGCCACCGCCCAGCAGCTGGCAGCCGAGGCCCGCCGCTTCACCCGGGCCCACAGCGAGGTGCAGCACTCGACGAACCTGCTGCTGCGCTGGCTGACCTGGATCGTGGCAGTGGCGCTGCCGGTCTCGCTGGTCTCGCAGTGGCGGGTGGTCGGCTCAGAGGGCTGGCGCCACGTCGTGCTGAGGACTGCGGGAGTGATGGTCGGCCTGGTCCCGGAAGGCCTGGTGGTGCTGACTACGCTCGCCTTCCTCCTGGCGGCGGTCCAGCTGACCCGGCAGCGGGCCCTGGTGCAGGAGCTGCCGGCGGTCGAGGGGCTGGCCCGGGTCGACGTGGTCTGTGTCGACAAGACCGGGACCCTGACCGAGGGCGTGATCGCCCTGGAGCGGGTGGTGCCGCTGCCGGGCCACCAGTCCGAGCAGGTCGAGCAGGTCCTGGGGGCGCTCTGCCACGGCGAAGGCGCCAACCAGACCGCCCAGGCCATCGCCCAGGTGCTGGCCGACCCGAAGACCGAGGTCACCGACCGGGTCCCGTTCTCGTCGGCCCGCAAGTGGAGTGGGGCGCGGGTGGCCGGGCAGCCCTGGCTGCTGGGCGGCCCGGACGTGCTCGCCCCTGACGACGCCGAGGTCCAGCAGCGGGTCCAGGCCCTGGCCGACACCGGGCGCCGGGTGCTGCTGCTGGCCAGTGCGGAGCGGCTGCCCGGGGTCGAGGACCCGCTGCCCGAGCTGCGTCCGGTGGCCCTGGTCGAGCTCTCCGAGGTGGTCCGTGACGACGCCGCCGAGACCCTCGACTACTTCCGCTCCCAGGGCGTACGGGTGGTGGTGATCTCCGGCGACACTCCCCGCACGGTGGCCGCTGTCGGCCGCCGGGTCGGTCTCGACGTCCAGACCCCGGTCGACGCCCGCACCTTGCCGGCCGACCGGGACGAGCTGGCCGAGGTCGCCGAGCAGACCACGGTCTTCGGTCGGGTGACGCCGGCCCAGAAGCGGTCCCTGGTCCGGGCCCTGCAGTCGAAGGGGCACACGGTCACGATGACCGGCGACGGGGTGAACGACGTGCTGGCGCTGAAGGACGCCGACATCGGGATCGCCATGGGCAACGGCTCCCAGGCCACCAAGGCGGTCGCCCAGCTGGTGCTGCTCGACTCCCGCTTCTCGCACCTGCCGTCGGTGGTGGCCGAGGGACGACGGGTGATCGGCAACGTGGAGCGGGTCGCCAGCCTCTTCGTCACCAAGAACGCCGTGAACGCGGTCCTGCTGCTGGCCGCGGCCCTCTTCGGGCTGGCCTCCCCGTTCGTCCCGGTCCAGATGACGCTGGTGTCGACCGTGGCGATCGGGGTCCCGGCCTTCGTCCTGTCACTGGCCCCGAACCGTCGCCGCTACCTGCCGGGCTTCTTGCGCCGGGTGCTGGTCCTCTCGCTGCCGGCCGGAGTCGCCGGCGGGGTGGCGGCCTTCACCGCGTACGCGCTGCTGGCCCGACGGGCCCAGGGTGACCCGGAGGCCACCACGGCTGCTCTGATCGCGCTGCTGGCGACCAGCCTGTGGCTGCTGTCCTGCCTAGCCCGCCCGTACAGCTGGTGGAAGGTGGGGCTGCTGGCCATGATGGTGGGGGCCGCGGTGCTGGCCTTCTGGCTGCCGCCGCTGCGGGACCTGCTGGACCTGGTGGTCACCCCGACCTCGATCCGGTACGGCCTGGGGGTCGGCGCAGCCGGGATGGCGGTCGTCGAGGTGGGCTACCGGGTCTCGCGGCGCCAGCACCCGGTGACCGAGGCCGGGCACCGCCGGCCGGCCGCGGGCGAGGTGCCGTCCACCACGGCCCGGCCGCTGGGAACACGCCCCTACCACGAGGCTGGCCAAGGGCACCGAGTAGTTGATGTACGACGCCGACAGGACGCATATGACGAGCAGCTTTGACCTGCTGGAGATGATCCAGGACGTAGCCGACCGGCTGATCTCTCCGCGCTGGCGGGCCTTGGCCGCAGGTGAGGTCGAGGAGAAGCGCCCGGGCGACTTCGTCACTGTCGCCGACCGGGAGGCCGAGCAGGCGATCACCGAGGCTCTGCGCCGGGTCTTCCCGCAGGCGCTGGTGGTGGGGGAGGAGGCGGTCTTTGCCAACCCGCTGCTGCTGGGGGCGCTGCCGAGCGCTGAGCACGCCTTCGTGGTGGACCCGGTCGACGGGACCCGCAACTTCGTCCAGGGCAGCCCCGACCATGCCGTGATGGTCGGCGAGCTGCGGGCCGGGGAGCCGGTCCGGGCCTGGATCTGGCAGCCGCAGCACCGCCGGGCCTACCTCGCCGAGCGGGGCGCTGGCGCCACCTGCAACGGGGAGCGGCTGTCGGTGCCGCAGCGGGCCGGACGGCCGTACCTGGAGAGCTCGGTCCGGGGGGTCAGCGGGGTCGACTCGGCGCTGCTGGCCCAGCCGGTGCCCCCGAGCAGCCAGTGCTGCGGCGTGGACTACCCTCGCGTCGCGACCGGAGAGGTCGACGCCCTGGTCTACCGGTCAGCCAACCCCTGGGACCACGTGCCGGGCGCCGTGCTGCTGCGCGAGCTCGGCGGGGTGGTCCGGGCGCCGGACGGCAGCGACTACCACCCCGGCACCAGCGGCTCCAGCACCGTGGTGGTGGCCGGCAGCCCGGAGATCTTCAACACTGTCCAGGCGGTCCTGAGTGAGCAGGGCTGAGCTGGCTGACCAGGTGGACGAGGTGGTCCGGCTGGTCCCGGCGGGCCGGGTCGTCACGTACGGTGACATCGCCGAGCTGCTCGGCACCGGGCCCCGGACCGTCGGGCGGCTGATGGCCTGCTGCGCGCCGGACCTGCCGTGGTGGCGGGTGGTGAGCGCCTCCGGCCAGCTGCCGACGCACCTGGTTCCGGCCGCGCGGGAGCACTGGGCCCAGGAAGGCACCCCGCTGACCGACGGGCAGGACCGGGTCCGGGTACGGCAGGCCCGGGCCGACCTAGCCCGGCTGGCCGATGCCGCCGAGGAGGTCCTCGGCCGGCTGCCCGGAGCCGGCTGAGACCGGCCGCAGCGGCAGCTGGCGCCCCGGGAGCTTCCCGGCGGCCGCGAGCTCGGTGTACGCCCGGGCGATCGCGGCCCGGGCCCACTGCTCACCCCACGGCCACTGCAGGCCGTCATGGTCGTACGCGTCGGCCTCAGCCACCCCCTGGTGGACCAGCCACTCGCACTGCCCCCACAGGGCCGCCAGCCCGGCCCGCTGCCAGGCGATGTAGTCCCGGTTCACTGGATCTCCGTGCCCGGGGACGACGACAGTGTCGTCACGGCACAGGGTCTGCAGCGCGTCCAGCACCTGGTGCCAGCCGCGCAGCGAGGTCTGCTCGTCGACCCCGGGCGGTGCTCCCTGCTCCACCAGGTCACCGGCGAAAAGGACCCGGTCGTCGGGCACCAGAACGGTCAGGTCGCCCTGGGTGTGGGCCGGTCCGAAGTGCCCGATCTCGACCCGGCGCCCGCCGAGGTCGACGGCGGCAAGGATCGACACCAGCCGCTCGGGGACCAGCACCTGGGCCGGGTCGACCCCCTGCTGCTGGGCGGCCTGCAAGCCCTCGGGCGAGCGCAGGGTCTCGGCCAGGGACTCGTGCCCGATGGTCTCCAGGCCAGGGAAGGCGGCCAGGCCCAGGGCGTGGTCCCAGTGCCCGTGGGTCACCACGACGGTTCCCAGCGGGACGTCGGTGAGCTGGGCCACCGAGGCCCGGACCTGCTCGCCGTGCGCGGGGGAGGCCCCGGTGTCGACCAGCAGCGCTGCGTGCTCACCGACCACCAGGCCGAGGTTCACCCCGGCCGGCTGGCACCTGGACCAGTACACCCCGGCTCGGATCTGCTGCCACTGGCCGACGTCCGTCACCCGGCCTAGCCTAGGCGGTACGGCGCTGACCTGCGGGGAGAGGTCGGCCCGCAGGAGCCGTAGCCAGGACCGTCTGGGCCGAGAACGCTCGCAGCGCCACGGTGAACGCTAGACTGGCACTCGGTGATCGGGAGTGCTAACCGTGAGGAAGGGGTGCCGATGCTCGACGACCGCAAGCTGGCGGTGCTCCGGGCCGTGATCACCGACTACGTCCAGCACAGCGAGCCGGTGGGCTCGAAGGTGCTGGTGGAGCGTCACCGGCTCGACGTCTCCCCGGCCACGATCCGCAACGACATGGCGGCGCTGGAGGACGAGGGCTACCTGACCCAGCCGCACACCTCTGCCGGCCGGGTCCCGACCGACAAGGGCTACCGGCTGTTCGTGGACCGGCTGGCCACGGTGAAGCCGCTGTCGGTGGCCGAGCGGCGGGCGATCTCTACCTTCCTGGCCGGGGCGGCCGACATGGACGACGTGATCGCGCGCACCGTACGGCTGCTCGCGCAGATCACCCACCAGGTGGCGATCGTGCAGTACCCGGTGGTCTCCACCGCGGTGGTCCGGCATGTCGACCTGGTCCAGCTGCACCCGGGGCGGGGCCTGGTGATCCTGGTCACCTCGACCGGCAGGGTGGTGCAGGCCCCGGTCGAGCTGCCTGTCGACGCCAGCGCCGACGACGTGTCCGCCGCGGCCGCACGGATCGCTGCCGCTGTACGAGACCGCCGCGCCAACGACGCCGCCCGGGCCCTGGACACCCTGGTGACCGAGCCGCAGCCGCTGCTGGCCGGTGCCGCCGACGCTGTACGGACCCTCCTCGACATGGACCCGACCACTCGGGTCGTGGTCGGTGGGGTGCCGAACCTGAGCCGTTTCGGTGACCAGTTTGAGACCACCGTGAAGCCGGTTCTGGAGGCGCTGGAGGAGCAGGTGGTGCTGCTGCGGCTGCTCGGCGAGGCCCAGGCCGACGTCACTGTACGGATCGGTCGCGAGAACGAGCTGGCCGGGCTTCAGTCGACCTCGGTCGTGGCCTCCGGCTACGGGATGGCCGACGACGTCTGGGCGATGCTCGGCGTCGTCGGGCCGACTCGCATGGACTACCCCTCGACGATGGCGTCGGTGAGGGCCGTTGCCCGCTACGTTGGCCGCTTTCTGGCCGAAGGATGAAACGAGACCGATGACCGACTACTACCAGACCTTGGGTGTGCCCCGGGACGCGAGCGCCGACCAGATCAAGAAGGCCTACCGGCGCCTCGCCATGAAGTACCACCCGGACGTCGCGACCGAGGACGACGCCGCCGAGAAGTTCAAGCAGATCGGCGAGGCGTACGAGGTTCTCTCCGACTCTCACAAGCGCGACATCTACGACCGGGGCGGCGACCCGATGGGCTCCGGCGGCCTGGGTGGCTTTGGCCCGATGGGTGGCTTCTCGGCCGGCGGCTTCGACTTCAGCAACCTGATGGACGCGATGTTCGGCGGTGGCGGTCCTCAGCGCGGGCCGCGCTCGCGGGTGCAGCGTGGCCAGGACGCCCTGGTCCGTCTCCGGCTCAGCCTGGCCGAGGCGGCCTTTGGAATCACTAAGCCGCTCCAGGTCAACACCGCGGTGCTCTGCCCGTGCTGCTCCGGCTCCGGCTCCGCCGGCGGGGACCCGGTCACCTGCTCCACCTGCCACGGCGCCGGCGACGTGGTCACCGTGCAGCGCTCCTTCCTGGGTGATATCCGCACCAGCCAGCCCTGCCCGACCTGCCGCGGCTTCGGCACCGTGATCCCGAACCCCTGCCCGGAGTGCTCCGGTGACGGCCGGATCCGGGCCCAGCGGACCATCAGCATCAAGATCCCCCCCGGTGTCGCCAGTGGCAACCGGATCCACCTGGAGGCCCAGGGCGAGGTCGGCTCCGGCGGTGGCCCAGCGGGCGACCTGTACGTTGAGATCCAGGTCGCCGAGCACGAGGTCTTCAAGCGCAAGGGCGACGACCTGGACGTGGTGATCCGGGTCCCGATGACTGCCGCCGCGCTGGGGACCGCGGTCCCGCTGGCCACCTTGGAGGCCGAGCGTGACGACCAGGACCCAGAGCTGGTCTCGATCACCGTCGACGTCCCGGCCGGTACCCAGTCCGGCACCCGGGTCGTGGTCCGTGACCGGGGGGTGCCCCGGCTGCGCGGCCACGGTCGCGGCAACTTGAACGTGATCGTGCTGGTCCAGACCCCGGCCAGCCTGGACGACGAGCAGCGCGAGCTGCTGCGCCGGCTGGCTGAGCTGCGTGGCGAGACCGCTCCCGAGGCCCAGGTCGACAAGACCAGCCAGAAGGGTGTCTTCGGCTGGCTGAAGGAGGCTTTCGGAGGATGAGCGACGGCTTCTTCATCACCGACCTGGACCCGGCGCTGACGGTCGGCCAGGTTGTCACCCTGGACGGCCCCGAGGGGCACCACGCCGCCACCGTACGGCGGGTCGTGACGGGCGAGCGGGTCACCGTGGCCGACGGCCAGGGGCGGGGAGCCACCGGCGTCGTGGTCCAGGTCGGCAAGGACCGGCTCGACCTCAGGGTTGAGCGGCTGCTGTCCGATCCGGTGCCCGAGCCGCGCTTCACCTGTGTCCAGGCACTGCCGAAGAACGACCGGGTCGAGCAGACGGTCGACCTGCTGACCGAGATCGGGGTCGCCGAGATCGTGCCCTGGCAGGCGTCCCGCTCGGTCGTCCGGTGGCAGGGTGAGCGCGGTGAGCGGGCCCGGGAGCGGTGGCAGAGCATCGCCCGGGCCGCAGCCAAGCAGTCTCGTCGGCTGACCGTCCCGTCCGTGGCGCCGCTGGCCAGCACCGCGCAGGTCGTCGAGCGGCTGCGGGCCGCTGACTCCGCGTACGTCTGCCACGAGGCGGCCACCGACCCGGTCATCGCCCAGCGCCCGTCCCTGGGAGACGTGGTGGTCGTGATCGGCCCCGAGGGCGGGGTGGCGCCGGACGAGCTGGACGCGTTCCGGGAGGCTGGTGCGGTGGCGGTGCTCATCGGGGGCACGGTGCTGCGGACCTCGACCGCCGGTACGGTGGCGCTGGTCCAGCTGCGCCAGCTGGCCGAGCTGTGCCACTGGATGGACGAGGAGTGACCTTCGGCTTCGAGGTTCGGACCCGGCTCGGGCAGACCCCCGGCCGGACCGGGGTGATCACCACCCCGCACGGGCAGATTCAGACCCCGGCCTTCATTGTGGTCGGGACGAAGGCCACGGTGAAGGCGGTGCTGCCGGGCAGTGTCGCTGCGCTGGGGGCGCAGGCGGTGCTGGCGAACGCGTACCACCTGTTTCTGCAGCCCGGCCCCGAGGTCGTCGACCTGGCTGGCGGGCTGGGCCGGTTCATGGGCTGGGACGGGCCGACCTTCACCGACTCCGGAGGCTTTCAGGTGATGAGCCTGGGGGTCGGCTTCAAGAAGGTGCTGGCGATGGACACCGCCGGGATGACCAGCGACGAGGTGGTGGCCAAGAAGGCGGCCCGGCTGGTTCAGGTCGACGACGACGGGGTCACCTTCACCTCGCACCTCAACGGTGACCGGCACCGGTTCACCCCCGAGGTCAGCATGCAGATCCAGCACCAGCTGGGCGCCGACATCATGTTCGCCTTCGACGAGCTGACCACCTTGATGAACACCCGCGGCTACCAGGAGCGCTCGGTGCGCCGGACCCAGGCCTGGGCCGAGCGCTGCCTGGCTGAGCACCGCCGGCTCACCGAGGCGCGCAGCGACCGCCCGTACCAGGCTCTGTTCGGGGTGGTCCAGGGGGCTCAGTACGAGGACCTGCGCCGGGCCGCGGCCAGCGGGCTCGCCGGGCTGGAGGTCGACGGGCAGCGCTTTGACGGGTACGGCATCGGCGGGGCCCTGGAGAAGGAGCGGCTGGGGGAGATCTGCACCTGGGTGTCCCGGTCGCTTCCGGAGGACAGGCCCCGTCACCTGCTGGGGATCTCGGAGCCGGAGGATCTCTTCGCCGGGGTCGCCGCCGGCGCGGACACCTTCGACTGCGTCAACCCGTCGCGGGTGGCCCGCAACGGCGCCATCTACACCGCCCGCGGCCGGTACAACGTCACCACCGCCGCCAGCCGGCGCTGCTTCGAGCCGCTGGAGCCGGGCTGCGGCTGCTACACCTGCCGCCACCACACCCGGGCCTACCTGCACCACCTGTTTAAGGCGAGAGAGATCCTGGCCTCGACCCTGGCCACTATCCACAACGAGTGGTTCACGGTCCGGCTGGTCGACCAGATCCGCGAGTCGATCGACGCCGGTGACTTCGACGCCTTCCGTACCGAGTGGCTCGGCCGCTACGGCAGCGGCCGAGTCCAGCTCGCCCCGTAGAGCAGTTCTTCACTGACCGGTGGTGGCTGTACCACGACTCCTGCACCTGCCCGCTCAGCCTGCCCCGCTCTCTGAAGCGAGCCCGCCCAGCCCGACCAGAACCGGCCGCGTAGTCCCCGGTCTGGACGACGAAGAGCGAGAAACGACCCCGTGCACCTCCGGCTCAGCCACAGCGGGTGAGGTGACCGCTCGACCTGACCACGAGGGCCGGCGAGTCCCCCGGCTGGACGAAGGAGCGGTGAAGAACGACTGGCTGGACCACGACGGAAAGAACCTCTTCACCGCGAGGAGGAAGCCGGGGGTTATAGCGAGCCGGCCAGCCCGAGCGGAGCTCGGGCGGTTAAGCACAGCGGCGGCGATCAAGCACAGCCGAGCCGCCGCGAAGGCGGCGGCGATGGTCAGGCACGGGCTTGCCGACGCTCCAGGGAGAACTCGTCCCGGACGGCCTCGTCGTCGAGGGGGGCGTCGGCCGCCAGCCGGACCCCGCGCCAGCGCTCGACGTGGAACAGTGGGTTCACCGCCAGCCAGTACAGCTTGCGCTTGGTCGAGTACGCGGGGTCGCGCACGATTCGCTTGGCGTCTCGGAGCGCACCACCGGCCACCATCCGGGCCACTGCCTTCAGTGATGGCTTCGCCACTGGCACCCCGACCTGGCGCAGGCCCAGGGTCTCGTCGAACATCCGGTGCTTGTAGTCGCCTAGGGCGATCTCGTTGGAGTGGATCACGTTGGCCCGTGGGGCGTACGCCTTGAGGTAGCCGGCGTCGATCACGTCCCGGCCGAAGAGCTGGTCCTCGGCGTACGGGACGTCGCGGTAGTTGTGCTCCAGCAGGAACGAGCGCCGCCCGGCCGAGTTGACGTCGGAGTAGAAGGAGATGACGTCGTAGATCCCCTGGTTGGTGACGAAGTCGTCCTTGTAGAACAGCGAGGTCGCCTGGTCGGGGCCGAACCCGGAGAAGACCATCGAGATCTCGCTCTTGAGCATCGGGATCGCGTCGGGGCGAGGGTCCTGCTTGCCCAGCACCGCGACTACTTTCGGGTTCAGCTCGAACGGCTTCAGCAGCTCGTACAGCCAGCGGTCGTTGGCCGGCATCGCGTCCTGAGTGAGGAAGGCCACGAACTCGCCCTGGGCGTCGACCACCGCCTCGGCCCGGGTCCGGCCGTGGGAGAAGTCCTTCTTGGCGATACTGCGCCAGCGCAGCCGGCCCTCGAACTCTGAGGCCAGCCGGTCCAGGATCTGGGGCGCCTCGTCGCCGCTGGTGGTGTCGTACACCAGCACCTCGAACGGGTAGTCGACTCGCTGCGCGAAGACGCTGCGGACCAGTCCCTCGATGTAGCGAGCGCCGCAGTAGGTGGGGATGAAGACGGTGGCAGTAAAGGTCGGCTCACTCATCGGCGCACCTCTTTCAGGTAGTCATAGGTCCTTCGGATCCCTTCGGCGAAGGGCACCTGCGGGTGGGGGCCGAACTCGCCGGCATAGCGGCTCATGTCGAGCACCGAGGACTGGACGAAGGTCGGCGGGGTGGGCACGGTCTGCCGGATCGCCTCGGTCCCGGTCACCTGCTCGATCGTGGCGACCACCTCGTTCACCGAGACCGGCACCCCCGAGCCGAGGTTGTACACGTCGTGGCGGGGGTCGCGGCCCAGCGAGTCGGTGATCAGGTCGGTGACGTCGGTGACGTAGATGTAGTCGCGGGTCATCGAGCCGTCACCCATCACAGTGATCGGCCGGTGGCTCGTGATCGCCTCCATAAAGATCGGGATCACTCCTTGCCGCTGCCAGAACGGCTGGCGGGCGCCGAAGGGGTTGGCGACCCGGAACACGGTCGAGCGCAGCCCGTACTTGCGCTGGAAGTAGCGCAGGTAGTTCTCCACGCAGAGCTTGCCGATCCCGTACGGGGAGACCGGGTCGGTGCGGTCGGTCTCCCGGATCGGGGCGTCGCCGGTCCGGTCCCCGTACACGGTTCCTCCAGAGGAGGTGTACACCACCCGCTGCACCCCGGCCTCGACGCACAGCTCGAACAGCTGCACCGAGCCGCGGATGTTGGTCTCGATGTCGATCAGCGGGTCGTTCTCGGCGGTCGCCGGGTTCGTCGTCGACACCAGGTGGACGACGTAGTCGACGTCACGCAGCGCCGCGGCCAGGTCGCCGCGGTTGAGGAAGTCACCGGTGACGAGCTCGATCTGGTCGCTGGGGTGGAACTGGGGCGGCACACTGGGCTGGAACCGGTCCAGCGCCCGCACCCGGTAGTCCCGGGCGACCAGGGAGTCGACCAGGTGGGAGCCGATGAAGCCGCCCGCCCCGAGTGCCAGAACCAGGGGCGCGGTCATGACCTGCCGCCGGTGACCTGGTCGATGATCTCGACCACCTTGGCGCCGGCGGTCGCCCAGTCGAGCTGGCGGACGCTGTCGGAGGCAGCCTTGGCGTACTCGGGCAGGTCGGGCCGCTCGACCAGCCGCACCAGCTCGTCGGCCATCGCCTGCGGGGTCGGCAGGGTGTAGTGGAGGTAGGGGTTGTCGCTGACCATCCGGTTGTTCGGCCCGTCGTTGACCACCGGGATCACCCCGGAGCCGAGCAGCTCCAGCGGCAGCAGCGACATGTTGGTCAGCGACAGGACGACCGCGGCGGCGCACCGGTCGTACAGGTCGGGCAGGTCACGCAGCTTCAGCGACTTGTGGTTGACGTACGGGAACGGCACGTCCCAGGCCGAGACGTCCCAGCCGGCCAGGTTGATGGTGTACTCCGGCTTGGCCCGGTGGAAGAGCTCCAGCGCCATGATCCCCAGCTCGAACGCCCGCCGCTCGGTGACTGGGCGGGCGTAGAAGAAGACCTCCTTGCGGGGGGCTGAGTTGCGGTAGCTGTAGAGCGAGGAGTCGGCGGCGAACTCGTACGAGTCGCACTCCATCCCGAAGTCGGTGTGGAGCTTGTGCTTGAGCCAGCCGCCGGCGGTGATCCCGTGGAAGCCGAAGCGGTAGGTGTTCTCGGCCAGCAGCGAGGTCGAGCCGACCGGGTAGAACGACGGCTCGTAGTCCTGGACGAAGTAGAACTTGGCACCGTCGGTGGCGACGTTGAAGACCGGGTACGCGGTCTCCCAGCCGGTGGCGAAGACCACATCGGAGTCGACCACCGACCCCTCCCACTGGTGGAAGTGGAGGCGGGCCGGGTTCGAGTAGTGAGAGACGTTCTCGATCGCCTCCTTCAGCTCCATCGGGTGGTGGACGCTGTAGAGGTACACGTGGTTGGTGTAGCCGGCGTCGGCGAGGAAGTCGATGAACCGGAAGATGTTCTGGTGCCCGCCGCCGTTGCCGGGCGGTGACATCACCCAGCTCAGCACCTTGGTGCGGCGGGGGTTGCGCTGTGCCGGGTCGTACGGGCGGGAGGCGAAGTCAGCCGCCAGCACGTCGGCGCGGTGGACCGGCGGGTCGAAGCGGGTCTTGCGGCGGACCAGCGACAGGCCCGAGACCCCGAGCGCCCGGCGTCGCTCGACGTACTCCAGTGCGGCGATGGTGAAGCGGATCAGGCCGTCTCGCCGCAGAATCCTCAGGCCGATGCGCAGGACCCGCAGGACACGTCTGACCATGGTCGCCCGTTTCTGCTCGACGTTGTGTGAGGCTGCGTGAAGCCCGCACAGTCTATCCGGGTTGCTGCCCCGCCGCGGCCAGCTGGCGCTGCCGGGCAGGTCGGGTCTCGTCGCTGCCCGGTCACTCGGACCTGCCGGGAGCATGCAGGTCAGTGGTTGTGGTCAGGGCTGAGGGGTCAGCGCCCTCTGGTGCGCTAGTGTTGCCGGGCACGGTCGGCGATAAGGAGGGTGAGCGTGCGGATCGCACCAACCTTCGGTGTGTCCTCGTGACCTCCGCTGCCCGGGGGCGGGTGCGGGCCCGGATCCTGCGCAACCCGACCATGAACCTGCTGACGAACCTCACCCTGCGTGAGATCCGCTCGCAGTACAAGCGGACTGCGCTCGGCCGGGTCTGGTCGCTGGTGAACCCGCTGGCCACGATCGCCATCTTCTCGGTGATCTTCGGCCTGGTGTTCCGGGGCTCGGTGCCGCCCGGGACGAACTCGGGGCTGACCAGCTTCTCGCTGTGGATCGCCTGCGGGATCATCCCGTGGGGCTTCATCAGCAACGGGGTGATCGGCGGCATGGGTGCCCTGGCGGGCAACTCGGGGCTGCTGACGAAGGTCTACTTCCCTCGGCACGTGCTGGTCACCTCGAGCGTGCTGTCGCTGACCTCGACCTTCCTGACCGAGCTGGCGATGCTGCTGCTGGTGGTGGCAGTCGCCGGTGGGCCACTGGTGCTCGCGTACATCCCGGTGCTGCTGGCGGTGGTGCTGATCAACGCCTGCTTCGTGCTGGGGCTGGGTCTGCTGCTGAGCGTGCTGATGGTCTACTTCCGCGACGTGCAGCACATCTGGATGCTGTTCAACCAGATCTGGTTCTACTCGTCGGGCATCGTGTTCACGATCTCGATGGTCCGAGAGGCCCAGGCGCACCTGGACGCGATCAAGCTGGGCTGGGTGCCCCTGCTGTGGGCCTTTGAGGCGAACCCCGCCTACCAGTTCGTCGAGGCGTACCGGAGGATCCTGTTTGACTTTGCCCTTCCCTCGCTCACCCAGTGGGTTGCAATGCTGGTCGCGGCAGTGGTGAGCATGGTGGTAGGGGTGCTGACGTACCGGCACTTCCAGGCCCGGATCGTGGAGGAGCTCTGAGATGGCTGACGAGGCAGCGGTCACGGTCGACCAGGTGTCGAAGAGCTTTCGGATCTACAGCGAGCGGAACAAGTCGCTGAAGGCGGCCCTGCTGCGCGGCACCCGGGCCCGGTACAACGAGTTCTGGGCGCTGCGGGACGTCTCGCTGCAGATTCCGCAGGGGAAGACCTTCGGGCTGCTCGGCAACAACGGGTCCGGCAAGTCGACCCTGCTCAAGTGCATCGCTCAGATCCTGGAGCCTAACCAGGGCCGGATTACCCACCAGGGCCGGATGGCGGCGATGCTGGAGGTCGGCTCGGGATTCCACCCAGAGCTGTCGGGGCGCGAGAACGTGTACCTGAACTCGGCAATCCTGGGAATGCCGCGGGCCGAGATCGAGCGCAAGTTCGACTCGGTGGTCGACTTTGCCGGTGAGGCCGTGGCCCGCAGTATCGACCAGCCGGTCAAGAACTACTCCTCGGGCATGTACGTCCGACTGGGCTTCTCGGTCTCGATCCACGTTGAGCCCGACATCCTGCTGGTGGACGAGGTGCTGGCGGTCGGTGACATGGCCTTCCAGGAGAAGTGCATGGACAAGTTCGCCGAGCTCAAGCGGGACGGCCGTACGGTCGTCGTGGTCAGCCACGGCCTGGACCAGATGCGGACCTTCTGTGACGAGGCGGCCTGGCTCTGCGCTGGTGAGGTGATGGAGTCGGGTCCGGCGAACGCCGTGATCAACAAGTACTTCGAGGACGAGCACCATGCCCGGCCGGTCGAGGGCGGCGGGATGCGGTACGGCTCGGGCCAGGCGGTTATCGACCGCTTCGAGCTGATCACGCCCGACGGCGACCCGAGCCTGATCCGCTCCGGCGACCCGCTGACGGTCCGGGTGCACTTCCATGCCTTGGAGCGCATTGAGGACCCGTCCTTCATCGTCTCCGTGGAGCATGTCGACGGCCAGCTGATGTGGGCCCACCACACCAAGGACGCCGACTACCTGCCGGCGTCGATCGAGCCCGGCAAGGGCGCCCTGGACGTGGTGATCCCAGCACTGCACTTCCGCCCCGGCTCGTTCCACGTCTCCGGCTCGATCCACACCTGCGACGGTGCGGTCCTGGACGCGCTGCAGCGGTCGGTGAAGATCACGGTCGTGGAGGGCCGAGTCCACGAGGCGGCCGGCCTGGTCTCGCTCGACTCCAGGTTCGAGAACCTGCAGCCGCCACGCCCGATGCGGACGGCAGCGGAGGTGGCGGCCCGCAAGGAGGCGGAGCAGCTGGCCCTGCGGGAGGCGAAGGCCGCCGAGGGCGGCCCCGAGGCGTCGTCGTAGCGCTGGAGGACGCCGATCAGCACACCTTCCACAGGCTGTGGCTCAGCGGTTGAGCCCAGGGCAGTGGGTCCGGGCTGGTTCAGGTACGGACCACGAGTACCGGGCAGTGGGAGCGCAGGATCACTGACCGGCTCACCGACCCGAGCAGCAGCCCGGGGAAGCCACCCTGGCCCCGGCTGCCCATGATGACCAGCGAGGCCCGGGCCGACTGCTCGACCAGCACGTCGGCGGGGGAGCGCTGGTCGACCACCGGGGTCACCGCGAGACCGGACGGCTCCAGCAGGCTCCGCAGCTGCTGGGCCAGGTCGGCGCTGACCTTCTCGCTCTCGGCAGTCGGCAGGTACGGGTCGGGCAGGGCCCAGCAGCGGACCGCGACCAGGTCCACGCCAGCCGCCTTCGCCGCACGGACCGCCGTGGCGGCGATCCGCCCGGTGTGAGGCCCGTCATCCAGCCCGACTACCACTGGCCCGCCCGGGCGGCCCAGGTCGCTGGGGACCACCACCACCGGGCCGTGCGCGTGGTGGACCACCGCGGCCACGGTGCCTCCCAGCAGGGTCCGGTTGACCGCCGAGGTCCCGGTGGCGCCGAGCACGAGCAGGTGGGCGTCGTCGGCGAGCTGGGCCAGCACTTCGGCCGCCCTGTCGGACTTGATCAGGTCTGCGGTGATCTCCAGGTCGGGGAAGGCCTGCTGGGCCGATGCCAGGTCCTCGTCCAGGTGCTGCTGGGCCCGGGCCCAGACCCGGCGGGCGTACGCGGGTCCCTCGGCCATCGCCTTGAAGACGTTCTGCCGGGTCGGCAGCGGGTCCTGCGGCGTGATCCGGACGATCCGGAGCTGGCACCCCCACAGCCGGGCGCGTTCCGCCGCCCAGGAGACTGCCCGCTGGGCCCCAGGTGAGCTGTCGGACGCCACCACGACCTGCTCTACCGGGACCAGGCTCATCAGCTCGGTCATCACCACCGCCCCCCTTCCAGGGCACCGTCGCCTGTCTCGACGATAACAGCGCTCGTCAGCCGGGGCCGGCCAAGCGCGGAAACTCAGCGCCCGCGGTGGACCAGGCGGTAGCTGGTGGTGGCCTTGGACAGGTGCGGGTTCATCTGCGGGTCGCGCTCCAGCAGCGCGCCCCAGCGCTGCCGGAACAGCTCGGCGGCCTCGGTCAGCTCGGACCAGTCACGGCCCCCAGCCACGGTGGTAGCGACGCTGAGCGACTCGTGGTGCAGCAGCCGGGTGTACGGGGTGTAGACGTTGCGCAGCCCCAGCTCGCCGATGCGGCAGCAGAGGTCGACATCGTTGAAAGTGACCCGGAAGGCCTCGTCGAAGCCGTCGACCTGGTGGTACACCTCGGCCCGGACCGCTAGGCAGGCGGCGGTCACCGCGGTGGTCGCCCGGCGGGTCCACAGCAGCGTCCGCTGGGTCCGAGAGAGGTCCTGGTCCAGACGCAGCCCGGCCAGGCTGTTGCCGGCCACCCCCTTGATTCCGAGCCCTACCCCGGCGTGCTGCACGGTGGTGGCGTCGGGGTAGAGCAGCAGGCAGCCGACGGCGCCGACCTCGGGGCGCTGGGCTTCCCCCACCAGCACGTCCAGCCAGTCCGGGTCCAGCACCTCGGTGTCGTTGTTCAGCATCACCAGGACCTCGCCGCGGGCCTGGTGGGCGCCCTCGTTGCAGCTGCGGGCATAGCTCCACGGCTGCTCCGGCCAGTCCACCACCCGGAACCGGTCGTCGTGGTCGGCCGTCTCGGCGTACCACTGCCGCACCTGCGGGTCGTCGCTGCCGGTGTCGACCAGCACGATCTCGTACTTCTGGTAGGCGGTGAGGTCGAGCACCGACTCGATGCAGCGCCGGACGACCGGGAGCTGGTTCTTGCTGGGGACCACGATCGACACCAGCGGCTCGCCGACCACCGGGTAGCGGGTCTGCCAGGCTTCCGGGAGCTCTGGCTGACGCCGGACCGCCGCGTCGGGGCGCCCCTCGGCGGTCGCTGCAGAGCGCAGCACGGCGGTCACACCGGCACCGGCGGTGATGCCGGTCTCGGCGCCGGCCTCGTCAGGCAGCCCGATCGTGGCGAGCCCGGCCCGACGGCTGGCGACCGGTTCGACGACGTGCGCCACACCGGCCGCCCGCTCGGTGACCCGCAGATGCAGGTCCCACAGCTGCAGCTGCGGGTCGTCGGCGCCGGTCAGGTCCCGGAAGCCACCCACCGCCCGGACCAGGCTGGTGCGCAGCAGCGTGGCTGAGCCCAGGTACGGCGCCGAGCGCAGCAGCTCTGGGTTCCAGTCCGGCTTGAAGAACGGCTCCCGGCGGCGGTAGCGGGTCCCGGTGGGCCGGTTCTCCAGGTCGACGAGGTCCTCACCGCCGTACGAGACCTCGGCGCCGGGGCAGGCCTCAAGGGCGGCCACCAGCTCGTAGCAGGTGGTGGGGTAGAGCACGTCGTCGGTGGTGAGGAAGCAGACGAAGTCGCCCTGGCACCGCTCCAGCGCCTCGTTCAGCCGCTCGACCCGGCTGCCGGGCCGGGCCAGGGTGCGGATCCGCTCCTGCTCCAGGCCCCGCTCAGGCAGGGGGAACGGCAGGTCGGAGCAGACCAGGAGCTCCCACTGCTCGTAGGCCTGGGTTACGACCGAGCGGACCAGCCGCAGCGCCTGGTCGGGGTCGGCACCAGCCACGTCAACCACCAGGCTCAGGTACCGCTGCCGCTCCCACGAGCGGGAGTGCAGCCGGCGCTGTGCCAGCGACGAGCCGGAGACCCGGTGCGCCTGCAGCCACTCCCGGTAGGCGAGGTCCTGCGTCAGCCGCAGGTTGGCCAGGTCGAAGTACGTGCTCCGCGCCGCGTCGTACAGCCAAGGGGTCTGACGGATACCCCGGGCGAGCGTCGACCGGGCGGCTCCGGTGACGGCGCTCCACACGGTGCGCACTGATGGCATACGGCAAACCTCTGGGTCGGGTTCAGGGCTTCTTCAGCCTAGCGGGGCTAGCCTCGGTTGTGACCGCAGCCCGGGGCAGCCCCTCGCGGACCTTGACCGCCGCGATCACGCGGACCGTGACCGGCAGCATCACCACCTCGACGACGACCTTGTACAGGTACCCGACCAGGATGTAGTTGACCATGGCCGGGGCTGACAGCACCCCTGCGAAGGCCACCAGGCAGAACAGGGCCGTGTCGGCGAGCGCCCCGACCAGGGTCGACGACAGCAGCCGCCACCACAGCGACCCGGGCCGGGAGCGCTGCTTGAGCCGGACCACGACCTGGGCGTTGAGCAGCTGCCCCACGAGGTAGCCGACCAGGCTGGCGGCGACAACCCGGGGCACGAAGCCGAGAACGGCGTGGAAGGCGCTGGCGTGCTGGTAGTCGGCTGCCGGCGGGGCCAGGTCGACCAGCCAGAAGGTGACCGAGGCCAGCAGCCCGAGGGCGAAGCCGAGCCCGATCGCCCGGCGGGCCCGGCGACCCCCGTACACCTCGGTCAGCACATCGTTGAGGATGTACGTGAACGGGAACAGCAGGGCGCCACCGTCAGTGACCAGTGGCAGCACCTGCAGCCCGCCGGGGGCCCACGAGCCGCCGAGCTGGATCACCTTGGTGGCGGCGGTGTTCGAGATCAGCAGCAGAGCGCAGAAGACCGCCATCACGACGTCGAGCAGCTGGGGACTCGCCGGCACCGGGGCTCGCACCGGGCTCGGCGGGGAGGCGCTCATGGGTCGGGATCGTACGCGCGAGACACGAACCCGGCCCTGACCAGTGACGGCTCTGCTGGTTAGTGGCAGGATCTGGGCATGGACACCGAGCTCGACAACCTGCCGGACGTGTCGGAGCAGCTGGACCAGCTCCAGGCTGACCAGACTCTGGTCGACCGGGGCGTGCCTGATGTGCTCGACGAGGGCTTCATCGCCCCCGACCACTGGTCAGTGGCCCAGGGCTTCGGCAGCACCGCTGCGGAGATGCGCCAGGGCGAGCCGATGGACCTGAAGCTGTCGCAGGAGGAGCCCCAGCCGGACCCGGCTGCGCCCAGGCCGACGTGGCGCGACGACCCGCACGAGAAGCGTGAGGTGGGAGGGCGGCGGGCCGGCCGGCTGGTCGATGCCAAGACAGACACCCAGGACGTGGTCGCTGAGGATGTCGGGATCGACGGGGGAGCGGCCAGCGCCGAGGAGGCCGCGATGCACATCATCGACCCTGACCGGGAGGATGAGGACGACGATGACTGACCCGGGAGCGGGGCTGCGGCCCGAGCGCGGGCTGTACCCGCCGATCGAGCCGTACCAGACGGGGATGCTCGAGGTCGGCGATGGGCAGGTCCTGTCGTGGGAGCAGTCGGGCAACCCGAACGGCAAGCCGGCGGTCTTCCTGCACGGCGGACCAGGCGGAGGCACGAGCCCCGACCAGCGCCGGTTCTGGGACCCCGAGCGCTACCGGGTCGTGCTGTTCGACCAGCGCGGCTGCGGCCAGAGCACTCCGCACGCGGCCGAGCCGGAGGCCGACCTGTCGGCCAACACCACCTGGCACCTGGTCGCTGACATCGAGCGGCTGCGTGAGCACCTCGGCATCGAGCGCTGGCAGGTCTTCGGCGGGTCCTGGGGCAGCGCGCTGGCGCTGGCGTACGCCGAGACCCACCCCGACCGGGTCACCGAGATGGTGCTGCGCGGGATCTTCATGCTGCGCCCGTTCGAGCTGGACTGGTTCTACAACGGCCCGGCCGGGATGGTCCGCCCCGAGTGGTGGAGGGTCTTCGAGGAGCCGCTGCTCAAGGCCGACGGACGCGCCGTTGGGCTGCTGGAGGGCCGCAGCGAGGGCCGCGACAACATCGCCCGCTACCACGACCTGCTCTTCGACCCGGACCCCGCGGTTCACGTCCCGGCCGGTGTGGCCTGGAGCACCTGGGAGAGCGCGACCGTCACCCTGGTCACCCCGCCCGGGATCGCCGCCGACGGCACTGACGCCGGGAAGGTGGCCTTCGCCCGGATCGAGAACCACTACTTCGTCAACCACGGCTGGTTCGAGCCCGACCAGCTGCTGCGTGACGTGCCGAGGATCCAGCACCTGCCGTGCGTGATCGTGCACGGTCAGTACGACATGTGCTGCCCGGTCCGCAACGCGTACGACCTGGCGAAGGCCTGGCCGGAGGCTGACCTGCGGGTGGTCCTGGCCGGCCACTCGGCCTTCGAGCCGATGATCGCCTCCGAGCTGGTGCAGGCCACCGACCGTTTCGCTGGCTGACCGCTCAGCGGGCCGGCTGGGTGCTGGTACGGGCGAGGACGGCCGGAGGTACCACGAGGTGCTGATGACGGTGGTCGTCCCGGGCTGAGGTCTCCGCCTGGAGCAGCCGGGCCGCCTCGCGGCCCATGGTGCGGGTGTCCTGGCCGACCGACGACAGCGGTACGGCGGCCCCAGCAGCGAACGGGATGTCGTCGTAGCCGAGCACCGCCAGTTCGTCGGGAACGCTCAGGCCAGCCTCGGTGGCTGCTTGCAGCAGGCCGAGCGCCAGCAGGTCATTGGTGCAGAAGACCGCCCGCGGGCGGGGGGTGCTGGTCAGCAGCCGGCGTCCTCCGGTGAGCCCGTCGGCCAGGCCGTCACCGGGACAGTCCAGCGCCCCGGTGAGTTCCAGGCCGCTCTCGGTGAGCACCTCCCGGAAGCCGTCGACCCGGCGCCGGTGCACCACCGACTCGACCGGCCCAGCCAGGTACCCCAGACCCGTCACTGACAGGGCGGCTAGGTGCTCCGCCGCGAGCCGGCCGCCGGCCCGGTCGTCGCCGGAGACCGTACAGGTCTCGAAGCCGTCGTCGGTGTCGGCCACCAGGACGACCGGGACCCCGGAGTCGGACAGGCTCTGGAACGCGGCTCGCAGCTCGTCGTCATAGCTGGAGGCCGTGGCGATCACGCCCCGGACCCGCAGCTCGGCGAAACGGCGCAGCGCCACCAGCTCGCGCTCTCGCCGGGCATGGCTGGTGGCGGTCACGACCAGCACGTCCTCGCCGTCCAGCCCTTCCTCGATCCCGGCCACCAGCTCGCCGTAGAACGGGTTGACCGCCTCGATCGCCAGCACTCCGACGACCTTGGTCCGTCCTGCCCGCAGGGCCCGAGCCGCCTCGTTGCGGACGTACCCGGTCTCGCGCAGCGCCTTCTCCACTCGGCGCCGGATCGCGGGGGAGACCGAGGGGCGGCCGTTCAGAACGTTCGACACCGTCATCGGGGACACCTCGGCGAGGGCCGCGACCTCCCGCAGGCTGGCCATACTCCTCCTGATCGTGCCTGACCGCCCAGGCTCCGCGGGGGCTCAGGGCCGGGCTGGGCTGTCGCCTTCCCGGGTCAGCATGCCACAGACGGTTGACAGGACCCGGAGGGCATGTAACGATACATCCTGCGGTGTACCGATACACGAGGAAGTGGGGGGATGTCGACCGTACGCGAGCGAACGATGGGCTGCTGGCTGGGGAAAGCAGTCGGGGGGACGCTGGGGCAGACCTTCGAGGGGCTGACGGGTCCGCTGCAGGCGGACTACTACCGCCCCGTGCCCGAGGCCATGGTCCCCAACGACGACCTCGACCTCCAGGTGGTCTACGCCTGCCTGATCCGGGACCTGGACCAGCCCCGGGTCGACCGGCAGCTGCTGGCCGACGGCTGGCTGCGGCACGTCCAGTTCCCCTGGAACGAGTACGGGGTCGGGCTGCGGAACCTGCGCGAGGGGATCCGCCCGCCCCACAGCGGACGCTTCGACAACTGGTTCACCTGCGGCGAGGGGGCTGCCATCCGGGCCGAGCTGTGGGCCTGCCTGGCTCCGGGGGACCCGGACCGGGCCCAGGCCTACTGCTACGAGGACGCCTGCTTCGACCACGACGGGGACGGCCTGGTCGCCGCCCTGTTCTGGGCCCGGCTAGAGTCCGCGGCCTTCGCTGGCAGCGACCCGCGCCGGCTCATCGAGACCGCGCTGCAGAACCTGCCGAACGGCGGTGGCGGCATCGCCCAGGTGGTACGGGACACGCTGGGCTGGGTCGACCAAGGGCTGGACTGGACCCAGGTCCGGGCCCGGACCGTGGAGCGGTACGGCAACGACGACTTCACCGACGTCCGGGTCAACACCGGCTTCGTGATCACCGGGTGGCTGACCGGGCGGACATTCGGTGAGCGGATCCTGATCTGCAACAACTGCGGCGGCGACTGCGACTCCTCGACCGCCACCTTGGGAGCACTGCTGGGAATCCTCGGACCCGACCAGATCGAGCCGCGCTGGCTGCACCCGATCGGGTGCGACCTGGTGCTCAGTGACCAGATCGTCGGCCTGGACGCCCCGGCCACCCTGGACGACTTCACCGACCTGGTGGAGAGCCTGCGCGACCGGCTGGCCCAGCAGCCGCACCAGGCCGCGCCGGACGGCCCCTTCGACCCGAGCCGCTGGGCGGTTCCGGTACGGATGGGGTTCACCACCACCGAGCACGGCGGCTGGGACATCCGCGACCAGACCGAGCTGCCGCCACCGGGAAGCGCCGAGATCAGCGCCGAGCTGGTCGAGACCACCGTTCCCGGCACCTGGCTGCGGCTGGACCGGGATGACTTCGCTGACCGGATCCTGGTGCTGGAGTACAGCCTCGACTCGCACGGCACCAGCCCGGTCCGCCTGATGCTCAACTGCTCCGAGCACCTGCGCGCCTGGCTGGACGGCACCTTCCTCCATGCTGCCCAGGCGAGCAGCTACATGTTCCCCGCCCCCCACATGCCACCGGTGGGCCAGTACCTGGACCTGGACCTGGCCCCCGGCCAGCACCGGCTCCGACTGGCCGTGAGGCGGCCACCCGACCACCGCGACCAGGCCGAGCTGGTGGTGGCGCTGGTCGACGCGGCCACTCACCAGTGGATTCCCAACGCCCTGCGGCCGACGCCGCCCGTACCCGAGGAGAAGGCATGACAGTCTCGTTCCGTCGCCGTGCCCTGGCGCTGCTCGCCGCTGGGCTGATGGCGCTCACCGGCTGCTCGTCGACCGGGGCCGCCCCCGGCCCTGCGACGGCCAGCACCGGCTCCGGGTCGATCACGGTCTGGGGCTGGAACCCTGACCAGAGCAGTGCGCCGGAGTGGGTCCAGGCCTTTCAGAAGGACCACCCCGAGATCACGGTGAGCTACCGGTTCATCCAGTACAGCGACTACGTGAACACGCTCCGGCTCGGGCTCACCTCAGACTCGGGGCCCGACGTCTTCGGGCTCCAGGTGGGCGCCATGTCGACCCAGTTCGCTCCGCTGGCTGCTGACCTCACCAGGTCCCTGGACGCCACCCTGCCAGGCTGGAAGGACAAGCTGCTGGCAGCCGACCAGCTCAGCGTTGACGGCAGGCAGATCGGGGTGCCGTGGATGGTCACCGGCGCCGGAACCATCGAGGTGAACAAGACCCTGCTGGACTCGGTCGGGGCGACGGTCCCGACGAACCTGGACCAGTGGCGTGACACCTGCGCCACGCTGGCCGCGGCCGGCAAGAAGTGCCTGGTGCAGGGGGCCAAGGACGGCTGGCAGAACATCGACGTCTTCCAGGCCCTGGCCAACCAGTCCTCGAAGGGCTACTTCTACCAGGCGATGAGCAAGAAGCAGAAGTTCGACAGCCCCGAGATGGTCAAGGCCTTCGAGGCCTGGAAGACGCTGGTCGACGCCAAGGTGATCCAGGAGGGAGCCTTCGCTCAGACCGCCTACCCGGACGCTGCTGACGCCTTCCGCCAGGGGGATGCCGGGATGATCGCCTTCGGCTCCTGGCAGAACAGCGACATGACCAAGCAGCAGCTGGCGGCGTACACGAAGACGTACGGCAAGGACCTCACCACGACCGAGTTCCAGGTCGTCGCGTTCCCGAGCGTGGTCAACCCCTCCGGCACCGCCTCGCTGGTGATGGCCGGTGGGCCAGATGTCGGCTGGGCCGTCAGCCAGAAGGCCAAGAACCCCGAGGCGGCCACGGTCTTCGTCCGCTGGCTGGCAGCCTCTGAGACCAGCCAGAAGCGGATCGCGGCCACGATGCAGCAGCCGGCGCTGAAGTCGGTCCCGATCGACACGTCCGACGTGCTGACCCCGGCGCAGAAGCAGCTGGTCGAGGCGCAGGGACCGGCTCTGGAGGGCATGGCCGGCCCGCGCCAGATCGCCAGTGCCGATGTTCAGGCCGCTCTCGCTGACGCCCTGGCGGCGGTCGGGACCGGGACCAAGACCCCGCAGGCTGCGGCGGCTGATGTCCAGCGAGCCATCGATGCCGCCCACTGAGCGGCCCAGCCGCCGGTGACCGGCCTGGGGGGCAGGGCAGGGCGGTCCTGGACGGGCTATGCGTACGTCGCGCCGGCGCTGCTGCTGGTCGGTGTCGTGGTGTACGGCGGGATCGCCTACAACGCCTACGTCAGCAGCCTGCGCTGGAACGGGATCTCACCTACCCACACCGTGGTCGGCCTGGCCAACTACCAGACGGCCCTGGCCGACCCGGTGGTCCGTTCCGCCTACCTGCACGCAGCGCTCTTCGCGGCGGTCACGATCAGCACCCAGATGCTGCTGGGGCTGGGGATGGCGCTGCTGCTGTCGCGGCCCAGCCGGCTCAACCCGCTCTTCACCGCGGTCCTCTTCCTGCCCGTGGTGATGGCGCCGGCGGCGGTCTCCACTGCCTTCCGGCAGATCCTGGCCCCGGACGGTCAGCTCAATGCTGCTCTGGCCGGGGCCGGGCTGTCCGGGCTGCGGCAGGCCTGGCTGTCGGACCCGCGGCTGGCGCTGCTGTCGCTGGCAGCGGTCAACATCTGGCAGTGGACCGGGCTCAGCTTCGTGCTCTACCAGGCCGCCCTGACTCAGATCAGCGTGGACCACCTGGAGGCCGCCCAGATCGACGGAGCCTCACTGTGGCGGACGGTACGCCACATCGTGGTGCCGCAGCTGCGAGGCACCCATGTCACCTTGGTGGTGCTCGGTCTGATCGGGTCGATCAAGACCTTCGACCTGGTCTTCCTGACCACCGGTGGCGGGCCGGCCCGGGCTACCGAGCTCCCCGCCACGTACATCTACCAGCAGACCGTGGAGCGCTTCAACGCCGGCTACGGGGCCACCTTGTCGATGCTGCTGCTGGCGGTATCGGTCCTGGTGACCGTGCTGCAGCGGCTCCCGGCCTGGGTGCGGAGGCGAGCATGACCGGGTTTCGCGAGTCCCGCCTGGCGCGGGCCGTACGACTGCTGGCTGCCGGACTAGTCACCACGGTCTTCGCGCTGCCACTGGTGGTGATCGTCGCTACCTCGTTCCAGGGCGAGGGTGCGGTGGCCAACTACAGCGCGGTCCTGTCACGGACCCCCTTCCTGCGCTATGCCCTGAACAGCCTGGTGATCGCGGTGACCACGGTGGCTATCGGGTACGGCTGCACGATGCTGGCCGGGTACGCGCTGACCAAGCTGGGGCTGGCTGGGCGCCGCCTGATCTACTCCGCGATCCTGGTCGGGCTGGTGCTGCCGGTGCTGACGATCATCGTGCCGATCTTCATCGTGGTGCAGCGGCTCGGGCTGTTCTCGAACCCGCTGGCGGTGGCCGTGCCGCTGGCGGCGGTCACCGTTCCCTTCACGCTCACCCTGGTCACCGGCTACCTCAAGGACCTGCCCGACGAGATCCTGGAGGCCGCCCGGGTCGATGGCGCCACCTCCTTCGGGGCGCTGGTCCGAATCGTGATCCCGCTCTCCGGTCCGATCTCGGCCGTGGTCGTGATCTGGACCTTCCTGCAGGCCTGGAACGAGTTCTTCCTGCCACTGCTGGTGATGCAGCGGGAGGACTCGCGGGTGATCACCCAGGTCCCCGCCTTCTTCACCAGCCAGTACGGCTCGGACGTACCGAAGATCTTCGCCGCCCTGGTGCTGATGAGCCTGCCGGTGGTGGCCGGCTACCTGGTGGCTCAGCGGGCCTTCGTCCAGGGGCTCACCGCAGGTGCCGTGAAGTAGGTCGCTGGGCTGAGCAAGGCGCGAGCACTGGCGGGTCCCGTAGCCTGGCGGGCATGACGAATCCGACCATGCCCTCCGTCGCGGGGGCCAAGGGCGCCAAGCCCTCCCTGACCTTTCCCCCCGAGCCGGCTCCGGACAGCCTGCAGGTGCAGGTCCTCGACGAGGGCGACGGCCGGGAGGTCGCGGCCGGTGACCACATCGTCGCCCACTACCTCGGTCAGACCTGGGGCGGCGCGGTCTTCGACAGCTCGTACGACCGGGGCCAGCCGCTCGACTTCCAGATCGGCGTCGGCCAGGTGATCCAGGGCTGGGACCAGGGCCTGCTCGGGCAGCGGGTCGGCAGCCGGGTGCTGCTGTCCATCCCGGCCGCCCTCGGGTACGGCGACCGCGGCGTGCCGCAGGCCGGGATCCCCGGCGGGGCGACCCTGGTCTTCGTCACCGAGATCGTCGGCGTCCTCTGAACCGCTCTGACCTGCCTGCTCGGCGGCGGCCCGGTACCCCGGTGCCGCCGCCGGGCGCTCTGACTAGGATGGCCCAGTCACCTCAACGGAAGGGCTGATCCTGACTCCCTCTGACGTCGTCCCCGGTACGGCTGCGGCCGAGAGGCGGGTGACCGTGCCCGCGTCGGTCTCGATGGTCACGGTCCTCGGCCCCCGCGACGAGTTCCTGCGGATCCTGGAGCGCGAGCTGGCCGCCCAGATCCACGTCCGGGGCAACGAGGTCACCCTCAGCGGCGAGCCCGACGAGGTGACCCGGGCCGCTGACGTCCTCACCGAGCTGGTCACCATTGTCCGGACCGGCCAGGGCCTGTCCGCGGCCGATGTGGCGCGGGTGGTGTCGATGACCACCGAGCCGGGGGGGCTGCGCCCGGCCGAGGTCCTCACCCAGAGCATCCTCTCCAGCCGCGGCAAGACAATCCGGCCTAAGACCTTGAACCAGAAGCGCTACGTTGATGCCATCGACCGGCACACTGTGGTCTTCGGGATCGGCCCGGCCGGCACCGGCAAGACCTACCTGGCGATGGCGAAGGCCGTCGCCGCGCTGCAGGAGAAGCGGGTCAACCGGATCATCCTGACCCGCCCGGCGATCGAGGCGGGGGAGCGGCTCGGCTTTCTGCCTGGCACCCTGAGCGAGAAGATCGACCCGTACCTGCGCCCCCTGTACGACGCGCTGCACGACATGGTTGACCCGGACTCGGTGCCCCGGCTGCTGACCGCCGGCACCATCGAGGTGGCGCCGCTGGCGTACATGCGGGGCCGGACCCTTAATGATGCCTTCATCATCCTCGACGAGGCCCAGAACACCTCTACCGAGCAGATGAAGATGTTCCTGACCCGGCTCGGCTTCGGCTCCAAGATGGTCGTCACCGGTGACATCACCCAGATTGACCTGCCCGGGGGGACCACCTCGGGGCTGCGGCAGGTCCGCTCGGTCCTGGACGGGATCTCGGGCCTGACCTTCTGCGAGCTGACCAGCCACGACGTGGTCCGCCACCAGCTGGTGGGGCGGATCGTGGCAGCCTACGACCGGTACGACGCGACGCAGCCCGGCCCGCGGAGGCAGCCATGATCGACATCACCAACGAGTCCGGGCTTTCGGCCGACGAGCTGGGGCTGGTGGCCCTGGCTCGGTTCACGCTGCGCCGGATGCGGATCCACCCGCAGGCCGAGGTGTCGATCCTGCTGGTGGACGAGCCGACCATGGCCGAGTACCACCTGCGGTTCATGAACGAGCCCGGCCCGACCGACGTGATGAGCTTCCCGATGGACGAGCTCCGTCCGCCCCGTGACGACGAGGAGGAGCCGCCCAAGGGCCTGCTCGGTGACGTCGTGCTGTGCCCCGCGGTGGCCGCTCGCCAGGCCCCCAACAGCGGCCGGACGACCGACGAGGAGGCCGAGTACCTGCTGGTGCACGGCCTGCTGCACCTGCTCGGCTTCGACCATGCCGAGCCGGAGGAGAAGGCCCAGATGTTCGGCCTCAACGACGAGATCACCCAGGCCTGGGCAGCCCGCAAGCACCGCCGCTGAGGACCACGTCTGACTTGACGTCGACCCCCTTGACACTCCCTGGGTGGGGGCTTAGGGTCCTGCTACCAGCTCACCCCAGAGGAGGACTTATGAGGGCAAAGTCGCTAGTTCAGGTGTTTCTGCTGGTCATCCTGGTCTCGCTTGCGGGAGCGGTGAGCGCTCACGCTGACTACACGACGAAGAGCTACAACGCAACGGTCGAGAGAGTGGGTGGGTATGGTTACTCGGACTACGCCCAAAAGAGCTCCACTGACGACCCGGGTCGGATCTTCTCCCGGACAGTTGGCGGGCACTACCTGGTCGATGCTCGGATGCAGTCCGCCAGCGGCACCACTGCGGGCGCTCGCTGGGTCCGTATCGATGATGGGACGGTGGCCAGTCTGACGAACTGGTTTGTTGCTGGGACTCGGGTCCGGATTCAGTTCCACAACGACCTGTCGACCCTCGTCAGGGTGCAGGTGACTGGCTCCTGGTACGAGGCATAGGGGTCGGCCCTTGATGGGGCGGTTCAGCCGGGGTACGGCAGCGGCGGTCGGCCTGACCGTCGCAGCTGTCGGCATAGTGCCATTTCTGGTCGCGCGGTCGGTGGCGGAAGACTATGGGCTGGCCATTCAGCTCGAGTACTTCATGCTGATGCTGCGGCTCAATCCGATCGGAATTCTGCTGGGGCTGCTGGCGGCCATCCCGTACGTGCTCGGCTGGCAGGGTCTGGTGCACCAGCGCTTCCTCACCTACACCCGGTGCCGCAGTGACCTGCGGCGGACCCTGCTGCGGGCGTATGCCCACTGCGCCCTGGTCACCGGGGTGACCTTCGGCGGTACGGTGCTGGGGCTGTACGGGCTGAGCCTGCTGACCGAGCCGGTCTACCGGCCCGAAATCTACGAGGGGAGCCCGGCTCGGAGCGCTGCGACCATCACCACCTTCTCCCAGGTCACCGTCTGGGGTGAGTGGCTGTACCCAGTGGTGATCGCTGTGTGGATCGGTGCCCACGCCATTGGCTACGCCTGGCTGGCGCTGACCACGACCCTCCTCGTCACCAACCGGGCACTAGCGCTCAGTCTGCCCTGGGCCGCCTCGCTGGTGATCGGCTTCGGCATGGCCGTGGCGGGGCTCGAGAGCTACTCACCCTTCACCGCCACCCCGTTCGACCTGACCCAGCTCCCGGTCTGGAAGCCGGTCCTGCCCTTCGCCGGGCTGGTGGTCCTGGCGGTGGCGGCTGCCGCGGTCACGGTCTGGCGATCGTCTGACCTGCCCCGACTGCAGTGATCCGCCAGGCGGTGCGCCAGTCGGCCTGGTCACTGGTGATAGTGGCAGCGGTGGGGGCGTTCACCGCGGTGCTCGCTCGCTTCGAGCAGCAACCAGGAGGCAATGCCTGGGACCAGGTGATGGAGGTCCTGCTCAACCCGTACCTGATCATCTACCCGGTGACGGCGATCATGCTCGTCGACGGCCTGCGGCGGGGTCGCCAGCTGGCCGCGGTGGAGATCCGGCTGCGCCGGGGGAGCGCGGCCCGCTGGCTCTGGGCGGTCACAGGCGACAGCGTGGTGGTAGCGGCTGCCGCCGCCCTGGTCCTAGCGGTGCTGGCGCTGGTCACCACGACCGGGCTGCCCTGGGAGGCCGGCTGGAGCCAGTTGCTGGTGACGAGGCTGGGAGCCACGCCACCTCCGCCGTGGTTGCTGGGACCGCTGGGGACGGTGGCCTGGGTCGGGGGCGTCGCCGGGATTCGGTGCCTGGCGATCACCTCCCGGTCCCGTGACAGCTGGGCCTGGGCGGCGGTGGCGCCGATACTGTGGTTGGCAACCTTGGTGTCCTTCCGAAGGGACGGCTGGCTTCAGGTACTGGCGGCTCCATTCCGACTCGCTGGCGTGGTGCTCGAAGGGGTAGTCGAAAGCCTGACCCTCTGGGCTGCTCAGGTCGGGCTGGTGGTCCTGCTGGTGCTGCTCACTGCTGGTGTCCTGTCCCCGTCCCCGCGGCTGAAGGTGCGACCGGCAGACCTGGCCGTACCGCTGATCAGTGTTGGCTCGGCAGCCCTGCTGCTGACGGAAGCCTCGACCACCAGCTGGGTCGAGAGCGTCGGCTGGGTGCTCTACGGGGCCAGCCCGAAGCGGCCGCTGTCGCTGGCCTACCTCGGCTACCTGATGATCTTCCTGGGGCCGGTGTACGGGTTCCTGCTCCGCCTGGAGCGCGAGCTCGAGGCCCAGTACGCAGTCTCGGCCGTCCGGTACGGGTCGGCCTGGCACTGGTGGCGCCGGCGGCTGCCGAGCTGGCTCGGCCAGGTGCTGGTCTGGCCACTGGTCGCGGTCGGCCTCGTCGCCGCCGTGGCTGCCTGGCACTGCCCGGACTGGGGCGAGGGGGCCTTCTGGCTGGGGTACCACCTGGTGGTCAACACCGTGCTCCAGCTGCTGGTCTGCCTGCTGGCGGTGGCGCTGGCCCGCTGGCTCGGGGCCCGGCCGGAGGCGGGCCTGGTAGCCCTGGCGGTGCTGGTGGTCGCCGGCGCCGTAAGGCTTCCACCGTTCGCCCTCAACAGCGCCTCGGTCGTCTTCGACGACCCGGCCGGGCCGCTGTGGGCGACCGGGATCCTGGTGGTGTCCGCGCTCCTCCTGGTCATCACCGCTCGACTGACCTGCGACAGATGGGGATCACCATGACCGACCGGCCGCTGATCGACGTCCAGGGCGTCACCAAGACTCTTCGCCGACGGCGGGTGCTCGACGGGGTGAGCCTCACCATCCGCCGGGGCGGGATCTACGCCATCCAGGGTGCCAACGGCTCGGGGAAGTCGGTCCTGCTGCGGGTGATGACTCGGCTGATGCGCCCCGACGAGGGGCAGGTGCTGATCGCGGACGACTTCCTGCCGCCCGGGCGCAGCTACCCCGACCGGTTCGGGATCCTGATCGACCGGCCAGGTTTCGTCGGCAACCAGACCGGCCTGGAGAACCTGCAGGCGCTGGCCCGGATCCAGGGCCGGGTCGGCGATGCCGAGATCCTTGACTGGATGGACCGGCTCGGCCTCGACCCGGGGCTGCCTCAGAAGATGAAGGCGTACTCCCAGGGCATGATCCAGAAGGTGGGACTGATCCAGGCCGTGATGGAGGAGCAGCAGGTGCTGATCCTCGACGAGCCGTTCACGGCCCTCGACGAGGACACCGTGGCCGAGGTGTACGAGATCCTGCTCGAGCTGGTTGCGGCCGGGCGGACCCTGGTCTTCACCACTCACGACCGCGACCACGTCCAGGCCCTGGGCGCCGAGCGGTACCTGATGGTGGACGGGGTGCTGAGCCGGCGCTCGATCTGACCCGGGGGCGGTCCGCGGCGGGCTGCAGAGCGCCGGCCAGCCTGCCGCCCGACCTCCCCGCCAGCAACGTGCTGGCTCCGTACCGGTCGGCGGCCGGGGCGACCCTAGAGTGGTGCCCGAGAGGGATCGCGATGTCACGACTGTCGAGGCTTGCCGGGGCGGCGGCCGCACTGGCCGGGATCGGGGCAGTCGGGGTGGCCGGGCTCACCGCCTGGACCCTCAACGCCCGCCCCCGCCCGGCCCTGCCGTACACGTTCACCCCGTTCGAGGTCCAGGTACCGGCGCAGGACCTGCGGCTCACCGCCGCCGACGGGGTCCCGGTCGCGGGCTGGCTGCTGCCGCGCCCAGAGGCCACGTCGGTCGTCATCTGCTGCCACGGGCACCGCGGCAGCAAGGCCGACATGCTGGGGCTGGGGCCCGGGCTGTGGCGCGCGGGGCACGAGGTGGTGCTGCTCGACTTCCGCGGCTGCGGAGAGTCGGGTGACGGGCCGGCGTCCCTAGCCCTCTACGAGCAGCAGGACCTGCGGGTGGTGGTCGACTGGGTGGCGACCCACCGGCCGGGGCGGCGGATCTCGGTCGTGGCCTTCTCGATGGGGGCCGCAACGGCGATCCTGGCTGCCGCGGACGACCCACGGGTCGAGCGGCTGGTCCTCGACTCGCCGTTCGCCCGGATGGACGACCTGGTGGCGGCGAACCTTCGTCGCCGCCGGCTCCCGGCCGGGCCGGTGCTGGCGCTGGCGGACCTGGTGAACCGGGTCGGGTACGGCTACCGCTACGCCCAGGTCCGCCCGGTCGAGGTGGTCGCTCGGCTGGCGCCGCGCCCGGTGCTGCTGCTGCACGCCACCGAGGACTCGGTCGTCCCGTACCGGCACGCGCTGGAGCTGCTGGCCGCCTCGGGAGACGGCACCGAGCTGGTGACCTTCGAGGGGCTCGACCACTGCGGCGGGTACTTCGCCGACCGGCCCGGCTACATCGCCCGGGTGGCCGCCTTCCTGGCCAGTGGCTGACCCGGCCTAGTGGGGCGTGGGTCGAGTAGAGTACGCCCGTCCTGTACCCGAGCCAGGTGACCCGTTGTGACCCTCTGGACCGAGATTGCCCTCGTCGTCCTCCTTGTCGTGCTTGCGGCGCTGTTCGCCGCCATCGAGAGCGCCTTCCAGCGGATGACCCGGGGCCGGGCCAAGCAGCTGGTGGAGCTCGACCGGCCCGGCGCGGCCCGGGTCGAGCAGATCGCCGAGGACATCGCACCCACCGTCACCACCGCGCTCTTCCTGCGGCTGGTGTTCGAGGTGCTGGCGATCCTGATGCTGGCCCAGGTCATCTTCCAGAGCATCTTCTCGCTCGGGGGGCGGCTCCTGGCTGGCGGGGCGATCGGGGTGACCGCCTTGTTCATCGTGGGCGGCGTCGCTGGCCGTACCCTCGGCAAGCAGCACTGCGAGACGATCGCGCTGCGGACCGCCCTGCTGATGAACCTGCTGACCACGGTGCTCTTCTTCGTGCCGCAGGTGATGATCGTGGTCGGCAACTGGGTCACCCCGGGGCGGGGCTTCCCGGACGGGCCGTTCACCTCCGAGGACGACCTGCGCGACTACCTGGACCAGGCTGAGGCGTCGAACCAGATCGAGGCTGATGAGCGCCGGATGATCCACTCGGTCTTCGACCTCGGCGACACCATCGTCAAGCAGGTGATGGTCCCCCGGCCGGAGGTGGTCTTCATCGAGGCCACCAAGACCCTGCGGCAGGCGACATCCCTAGCGCTGCGGTCTGGCTTCAGCCGGATCCCGGTGGTCGGCCCCGGCGGCCTCGACGACATCCTGGGTGTGCTGTACCTCAAGGACGTCATGAAGCGGGTGTACGACCACCCCAGCTCCCAGACCAGCGAGCTGGTGACCTCGCAGATGCGCCCGGCCACGTTCTGCCCGGACTCGAAACCGGTCGACGACCTGCTGCGGGAGATGCAGCTGGCCCACTCCCACGTGGTCGTGGTGGTCGACGAGTTCGGCGGTACGGCCGGGCTGGCCACGATCGAGGACATCCTGGAGGAGATCGTCGGCGAGATCGTCGACGAGTACGACGACGAGGTCCCCCCGGTCACCGACCTCGGCGACGGCTCGTACCGGGTCTGGTCCCGGCTCGGGCTGGACGACCTCGGCGAGCTCTTCGGCAAGGACCTCGACGACGACGATGTCGACTCGGTCGGCGGGATCATGGCCAAGCAGCTGAACAAGGTCCCGATCCCCGGGGCCAGCGTGCTCTGGGAGGGCCTGGAGCTGGTCGCTGACCGGCTGCACGGGCGCCGCAACCAGATCCAGACGGTCCTGGTGCGCCCGGCACCGGAACCGGACGACGCCACGTCCCCGACCTCGCCAGGAGAGACTGCGTGAGCCCTGAGCCCCCTTTCCGGTCCGGCTTCGCCTGCCTGGTCGGACGCCCCAACGCCGGCAAGTCGACCCTGACGAATGCCCTGGTCGGGCAGAAGATCGCGATCGCCTCGTCGAAGCCGCAGACCACCCGGCACGCCGTACGGGGGGTCGTCAGCCGCCCCGACGCCCAGCTGGTGCTGGTCGACACCCCCGGCCTGCACCGGCCTCGGACCCTGCTCGGGGAGCGGCTGAACGCCCTGGTGCGTGATGCCTGGTCCCAGGTCGACGTGGTGGCGGTGTGCCTGCCGGCGAACCAGCGGATCGGTCCCGGTGACACGTTCATCGCGCAGCAGGTGGCGCAGCTGTCGAAGCGGCCCGCGCTGGTCGCGCTGGCCACCAAGACCGACCTGGTCAGCGGCCCCCGGCTGCGGGACCACCTGATGGCGATCCAGCGGCTGGAGCAGAGCGCCGACGTCCGCTGGGAGCACATCGTCCCGGTCTCGGCACTGACTGGTCACCAGGTCGACCTGGTCGCTGACCTGCTCTGCTCGCTGCTGCCCCCGGGCCCGGCCTACTACCCGGACGGGGTCCTCACCGATGAGCCGACCGAGACCCTGGTCGCCGAGCTGATCCGGGAGGCCGCCCTGGACGGGGTCCGCGACGAGCTCCCGCACTCGATCACGGTGGTGGTCGACGAGATGGGGCTGCGCCAGGGCCGCCCCGAGGACCGGCCGCTGCTCGACGTCTTCGCCACGATGGTGGTCGAGCGGGACTCGCAGAAGGGGATCCTGATCGGGCACCGCGGGCAGCGGCTGAAGGAGGTCGGCAGCGCCGCCCGGCAGCAGGTCAGCGCCCTGCTCGGCACCCCGGTCCACCTGGACCTGCGGATCAAGGTGCTCAAGGACTGGCAGCGTGACCCGAAGCACCTCAACCGGCTCGGTTTCTGACGAAGCCGTGCACAACCGGGGCCGGATGTGGGAGGGTCACCCTGTGACCGCAGAGCAGCGAGACTTCGTCCAACCGACCCTGCCGCCCGACGTCGCCCGGTCGTTGCGGCTCCGCCTGGAGCGCTACAGCCCCCAGATGCGCGAGAGCCTGGAGGCCGTGTACGGCGAGCAGGCCGGCACAACGTACGAGCGCCTGGTCGAGCTGGCCAGCCGGGCGATCGCAGAGCGGCCCGAGGACCTGCGAGTCCTCGACGAGGCCCGGCTGCTGTCGCCGGACTGGCTGCAGCAGCCGCGGATGGTCGGCTACGTCTGCTACACCGACCGCTTCGCCGGCACCCTGGCCCAGATCGGTGACCACCTCGACTACCTGGAGAGCCTGGGAGTCACCTACCTGCACCTGATGCCGCTGCTGAAGCCCCGGCCGGGGGAGAACGACGGTGGCTACGCGGTCGCCGACTACCGCTCGGTACGCGAGGACCTCGGCACCATGGACGACCTGGCCGCCCTGGCTGCCCGGCTTCGGGAGCGGGGGATCTCGCTGGTGGTGGACCTCGTGCTCAACCACGTCACCCCCGAGCACGAGTGGGCCCAGCGGGCCAGGGCCGGCGAGCAGAAGTACCGTGACTACTTCCTGGTCTTCGACGACCGGACCGAGCCCGACGCGTACGAGCGGACCCTGCCAGAGGTCTTCCCCGACTTCGCCCCTGGCAACTTCACCTGGGACGAGGACCTGCAGGCGTGGGTGTGGACCACGTTCAACTCGTACCAGTGGGACCTGAACTGGGCCAACCCGGACGTGCTGCTCGAGATGGCCGACGTGATCTGCTACCTCGCCAACCAGGGTGTCGAGGTGCTGCGGCTGGACGCGATCGCGTTCATCTGGAAGCGCCTGGGCACCAGCTGCCAGAACGAGCCCGAGGTGCACCACATCACCCGGGTGCTGCGCTCCCTGCTGCGGGTGGTGGCCCCAGCGGTGGCGTTCAAGGCCGAGGCGATCGTCGGCCCCGACGACCTGGTGAAGTACCTCGGGATCGGCGAGCACTACGGTAAGGTCAGCGACACCGCGTACCACAACGCCTTGATGGTGCACCTGTGGAGCGCGATCGCCAGCCGCGACACCCGCCTGCTGCAGCTGGCGCTGAGCCGGTTCCCACCCAAGGCCAGCACCACCACCTGGGCCACGTACGTGCGCTGCCACGACGACATCGGCTGGGCGATCAGCGACGCCGACGCGGCGGCCGCGATGGTGACCGGCCCGGGGCACCGCTCGTTCCTGTCGGACTTCTACTCCGGTGAGGCCCCGGGCTCGTTCGCCAAGGGGCTGGTCTTCCAGTTCAACCCGGAGACCAACGACCGGCGGATCTCCGGCTCGATGGCCAGCCTGGCCGGGCTGGAGGCGGCCCTGGAAGCCGGCGACGGGCTCGCGGTCGACGCTGCGATCGCCCGGATCCGGCTGCTGTTCGCCGCGGTCATGGGCTTCGGCGGAGTGCCGCTGATCTACATGGGTGACGAGATCGCGATGCTCAACGACTACTCGTACACCGACGACCCTGACCACGCCCGTGACAACCGCTGGGTGCACCGGCCGACGATGGACTGGGAGCAGGTCGCCGACACCGAGTCCGACACCTGGTCTCCGGCGGCCCGGGTGCTGACCGCGGTCCGTCACCTGGTGCAGGTCCGGGCCCGGACCCCGCAGCTGCACGCCAGTGTCGAGTCTCAGGTGCTGGCCGCCCCCGACCGGCGCCTGCTGCTGGTGGTCCGCAACCACCCGCTGGGCGCGATGGTGCAGCTGTCGAACGTCAGCGAGACCCCGGTCCAGATCGCCACCGCCTGGCTGCGGGACCTGGTCGGCTCGTCGCGGGCCAGCGAGCTGCTGAGCGGCTTCGACTACGACCTGACCCCGCACCAGCTGACCGTCCAGCCCTACCAGGTCCTCTGGTTCGTGAGTTGTGCTTGATCGGGACGGGTGAGGATCAGCAAGCAGTGACCCTGTGCGCCCGCACCCAGCCACAGCGGGTGAGGTGATCGCACTCGGCCCCCGAGCCCGTGCGTCCAACCCGACCACAACCCGCAGGCCAGCACGCCCGGCCCGACCACAGCTCGCAGACCAGCACGCCCGACCCGACCACAGCCGGCCGCGTAGTCCCCGGTCTGGACGAAGGAGCGGTGAAGAACGACTGGCTGTAC
>CALBCJ010000021.1 GCA_937926975.1 uncultured Propionibacteriaceae bacterium | reverse complement strand
GGTGGCTTCCTCAGCGGTGGTGAGGGCCTGGTCTCGGTGTCCGGTCTGGGCGAGCAGGTTGGCGAGGTTGTTCAACGAGGCGGCGAGGTTGGGTGTGTAGGCGGCGGGGTTCTGCTTCACGAGGTTGCGGTAGAGGGTGGTGGCTTCCTGGGCGGTGGTGAGGGCCTGCTCTCGGTGTCCGGTGTCGGCGAGCCGGACGGCGAGGTTGCTCAACGAGCGGGCTTTCTCAGCCGGGCCTTGGTGCTCGGCAGCGAGACGGCGGGCAACGGCCAGAGCAGCACTGCGCAGCCAGCCATGATCCGGCGGGATGGCATCGTGGATCTCGGCCAGCGGGAGGTCAGCTCCCGAAGCGATCAGGGCCTCCAAGGAATGGCAGAAGGGACCTCCCTGAGTGAGTGCCGTGTCCAGAGCGCTGCTCCAGAGGTGCGGCCGGGCTTGAAGAGCACGGCTGGCCACAGAGGAGTCCCGCTGGTCCAGATGAGCGCGGGTGATGGTGAGGCAGGCGTTCTGGCTTTGACGGCCCTGCTCGAGGGCAAGCTCGACCACGGCCACATCGGCGTCGGGATCGTCGATCCCGGGCACGTCGAGAGGGTCTGAGGGGAGGACCTGGTCTAACAAGGCGGGTTGCTGTTCGAAAACAGTGCGGATCAGGTGGTCGGCGAGCGGGTCCGGCTGGACCCGTACTCCTTCGCTGTCGTGAGGACGGAGCAGCGCCTGCGTCAGGACCTCGGCTACCCGGCTACGATGGTCGGCGGCCGACCACTTCGGAAGCCGCGCCAGAGCGTCGTCGACATAGTCGGGAGCGGGAGCCAGCAGGCTGAGGGTGGCTGCGGCGCGGCGCAGACGATCCGTGCTGATCTCGGCCAGGGCGGGGAACTTGCGCCAGCGGGCGAACTCGGTGGCCAGCACCCGCTCGTACAGGTCCTCCCGCCCGATCGTCTCTTCGGAGTTCTCCTCGGCCACCGCGATCCAGGCCCGCAGCACCACATCGAGCGGAGTGGCGCCGAGGTCCGGGGGGACGCTGGTCGGAGTCGACTGGCCCTGCTTCTCGGCGAACCTGCGGGCCGCCCGGCGGTACAGGAGCTCCGGGTGGGGGTGCTTGTCCAGGGCTCGGATGCTCTTCGGTGGCTGCAGCGGAATGTCGTCGGTGATCAGCTCCTCCTGAAACTGGTCCCACCAGACATCGGTGCCCCGGGCGGTCAGCACCACCCGGGTCGGCGACCGGCGGCCTCGCAGCCCTCGCAGCACCCGGCTCAGCTGGTCCTTGCGGGACTCCTCGGCATAGTCCACGACCACCAGCAGCTCGGTGGTGAGCTCGGCGAGCACCCCCAGCTCGTCATCGGTGAGCCTGGCCGTGGAAGGCAGAAAACCCGCGTACCAGCCGATCGGTGACAGCCGCGCACAGAGCTCGGCCGCCAACCGGGTCTTCCCTGTGCCGCCCGCGCCGGTGACGACCGCGACCGCAAGGTCCGGTCCCGGCGCTGCCGGTCGGGTCACCGCCCAGCTCTGCAGCTCGTCCAGCTCGGGCCGGTACGCGAACGGCACCACCCCGTACCGGGTCTGGACCAGCTGCAGAGGGGTGGGGTGAGCCGGCAGTGGATGGTACGCGGGGGCTAGGACCCGGTCCACGCTGACCAGGCGCGGTGGGGCGGTCTCTGGCCTGGTGCTGCGGAGCCCGCCGATGTCGACGCAGACATCCCAGGCCCACTCCCGTACGTACCGGGCTCCCTCGGCGACCGCGTTCTCCCACAGCCCAGCCCCGGGCCCAGTCCCGGAGCACGCCTGAAGCACATCGATCGCGAGCCAGCTGGCCTGGGCGTCGTCAGGGCGCTCCGACACGTCCTCCTGGATCAGAGTGCCGTCGGTGACCAGCGGCGTACGGGAGACACCGCCCTCAATCAGGGCCGAGCAGCCCTTCGCCCAGGTTCGGTCGTGCGGCACCAGCACCAGCGCGTGCCGGCCTCCGTTCTGCTCCACGACCAGGATCAGCGGGTGGATGCCCGCGTCGAGGGCAGCGCTGCAGAAGGTGACGCACAGGTCCAGGCAGGTCGCCTGACGCAGCGACAGCACCTCGTCGAGCGGGCGGACCTGCTGAGTCGTGGATGTGCTCTCCGGCGGCTCGTGAACGTACGTGATGTCGAGCTCGGCCAGCTTCTCGATGATCCGCTGAGCCTTGGCTGCCGCATCGCCGGGACCGGGGCCGGGGAAGCCTCGCCCCTGGTCAGCGAGCAGCAGCCGCTGGACCCAGCCGACATGGACCATGTCCACCAGGCTGGTGGGATGGTTCTGGGAGTCCCAGGTCAGGCGTTCGCGCACGAGGTCATCCCCACGGTGGTCGTCATGGTGAGCCGGTCACAATCGGGCACCCCGGTGGCGGTCACCCGCAGCTGGTGGATGCCCTCGACCACCGCCGGGACTGGCAGAGTCCAGGCGTCGCCGTCGGCCTCGCCGCGGAAGCGCTGCCCGGCCAGTCGCCCCGCCACCTCGGTTGCCCGGAGAGGCGTTCCCTCGGGTCCGATCACCTGCACCCGTACCGACTGGGGCTGCCCGGCGGGCAGGACGTCATCCAGGTCCAGACGCAGGTACGGCCTGTGGTGGTCTGGCCCCCGAGCGGCTCCGGGGAGCCGCGTCAGCCCGTACCGGCCAACCGCCTCGACGACGGCCTCGGACTTGACCAGGTCGCCGTGGCTCAACTTCTGCTGAGGGCCCCAGGCCCGTGGCTGCTCCTCCAGGGCCTGAGGGATCGTCGAGAACATCGGCACGGTCCCGTCGCCGGTCTCCCAGCCGGGCGGCACCCAGTCCGGGTCTTCCTTGAGAGTCACCAGTCGTTCGTCGGTGAAGAGCGCCCGGCAGGGGGTCTTCTTCGCCTGCGAGAAGTACGGGGTGAAGCAGTGCCCGTTCTCGGCCCGGGCGGCCAGTGCCCGCTGCATCTCGGCGTTCGCCCGGTACGCCTGCTCGGCCCGGGCGGCGAAGCCAGGCACCGCCCGGGTGACCGTCTCCGGCAGCTGGTGCGGGTAGCCGCCGGCCGGGTTGCCCTCGACCACCTGCGCGTGCGGCAGCAGGTCGAACATCGACGGCCAGCCGCGGTAGACCTCGGGAGCACTGCCGATCGGGATGGGGACCCCGGCGACAGTGATCCCGTTGACCACCCAGTCCAGCGCCTTGGTAGCGCCCTGGAACGGGGTCCCCAGGGTGATGATCTGCCGGACATCGATCCCGTCGCTGAGGTCGGCCCACCAGCGGGCCGCTACCAGCCCACCCATGGAGTGGGCCACCAGCACCACCGGGCGCCCCTGCACGCGCATCCGGAGAGCAGCATCCAGGGCCTGAGCACAGTCGGCGACCGACTGGCGGAAGTCGTACGGAAACGACACCAGCTGCGCGTCGAGGTTCTCCGGCCCCAGACCCGCTACCGCCACATCGGACTCGGCCAGCCGCAGCTCCGTGGCCAGGGCCGCCATCAGTTCCTCGTACCCGGTGACCAGGTGCATCCACGCCAGCCCGAACGACCGGATCGCCCGGTCGGCCGGAGCGAGCGGTCAATCTGCAGGGCGTACGGGTCACAGACTCGCGACACCAGGTGGGAGGCGTCGGTGTCGTACACCGTGTGCCCCTGCTCGTCGGCCAGCGTGCTGCCGCCGATGCCCGGAATCACCACCACCAGAGGACGCCCACCAGCCACCAGAACTCCTTCGTCTGCTCGCCCTGCGCAGGAGTGTAGACCCGAGAGCTGACAGGCGTGAGCGCAGGCATGGCTAGGGTCAGGATGCTCGGCCGAGGGAGTGTAGTGCTCAGTCGACGGGGAAGGTGTCGACCAGGCGGAGGGTGGAGTCGGGGGGTACGGTGTCGTGCTTGCGGTAGTAGGCGTAGACCTTGGCGGCCTCGGCGGCGGTGTAGACCTCGTTCTCGGCGACGGGGGTGGTCTTGCCGGCCCAGGTGATGGTTGTGTCCTGGAGGCTGGTGGTGCCTCCTGGCTTGCCGACGGCGTAGAGGTAGTAGGCGTCTTCTGGCTGGGACTGGTGTCGCATCATCTCGATGGTCATGCGCTGTGCTGTTCCGGCGGACTGGAGGAACTCGGTGGCCCCCTCGTAGCTGAGGCCACGTACCGGGTTGTCCTCTGGCAGACGCCACAGGGCATAGCCCCACTGGCTGGCCCCATCCATGAGGCCGAGCTCGCGCGCCATCTCCTCGTCGGCCTCGCGAGGGTCGTTCGACTCAGCCATGAAGACGTGCCAGTTGGTTGCAGTGCCGTGAGTGGGCTTCATGCTCCTCATGCTCTCCGGTGACCTCGGCGCGTGCAGCGTCTACGTGCGTACCTGATGCGCCCTCGACAACGAGGTGAACCGGCTCGCGCACCGGACGGGTTCCCCGCTCTCGGGCTCCCCGACGCCCGTCGGTGCTGCGTGACTTCCCCCTCACCGTCGCCTCGCTCAGACTCGCGGGATGCCGCCGATCCGGCCGGACATGTAGAAGCCCAGCAGGTCGGCGTCCTTGCGTACCCCGACCTCGGCGAAGTCGGAGACCCTGGTCAGGCTGGACTGTCCATCGGTCTTGTCGGCAAGCCAGATCTCGTCGCGGCGCAGCAGGTCGGAGCGCATGAGCTGGAGTTCGTGGGTGGTGAAGATCAGCTGGCGGCGGTCGTGCGGCCCGAGGTCGTCGAGGAAGGCGGCGACCAGGCTCTCGGTCAGCTTCGGGTGCATCGAGTTCTCCAGCTCGTCGACCACGAAGACCCGTCGGGCATCTTCCTGGCGCAGCTGGAACAGGATGGGCAGCAGGTTCATGAAGCGCTGCGTGCCGTCCGACTCCTCGCGCAGCGGCAGGGTGAAGGACACCTGCTCGTCGGGTCCGGTCTCGCGACGGTGGTCGGCGACCAGCCGCCGGGCGACCGGCTCCCCGTCGTCGTTGACCGACAAGACGGTGTAGTCCTGGCTCAGCCAGCAGGACCCGCCGGTTTCCCGCAGCGACTCGACCAGGTCGTCCACCACCTCAGCCGGGACGGGGAGCGCGCTGACCTTCACCTCCTGCAGGCGCAGCTCCGAGATGCCGGTGTCGGCCCTCGTCAGTCCGGCACTCATGGCACTGGCAAAGACCGCGTCAGCCGTGATCCGGTCTGGCAGGAAGAGGTACGGGTAGCTGGGGCGAATCACCGTCAGCCGCTCGAACCACTGCCAGGCTGCCGCCGTGGGGCCACCGATGTCAGGGCCGAGCGCTCCGAGCAGGGTCTGGTTCGCCGCGAGCACAGTGACGTGGGCGCGAGCCAGCTCGTTCTCCTCCAGCGACCCGTACAGGTGAACCTGGTCGCCGTCGCGCTCGAAGAGGAAGACCTCCTCCGTCCGGTTGACCTGGAGGAGGGCCTCGCGGTGGACGCGCTTCCGGTCAGCGCTCAGCTCGTACAGGAAGACCTGCTCCTTCTCCCCGCCGCCCGGCAGCCGTACGGCGGTCACGAACTCGACCAGGAAGCCGGTCGGGCGGCCCTTGCCTCGCAGCAGGTGAGGGGTCAGCCGCAGCATCGCCCCGACCGGTCGGGTCGTCAGCACTAGGCTCCGCAGCGCCTCCAGCCCCTCGACCAGCGCCGACTTTCCCGCGGCGTTCGCGCCGTAGACCGCGCTCACCGGCAGGATCCGGGAGCGCCCCACCTTCGCCAGCCGCTGGCCGTGCTGACGCTCCTTGGTCGCCACCATGGTGAGCTCCGCCGGCTCGTCGTAGGACTTCCAGTTCTCGACCCGCAGGAACCGCAGCATCGCGCCCCCTCTACTGTGCGTACGTCGCAGATTTCCTGCGTTAAGTGTACGAGGTGCGAGCTGGGTGGTCCAGTGGGGCCCCAGGCTGGCCTGGATGGTGAGATCGTCCCAGGGCCAGACCTCGTCAGCCGTACGGGCAGACCAGGGGCGGAGCTGAGCGCGGCCCCGGGCCGAGGCCGCGCCCCACGCCTCAGCGGCCGGCCGCCTTGCGCTTGTTCAGCAGGTCGAACGCGACCGCCAGCAGCAGCACCAGGCCCTTGATCGCCTGCTGCCAGGCCGGGTTCACCGACATGATCGACAGGCCCATGTTGAGCACGCCCATGATCAGGGCGCCGACGATCGCGCCACTGACCCGGCCGACACCACCGGTGACCGCAGTACCGCCGATGAAGCAGGCCGCGATCGCGTCCAGCTCGTAGTTCTGCCCGGCCGCCGCCACCGCGGCCCCGGCCCGGGACGTGGTCACGATCGACGCCACCCCGGCCAGCAGGCCCATGTTCACGAAGATCATGAAGTTGACCCGCCGGACGTTCACACCCGACAGCACCGCCGCCTGGACATTCCCGCCGATCGCGTAGATGTGGCGCCCAAACACGGTCCGGCCCATCACGAACCCGTACAGCAGGATCAGCCCGGCGCACAGCAGCAGCGCGTACGGGGTGCCGATCGTGCTCAGCGCCAGGGTCCAGGTGAAGAACCAGATCAGCGCTACCACCACGACCAGCTTCACCACCATCAGCCAGCCCGGCTCCACGGGCAGGTTGTGCCGGGCCATCGCCGCGCGGGCCCGCAGCTGGCTCCACACCAGCGCGGCCGTCGCAACCAGCCCGATGGCCAGGGTGAACACGTCCAGCGCCCCCGCGTACGCGAAGAGCCCGACCGCCCCGCCGTTCGAGATCGACACGAACCCGGCCGGCAGCCCGGCCAGGGTCTCGCCGACCAGGATGATCGCCAGGCCCCGGAAGATCAGCATCCCGCCCAGGGTCACGATGAACGCCGGGATCCCCACGTACGCCACCCAGAAGCCCTGCCAGGCGCCCACCAGCAGCCCGATCGCCAGCGCCAGCAGCACCGCCACCGGCCACGGCAGGTGCCAGCTGACCAGGGAGATCCCCAGCACCCCGCCGATGAACGCCACCACCGAGCCGACCGACAGGTCGATGTGCCCGGCGACGATCACCATCAGCATCCCGATCGCCAGCACCATCACGTACGCGTTCTGCTGCAGCAGGCTGGCCACGTTGTCCGGCATCAGCAGCCGGCCCCCGGTCAGCGCCTGGAACAGGAGGATGATCAGCACCAGCGCGGCCACAATGCCGTACTCGCGCAGCCCCGCCGTCAGGCTCACCCCCCGCGCCGGTGCAGTCTCGGCCGCAGCCTGGTTCGTTGACGTGCTCACCGCACCGTCTCCTTCTCCTTGGTCATCAACCGCATCAGACCCTCCTGGGTCGCCTCGGCGCGCGTCATCTCCCCGGTGACCCGGCCCTGGCTGAGGGCGTAGATCCGGTCGCAGATCCCGAGCAGCTCGGGCAGCTCGCAGGAGATCACGATCACCGCCTTGCCCGCGTCAGCGAGCGCGTTGATATGCGTGTAGATCTCGTACTTGGCGCCGACGTCAATACCCCGGGTCGGCTCGTCCAGAATGAGGATGTCCGCCTCGGTGAACATCCACTTCGACAGCACCACCTTCTGCTGGTTCCCGCCGGACAGCTTGCCGACCACGGCGTCCACCGAGAACGCCTTCGTGTTGAGCAGCTTCTGGTAGTCGCGCGCGACCACGTACTCGCGGCCCCGGTCAACCACCCCCAGCCCGGCGATCTTGCGCAGCGCCGCCGCAGTCGTGTTGTGCTTGATGTCGTCGATCAGGTTCAGCCCGTACCGCTTGCGGTCCTCCGACGCGTACGCGAGCCCGGCCGCGATCGCCGCACCGGGGGTGCCCAGCGACACCTCCTGGCCCCGAATGTACGTGCGGCCGCTGATGTCCCGCCCGTAGCTGTGCCCGAACAGGCTCATCGCCAGCTCGGTCCGCCCGGCCCCCATCAGCCCCGCAATCCCGACGATCTCGCCGGCGTGGACCACCAGCGACGCGCCGTCGACGACCGTACGGCTCGGGTCCTGCGGGTGGTGCACCGTCCAGTCCTCGACCCGGAACAGCTCGGTGCCGATGGTCGGAGTGTGGTCGGGGAAACGGTTGTCGAGGCTGCGCCCGACCATGCCCCGGATGATCCGCTCCTCGCTCACCGGCTCGTCACCGTGCATGTCGAGGGTCTCGATCGTCTGCCCGTCGCGGATAATCGTCGTCGAGTCGGCGATCGCGGCGATCTCATTCAGCTTGTGGCTGATGATGATGCAGGTCATCCCCTGGTCGCGCAGCCCCCGGATCAGCGACAGCAGGTGCGCCGAGTCGGCATCATTGAGGGCCGCGGTCGGCTCGTCCAGGATCAGCAGCCGCGCGCCCTTGCTCATCGCCTTCGCGATCTCCACCAGCTGCTGCTTGCCGACCCCGATGTCCATCACCTTCGTGGCCGGGTTCTCGTACAGGCCGACCCGGTCCAGCAGCGCGGCCGCCTCGGCATTCGTCCGGTGCCAGTCGATCACCCCGAGCGAGGCCCGCTCATTGCCCAGAAAGATGTTCTCCGCAATCGACAGGTACGGGCTGAGCGCCAGCTCCTGGTGGATGATGACGATCCCGTCGGCCTCCGAGTCCCGGATCGAGCGGTACCGGGCCTCGTGCCCGTCGAACAGGATCGTGCCCTCGTACGTGCCGTGCGGGTGAACCCCGCTCAGCACCTTCATCAGGGTCGACTTGCCGGCGCCGTTCTCGCCGCAGATCGCGTGCACCTCGCCGCGCTGGACGCTCAGCGTCACCCCGGACAGCGCCTTCACCCCGGGGAACTCCTTGACGATGTCGTGCATCTGGAGGATCACGTCGTCTTCCACGTCTTCCACCTAGCCTCCTTGCTGGGTAGGACACGGTGCCCGGGCCACCGCCGGCCCGGGCACCAGGGACAAGACCGGCTCAGAGGCCGAGGTCCTGCTTGCTGTAGAAGCCCGAGCTCACCAGCATGGGCTCGATGTCGTCCTTCGTCACCACCACCGGCGGCAGCAGGTACGTCGGGACCGCCTTGACCCCGTTGTGGTACGACTCGGTGTCGTTGGTCTCCACGGTCTGGCCCTTGACCACCTGGTCAACCATCTTCGCGACCTGGTCGCCGAGGGTCCGGGTGTCCTTCCAGACCGTCATCGACTGCTTGCCGGCGATGATGTTGAGCACGTTCGCCTTGTCGGCGTCCTGGCCGGTGAGGATCGGGTACGACGCGCCCGGGGTGTACCCGGCAGCCTGCAGCGCCTGGGCGATCCCCAGCGCCAGCGAGTCGTTCGGCGAGAGCACGATGTTGACCTTCGTGCCGCCGCCGTAGAACGAGTTCAGCCGGTTCTGCATCTCAGACTGGGCCGTGTCGGAGCCCCAGCCCTGGATCCCGATCGTGGTCCACTGGTCGTTCGAGGCCGGGGCCTTGCCGGACGGGCAGACCAGCTTGCCCTCCTTGATCAGCGGCAGCAGCACGTCCCAGGCGCCGGAGAAGAAGAACTTCGCGTTGTTGTCGTCCGGGGAGCCGGCGAACGGCTCAATGGTCGCCGGGCTGGGCAGGCTCGCGAGCTTCGACTTGATGAACTCACCCTGCAGCTGGCCGACCTTGTAGTTGTCGAAAGTGGCGTAGTAGTCGACGCTGCTGGTCTTGTTGATCAGCCGGTCGTACGCGATCACGGTGATGTTCTTGGCCTTCGCGGCGTCGAGGGCCGGGCCCAGCGCGGTGCCGTCGATCGACGCCACCACCAGCACCTTCGGCGACTGGTTCACCATGTTCTGGATCTGGGTGATCTGCTGGTCGACCTTGTTGTCGGCGTACTGCAGCGTGGTCTGGTACCCGGCCTTCTTGAGCAGGCCTTCGAGGTGGTTGCCGTCCTTGTTCCACCGCTCCAGGCTCTTGGTCGGCATCGCGATCCCGATCAGGGTGTCCGCCGCGTTGCCGCCGCCGCTGGGGGTGGTGGAGGCCCGCTCCGAGCTGCACGCGCTCAGCGCAAGCCCCAGGCTGGCGAGGGCACCCGCACCGATGAGGGTCCGACGATCCATGTCTTTCCTTTCCCGTCCTTGGGGTGGAGGGGATCATCCCCCGGGGGCTCAACCTAGCCCCTGTCCCACTCCCGCTGCGCTGCCCCGCTCGTCACAATGTGGTCACGATCCCTTGTCGGCTCGGGTTCCGCGCTGGCTGAGGCCTGGGCCCGAGGCTGCCGGCGCAGCCCGTGACCCAGAAGGCTCGCGAGCACTGTAGCGGGCAGGTCTGGGCCGAGGGCGCTGAGGTGAGGGCAGAGACGTCTTCGGTCCGCTGCCGTGCCCTGGCAGCGGCGCTCGTACGCGCTCGGGCCATCAGCGCGGTTGGGGTCGGCAGGCCTGACCGGCACCACAGTCGGGGACTGGTCCCAGGGCTGGCGAGTCTCAGTGTCGAGGCCGGACGGTCCGGCGGCGTGGCCAGGCCGTGAGCACCCGCACCACAGGCCGGACTGGTCCCGGGGCTCAGGAGGTGCCGGAACCACTCGTACCGCCTGTGAGAAGGGACACCGGGGCCCGGCTGGGCAAGTGGGGCCCGGGCAGGCTACAGTCGGACCTGAGTTTGAACACGGGGAAGTCAGTGCAACTCTGACGCTGTCCCGCAACCGTGACACCACTTGGTGAAGCCGGATCGCCGGTTCTTGCTCGGCATGACAGCCCGTCGTGGACTGCGGGTGGCCGCTCTCGGTCGTGCAGTCCTGGAGAGGACCTCGCATGGACCGGTTGAGCACAGTCACCCCGGTGCTGAGCCGCGGTGGTCCTTGCCCTGGTCACCCCACAGTGGCGACGAGCCTCATGACCCAACAGACCACAGGTGCCGGGCGGTGCGAGTGGTGGCGCGGCGCCCGGCACCTGTACCTTGGCCGCTCTCGGAGGGGAGCCTAGTCCCGGCCGGCGGGGACTTTTCCGCCAAGTCCCCGCCGACCGCCGAGGAGACAAGCCTCACCGCAGGTGAACGAGCTTACCAGGGTGCCGCGCTCGTCAGCCGTCCTCAGGACGCACCGGATCGGCACAGCCCGGCCGGTCCCGGTCACCGCAGCGCGCTTCTGCGGATCGCCCGCAGCCGGTGCATCACCTCGTTGGTGCCGCGGCCGAAGTAGTCGTGCAGCGCCAGGTACTCGGCGAAGAGCTGGTCGTACACCGCGCTGGCCTCCGGGCTCGGGGTGTACGCGGCGTACTGGCGGCTGCCCATCGCCTGCGCGGCGCAGGTGACGTCCGGGTACGCGCCGGCCGCGACCGCGGCGTGAATCGCCGACCCCAGCGCCGGGCTCTGCTGCGAGGTGCCCAGGCTCAGCGGCAGCTGCAGCACGTCGGCGTAGATCTGCATCACCATCGGGTTCTTCGCCAGCCCGCCGACCACGATGAGCTCGGTCACCGGGACCCCGGAGGAGACGAAGGCCTCGACGATCACCCTGGTCCCGTACGCGGTCGACTCGACCAGCGCCCGGTAGATGTCCTCCGGCCTGGTCGCCAGGGTCAGCCCCAGGACCATTCCCGACAGCTCGTGGTTGACCAGCACCGACCGGTTCCCGTTCAGCCAGTCGAGCGCCAGCAGCCCGTGCTCGCCGGGCTTCTGGGTCTGGGCCAGGCTCGTCAGGTACTCGTGCAGGCCGAGCCCCTGCTCGGCCGCCTGCTGGGCGTACGCGGCGGGGACCGCGTGGTCGACGAACCAGGCGAAGATGTCACCCACCCCGGACTGGCCGGCCTCATAGCCGTACATGCCGGCGATGACGCCGCCGTCGACCACCCCGCACATCCCCGGAACCACGTGCAGTTCCTTGTCAGACACGATATGGCAGGTGGAGGTGCCCATGATCGCGACCAGCTGGCCAGGCTCGGTGGCCTGGGCCGCCGGCAGCGCCACGTGCGCGTCGACGTTGCCGACCGCGACCGGGATCCCCTCCGGCAGCCCGGTCCAGCCGGCGGCCTCGGCCCTCAGGTAGCCGGCGACCTGGCCCAGGTCACCCAGCGGCCCGTCGACCTTGTCGGTGAAGAAGCGGCCGAAGTCCGGGTTGAGCCCGGTCAGGTACTCGGGGCTCGGGTAGGCCCCGTCCTGCAGGTTGTCCTTGTACCCGGCGGTGCTGGGGTTGCGCAGGAAGGCGCCGCCGAGCCTCCAGACGATCCAGTCGGCGGCCTCGACCAGGTGCCACATCGCGTCGTACACCTCGCGGTCCTCTTCGAGGATCTGCAGGCCCTTCGCCATCGTCCACTCGCTCGACAGCAGCCCGCCGTACCGGGCCAGCCAGGGCTCCTGCCGCTCGGCCGCCAGCCGGTTGATCCGGTCGGCCTGCGGCTGGGCCGAGTGGTGCTTCCACAGCTTCACGTACGCGTGGCGGTGGGTGCTGAACTGCGGCAGGTCCGCCAGCGGGGTGCCGTCCTCGGTGACCGGAAGCACTGTGCAGGCAGTGAAGTCGGTGCCGATCCCGATGACCTGCGCCGGGTTGATCCCGGCCTGGCGCACGGCCTGCGGGACAGCCTGGCGCAGCACCTCCAGGTAGTCCCCGGGCACCTGCAGCGCCCAGTCCGGCGGCAGCTGCTCGCCGGTGGTGGGGAGGGTCTCGGAGAGCACCTGGTGGGGGTACTCGGTGACCGCGCTGGCCAGCTCGGCGCCGTCGCTGCAGCGGACCACCAGGGCCCGTCCGGACAAGGTGCCGAAGTCCACTCCGACGACGTACCTGCTGCTGAGGTCCACGACCAGACTCCTCCCGCCTCGCTGCGTCTACCCGCACCCTATCCGGGCCGACTGACAGTACTGAGCCGCCACCTGGCCAGCCTGAGGACTGTGCCCATGGAAGGATCACAGGCATGGCGCGCCGGCGAGACCTCCCAGACGAGGAGTACGAGGACGACGACCCGTACGACGAGGACGAGGACTGGGACGAGAATGAGCCCCCCGCCCACGGTCGGGACGCGTCGTTCCGCGGCGCGTCGCCGATCATCATGATGCTGCTGATCTGGGGCCTGGGGTTCTGGGTGGCCTGGAGCATGGGCATCGGCTACGGCTGGACCCACAGCACTCACCTGCGAGGGCGCTGGCCACGGCGCTCGTCGCGACCGTCGGCACTGGGGCTAGCGTGACGGGCGTACTCAACCGTGACGAGGGAGCACCCATGCCGATCCTTGACCCCTACCGCGCCGACCCGGACCGCTACGACGGCCGCATGCCGTACCGCCGCGCGGGCCGGTCGGGGCTGACGCTGCCGGCGGTGTCACTGGGACTGTGGCACAACTTCGGCGACGACGTCCCGTTCGCGACCCAGCGCGACATCCTGCGCCGGGCCTTCGACCTGGGGATCACCCACTTCGACCTGGCCAACAACTACGGGCCGCCGTACGGGGCGGCCGAGGAGAACTTCTCCCGGCACCTGGCGAAGGACCTCGCCCCGTACCGTGAGCAGCTGGTGATCTCGACCAAGGCCGGCTGGGACTTCTGGCCCGGCCCGTACGGTGACCTCGGCTCCCGCAAGTACTTGCTCGACTCGCTCGACGCCTCACTGAAGCGGATGGGCCTCGACCACGTCGACATCTTCTACCACCACCGTGCCGACCCGGACACACCGCTGGAGGAGACGATGGGGGCGCTCGACTACGCGGTCCGCAGCAGCCGGGCCCGCTACGTCGGGATCTCCTCGTACTCGCCGACCCGGACCCGCCAGGCGGTGGAGATCCTGCAGGCGCTGGGAACCCCGCTGCTGATCCACCAGCCGTCGTACTCGATGCTGAACCGCTGGGTCGAGGAGGGACTGCTCGACACCCTCGGCGAGACCGGGGTCGCCTGCATCGCCTTCTCGCCGCTGGCGCAGGGGATGCTGACCGACAAGTACCTGAACGGGATCCCGGAGGGCTCGCGCGCCTCGCAGGGCAAGTCGCTGTCGAAGGACCTGCTCACGCCGGAGAACCTGGAGCGGGTCGCGGCCCTGAACCAGATCGCCGCCGGGCGCGGGCAGACCCTGGCCCAGCTGGCGATCGCCTGGGTGCTGCGCCGCCCCGAGGTGACCTCGGCGCTGGTCGGGGCCTCGTCGGTGCGCCAGCTGGAGGACAGCGCCGCCGCGGTGGCGAAGCTCGACTTCAGCGACGACGAGCTGCAGGCGATCGACGAGTACGCCCTGGAGGGCGGCCTCAACCTGTGGGCCCGCCCCAGCCGGGTGGAGTGACCACAGCCTCGCCGGAGGCCTGAGCGCGTGACGGCGGCCACTCGCCAAGGTGGCCGCCGGCACCCGGCTCCTGGGTCCGTGGCGCCGGCCAGAGGCGTCAGGGACGCGACCGTGCTGTGCCCGCCCAAGCCGCCCGAGAACGACGCAGCGGCCGGACCAGGGCGGCCGGCCGCTTGCGACGTACGGTCAGGGACTACTCCTCGACCTCAGAGGCCGGCGGCTCCTTGATCGAGACCGGCTCGTTGTAGTTCGACATCGTGGTGACGTTCTTGCCCTTGAGGACCCCGGTCTCCACGTTCGTGACGATCCGTCGGGTCCGCCCCTGCTGGTCGAGGTACAGCGTGCTCGGCACCTTCATCTCACCCAAGGTGACCTCAACGTCGTACTGGTCGACCTCCTCGCCGTCGATCGTGTCGGTGCCGACGTAGGTGACCGACGAGAAGGTCAGCGCCAGGCTCGCGGTCAGGCTGCTGAGGTCCGTCGTCGGGGTGGTCTTCTTCCACTTCGTGTCGTTGGGAGCCTTGGTGTAGACGGTGGTCCCGACGGTGATCATCTCCGCCTTGCCCGTAGACGACTCCGTCGTGGTCTGGGTCATCGGCTTCGCCTTGTCCTTGAGGTCCGCGACCCCGGTCATGGTGGTGGTCGCGCCGTTCGTCTCCGTCTCGATGGTCGTCTTGGCGCTCGTGATCGATTCCATGGTCTTCTTCAGCGTGGCCGAGAACTCGGCAGCATCGACGGTCGAGCCCGGGGCCGGGCGGGAGCGCTTGGCTGCGGCCGAGCTGGGGGCCGCGCTCGACGCGCTGGTGTCGCCCGTGGACGAGGTGATGGACGAGCAGCCAGCGGCGGCAAGCACCAGCGCCAGTGCGCCAGCAGCAATCCGGGTAGTCAGCACGAAGTCTCCTCAGTGAACTGGGCCGTGCGTACCAGGGTGATGGCCCGACCCCTCAGGTTGTGAGGGTGCCTGCTCAGGCTAGCAGCCGCTCAGGGGCTGCGGTTGTCTTGTCTAGCGATCCGGAGGCCTGCTGCGCGGGCAGGGACGTGGGCTCAGGGCTGTGATCATGCACTGACAAGGGACAGGCTGCTGCGCGGGCGGGAAGAGGTATTAACAAACTCGTTATAGTCCGGAGTGTCCGGAGGCCTGCACGGGCGGTGCGGCTGGCACGTGATCCCCGACTGAGTCCGGCTCGCTGCTGTGCGGGCGTGGCTGGCCGGTGGCCGCGGGCGACACAGAAACGGGCACGTGCCCGTCGAGGGGCCCCGTGCGGGGCGGGCCCAGGGGGTCTGGTCCGCTGGTGTGCGGCCCAGGGCAGCGTCGGCCCGTGTCCCCGTGCTCTCAGGCGGTGCCGCTCAGCGCACCTGGTACTGGCTCGGCTCCTCGATGTGGACCGGCTGGTCGATCTGGGTCAGGGTCCAGGTGGTGGTCTGGGCCAGCTGGGCCTGCCGTACGCGACCCGCCGCGTCCAGCCACAGCGTCACCTGCCCGGGTGACGCCAGCTTGGCGACGAGCACCTGGACCGGGTCGTCGTTGAGCTCGGCCACCTCGGCCGAGACCAGCTGGGCGCCCTGGGCGAGCTGGGTCCAGAAGCTGGGAGACAGGGTCCGCAGCAGCAGCCGCTGCGAGGGGCCCGGCTCGTGGCGGCGAAACAGGTCCTCCTCGTCCGGGCGGACGTACCAGGAGTCACCGATGACGACGACCTCGGCCGTCCCCTCGGTGCGCTCGTGGCGCAGCCGTGGCTGGTCCGGGTCGGAGACGTCCGCCACCCCGCAGCTCTCCTGGCCGGGGCCCTGGCTGGCCCAGGCGAAGCTCCGTACGGCCGCCAGCGCGGTCAGGCCGGCCGCCAGGCGAGGGTCGGTCTCGGGCTGGGCGTCGGCCGCCGGGGGCTGGGTGCCGTCTGGCTGCTCAGCGGCGGCCGGGCTGCTGGCGGGGCTGGGCGTGGGGGCAGGACGCTGGGGCCCGGGCCGGGCCTTGGACGCCTGGGGCCTGCGGCCCGGCCGGGCCTGGGGCTGAGCGTCCGGGTCGACGGTGGTGGGACTGGCCTTCCGCTGGTCGCTGCCCTGGCCGGACGGCACTGTGCTGGTCCGGGCGTCGGTCGCGGTCTCGGTCTGCATCATGGATTGCGCCTCTCGTACGCCTGGGAGACTACCTGGGCGGGCTCCGTCTGGGCAGCAGCGGCTGCCTCGGTGGGCAGGTCCGTGCCGCGCGGGGCCGGCGCCGGCCCGGACGGACCGGTCGCGGCAGAGCCGGCGAGAGCCGTCCTGGTGAGGGTGGCGAGCGACCCCGGTGCGCAGGCCGCCACGAACGGCGTCCCTGCAATCACGGTCAGCACAGGGCTGCGGTCGAGGCTCACTCCACGAGGGTAGAAGCGCACCCGCCGGCTGGCAGTCGCAGGTGAGGTCGCTCTCATCGGGTCCGTAGCATGCTGGCATGACGTTCACGGTCTGCACCTCCACCCACCCGGCCCCCGACTATGCCCGGGAGGCGGCGGTCGCGAAGCCGGTGCTGGGCCAGGCGTACACCGACCACGTGGCGCAGGCGGTGTGGACCGCCGACCGTGGCTGGCACGACCACCAGGTCAGCGCCCTGGAGCCGCTGGCGATGCACCCCGCGGCCGGGGTGCTGCACTACGCGCAGGAGATCTTCGAGGGGCTCAAGGCGTACCGGCGTCCCGACGGAGGGGTGCAGCTGTTCCGGCCCGAGAAGAACGCGGCCCGGTTCGCCCGCTCGGCCGTACGGCTCGACATGCCCCCGCTGCCGGAGGCCGAGTTCCTGGAGTCGGTACGGCTGCTGGTGGAGCTGGACCAGGCCTGGGTCCCCGACCCAGAGGGGGAGCAGTCGCTGTACATCCGCCCGTTCATGATCGCCGACGAGACCTTCCTCGGCGTACGGGCGGCGCAGCGCTACCGGTACCTGGTGGTGATGACCCCGGCCGGGCCGTACTACCCGGAGCCGGTCCGGCTGTGGGTGACCCCCACGTACACCCGGGCCGCGCCCGGCGGGACCGGAGCCGCGAAGTGCGGCGGCAACTACGCCGCGTCGCTGGCGGCGGCCCGCGAGGCGCAGCAGCACGGCTGCGGCCAGGTGCTGTGGCTGGACGGCGCCGAGCACCGCTGGGTGGAGGAGTGCGGCACGATGAACATCCTGGTCGTCACCGACTCTGCAGAGCTGGTCACCCCCGAGCTGAACGGGAGCATCCTCGACGGGGTGACCCGCGACAGCCTGCTCCAGCTAGCCAGCCACCACGGCCTGACCCCGGTCGAGCGGCGGCTGGCGCTCACCGAGCTCGTCGACGGGGTCCGCAGCGGCGCGGTCACCGAGGTCCTCGCCTGCGGCACGGCGGCCGTCGTCACCCCGGTCACCGGCTTCGCCACCCCCGACGGTGAGCAGCTCAGGGTCGGCCAGGGCCAGGTCGGTCCCAGGACCCGCGCCCTGCGCGAGCACCTGGTCGACATCCAGTACGGCCGGGTCGCCGACCCGTACGGGTGGACGGTCCCGGTCGTCCCGCGCTGACGACGGGGCACCTCAGAACGAGGACTCGGGCGTCGCTCCCGGGCTCGACCTGCCTTCGCGACCGGGCTGCGGTGCCGCCCGAGCTCGTGCCGACCTGGGGGCTCAGGGCGTACGTGCGGGGCGGTCTGCTCCGGGAACCGGTGGTCCGTAGACTCATCGCATGTCCGAGGCGTGGCAAGGCGTTCCGCAGCTGGCTCCGAGTGAGGAGCAGCGCAAGCAGGCTGTGGCCGACCTGAACCAGGCCTGGCAGTCCGGGCAGATCACCGCGGAGCAGTTCCACGAGCGGGTCCGGGTGGTTCTGGACGCCCAGAGCCTGGCTGAGTTTGCCCAGGTGGCTCCGCCGGCGAACCAGTTGGAGCCGCTGCCGACCAGCGATGTGGCCACGAGGGGCGTGGAACCGAGCAGCACTCTGGAGCGGTGGGCCCCTCAGGGGGCCGCCGGCCGGTCGGCCAGTATCGCGATCATGGGCGGGTCAACCCTGGCCGGGAACTGGACCGTGGCCCGCCATCTGTGGAACCTCACCGTCATGGGTGGCACCGATATCGACCTGCGCGAGGCCCAGTTCACCGCACCGGTCACCGTGATCAACGTGGTCACCTTCTGGGGCGGGGTCGACATCATCGCCCCGCCCGACCTGAACGTCGAGGTCCAGGGGATCGGCGTCCTGGGTGGTTTCGGCTGGAAGACCAAGCGTTCCCTGGCGGCCGAGGTGAACCCCGACGGCCCGAAGGTGATCGTCCGCGGAGTCGCCCTGATGGGCGGCGTTGAGGTCCAGCGCAAGCGCCGCGACTAGCCCGATGGGCGTCGGGAACCGCGAGATGAGGTAGGTTCAGGTCATGACTCCGATGGCGGCGTACCGGCACGGCCTCTGGGTCGTGGCGAGCGGCGGCGACCTTCGTCGGCTTCGGGCGATGAACGCGCAGGTGCAGCGCTCCAACACCGTGGCGATGTCGTGGCGGAGCGTCGAGGAGAGCCTGAACCGGTCGGTGACCTTGTCCCAGCCGACCAGGAGCCGCTCTTCCCACTGAGTCTTCACGCTCAGTCTCACCGGCTATAGGGATTGGGAATCGCTGCGTGCCTTGCTTTTGAGAGTACGCATCACAGCCGCGCACTCGCGGCGCAGCTCCTCGGCTCGGGCCGTTTCCCCGGCCTGTTCTGAGAACCTAGCAACCTGGCGCAAGGAGACGCTGAGAGCGCGCAGCGCCTGCGCATTTTCTTGCGTCGTCGCGAGATCTCTTGTGATGCGGAGTGCTTTCTGGGCGGTGGTGAGGGCCTGGTCTCGGTGTCCGGTCTGGGCGAGCCAGTTGGCGAGGTTGTTCAACGCCATGGCGAGGTCGGGGGCGTGGGCAGCGGGGTTCTGCTTCACGAGGTTGCGGTAGAGGGTGGTGGCTTCGTGGGCGGTGGTGAGGGCTTCGTCGGGGT
>CALBCJ010000020.1 GCA_937926975.1 uncultured Propionibacteriaceae bacterium | reverse complement strand
GGCGTGTCAGGCGGAGCGGCCGAGCCGCGGCGGAGGCCGCGGCGGTCAAGCACAGTCTGGACGAACCAGCGGTGAGGAACGACTGTCAGAGGGCCTCGGTACCGTCTCGGCCATGACCCAACCCTCGCTGCTGGATGCCGGGACTCCCCTGGCCGAGGTCACGTTCTGTGTGGTGGACCTGGAGACCACTGGTAGCGCTGAGGACTGTGCGATCACCGAGCTCGGGGCGGTCCGGGTCCGCGGCGGCGAGGTGACCGGCGAGTTCCAGACCCTGGTGAACCCGCAGACCCAGATCCCGGCCTCGATCTCTGTCCTGACCGGGATCACCAGCTCGATGGTGGCCACCGCTCCCCGCCTGGCCGAGGTGCTGCCGTCCTTCCTCCAGTTCGCAGCCGGCTGCGTCCTGGTGGCCCACAACGCCCGCTTCGATGTTGGCTTCCTGAAGCGTGCCTGCGCCGCCCTCGGGCACCCGTGGCCGGGCCTGACAGTTCTCGACACGGTCGCGCTGGCCCGGTCGGTGCTCCGGCGCGACGAGGTCCCCAACTGCAAGCTGGGGACCCTGGCGGCTCACTTCAGGGCCCGGGTCACCCCCGACCACCGGGCCCTGTCGGACGCCCGGGCGACGGTCGACGTGCTGCACGCCCTGATCGAGCGAGTGGGCAGCCTTCAGGTCCGTACGGTCGAGGACCTGATCGAGCTCACCCGCAAGGTCGACCCGGCCCGGCGGGCGAAGCGGGTCTGGGCGCGCGGCCTGCCGCCCGGGCCGGGGGTCTACTTCTTCGTCCGCGACACAGCGGGCCCCGACGGCCCTCACCGCGAGTACGTGTACGTGGGGACGTCCCGCCACGTCCGGTCCCGGGTCCGCAGCTACTTCACCGCGTCACAGACCCGCCCCTGGATCGACGAGATGGTCCGGGTCGCGACCGGGGTCGAGGCGGTGCCCTGCCAGACCGGTCTGGAGGCCTCGGTGCTGGAGCTGCGGCTGATCGCTGCGCACGCCCCGCGCTACAACCGGCGCTCGAAGGCCCAGGACCGGTGGCACTGGCTGAAGCTCACTCAGGAGCCGTTCCCCCGGATCTCGGTGGTCCGCCAGGTCCGCCCCGACGGTGCCCGCTACCTTGGCCCGTTCCGGGCCCGGGCCTCGGCAGAGGAGGCACTGCTGGCCCTCTACGACGCCTGTCCGCTACGCCGCTGCTCGCAGCGTCTGTCCCGCAGCCGGCCTCAAGCGGCCTGCGCCCAGGCCGAGCTGGGCCACTGCCCCGCGCCGTGCCAGCTCGGGCCCGGCGCCGAGAGCTACCGGGCCGTGGTAGAGCGGGCCGACCTGGTGCTCCGCGGCGACATCCGCCCCGTGCTGCAGGCCGCACAGCAGCGGCTGCAGCTGCTCAGCAGCCAGCAGCGGTACGAGGAGGCCGGCACCGTCCACCGACGGCTGCGCACCCTGGAGGCAGCGATGCGCCGTCAGCACCGGGTCCAGAGCCTGGCGACCTGTGCCGAGATCGTGGCCGCCCGCCGGGTTGAGAGCAGCTGGGAGATTCACGTCTTCCGGTACGGGCGGCTTGCCGCCGCTGCCCGTAGCCGGCCTGGCGAGAACCCGGTGCAGGTCGCCGAGCTGGCGGTCGCCAGCGGTGAAGAGGTCTCCGCCCCCGCCGTTGCGCTGCCGGCCGCCACCATTGAGGAGACCGAGCTGATCGCCTCCTGGCTGGAGCAGGGCGGGGTCCGGCTGGTCTCGGTCGACGGGACCTGGTCCTGGCCGCTGCACTGCGGTCACCGACTGCCCACCCTGCCGGCTGCCGCCGTGGCCGAGCCGGTCGCCTAGGATGCGGTCATGATCACCGCGATTGTCTTCGTCGAGGCTGACGTGGCCGTGATCCCCGAGGTGGCCCGCCAGATCGCCGACCTGGACGGGGTTACCGAGGTCTACTCGGTGACCGGCCGGATCGACCTGATCGCCATCGTCCGGGTGCAGTCCAACGACGAGGTAGCGCAGGTGGTCGCGGAGCGGCTGAACAAGGTGCCGGGTGTCGTCCGTACCGAGACCCACATCGCTTTCCGGGCGTACTCCCGGCACGACCTCGAGGCGGCGTTCTCCCTGGGCGCCTCGTGACGCTACCGGCCCAGCCCGCACCCTTCGGCTCCCCAGAACCGGCTCCGGGCGCCCGCCCCGGTCCACCGCCCGGGGAGCCGGGCCAGCAGCAGCCGTCGAACCGGTCGCTCCTGGTGGCACTCGGCACCGGGCTGGTCCTGCTGGCCGCGGCCATCGCGCTGGCGCTGGTGTGGAACCACCAGCCCGCGCTGTCACCGATCTCGGTCCCGACGACGGTAGGACCGGTGGCATCGGGCTGACGGTGCCAGGACGCCGGTCAGGCCCTGGCTGCCTCTGGGCCTAGGACGCCCGTCGGGCAGCGAGAGCGCTGCCTCACTGCCCGACGCGGCTCGGTCGTTGTGGGTCAGGCCACCGTCACCGACTCGATCACCACCGGGTTCACCGGCACGCTGCTGCGGGTCGGCACGGTGGAGATCTCGTCCACCACCTTCTGGCTGGCTGGGTCCTTGACCTCGCCGAAGATCGTGTGCCGCCGGTTCAGGTGCGGGGTCGGCGCCACCGTGATGAAGAACTGCGAGCCGTTGGTGCCCGGCCCGGCGTTCGCCATTGCCAGCAGGTACGGCCGGTCGAAGCGGTGCTCGGGGTGGAACTCGTCGGCGAAGGTGTAGCCGGGGCCGCCGCGGCCGTTGCCGAGGGGGCAGCCGCCCTGGATCATGAAGTCGGCGATCACGCGGTGGAAGCCCAGCCCGTCGTAGAACCTGCCCGTGGTCTGCTCCCCGGTGCGCGGGTCGCGGTAGGGCTTGGTGCCGGTGGCCAGACCGACGAAGTTGGCGACGGTCTTGGGGGACTCGTCGTCCAGCAGCTCGATCACGATGTCGCCGTGGTTGGTGTGCAGCGTGGCTGTGCTCACAGTGCTCCTCTGGTCGGGTGCGTTGTGCTCATCCTCCCTCACCAGGGTGATCTCGCACCACTGACGCGACCCAGCGCCCCCTCACAGGTACCGTGGGGGCAGCTCCAGATCACTGGAGCAGCATTCCGAAATCGGAAGGACAACCCATATGTTTCGCAAGAAGGCCTTGCGGGCAGCCGCCGCAGAGACCACTCACCCGGCCGCTGACCGTGGCAGCGCGGCCCTCGAGCTCGCGATCGAGCGGATCACCCCGCTGCTGGAGCAGGCAGCGGAGCGGGTCGCTCCCCTGGCTGAGGACGCCTTGCACCGGGCGCAGGATGCCAAGGTGTCGGCGGCCCGGTTCGCGGCGGACACCATGGACTCGATCCAGCCCCAGCTGAACGAGGCCCTTGACAAGGTCTCTCCCGCCGTCGAAAAGGCCCAGAAGACAGTCCAGAACGACCTCATCCCGAAGCTCATCGAGCTGCTCCACGAAGCGGCCGAGAACCCGACCGTGGCTGCCGCGCTGGGCTCTGCGCAGGAGGTCGTCGACGAGGCTGAGAGCCGAGGCCAGGGCGCTGTCGCCGCGCTCAAGAACGAGCTGGAGCTGCCCAAGAAGAAGTCCAAGGGCAAGACCTTCGCCAAGGTGGCGGCAGTCGGCGCCCTGCTGGCCGCGGCGGCCGTCGCTGTGAAGACCTTCCTGGGCTCCAAGGACTCCGGCTGGGCCGCGCACGAGCCCAGCCCGGCGTACACGTACACCGAGACCACCCCGGCACCGGCCCCCACGCCGGAGCCGGCAGCAGCCCCCACGCCGGAGCCGGCAGCAGCCGACGCTGACCAGCCGGCCGCAGACGAGGCCCCGGCCTACGGCGAGGGGTCGTACACCGGCTCTGAGCCTCCCGAGGGCTACACCATCAAGGGCAACGAGCGCTCGAGGAAGTACCACGTCCCCGGCTCCGGCGGCTACGAGCGGACCAACGCCGACGTCTGGTTCGTCAGCGAGGAGGCTGCCGAGGCGGCTGGCTTCACCAAGGCTCAGCGCTAGGCCTCGACTCGTCACGGCGGGCGCCCCCGGTGGGCGCCCGCCGCTGCGTGTCTCAGAATCCAAGACTCTTGGTCGGCCACCTCACAATCCCGGCTCGGCGACGGCTTTAGAGGTGAACCGTCACCGACCGAGAGGACGTACCGTCATGGCCGACAGCTTCTGGCTTCCAGCCGCACCGTTTCGCAGCTGGGCGAAGTACCTGATGCGCAGCTGCGGGGTCGGTGCTGACGAGCTGGCGGCCTGTGCGGGAGTTCCGGCCGCCGCAGTCAGGACCCTGGTCTACGGCCGCGGCGGCCTGGCGCGGCCTCATGTCGCCCGCTCTGTCGCCGAGCGGCTGACCGACCTCACGGTATCTGACCTAGCCAACCGCCGGACTGCGTAAGATGCGCCCGTGACTTCCCTGCTGACCGCGGCGCTGGTAGCGCTCGGCTGTGGCGCCGCGGCCGCCGCCAGCGCCGGTCCGCTGCTGCGCCGGGTCCCGGAGCCGCCCCTCGAGCCCGACGAGCAGAAGCTCCCGTACGCGGCCCTCGCGACCCGCAGGACCGCGGCTGCCTGTCTGCTCTGGGCGGCCCCGCTCGCCTTCTGGGCTGCGTCTCAGGTCCCGCTGGGCCGTCTCGCCCCCTGGCTGGTGCTGGCGGTGACGGGGGCGGTCGCGGCGGTGGTCGACATCGCCACCACCTGGATCCCGCGCCGGCTCTGCCACGGCGCCTGGGCGCTGGCGGCCGTGGCGGTGCTGGTCAGTGCGGCGGTGCTGCCCGACTGGTCGGCGGCACGCCGGGCAGCCCTGGGAGCAGTCATCGCCGGCGGCGTGTTCTGGCTGGTGTACGAGGTCGCGGTCCGCAGTGGACGGCACCTGTTCGGTTTCGCCGACGTCCGGCTTGCCTTCCTGGCTGGAGCGGTCGGCGCCTGGCACGGCTGGACAACGCTGACCTCCGGGCTGCTCCTCGGAGCAGTGGTCGGCGCCTTGTGGGGCGTCGTCAGCGCCGTCGCGCGGCGTGGTGACGGCGCCTTTCCGTACGGGCCCAGCATCATCCTCGGCCCGTACGCTGCGCTGCTGGTGCAGACGGCCTAGGCCGATCCCCGCTGCTCCTGGCTCACCGAGACCCAGTGCTCCAGCAGCCGGGAGGCCGCGCCGGAGTCGATGGCGGCGGCGGCCTCGTCGACCCGCTGCCCCAGCTGCTCGGCGACCGGGCGCTGGTCGGGGCCGTGGTAGGCGACCAGGGCGGCGGCGGCGTTCAGCAGCACGATGTCGCGGACCGGGCCGGGGGCGCCGGCCAGGGTCTGGCGCAGCACCTCGGCGTTGTGCTCGGGCAGCCCGCCCACCAGCTGGGACTTCTCAGCCCGGGGGATCCCGATCTGGACCGGGTCGAGCTCGTCGGCGCGGACCTGGCCGTCGCCGATCACCCAGACCCGCGAGGTGGTCGTGGTGGTGAGCTCGTCCAGGCCGTCGTCGCCGTAGAACACCAGTCCCCGCGAGCCGCGGCGGGCCAGCACCCCGGCCACCAGCTCGGCCATCCGCAGGTCGGCCACGCCCACCGCCTGGGCGACCGGGCGCGCCGGGTTCGCCAGCGGCCCCAGGAAGTTGAAGGTGGTCGCGATCCCCAGCTCCCGCCGGGCGGTCGCCGCGTGCCGCAGTGCCGGGTGGTAGAGCGGCGCGAACAGGAACGTCAGCCCGGTCGCGGCCAGCACCACGGGCTGGCGCTGCGGGGGCACGTCGATCGCCACCCCGACCGCCTCCAGCACATCGGCGGTGCCGCACATCGACGAAGCTGCCCGGTTGCCGTGCTTGACGACCCGGGCCCCAGCCGCGGCCGCCACCACGGCGGCCATGGTGGAGACATTGACCGTGTTGGCCCGGTCGGCGCCGGAGCCGACGATGTCCACCGCCTCCCGGTCCAGGTCGACCGGAGTCGCGACGTCCAGCATCGCCTCGGCCAGGGCAGAGACCTCCCAGACCGTCTCCCCCTTGGCCCGCAGGGCCACGGCGAAGCCTGCCACCTGGGCCGGGGTGGTGCTGCCGTCCAGGATCTGGCTCATGGCCCAGCGGGCCGCGTCCGGCTCCAGGTCCTCACGCCGGACGAGCCCGGAGACCAGGTCAGGCCAGCGCATCAGCCTCGGGCTCCGGACTTCTGGGCGCCCCGCAGCAGCTCGGCCACCGCGCTCGGCAGCCGGACCGGGTCCACCGGGTACGGCGAGACCGCTTCAGCACCGGACCAGGTCGCCAGCCAGGCGTCCTGGGGCCGGGCGACCAGCAGCAGCACCGGCGGGCAGTCTCGGACCTCGTCCTTGATCTGCTTGGCCACCCCCATGCCGCCGGCCGGGACCGCCTCGCCGTCGAGGATGCACAGCTGGTAGGTCTGCGTCTCGACAGCGGACACCACGGCGTGGTGGGTGGCGACCTCGTCGATCTCCAGCTCTGGTACGTCGGAGGCGACCCGCCGTCCAAGCGCCACCCGGACCCGCTCGCGGACCGTCCGGTCGTCGGAGTAGAGCAGCACCTTGGCGGTCGCGTTCATGGTCGTTCCTCGGGCTCGGGTCTGGTCTGCCGACTGCATCCTAGTGTTCCTGGCCCGGCCGTCCTCGCGATCCGGTACCGGCCGCAGACTCGCAGGCGAGCCCCTGCTGGGGGCGCCTCCCCCGACTCCACTGGCTCGTACGCCGACCGGCCAGGCTGGTGCGTACGGGCCTCAGCGCCCGGCTGGCGCTGTCAGTGAGTGGCTTCGGTGACGCAGTACGCGGCGAGGCTGAACCGGCTCGGGGTCGAGGCAGAGCCCGGCGACGTGGTGAGCACGTCGTCACCACGGTCGCCTGGCTGCGCCAGCACCACCCGCAGTTCTCTTCCCGATCGCCGCCCCAGCCCTCCGCAACGCCCCGGGCAGCGGGGGTAGTGTGAGGCCGAGGGCCACCTTCAGGAGGAGCGATGCAGCACACCACGCTCGGCCAGACCGAGATCCAGGTCCCTCGGCTGTGCATCGGCGGGATGAGCTTCGGCGAGGTCTTCCCCGACACCCACCAGTGGGCCATCGGGCAGGACGAGACCCAGCAGGTGCTGGCACGGGCGCTAGAGCTCGGAGTCACCTTCATCGACACCGCGAACGTCTACGCCCACGGCACGAGCGAGGAGATGATCGGCACCGCCCTGGCCCGGCTGGGCGTGCCGCGCGAGGACGTGGTGCTGGCCAGCAAGGTGTACTTCAACGAGGGGCACCTGTCGGCCGAGGCGATCGAGCGGGAGATCACCGGCAGCCTGCGCCGGCTGGGCACCGACTACCTCGACCTGTACATCATCCACCGCTTCGACTACGGCACCCCAGTCGAGGAGACCCTGGCCGCCCTGGACGGCCTGGTCCGCTCGGGGCGGGTACGGGCGCTCGGCGCGAGCGCCATGTACGGGTACCAGCTGCACACGATGCAGGTGGTGGCCCGGGACCACGGCTGGACCCCGTTCTCGTCGATGCAGAACCACTACAACCTGCTCTACCGCGAGGACGAGCGCGAGCTGATCCCGGTCTGCCAGCAGCTCGGGGTGTCGCTCACCCCGTACAGCCCGCTCGCCTCGGGCCACCTGACGCGCCCGTCCTGGGACTCCGGCTCGGTCCGCTCCACCACCGACGCCACGATGCGCGCCAAGTACGACGCGGCGCAGGAGCTGGACCTGCCGGTGATCGAGCGGGTCGCCACCGTGGCCGAGCGCCACCAGGTCCCGATGGCGGATGTCGCGCTGGCCTGGCTGTGGGCCAAGGGCGTGGCCGCCCCGATCGTAGGCTGCTCCTCCCCCGGCCGGGTCGACGACGCGGTCCGGGCGATGCAGCTGGAGCTCAGCGCCGACGAGGTGGCGTTCCTGGAGGAGCCGTACCGGCCGCACCCGGTGGTCGGCGCGCTGGCCCGGCCCGGGGAGCCGACGGCGCCGGGCTCGGTGGCCGCCCGGCCGGCCTAGCGCCTGGGCGAGGACCGCTCTTGCCCCGGCCGGTCGGCTGTGGCCGCTGCCGCGACACGCCCTGGTAGTGGCAGAATCCCCGAGTGCGTTTCCTGAACGACCAGCCTGCCCACGACCTCACGTACAGCGATGTCTTTCTGGCGCCGAACCGCTCCAGCGTCGCTTCCCGGACCGAGGTCGACCTGACCAGTACCGACGGCCTGGAGAATCCGCTGCCGGTGGTGGTGGCGAACATGACCGCGATCAGTGGCCGCCGGATGGCCGAGACCGTCGCCCGCCGCGGCGGGATCGCGGTGCTGCCCCAGGACATCCCCACCGACGTGGTCAGCACCCAGATCAGCAGAGTGAAGCAGGCTCACCCGGTCTTTGAGACCCCCATCCAGGTGGCACCCGGCACCACCGTGGGTGAGGCGATGGCCCTGATCCCGAAGCGGGCCCACGGGGTCGCGCTGGTGGTGGCCGACGGCCGCCCACTGGGCCTGGTCTCCCCCGACGAGGCCGCCGGCGTCGACCGGTTCACGCAGGTGCAGGACCAGATGACGACCGACATCGCGGTGGTCAGCGAGACCACCTCCCCGGCCGAGGTCTTCGACACGCTGCGGGCCCGGCACCAGAAGGTAGCGGTGGTGGTCGACGGCGATGGCTGCCTGGTCGGGCTGATGACGAGCAAGGGGGCGCTGCGCTCCTCGCTGTACCAGCCGGCGCTGGACCCCGGTGGCCGGCTGCGAGTCGGGACCGCGGTCGGGATCAACGGTGACGTGGGGGCCCGGTCCCGGCGGTTGCTGGAGGCCGGCTCGGACGTCCTGGTGGTCGACACCGCCCACGGTCATCAGGAGCGGATGCTGACCGCGCTGGAGGCCGTACGGACGGTCCGTGACGAGCATGCGCAGCGCTCGGGGCGCCGGGTCAGCATCGTGGCCGGCAACGTGGTCACCGCCCGGGCGGTCTCAGACCTGGTGCAGGCCGGTGCGGATGTGGTCAAGGTCGGGGTCGGGCCGGGGGCGATGTGCACCACCCGGATGCAGACCGGGGTCGGCCGGCCCCAGTTCAGCGCGGTCCTGGAGTGCGCCGCCGAGGCCGCCAGCCTGGGCCGGGCGGTCTGGGCCGACGGCGGGGTCCGCTACCCGCGCGACGTGGCGCTGGCGCTGGCGGCCGGGGCCGGGTCGGTGATGATCGGCTCGTGGTTCGCCGGCACGTACGAGTCGACCGGCCCGATGCTCACCGACCACCAGGGGCGCCGCTACAAGGAGTCGTACGGGATGGCGAGCGCCCGGGCAGTCCGCAGCCGGACCCGCGACGAGTCGCCCTTCGACCGGGCCGTCAAGGCTCTCTTCGAGGAGGGGATCTCCAGCTCGCGGATGTACCTGGACGAGGAGCGTCCCGGCGTGGAGGACCTGCTGGACTGGATCATCTCCGGGGTCCGCTCGTCGTGCACCTATGCCGGGGCACGGACCCTGGCCCAGTTCCAGGAGCAGGCCGTGGTCGGGGTGCAGTCCTCGTCCGGGTACGAGGAAGGGCGCCCGCTACCGGCCAGCTGGTGACCCGGACGCCCCTCCCCAGGTGGTTGTCCCGCCCTGGTCGGCGGGTCCGGCGTACTCGCGCGCCGGCGCTGGGCCTCAGTGGAACGAGTCGCCGCAGGCGCAGGAGCTGGCGGCATTGGGGTTGTCGATCGTGAACCCCTGCTGGCTGATGGTGTCGGCGAAGTCGATCTCGGCGCCGTTCAGGTACGGCGCGCTCATGCGGTCTACCGCCACCTTGACTCCGCCGAACTCGTTGATCACGTCGCCGTCGAAGGTCTGCTCGTCGATCTCCAGCTGGTAGCGCAGCCCCGAGCAGCCGCCCGGCTGCACCGCGACCCGCAGCAGCAGGTCGTCACGGCCTTCCCGCTCCATCAGCTCCTTGACCTTGGCCGCAGCCACGTCAGTGAGCACAACGCCCTCGGTCGGCCTGGTGGTATCGATGGTGTCCGTCATGCGCGTCCTCCGTTGTGTGGTCGAAACAGTCTAGAGCCCTTCAGCCACAGCCCTCGTCGCGAGACCGGTCACCAGCTCCAGGTGGTGGCGACCCGCCGGGCCAGGGCCGGCAGGTCGTCGCCCGGGGCGAGCCCGTAGCCGGCCTCGACCCCCCAGCTGCGCAGCTCGCGGGCCGGGACCACCACCTGCTCGGCGACCACCACGCAGGCCACGCCAGCAGCCTCGGCCCAGCCGGCCGCGGCCCGGGCCAGGTCCACCCCGGTGCCGCCGAAGTCCAGCGCCGCCAGCACCAGCACCACCAGGTCGGCCTGGGGCAGGCTCCGCTCCAGGCCGCAGGCCTCGGCCAGCACCTGCCAGGGGGTCCGCAGACGCCCTCCCAGGGAGAGCACCAGCAGCCCGGCCCCACCGGCCGCTCCCGAGCCGGGGCCGGGCTCGGTCCCCAGTCGCTCGGCCAGTCGCCGGTACGCGGCGTCCCGCTCGAGGGTCAGCGCCCGGTCCTCGCCGCTGGCGAAACCGGCCCGGGCAGCGACCCCGCGTACGCCCAGCAGCGGCAGGTCGAGCTGCTCGGCGGTTGTCACGCCGACCAGGTCGACCCCGGGCACCGGGTCGGCCGGGCCGGAGCCGAGGTCGGGCTCCAGGTCGTGACCCAGGTCAACCAGCACGGTGGCAGCACCGGCCCGACGGACGGCCCTGGCCAGCTCGCTCGCACGCCTGGCTGCGGGGATGAGGGCCGGGCGGGGCTCGGGCAGGTCGGCCAGAGCGGCGGCCAGGGCGCTGGTCTGCTCGGCCACCGGGACCAGTGCCACCTGGTGGCCGCGCTGGGCGAAGGCCTGCCCGACGACCGCCCCAGCGTCCCGCGGCCCCAGGCCGGATGCGGCCGCTCCCAGCACCAGTACCCGCATGGCTGGCCAGCCTAACCAGGTACGATGACCAGGCATCGCGACCGACCAGAACGAGGGCCAGCGTGGGACTCTTCCGCCCGTACCAGCCGACGAACCAGAGCGGGGTCACCGAGCCCAGCCGTGACCAGGCCCGCCCTGCGGCCCGAGGTGCGGGCAAGGGAGTCCCGACCCCGAGCCGCAAGGAGGCCGAGGCCGCCCGCCGGCAGCGGCTGAACCCGGTCCTCACCAAGAAGGAGCTCCGGGCTCGCGAGCGGCAGACCCGGGCCGCCCAGCGGAACCGCGCCATGACTGCCCTGGAGGCCCAGCCTGAACGGGTGCTGCTGCGCGACTACGTCGACTCCCGGTGGACGCTGACCGAGTTCCTGCTGCCGGTGATGGTGCTGGTGCTGGCGCTGTCGTTCCTGGCCAGCCGGTTCCCGGTGCTGCTGCTGGTGTCGACGGTGGCCGCGTACGGGCTGCTGCTGGCGGCCGTCGTGGACCTGGCTCGGCTGTGGCGCGGCTACAAGCGGGTCCTGGCCGACCGTCTGCCCCGGGCCTCGTCGAAGGGGCTGCTGGTGGTCATGATCAACCGGGCGATGTCGATCCGGCGGTTCCGGGTCCCCGCCCCCCGGATCACCCGCGGCGACGAGTACTAGCGAGAGCAGGTGGTGACGATGTGGTGGTGGCAGGACGCCGACCAGGCCGTTGACCTCGCCGAGCTGGACGGCACTGACTTCGCCAGCCAGGCCGAGGCCGAGGACTGGCTGAGCGCCAGCTACGAGGAGCTGGCCGAGGCGGGCGTGGCGGCGGTCAGCCTCTACCAGGACGACCAGCTGGTGTACGGGCCGATGCCCCTGTCAGCTTGATTACCGTGCCCCTCACTCCTCGACCCGGCCCTGTGCGCAGACCCGGCCACGACGGGTGAGGTGACCGCTGAGGATGACCACGAGGGCCGGCGAGTCCCCCGGCTGGACGAACCAGCGGTGAAGAACGACTGG
>CALBCJ010000019.1 GCA_937926975.1 uncultured Propionibacteriaceae bacterium | reverse complement strand
AGACGGCGTGCTCCGCGGCCGGCTGGGGCTGAGTTCCGGTGATGGGCTTCAGAGCCGTGGCCGAATTGGGCAGACCGGCTCCAAGTCCAGCCAGTCGTTCTTCACCGCTGGTTCGTCCAGCCGGGGACTGTGCTTGACCGCCGCCGCGGCGGCCCGGCCGGTCAGTCCTGGACCGGCCGGGAAGCCGAGGAGCAGCAGCTGAGCGCGAGGACGGGCCGGTGGCCTAGCTGCAGCCGCTGGTGGCGCCGCAGCCCTCGCAGGCGTAGCAGCTGCCGGCCGGGCGCATCTTGGTGCCGCAGGTGAGGCACAGGGGCGCGTCGACGGCGTGCCCGAAGGCCTTCTCCATCAGCTCGGCGCTGGTACGAGGCACGTCGAGCAAGGCCGGCTGAAGCGGCCCGGCCTCGTCGATGCGCAGGTTGTCGCTGGCGTCGTTGCGCAGAGTCTCCGACTCCAGCAGCTGGGCCTCGTCCTCCTCCGACAGGTAGGAGCCGGTCTCGACATAGCGGGCGCGCTCCGCGGCCGTGTAGATCCCCAGCTCAGCCCGCTCGTCGAACGGCAGGTAGTCCAGCGCCAGCCGGCGGAAGATGTAGTCCATGATCGACTGGGCGATCCGCAGGTCCGGGTCGTCGGTCATCCCGGCAGGCTCGAACTTGAGGTTGGTGAGCTTCTGCACGTACGTCTCCAGCGGGACGCCGTACTGGAGAGCGATCGAGATCGCGATCGAGAAGGCATCCATCACCCCAGCCAGCGTGGAGCCCTGCTTGCCGAGCTTGAGGAAGACCTCCCCCAGGCGTCCGTCATCGTACTGAGAGGCGGTCATGTAGCCCTCGGCACCACCGACCGTGAACGACGTGGTCCGCCCCAGGCGTGACTTCGGCAGCCGGACCCGGCGCGGCCGGTACTCGACGCGGACCTCGGGGGCGGGCTGCTCCCCGGTCTTCTTCTTGCCGTCGGACAGCGGCTGGCCGACCTTGCAGTTGTCCCGGTACACCGCGAGCGCCTTGAGCCCCAGCCGCCAGCCCTCCAGGTAGACCTGCTCGATCTCGTCTACGGTGGCCGACTCGGGCAGGTTCACGGTCTTTGAGATCGCCCCCGACAGGAACGGCTGAACGGCAGCCATCATCCGTACGTGCCCCATCGGCGGGATCGCCCGCTCCCCCATGGCGCAGTCGAAGACCGGGTAGTCCGACTGCTTCAGCCCGGGCGCGCCGACCACGTGCCCGTGCTCGGAGATGTGCTCAATGATCGCCTCGGCCACCTCCTGCGCGTACCCCAGGTTCTTCAGAGCCCGGCTGACGGTGGTGTTGACGATCTGCATCGACCCGCCGCCGACCAGCTTCTTGAACTTCACCAGCGAGAAGTCCGGCTCGATCCCGGTGGTGTCGCAGTCCATCATGAAGCCGATGGTGCCGGTGGGGGCCAGCACCGAGGCCTGGGCGTTGCGGAACCCGTGCTCGGCGCCCAGCCGAACGACCTCTCCCCACTCCCGGGTGGCGGCCTGGTGGATCGGCTGGTCGATGCCCGCCGGGCTCGTCATGAGCTCGTCGTTGGCCGCCTGGTGACGACGCATCACCCGCTGGTGGGCGTCGGCGTTGCGCGCGTACCCGTGGTACGGGCCGACCACCCCGGCCAGCTCTGCCGAGCGCCGGTACGCGGTGCCGGTCATCAGCGAGGTGATCGCCGCCGCGACCGCCCGGCCACCGTCCGAGTCGTAGCCGAGGCCGATCGCCATCAGCAGGGCGCCCAGGTTCGCGTACCCGATGCCCAGCTGGCGGAAGTCGCGGGTGGTCTGCCCGATCGCCTCGGTCGGGAAGTCAGCGAAGGTGATCGAGATGTCCATCGCGGTGATCACCAGCTCGACGGCCTTGACGAAGGTCTCGGTGTCGAAGGTGTCGTCGTCGCGCAGGAACTTCATCAGGTTGAGCGAGGCCAGGTTGCACGACGAGTTGTCCAGGCTCATGTACTCCGAGCACGGGTTCGACGCGGTGATCCGGCCGGTCTCGGGGTTGGTGTGCCAGGCATTGATGGTGTCGTCGTACTGGACTCCCGGGTCGGCGCACTCCCAGGCAGCCTGGGCGATCTTGCGGAACAGCGCCTTCGCGCTCACGGTCTCGACGACCCGGCCGTCCATCCGGGCCCGCAGCCCGAAGTCTCCTCCAGCCTCGACCGCGCGCATGAACTCGTCTGAGACCCGGACCGAGTTGTTCGCGTTCTGGTACTGGACGCTGGTGATGTCCTTGCCGCCGAGGTCCATGTCGAAGCCGGCGTCACGCAGGGCCCGGATCTTGTCCTCCTCGCGGGCCTTGGTCTCGATGAACTCCTCAATGTCGGGGTGGTCCACGTCGAGGACCACCATCTTCGCCGCCCGCCGGGTAGCGCCGCCGGACTTGATCGTCCCAGCCGAGGCGTCAGCCCCACGCATGAACGACACCGGCCCCGACGCCGTACCGCCGCTCGACAGCAGCTCCTTCGAGGAGCGGATCCGCGACAGGTTCAGCCCGGCGCCCGAGCCGCCCTTGAAGATGAAGCCCTCCTCCTTGTACCAGTTGAGGATCGACTCCATCGAGTCGTCGACGGACAGGATGAAGCAGGCGCTGACCTGCTGCAGGCTGGGGGTGCCCACGTTGAACCAGACCGGCGAGTTGAACGAGAACACCTGACGCACCAGCATCGCGGCCAGCTCGTGCTCGAAGATCTCGGCGTCTGCCGCAGTGGCGAAGTAGCCGTGCTCCTCCCCTGCGGAGCGGTACTTCTTCACCACCCGGTCGATGAGGTCCTTCAGGCTGGACTCGCGCTGCGGGGTGCCCAGCGCGCCCCGGAAGTACTTCGTGGTGACGATCGTGGAGGCGTTGATGCTCCAGCTGCTGGGGAACTCCACCCCGCGCTGCTCGAAGACCACCTCTCCGGTCTTCCAGTTCTGCTGCACCACGTCTCGCCGCTCCCAGCTGACTTCCTGGTACGGGTGAACGCCCTCGGTGGTGAAGACGCGACCGATCGTGAGCCCGCCGGAACGGTTGCCGCGGGAGCGCGACGTGGCTCGGGTCTGGGTCATGGGATACCTCTCTGCGAGCGATGGGTGAATCGTGGGGAAGAACAGGATCGGGAGAGCCGGTCAGACCGGCTCGGTCCCCTGGCGAAGCCGGTGGATGGCCGCTTCAAAGTCGTCCACCGAGTCGTAGTGCTGGTAGACCGAGGCGAAGCGCAGGTAGGCGACCGCATCCAGCCTCCGCAGCGGCTCCAGGATCGCCAGGCCGACCTCCTCGGCATTGACCTCAGCCTGCCCGGTGGCGCGGAGGGTCTCCTCCACCTGCTGGCCGAGCCGGGCCAGGTCGACATCGGTCACGGGCCGCCCCTTGCACGCCTTGCGGACCCCCGCGACCACCTTGTCCCGGCTGAACGCCTCGACAACCCCGGAGCGCTTGACCACCACCAGCTGGATCTGCTCGACAGTGGTGAAGCGCCGCTCGCAGCCCGAGCACTGGCGCCGCCGGCGGATGCAGGCCCCGTCGTCAGCCACCCGGGAGTCCAAGACTCGCGAGTCCGACTGCTGGCAGTACGGGCAGCGCACAGCGGCATCCTTCCTGCAGGGACACGGGTACGGTCGACCCGGACACAACCTGTAGGGCAGTCCCGCAGGTGTGACCACTAGATGTAGTAGTGATCGTGCATCCTGCCCACCGCTGATGTCAAAGCCGGCTCCACCTCGGCGTGTCGCGGCTGGCGGCTACCAGACGGCCCGGGCAACGATGTAGACGATCCCGACAGCCACCGCGATCGCGGTAGCGTGACGACGCAGCCAGGGCGGTGCCCAGACATCGACCGGGGCGCCGGCCGGCTTGCGGACCAGCTCCACGACCCACCCGGCGGCCCGCACGCCGATACCCACCCCCACCAGGAAGAGCAGGGGGTTGTAGTGCCATGCGGCCGCCAGGTCACCCGAGAGCAGCGAGGCCACCATCCGGGTGCCACCGCAGAAGGGGCACTGAATTCCGGTGAGAAGAAGCAGCGGACAAGGGACACCGATCCCAGCATTGCGGTACAGCACCGCCAGAGAAAGACTGAGCCCGCCGATCGCAGCACACGATGACAATGCCCGTCTCGGGGTGAGTCTCGAAGTGAGGGGGATCTGGGCCGCTGCCATCGCTCTAGTATGCAGGCAGCCGAACCCCTCGCCCATCTCATCCCACCTCGCGGCGAGGCCCTCTTGTTGGCTAGGCTGACCACTAGGCATCCGCCCTTGAGAGGATCATCGTGACTCAGAACTGGAACGACCCGGGCCAGCCGCAGCAGCCTGGCCAGCCTGGAACTCCGGCCTACGGTCAGCCTGGGACGCCAGGCTACCCCGCTCCTGACGGCCAGGGCGCCGCCTCGTACGGTCTGGGCACGGGCCTCCCCGGTGTCGAGGCTGGTCAGGGCGGCTACGACTCGGCCGCCTCGAGCCCGTACACCAGCCCGTACACGTCGTCGGCCTCGGGGACTCCTAGCTACGACACCAGCGGCTACGGCCAGGCTGGGTACGGCACCGACCAGAGCCCGTACGGCACGGGAGCCCAGCAGGGTCAGGACTACACCCAGGGCACGAGCGGCTACACCGCGCCCGACACCAGCGCCACCTCCTACGGCTCAGCCGGCCAGGGCACTGCCTCCTACACCGACCCCACCACGAGTGGCTACACCCAGGGCACGAGCGGCTACACCGCGCCCGACACCAGCGCCACCTCCTACGGCTCAGCCGGCCAGGGCAC
>CALBCJ010000018.1 GCA_937926975.1 uncultured Propionibacteriaceae bacterium | reverse complement strand
GCCAGACCGGCACCATCCCCCTCACCACGACCGGGTCCCGCCACATGCCCGTCGGTGAGCTCCAGACCGTCATCGTCCCCAACCGCACCCCCCGCCCCCCAGCCCAGCTAGCCCCGGCCAGCGGCCTACCGGCAGGAGGTTCCATGACCAGTCGTCTTGCTGATGCTGGGCCACACTGACCTGCTGGTGGTCTGGCAGCACCCGGCGACGAAGAGGTTCGTGGTGATCGGTCGGCTGGCGCGCGACGGCGAGGGGTTCACCTTCGCCTACACGCGGGCAAGGTCGTGCGCCCGTACGGCAGCGGCGCCGGCCACGACGAGTGACCGGCGCCGCTGTGTGCGGGGGAGAGGTCAGCCCTGAGGCTGGTCGGTGTCGGCGACCTCGCCGGTGATCGAGGCCTCGATCGGGGTGCCGTTGTGGGTGACCGTGATCTTGCGCGGCCGGGCGGCCTCGGCGACCGGGATCCTCAGGGTCAGCACGCCGTCGGCGTACGCGGCCTCGACCTTGTCGAGGGCCAGGCCGCTGCCCAGGCTGAGCTGGCGGGCGAAGGCTCCGGTCGGGCGCTCCCGGACCAGCCACTGCCGGCCCTCGGTGGTCGGGGCGGTGCGGACGGCGCGGACGGTGAGGGTGCGCTCCTCGGCGTCGATGTCGATGCTGGCCGGGTCAACGCCGGGCAGGTCGATCGAGGCGATGAACTCGTGCCCGTCACGAACCAGGTCCATCGGCATCGAGATGGTGCGCGAGGCCTCGCCGAAGATCTCGCGGATCGGGTCAAAACTGCGGGCCATGAGTCCTCCTTGCATTAGCACTCGTTGTCGGTGAGTGCTAACCACGGTACTCCGCGCGGCGCCGCGAGCCAAGGGTTTCGGCGAAAAAGTTGAGCCGATTTGGCTCAGCTTCGGCGAGTCGGCGTACGGCTAGGGGTGACGCCGCGCCAGCAGGTACTGAGACGGCCAGGTCTCGTCCCCCTCGGGCCCCCGCAGGTACCACTCCACGACCTCCAGGCCGGCCCCGGTGACCGCCGCCCGGACTACCTCCGGGTCGTGCGCCACGAGGTCCAGCTCGACCGCGTGACCGGCCAGCTCGGTCAGGTGCTGGGTCGCTGGGCCCGCGTACAGGGTCAGCGCCAGCCAGCCGCCCGGGACCAGCACCGACCCCAGGTGACCGATCGCAGCCGGCAGCTCCGACTCGGCGAGGTGCGCCAGCGCGTACCAGCCGGTCACCGCCGACCACCCCGCGGCGGTCCGCGGCCGCAGCAGCCGCCGCAGGTCCGCCACCTCGAACCTCGCCTGCGGAAAGCGCAGCCGGGCCTCGGCCACCATCCCCTCCGAGACGTCCGAGCCGACAACCTCCACCCCGCGGCCGGCCAGGAGCCCCGCCACCTGGCCAGAGCCGGTGCCCACATCGGCGACCGGCCCACTCACCTGCTCAGCCAGCCGGCCCAGCAGCCACACGTCAAAGGCCGGCACCGGCTGGGCCGGGCCGGATGCGGCCACGATCTCGTACGCCTGCAGCACCGCCCGGTCACGGGCCTCGGCGCCCTGGGACAGCACCTGCTCACGGTCCACCGGGTCGGGCAGCGCCGCCACCCCGGTGCCGACCGGGCCCAGCAGGTGCACCCAGCGCCGGTCCTGCTCCCGCGGCCGCAGCGGCAGCTGGCGTACCAGCGGTGGCTCCCGCTCAGCCATCGCCGCCAGGGTCTGCTCCACCGCCTGCCGGTCAGCGAACGCGTGGAGCCGCTCGGTGCGGGTCTTCAGCTGCCCCGGGGTCTGCGGGCCGCGCAGCAGCAGGACCGTCAGCACGGCCCTCTGCTCCGGCTCCAGCCCCAGCTGCTCGGCCAGCAGCTGGTGGAGCTTCACCGTGCGGGCGCCGCGCAGCACGACGTAGCGGACCAGGCTGCGGGCCTTCAGCCCGCGCAGGCACTCGTTGACCTCTGACTCCGTGTACGCGACGACCGGCTCCCGGCTGGAGGCCTGGTTGCAGGCCGTACGCAGCGAGGCCGCCGTCATGGGGTAGCTGTCGGGCACGGTCACCTGCTTCTCCAGCAGGGACCCCAGAACCCGCTGCTCGCGGGCGTCGAGCGTGGGCAGATCCATGGCCGAGAGCCTAGCCAGGCTGGGGTCGCGGAGCCGGGCTGAGGTAGCGTGCGGGCGGGCTTAGCGGGTGCGGCGGGCCCCAGAGGCGGCGGTGGCGGTGAAGAACCGCGGCTGCCGGTGCCCGGCGGCAGCGAAGGCGGCCTGGACAGCGTCGGCCACCTGGTCTGTGGAGTCGGCGCTGACCAGGGCGATCGCCGAGCCGCCGAAGCCGCCACCGGTCATCCGGGCACCTAGGGCGCCCTGCGCCAGGCAGGTGTCGACGGCCAGGTCCAGCTCGGGGCAGGAGACCTCGAAGTCATCGCGCAGGGAGTGGTGCGAGGCGGTCATCGCCCGCCCTACCGCCGGCAGGTCACGGGCCTCCAGCGCGGCCACCGCCTCCCGTACCCGCTGGATCTCGCTGACCACGTGCCGGGCCCGGCGGTGCAGCTCCGGACGGTCGGTCAGCGGTGCGAGCGCCTCAGCACTGGCATCCCGCAGGGTCGCCACCCCAAGCCGCTCGGCGGCCTGCTCACACGCGGAGCGTCGGTTCCCGTACTGCCCGTCGCCGAGCGCATGGCTGACCCGGGTATCGGTCACGAGCAGCGCCAGCCCGTGCCTGGCCAGGTCAAACGGCACCTGCCGCAGTGACTGGTCGCGGCAGTCGAGCAGCAGCGCACAGCCCTGCGTGGCGCGCATCGCGGCCGCCTGGTCCATGCCGCCGGTCGGTGCCTGGGCGATCTCGTTCTCGGCCCGCTGGCACAGTTCCGCCAGAGTCGTACGTCCGGCGTCGTCGGCGAGCAGCCCCAGCCCGTACAGGTCGCTGGCGGCGGCGGCGACCGCCCCCTCCAGCGCGGCCGACGACGACAGCCCGGCCCCGATCGGGACCGTCGAGTGCACCGCCAGGTCCAGGCCCGAGACCGCGTACGAGGCCTCGCGCAGGGCCCAGAGCACCCCGGCCAGGTACCCGGCCCACCCTGCCGGGACCCCCGGCGCCACATCGGGCAGGTCAGCCTCGACCATCTGGTCAGCCCCGGTCGAGACCATCCGGACCCGGTCGTCGCTACGACGCCGTGCCGCCACCCAGGTCCGGTGCGGCAAGGCGATCGGCAGCACCAGCCCGCCCTGGTAGTCGACGTGCTCGCCGATCAGGTTGACCCGCCCCGGGGCCTCCCAGACCCCGTCCGGCTCGGCGCCGAAGCTGCTCTGGAAGAGGTCAGTTGCACGCCCGTCGCTCATGCCCGACATCCTGGGGCCGAGACGGCGTCGGTCTCAAGCCCGGCCGGTAGGTTTCGCCACGGCGCTTCGAGAAGACCGCGTCCTCGCCGAGCTCCGCGCCGCCTCACCAGCTTGCTCGGGCTCAGCATCGAGGGCACCGCTACATCGACACCCTCGAGCGTCCAGGCCTGCGCGAGCCTTGACCGCAGCGAGTCTGCCTCAGCGTCCATCCGACGCGCAGCAGTCGTCGTCGCAGTGCTCGGGCTCACGCTCCCCCGTGAGAACGGCGACCGGGGCGGCGCAGCACGCATCTCCACGCCACGCCTCGATGCCCTCGCGGACGGCGAACCCGGCGATCACCAGGGCGGCGATGGAGTCCGCCCACGCCCATCCGAGCAGGCTGTTGAGCAGCAGGCCGATGAGGAGCGCGGCGGAGAGGTAGGTGCAGATCAGGGTCTGCTGAGAGTCCGCGACCGCGGTGGCGGAGCCGAGCTCGCGCCCGGTGCGCCGCTCGAACCAGGACAGGAACGGCATCACCAGAAGACTCAGCGCGGCCAGCACGATCCCGACCGTCGAGTGCTCCGGGTCTCGCAGGCCCGTCAGTGACAGGATCGCGTCGACCGAGACGTAGGCGGCGAGGCCGAAGAAGGACACCGCGATCACCCGCAGCGCGACCTTCTCCCGCTTCTCCGGGTCGGGGGCGGCGAACTGCCACGCGACGGCCGCGGCGGAGAGGACTTCCACGATGGAGTCCAGACCGAACCCGATCAGTGCCGCGGAGGAGGCGGCTTCACCGGCGGTGAGAGAGACCACCGCCTCAATGACGTTCCAGGTGATCGTGATCGCGACCACGATCCTGATCCGCCGACGCAGCACTCCGGTCCGGGCAGGAGTCAGCACCTCCGTTGTCACTTCGCCCTCTCCGGGGTGCAGCAACCGGGAACCGTGCAGGCCGGGTCAATGCACGGTTCGTTCTCATCGACCGCCAAGGTCACCTCGACCAGGGCTGTCAGCGCGGCGGCCAGGTGGGGGTCGGCGATCTCGTACCGGGTCTGCCGGCCCTCGGGCTCAGCGACCACGATCCCGCACCCGCGCAGACAGGCGAGGTGGTTCGACACGTTCGTGCGCGTCAGGTCCAGCTCGCGGGCGAGCTTCGCCGGATACCCCGGCTCGTCCAGCAGTGAGAGCAGGATTCGGGAGCGCGTGGGATCGGCCATCGCCCGGCCCAGCCGGTTCATCACGTCCACCCGGGAAACAAGAGTCAGCATGTACTGACTATACAGTGATCGCTGACCTATCGACTAGACTCCCGACCGCCGCCGGCTCCACTCGGCCCTCGGCCAGGACTGCGCGACTGTCCGTGGTCCCCGGTAGATTCCCCGCATGAGCACGCAGGCGTTGAGCGCGGCCCAGGCCAAGATGCGGGCCGCCGGGGTGAACGAGACCGCGGTAGCGATCTTCACCGCGTACTACCGGCAGCTGGAGGAGGGCTCGACCGGGATCATCCCGGAGTCCAGCATCGAGCCGGTGCCCGACCTCGCCAGGTACGAGGACCTGGCCGGCAGCGACGACGACCGGGACGCGCTCGCCCAGACGGCCGTGATCCGGCTCAACGGGGGACTAGGCACCTCCATGGGCCTGTCGCGGGCCAAGTCGCTGCTGCCGGTCCGTGACGGGCTGACCTTTCTCGACCTGATCGCCCGGCAGGTGCTGTGGGCCCGGGAGCGCTACCAGGTACGGCTGCCGCTGGTGCTGCTGCACTCCTTCAGCACCCGCGACGACTCGCTGGCCGCCCTCGCCGGTTACGACCTCCAGGTCGGTGGCCTGCCGCTCGACATGATGCAGTCCCAGGAGCCGAAGCTCCTGGTCGACGACCTGTCACCGGTCAGCTGGCCGGCCGACCCCAGGCTGGAGTGGTGCCCACCGGGCCACGGCGACATCTACCCGACCCTGCTCGAGTCGGGACTGCTCGACGCCCTGCTCCAGGAGGGCTTCCGGTACGCCTGCGTCGCCAACTCCGACAACCTCGGCGCCGCCCCGAGCGCCCGGCTGGCCGGCTGGTTCGCCCGCTGTGGCGCCGCCTTCGCCGCCGAGGTCACCCCGCGGACCCCGATGGACGTCAAGGGCGGCCACATCGCCCGCCGCCGCTCGGACGGTCGGCTGGTCCTGCGCGAGACGGCCCAGACCACCCCGGACGACATGCGCTTCTTCACCGACCCGGCAGTTCACCCGTACGCGAGCACCAACAACCTCTGGTTCGACCTGGCCCAGCTGCGTCAGACCTTGTCAGAGCGGAACGGGGTGCTCGGGCTGGCGCTGATCCGCAACCAGAAGACCGTCGACCCGCGCGACCCTGGCACCCCCGCCGTCTACCAGGTCGAGTCGGCGATGGGGGCCGCCATCGAGTGCTTCGACCAGGCCACCGCGATCGTGGTCCCGCGCAGCCGGTTCGTGCCGGTCAAGTCCACCAACGAGCTGCTGCTGCTGCGCAGCGACGCGTACCGGCTCGACGACTCCTGGGTGCCCCGGGCCACCGTCTCGCCGATGCCGGTGGTGACGCTCGGCGGCGCGTACCGCAACCTCACCGACTACGAGGAGCGCCTGCCGTACCCGCCGTCGCTGACCAGGGCCCGGTCGCTGAGCGTCCAGGGCGACTGGCGCTTCGGGAAGGGCGTGGTGGTCGAGGGCGACGTGGTCTTGCGCGAGGATGGGGGCAGCGTGCCTGACCAGACGGTTCTGAAGGGATGATGTGAGATGGGTGAGGCCTTTCTGGTGACCGGCGGTGCCGGGTACATCGGGGCGCACGTGGTGCGGGCGCTCGCCGAGCACGGGCACCGGCCAGTGGTGGTCGACGACCTGTCCAGCGGCCGGCGCGACTTCGTCCCGGCCGGGGTGCCGCTGGTCGAGGCGAGCATCCTCGACGCCGCCGCGGTCGCCGACACGCTGCGGGCCCACTCCTGCGCCGGGGTGATCCACGTCGCGGGCTACAAGTACGCGGGCGTCTCCGTCCAGCGGCCGCTGCACACGTACGAGCAGAACGTCACCGGCACCGTCCGGGTGCTGGCCGCCATGCAGGAGACCGGCGTCACCACGATCGTCTTCTCCTCCAGCGCCTCCGTGTACGGGACGCCGCGCACCGACCTGGTCACCGAGGAGACGCCGACCGGGCCCGAGTCCCCGTACGGGCAGACCAAGCTGATCGGGGAGTGGCTGCTCGCCGACCAGGCGGTCGCGGTGCCTGGTTTCCGGCACGTCTCGCTGCGCTACTTCAACGTGGTCGGCTCCGGCACCGACGAGGTCTACGACGCCTCACCGCACAACCTGTTCCCCCTGGTCATCGAGGCCTTGATCGAGGGGAGGCGGCCCCACGTCAACGGCGACGACTACCCGACCCCGGACGGGACCTGCGTGCGCGACTACATCCACGTCGCCGACCTGGCCCACAGCCACGTGGTCGCCGCCGAGGCGCTGCTGGCCGGGCGAGAGCTGCTCCCCGCGTACAACCTGGGCTCCGGCTCGGGCCTGTCGGTGCGGCAGATCATGGACGCCATGGCCCGGGTCACCGGCCACGACCTGGACCCGCAGACCAACCCGCGCCGCCCCGGCGACCCGGCCCAGATCGTCGCCGACGCCACCGCCGCCGCCCGGGACCTGGACTGGACCATGCGCTACACCATCGACGAGATGGTCGCCTCGGCCTGGTCAGCCCGCCGCGCTCACCTTTGAGCGGCTCTTCGCCTCGACTGCGGTCTGGCTACGGGGTTCGTTGCGGCTGGTGGCTGCTGCTAGGCGGTGATGTCCCACCGGTCGAGGCGTACGGGGTAGGCGAGGGGCTCGCCGCGGGCGACCCGCAGCGCCTCCTCGACGGCGATCCGGCCGAGCCGGCGCTGCTCGTTGCCGGCCGAGCCGGCCCAGTGCGGGGTGAGCAGCACGTTCGGCAGGTCCCACAGCTCGTCGTCGGCGGGCAGCGGCTCGGGCCAGGTGACGTCCAGCACCGCTGACACCTCGCCGCCGCGCAGCACTCGCCGCAGCCCCTCCTGGTCGACGACCAGCGGCCGTGCGGTGTTGATGAAGGTGGCCCCGGGGCGCATCAGCCCCAGCAGCTCGGCGGTGATCATCCCCCTGGTCGCGGGCAGGTCCGGGGTGTGCAGGCTGACCACCCGGCAGCGGCGGAAGAGCTCGGCCAGCTCGACCTTCTCCGCCCCCAGCCGCCGGGCCTCCTCGGCGCTGACGTACGGGTCGTACAGCAGCGGCACCAGGTCGTACGGCTCGAGCAGGGCCAGCACCCGCCGCCCCACCAGGGACGCCGAGATGATCCCCACCTCGGCCCGGTAGGTGCCGGTGTCGCCGGCCGATCCGACCGGGGAGATGTCGTCGGGGCGCCAGGTCCGGGCCTCCCGGTAGCGCTGCGAGGCGAGCAGGGTCCGCTTCGCCGCCAGCAGGATCATCGCCACCGTGTACTCGGCGACCGGCAGCGCGTTCGCCCAGGCGGCGCTGCTGACCGCCACCCCACGCTCCAGCACCTCACGGGTCACGGTGAACCGCACCGTACCCGCGGCGTGGCAGACCGCCCGCAGCGCCGGCATCCGGTCCAGGACCGAGGCGTCGATCAGCGGCGAGCCCCAGCCCGACACCACCACCTCGACCGCGGCCAGCTCGGCCGGGCCGAGCTGCGACCAGTCGGTGACGAAACGGCTGGTGTCAACCTGGTACGCCGCTGCGAGCGGCTCCAGGTCGTCGGGAACCAGGACCTGGGCGACCATCTCCGGTCGTGCGGCGAGCACTGCCTGCAGCATGGACCCAGCCTGTCACACGCCCTGTCACCCGCCCAGCCTGCCCTCGCAGCGCGGGGTCGGTGCAGGGCCTGGTCGGCCTCGGTCCACCCAGCGGCGGCCACCGCGGGTCCGGCCCCGGTCCGGCGGGGCACAGGAACGGACCGACCCAGGCCTGGAGCAGCCGGTGAGCCCGGCCACGCCCGGGAGGTCCGCAGCTGTGCGGGGAGCGGGGTGGTCCTGGGACCTGTCCCGGTCGCCCTCTGGGCAGCCGCCCGCGGAGCCGTACAGTCATGCTGTGCGGCGCTGGCTGGTCCCCGTGACGGTGACGGTGGTGGTTACCGTGCTGGCCGCCGTGGCCTCCACCCGCGGCCTGCCGCCGCTGGGAACCTGGGAAGACCCGGTGGTGCTGCCCTCGCCCGAGGCCTCGGCGCCGGTCCGGTCCGCCGCCGCGGTGCCGTCGGCCACCAGCCAGCCGTCCCTGCCGCCGCCACCGCCGCTGCCTGAGCCCTGGCCGGACTGGGTCCAGGACGCGCTGCTGCTGGCCACCGGGCTCGTGGTCGCCGGGGCGCTGCTGTGGGTGACCCGGCGGGTGCAGCGCACCGTACGGCTGCGCCACGACCGCCGCGCCCGGCCCGCGGTCAGCCCCGAGCCGCTGGTTGACGAGGAGCAGGTCCATGCCGAGCTCACCTGGTCACTGGAGGAGCTGCGGTCCGGGGCTGACGTGTTCGACGCGATCGTCACCTGCTGGCGGCGCCTGGAACGCCTGGCCGGGGAGTACGGGCTGCAGCGGCAGCCCACGATGACCTCGCAGGACTTCGTCGTCGCGGTGCTGGCCAGGACCGAGGCCCCCAGCGGCGACCTGCAGCGCCTGGCGGCCCTGTACCGGCAGGCGTACTACGGCGGGCAGCCGTCGACCGAGGAGCACCGGGCCGAGGCGGTCGGCTGCCTGGAGCGGCTGGTGGCGGTGCTGCACCCGGCAGGGCAGCCATGACCCGTACGCGCCGCGGCAGCCACCGGGCCCCGGCCGACCAGCTGCCGGGCCCGCTGCGCCGGCTGCTGCGGCTCGGGCTGCGGGCGGGGCTGCTGCTGGTGGCGGTGGTGGTGCTGGCCGGGCTGCTGGGGTTCCGGGTGCACCTGCTCCCCGCTCTCGGTCTGGGGTGCGCGCTGACGGTTCTGGTCTGGACGCTGGGAGAGCTGGGGGACTGGCCACGCCCGCCGGGCTGGCCGGACCCGGCCAGCACCAGCCCCGCGGTCCGTACCCGTCTCGACCCGCGGACCCGGCAGCTGCAGGGCATTCTGGCCGGCGCCGACCAGCGGCGGCGGATCTCGGACCGTCAGCTGCGCGAGATCCTGCGCCAGGTGGTGGCAGACCGGGTCCACGAGCTCGGGTGCAGCATCGAGACCGCCGGGCTCAGCCCGGGCCTGGTGAGCTACCTGCGTGACGACCCGCCGCCTCCACTCAGCCGCCAGAAGCTGACCCAGATCCTGCTGGAGGTGGACCGGCTCTGACCGGTCACGGGGTGGCGGCGAGACGGTGGCGGTGGTCTTCGGTGACCACGGGCCGGGTCCGGGCCTGCTGGATGCAGCATCCCCACCAGCCCAGGCAGCGCCGACCACGGCCGCGACGAGGACCGTCCTGGCTGGCGGCGCTCGCCACCGCCTGGATGGCCTCGGCGGTCGGCGTAGGCTCCCAGCAGCGACCAGAGCGGAGGACGAGCATGGTGGCACCGCTGCCGCTGCCAGAGGCGGCCCGACTCGCCAGCGAGGTGGTGGACCAGGTCTGCCGGGCGGTCGTGGGCAAGCGCCGCGAGCTGGAGCTGGTGCTGGCCGGCATTCTCGCCGGCGGCCACGTCCTGCTCGAAGACCTGCCCGGACTAGGCAAGACACTTGCCGCCCGGTGCCTGGCGCAGGCACTCGGCCTGGACTTCCGCCGGGCCCAGTTCACGCCCGACCTGCTGCCGTCCGACCTCACCGGCGGGTACGTGTACGACCAGAGCCGGTCCGAGTTCCGGTTCCGGCAGGGGCCGGTGTTCACCGGGCTGCTGCTCGCCGACGAGATTAACCGGACCCCACCCAAGACCCAGGCCGCGCTGCTGGAGGCGATGCAGGAGCGGCAGGTGTCGGTGGAGGGCAGCACCTTTGCGCTGCCTCGCCCGTTCCACGTCCTGGCCACGGCCAACCCGATCGAGCACGAGGGCACGTACCCGCTGCCGGAGGCCCAGCTGGACCGCTTTCTGCTGCGGCTCTCGTTCGGCTACCCGAGCGCCGACGAGGAGTGGCAGGTGCTGCAGCGGCGGATGGGGCGCAAGCAGGAGGAGCAGCGGGTCGACCAGGTCCTCGACCCGGCCACGCTGCTGCGGGTGCAGGCGAGCGTCGAGGAGGTGCACGTCGAGGAGTCCGTCGGCCGTACGCGGTGGCGCTGGTGCACGCCACCCGGACCCACCCCAACGCCCTGGTCGGCGCCTCCCCACGCGGCTCGCTGGCGCTGGTCACCGGCGCCCGGGCGCTGGCCCTGATGAGTGGCCGTGGCTTTGTGGTCCCCGAGGACATCACCGCCCTGGCACACGCCGCCCTGGACCACCGGGTCACGCTGCGGCCCGAGCTCTGGCTGAACGACATCGCCCCCGGCTCGGTCGTCGACGCCGCGCTCGGGCAGGTCCCGGTGCCCGACGCGGTGCCCCAGCCCGGCTCCGCCAGCCCCTGGGCCCGGCCCGAGGGCTGAGCGGTGGAGCAGCCAGCCGGCCGTACGGTCGGGTTCCGGCCGACCCCGGCGCTGGCCCGGGCGCTCGGGCTGGGCCTGGTGCTGGTGCTGGTGGCGGTGCTGTGGGGCAGCCCGGACGCGCTGGTGCTGGCCGCCCCGTACCTGGTCTACGTCACCTGGGCCACTGCCAGCCGCCCGGCTGCGGCGGCAGCCCTGCGCTGCGAGCCGCTCCAGGCCCGGATCCGGGAGGGGGAGGCGGTTGCGGTCCGGGTCAGCCACGACCGCCCCGAGCGGCTCACCACGGCGGTCGCCTTCCACCACCTGACCGGCTTCAGCTACGACCCGCCGCGGGCCGCGTCGGCCGGTACCGGCGGCGCGGAGGTGGTCGTCGAGCCGTCCCGCTGGGGGCGCTACCTGCTCGACCCGCCGCAGGTCTGCCTGGTCGACGCGTCGCGGGCCTGGCGGGCCGACGGCAGCGGAGCCCGGCTCCGTCTCACCGTACGGCCAGCCGCGGCCCGGCTGCGAGGGGGCGGTGGCGTTGCCCGGCCGACCGGGACCGCCGGCCTGCACACCGCCCGGGCCCGCGGTGAGGGGTCGACGCTGGCCGACCTGCGTGAGTACCGCCCGGGCGACCGGCTGCGCCGGATCAGCTGGCGGGCCACCTCCCGTACCGGCCGGCTCCACGTCAGCTCCAGCTACGCCGACCGCGACACCGACATCTGGGTGGTCGCCGACACCTGGCTCGACGTGCCGGGAGCCAGTCCCCACAGCCCGACGAGCCTCGACCTGACCGTACGGGCGGTCGCGGCCGTCGCCGGGCACTACCTCGACCTGGGCGACCGGGTCGCCGTGCTTGACCTGGCCAGGCGGATCCCGCCGGTGCGGGCCGGGACCGGGCACCGGCAGCGGCAGCGGGTCCTCGACGCCCTGGCCCGGCTCGACCGGACCTCGCTCCTGGGCAACCCGGTGCCGCACCGGGTCGGCCGGCCGGCCCCCGGCACGCTGGTCTTCTTCTGCTCACCGCTGCTGCAGGACGAGGCCCTGGCCGAGGTGGTCCGGCTGCGGCGCCTCGGGGCGGAGGTGGTCGCGGTCGACACCCTGCCCGAGGTCAGACTGTCCGGGCAGGAGCTCGGCCTCGCGGACGCGGCCCGGCTGCTGCGGCGGCTGGAGCGGCAGGCCGTGGTCGCCCGGCTGCGGGGCCTGCAGGTCCCGGTGGTGGCCTGGCGCGGTCCGGCCTCGCTGGCCGGGGTGCTGCTGGCGATGCAGGCTGCCCGCCGAGCGCCGAGGCTCGCCCGGTGAGCCGGCTGGTGGAGGTTCTGGCCGGCCTCGTCGAGGACGGCGCGCTGACCTCGTGGCTGGTGTGGGTCCTGCGGGCCGTGACAGTGACGGCGGGGCTAGGGGCGATGCTGCTGTGTCAGCTGTGGAGCGGGCCGGCCCCGGCTGGCTGGGTGGTGGGCGGTCTGCTGCTGGCGGGGGCCGTGGTCTGGCCGCAGTCACTGCTCGGGGCCGGCTTCCTGCTGCTGCCGACCGGCTGGTGGCTGCTGGGGGAGGGGCCGCTCGGGCAGTCGGTGGCGGTGGCGGTGCTGCTCGCGGTGGTGCACCAAGGCCTGGCAGAGCTCGCCTGGCTGCCGCGCCAGGTTCAGCTGGCCAGGAAGGCCAGGGCCCGGCTCTGGGGCAGCCTGGCGGCGTACGCGGTGGCGACGGCCCTGGCCTGGCTCGTCGTCGCCGTTGTTCGTCTTCGAGCTGGGGCCTCGGCCGCGGAGGTCGTGATTGCCCTAGTCACAGCGGCTTCAGCGACGGTGGTTGGGGTGATGGCGCATCGGCGGCGCACATCGGAGCCCACGACTTGACAGAGAAGGCTGTGGAACGTGCAAAGTCTCGCTATAGTTCAGGTCTACGGCACCTTTGAGTGACGTACCTGTGATCGCCGTGCCGGGCTCGCGTCCCCCAGCCCCCCAACGCGGGCCCGGCACGGTTCGATCGCTCACTGACTACGGGTCAAGCAGGTGGACGTAGCGGTGTGCGGCACTCGACCACGCCGCCGATCCCCAGGTCCGGGTCCCCTCCACGGCCCGCGGCGGAGTCTCCTCAATCGTGCGGAACTGGGTGTGGGAGGCGTCGACCCAGCCGTTGAAGATCGTCACGTGCCCACCGGCGCCGGCGGTGTGCGGCCCGAGGTTGCCGACCAGGTCGCCGGGCTTCAGCTCCTCCTTGGAGATGGGGACGCACTGGGTCGGCAGGGACACCGTGGAGAGGCTGTCGTCGAGGTGCAGCGCCATCGACACCAGGCCCGAGCAGTCGGTGCGGTAGATCTTGCCCTGCGGGTCGTTGGTGTACCCGGACATGGAGTACGGCACACCCTGCCCAGTCCAGTAGCGGCCACGCGCCAGGACCTCGGCGCGGCTGATGGGGCCACCGACCGGGGTGTTGCCGAGCCCGGGCTGGGTCGCCAGCGGGCCGGCCGAGCCGCCGGACGAGTAGCCGCCGCCACCGCCGCCACCGCCGCTGCCGCCGCCGGAGTAGCCGCCGCCACCGGAGTAGCCGGACCCTCCGCCGGTGTAGCCCGGAGGGGCTGGGCGCCCAGCGGCCGGAGGAGCCTCGGCTGCCCCGGTGCCGCTGGGGCCGGTGCCGTTCGCGTACCAGACGTCTCCGGCGCCGCTGGTGAAGATGCCAGCCACGGCCATGCTGACAGTTGTAACGCTGATGGACATCTCAGCCTCCCTGGATCTGGCTGGCGGTCTGTGAGTCGAGCTGGCGCAGCTTGGCGCCGGCCTGCTGGGCCCAGGCCATCATGGCTGCCGGGTCGGCGTCGGGCTGCTGCTTGGCGGACTCCATCTGGGCCTTCAGTGCTGTCGCGGCCGCGATGTACGCGGTCTTGAGCGCGACGACCAGGCCGGCTGCGGTCTCATGGCCAGTGGCAATCGCCTCGCAGGCCTTGCCGAGGGCCTCGACCCCCGTGACATTGGACTGGCCGCCCATGTACGCGGCGAAGGCCTCGACGCCGGCACCCTCGTTGTTGCTCTGGACGTGCGACACCGCCGATGCCAGCTCGGAGTGCCAGCCGCTGCACTGTGAGGCGAGGCTTCTCCACTCGCCGGCGGCAGCGGTCAGGGCGCTCTCGTCGGTGCCGGGGAACTCGACACCCATCAGGGAGAGGGCTTCGGCGAGCCCGCCGGGAAGGGTGAGACCCATCATGCACTCCTCATCCCGGAGGAGGCCCACACGTTGGCCTGCTCCGTGTCGCCGTACGCGGCCGCAGTCTGGTTCATCATCGTGGCGTCAGACGACATCCCCGATGACAGTCCCGACAGGGCCTGGGAGACGGCCGGGCCGAGCTTGCTGAGCATCGTGCTGACGGCGCCGTCGGTGGCCGTGCTCCCGCCGCTGGAGCTGGTCTGGGATGGGGTGACCCCTCCGACTGCTGAGGAGGTGTCGCTGAAGGTGGCAGCGGCGCGCTGCCAGCTGCTTGGGTCAAACCGCATGGCTACTCCTGGTCAGGTGCATCTCGAGGGAACTTGTGGCGTACGCCTGGCACTCGTACAGGGCGGAGGCCAGCCCGTCGGGCCCGCCGGTCGCCGAGGCCTGGGCCTCCAGGCGCTCAGCGAGGTAGGTCCAGATGGCGTGGGTCACGACCTCGCAGACCGAGGCGACCAGGGTCTTGTCGTCGACGCTGGCCAGCCACAGGTCGTTGAGCGACAGCTGGGTGACGGCGCCGTTGTCGACCCGTACGGTCACCCCGCCGCCCGGGGGGTCGACGAGGACCGGCTGGGGCGGGTCGGCGGTCCCGGCGTCGATCTGGAAGCCGTGCTGCTCGATCTCCTCAATCACGTCGGCAAGCTCGTCGACCGCGCGCGCCAGGCCGGGCACGGCGGTGGTCTCGGCGGCTGCCTCGCGCAGGTCCCTGCTGAGGTTGACGGGGGCTGCGGTGTCAGCGTTGACAGTCTGGACAAAGGCCGTGGCGTACGCGCCGAGGGCGGCATTGATCGCCTCGCGCAGCTCCTGCTCCAGCTCTGGAGCGGGGACGGTTCGTCGCCACTCGGGGCGAATGTCGAGGTTCACGAGCCCACCGCCCATCACCTTGGCCTCGATGTTGCCTGTGCTGGACGTGCCCCGGCCGACCATGGTGGCGGCTCCTTGCTGCTGCTCCGTCATCCGTGCTCCCTCCTGACAGGGGAAACCTACGCGAACCAGGGTTCAGTTCTGGGGCCTGTCCTTGACCGTCGCGGTGCTTGGGTGCCGCCGCCTTCGAGCATGGCTGGGCTGAGCGCACGGCGTGCGGGCCGGGGCTGGCTGGAGTGGTGCAGGGGCCGGGTACGGCTGGCCGTTCCTCGTCGGTGGGCCGTACGGCTGGAGGCTCCGTGGCGGCTCGCTGGTGACCCGGCGCGCGGGGTGCCTGGGCAGCCGACGCACCGGGGCGTCTGGCGGAGGATACGAGATTCGAACTCGTGAGGGATTGCTCCCAACCCGCTTTCCAAGCGAGCGCCCTAGGCCTCTAGGCGAATCCTCCGCGACGGATGGTACAGGCCCCCCGCCGGTTCGGCCAACGCCGTGGCGGCCGCTATCCTTGCGTCCAAGGTCCCCGCGCGGCGGTACCTTTCCGAACCCCCCCAGGGCGGAGACGCAGCAAGGGTAGGAGAGCTCTTCTGGGTGCGCGGGGACCCCCTGACGTTCTCAGCACCGGAGCGCTCCAGCCGGTCAGCCCCTGTCCAGCACGCCCAACCCGGCCCCAGCCTGCCGCGGAGGCGGCGGCGATCAAGCACAGCCCCAGCCGGCCGCGTAGTCCCCGGTCTGGACGAAGGAGCGGTGAAGAACGACTGGCT
>CALBCJ010000017.1 GCA_937926975.1 uncultured Propionibacteriaceae bacterium | reverse complement strand
CCCGGCCACGACCGGCCGCGTAGTCCCCGGTCTGGACGACGAAGAGCGAGAAACGTCTGGCTGGACCACAAGCCGAGGGACCTTCTCGCTCTGAGGAGGAAGACCGGGGTTACAGCGAAGCGGCCGAGCCCGAGCAGAGCTCGGGCGGTCAAGCACAGTACCTCTTCACCGCGAGGAGGAAGCCGGGGGTTATAGCGAGCTGGCCAGCCGCCGCGGAGGCGGCGGCGATCAAGCACAGCCGCGGCGATCAAGCACAGTCTGGACCTCTGGGTGAGAGTGCGCTCATGTCTGAGGCGCTGGAGACCGCGGCGGCCTACTCTGGCCGAGAGCAGGTGCCCCGTTCCCGACCCCCGCAGAGACCGCCATGCAGGACCTCATTGACTTCGACCCGGATGAGCTGTTCTTCTCGACCACGGATGAGAAGGGCGTCATCCAGTGTGCCAACAGCGTCTTCGTAGGGCTGTCCCAGTACTCCTGGGACCAGCTGGTCGGCGCTCCTCACAGCATCATCCGCCACGACGAGATGCCGGGGGCGGTGTACGACCTGCTGTGGAGCACGATCCAGGCCGGGGAGCCGTTCTGCGGCTATGTGGTGAACCGAGCCCAGAGCGGCCGGCCGTACGTGGTCTTCGCCACCATCACTCCGCTGCCAGGGGGAGGCTACCTGTCGGTCCGGTCCCGCCCGTGCCTGCCGGACCTGCTGGAGGCGGCGCTGCGGATGTACGTGAGAGTCCGGGCTCTGGAGCGCTGCAGCCGGGAGCAGGGGGCCTCGAAGGCCAACGCCGCCAAGATCGGCCTGCTGCTGCTGACCGAGCTGCTGGCGGGTACCCCGTACCGCACCTACCAGGACTTCATGCTGGCGGCTCTGCCGGCGGAGGTACGCTCCCGGGCTGCGGCATCGGGTGGTCTGCCGGAACGGCACGGCGACGGACCTCTGGCCGAGATGCTGCGCGGGATCCGGGCGGTTAGCGACCAGCTGGACGCCTGGCTGGGGCAGATGGACGAGCTGGCTGCCCTGGCCGAGGAGCTCACCCAGGCCGCCCGGCAGCTGCGGAGCATGACGGCGACCGCTAAGGCGACCGCGGCCCGGGTTGTGGCGGCTCGCGGCGAGACCGTGGCCCCCACGATGCTGGGGGTGAATGTCTGGGCCTCCATGCTGCCTGAGATGGACGAGGCGGTCCAGGCGCTGCTGGGGGACCTGCGGCGGCTGTCCGCCAGCAGCGCGACCGCCCGGTTCCGGATCGCCCTGGCGAGGCTGCACAACGATGCCACCGGGCAGTTCACGGTGGAGCTGATCGACTCCCCGTCGGGCGAGCACACTGACGCGATCGGCCAGCTGGTAGGGGCACTGCGCGAAGGGCTGGTCGCCACCGAGGAGGCTTCCCAGGAGCATGCTCGGCTGGCGGCCGAGGTAGCGGCGTCAATCGACACGGTGCAGGGTCTGCTCACGGTGCCGATGTCGCTGCTGGACAACTGGCAGCACCAGGTGGAGGCCCGTGACGATGTCTCGACTGAGCTGATGGCCTCGGTGGCCAGCCAGATCCAGGCCGAGCAGGAGGGAATCCAGGTGCTGGAGGAGCTGGCACGGCGCTGCCGGGACAGTGCGGTGCCGCTGGGCGGGAGCGTGGTCGAGGAGCAGCTGAGCCGGATCAGCGAGCTGCTGCCAGCGGTGCTGCAGGAGTCGTCGGTCGACCAGCCGGCTGCTGCCGCCAGCTGAGTACGGTCCGCGAAAGAGCAACCGCTCAGCCACTCATCTTTCCAGGCCCCGGCGCCGGGTTCTGCGGGGGCTCCCGACCGGCTCGGCTAGAGCTGATGTCTGCACTGACGCTTCTGAGAGTCACACATGTCCTATGGTCATGATGTGGAGACGCAGGTTCTGCGCTGGTTCCAGCAGGTAGCCGACGGCACCACGGTGACCGAGGTCAGCGACCTCGAGATGGTGTCGCAGCCCACGGTGTCGCGGGCGCTGTCGCGGCTCGAGGACGAGGTGGGAGCACCCCTGCTGCGCCGCCACGGTCGTACCCTCCGGCTGACCCACGCCGGGGCTGCCTTCAAGCACCACGTCGATGCCGTGATCCACCACCTCGACGACGGGCTGGCGGCGGTCCAGCAGCTGGTCGACCCGGAGACCGGACTCGTCTCGCTGCGGTTCCAGGCCTCGCTGGGGACCTGGCTGGTACCGGACCTGGTGGGCAGCTTCCGGTCTGGTCACCCCGGGACCCGGTTCGACCTCAAGGCCAAGCCGGACGAGCGGGTGGCTGCGGTCCCGCCCGAGGTCGACCTGGAGCTCACGACGCTGCGCCCGACGGGGCGGGACCACCAGTGGGTGCCCCTGGCGACCGAGCCGCTGAGGCTGCTGGTCCCCGACGACGATCCGCTGGCCGGCCAGACCCGGACCAGTCTGGCGGCGGTCACCGACGCGCAGTTCGTCATGATCCACCCGGCCTCGCGGCTGCGCAGGGAGACCGAGGAGCTGTGTCGTCGTGCTGGCTTCGAGCCGGAGGTAGCGCTGGTGGCTGACGACCTGCCCACCATCCGCGGCTACGTGGCAGCCGGGCTAGGAGTCGCGGTCGTCCCGTCGCTGTGGGAGGGGACAGGTGAGCTCACCACAGGGCGGGTCCGCTACCTGGGGCTGACCGATGACGGCGCCAGCCGGGAGATCGGCATGGTGTGGGCTACCGAGCGGCGGCTGCTGCCCGCGGCCGACCTCTTCCGCCGGCACGTGGCCGCCCGGGCTCGCAGTGGTCAGCTGCCCGCCCCGCTCGCCCTGAGCCGGGTGGGGCGAGCCTGATCGCCGGGGGCCTTCACCGCCGTCGTCTCTGTCAACCGGGAGCCATGGCCGGGCGTCCAGAGAGTGTTTCCTGCCGAGAGAGGGGCACCACATGCGACGAACGACGACCAGACTGGTCGCAGCAGGCCTGGCCTGTGGCCTGCTACTGGGTGGCTGCGGGGGCTCGGCGTCCACGCAGCAGCGCACTGAGAACGTCAGCGACGAGAGCCGGGTGGTGCCCGCCGCGACCGCTCGTGCTGCGACCGGGCAGCCGCAGGAGGCTACCCAGGTGGAGCACCAGATCGCTCGGAAGGCTGAGATCACCGTGAAGGTGCCGGATGTGGCGCAGGCCGCCGGCCGGCTGAGGACGATCGCCGACGCTCACCGCGGCACTATCACCGAGGAGCACCTGAGGACGGGCGGATCCACGTCGTCAACGGTGACTCTCAGCGTTCCAGCCGACCAGCTGGATGCGGCTCTGAACGAGACCGCCGGGCTGGGCGAGGTCATCAACCGAACCGTGAGCAGCGAGGATGTCACGACCCAGGTAGCGGACCTCGACGCCCGGATCCGGACCATGCGCGAGTCGATCGCTCGGATGCAGGCGCTGATGCAGCGGGCCGGCACGGTCGCCGAGATCGCCCACGTGGAGTCTGAGCTGACCAAGCGGCAGGCGGAGCTGGAGGCGCTGCTGGCGAAGCAGAAGGTGCTGTCCCAGCGGGTGGCCCAGAGCCCGGTCTCGGTGAGGCTGGTCACCGACGAGAAGGCGGTCACGGTGGAGCCGCCCCGCACCGGCTTCCTGGCTGGGCTTCGGATCGGCTGGACGGCTCTGGGCTCGCTGCTGACCGGTCTGCTGACCGTGGTCGGCGCCCTGATCCCGCTGCTGGCTCCGGTGGCTGTGGTCGTGGCGCCGCTGGTGTGGTGGCTGCGGCGCCGGCGGGCTCAGCGGCAGGCTGAGCGCTTCAGCCAGCCGCTGTTCCGACCGGAGCCGCAGCAGCCCTCGACGGCTCACACCGGTGCCGCAGCTGCGGCTGACCAGGCACCGGCCCAGGGTCAGCCGCAGGACGGACCCGGCCCGGCACGTCCCGGAGCACCACTGGTGCCGGAACGACCCAGCGGCCCGGACGACTCGGGCCGGCCCAGCCCAGGTCCGGCCTAGCAGAGCAGGCGTCAGGAGCGGGCCGGAGCTGTCCGGCCCGCTCCTGACGAGCCGTCGAGGGGCTCCGACCGGGGAATCCGGACCAGGCAGGCCACAACGAGGGCAGCGGTGACGAAGACCACCGGCAGCCCTGCGGTCATGAAGCGGGCCGCCAGGCCCGGGTTCGGTCCAGGGTCGTCACCGGAGCGGAAGCCGAACCAGCGGTCGGCCAGCAGGAAGGCCAGCGCCTGGGTGACCTGCGCGAGCCGGTTGAAGAAGCTGAAGGCGGTGAGGAACATCGCCTCCCGGTGGACCTCGGTCCGCGACCGGTCGGCATCCAGGAGCCGGGCCACGATCAGGTCGATGGTCGCCATCACCCCGGCGAAGCCCGTCCCGACCAGGCACCCGACGGCGATCGCGGCCCCCAGCGAGTCGACCAGCAGCAGCCCCGACAGCGAGGCCGCCAGAACCGCCAGCGCCGTCCGCCAGACCGGCACCGGCCCGTACCGGCGGACCGGCACGGTCCAGGCCACCAGGAGCAGGGTGCTGGTCACCATCACCGCCACCAGCAGGAAGGTGGCGTCGGCGGCTGGGCGGCGCAGCCCGTACCTGACGAAGAACTGGACTGTCGCCACGACCAGCGCCATCCCTGCCGAGTACAGGCCCGACGCGATCCCGATCGACCAGAAGGCTGGGTACGAGACGATCGCCTTCACCGAGACCCACAGCGGGGCCTGCTGCTCGGGCAGCAGCGACAGGTCCTCACGAACCCCGAAACCCGTGAGCATGATCGCTGCTGCACCGAGGATCCCGAACAGCAGGGCCGTGGTGGAGTAGCCGATCGTCTGGGTGATCAGCGGGGTCAAGGCCACCGAGAGCATCATCGCCACCAGCTGGAAGCCCTGCCGGGCCGAGTTGGCCAGTGCCCGGCGGCGCTCGTCAGGGAAGGCCTCCGGCAGCAGTGCCCCGTAGCTGGAGGAGATCAGCGAGTCGAAGGTCTCGGTCAGGACTGCGAAGACTGCGAACCAGACCACCAGCGCGGCACCAGTCAGGGCTTGGGGCGGGCTGAACAGGCACCAGACCGCGATGCCGAGCACCGGGGCCCCCAGCACCAGCCAGGGCCGGCGGCGCCCCCAGCGCGAGCGAGTCCGGTCCGACAGCCAGCCGTAGAAGGGGTTGTCCACCACGTCGATCAGTGCGTACAGCACCATCACGGCAGCCAGCACCGAGCCGTTCATGCCGAGAACATCGACGTAGAAGAAGGCCCGCTGCGAGTTCGACAGGTTGATCGGGATGCTCATCCCGAAGAACCCGATCGCGTAGCGCAGCGGGTGCATCGGGCGTACCGGCCCATGCGGCTGGGGCATCACTTCTCCTCGGTGGACGCGGCAGACATGCGCGACAGTAGTGCCATGCATCTCACTCACCGGTTCACCCTCGACGACCAGGCCGAGGACCGCTACCCGCGGCTCTGCTTCGAGATCCCGGCTGAGGCCGGGTCGCTGGAGGTGGTCGTGAGCGTCAGTGACCCGGACGCGGTGGTTGACCTGGGCTGCGAAGGCCCCGCTGGCTGGCGGGGATGGTCGGGTGGTGCCCGCAGCGGCTTCGTGGTCGCAGCCGACGTCGCCACCCCTGGCTACCTGCCCGGGCCGCTGGAGCCGGGGGAGTGGGCCGTGGTGCTGGGGCTGCACCTGCTGCCCCACGGCTGGGCCGAGGTGACGCTCGAGATCTCTTGGCCGGCGACCCGGCTCCCCGAGCCCGAGCCGGTGGCCCAGGTCCAGGACCGCCCGCGGGGCTCGGCGCGCCGGCTGCCGGCACCGGCGGGCATGACCTGGTGGGCGGGGGACCTCCACGCCCACACCCGCCACTCCGACGGGTCGCTGTCGGTCGACGAGCTGGCGGGGACCGCCGTGTCGTCCGGGCTGGACTTCCTGGCGGTGACCGACCACAACACGGTCAGTCACCACCGGCACCTGCCCGAGGCCGGCGCGCGGCACCAGGTCACCCTGCTGCCCGGGCAGGAGGTGACCACCCACCGCGGCCACGCCAACGCCTTCGGGCCACTGCCCTGGATCGACTTCCGCCGGCCCGCCGACGACTGGGTACGGGAGGTCCACGCCGGTGGAGGGCTGCTCAGCATCAACCACCCCACCGACAGGGACTGCTCCTGGCTGCACCCGGTGACCGAGCGGCCGGACGCGGTGGAGGCCTTTCACATCTCGTGGGCCCGCAACCTTACGGCCACCACAACCTGGGGCTGGCTGCAGACCTGGGGGCCGACGGTGCTGCTGGGCGGCAGCGACTTTCACCGGCCAGACGGCGGCTGGAGGCCAGGCACCCCAACCACCTGGGTGCTCGCCGAGGAGGCGAGCCCCGAGTCGCTCTGGGCAGCGGTCCGGGCGGGGCGTACCGCCATGTCGCTTGGCACCCGGCCCGACCACAGTGTCGACCCCTTTGGCTCCCCGGTGCTGCTGCGCCTCGGCGACGAGCTACGGGCTCTGGCGGGCGACGGCTGCGTGCTGGTCGACGCCGACGGCCGGCGCCGGGTGCTGCACGGTGACGACATCACCGTGGCCGGGTGGGGGCGCGGCCCGTACCGGCTGGAGGACCCGCAGCGCTGGGTGCTGGCGGTCTGCGCCTGAAGCGGGCAAGTACCGGAAACCTGCCCGGTGCCGCCGGAGCCTTGGCAGGATCGGGCCCAGAACCGCACGCCGGCGACGCGTGCCCGAGCGAAGGACAAGCTGACATGGAGCTGCGCGACGACGCCCGGTGGGCTCTCTGCATCGCGACCTCAATGGGGGTCCGGATCACCCCCGAGAACCACCAGCCGGTCCACACCTCTGACCGCTACTCCCTGCAGGCCACCTCGGCTGAGTCCAACGTCGCCAGTGTCGTCTCGTACCTCGGCCTGCCCGCGATGGTGCTGACCAACTTCGTCAAGGACAGCCCGGTCTCAGCCTTCATCAAGGCGAGCCTCCGCTCCCGCGGGCTGTCGTTCCGCGGCCCGGACAAGGAGCAGGGCGGAGCCTGGGGGTACCGTCACCAGTTCAACATCGCCGACTCCGGGTACGGCAGCCGGGCACCGCGGGTCTGGAACGACCGAGCCGGTGAGGTCGGCCTGGACCTGGACGTGGCTGACTTCGACCTGGACCAGCTCTTCGTCACTGAGGGGGTGAAGATCCTTCACCTGTCCGGCCTGGTCGCTGCGCTGTCTCCGAAGACCACCCGGTTCTGCCTGGAGGTTGCCCGCAAGGCCAGGGAGAACGGCTGTGCGATCTCCATGGACATGAACTACCGGGCCTCGTTCTGGAAGGGTCGTGAGGCCGAGCTGTCGGCGGCCTTCCGTGAGATCGCGGCCGAGTGCGACATCCTGATCGGCAACGAGGAGGACTTCCAGCTCTGCCTCGGGATCGAGGGGCCGAGGGCCGGAGGCCAGGACCTGCCTGGCCAGATCGAGTCCTTCAAGGAGATGATCGGCCGGGTCCGCCAGCAGTACCCGAAGGCCCGGCTCGTGGCCACGACGCTGCGCGAGGTGATCTCGGTCAACCGGCACCTGTGGGGGATGGTCGTCTGGGGCGACGGTGAGTTCCACGTCGCAGAGCCGCGCGAGATCGGGGTCCTGGACCGGATCGGCGGTGGTGACGGCTCGGTCGGCGGGATGCTGTACGGGATTCTGCGTGGCTGGCCAGCCGAGAAGTGCATGCAGTTCGGCTGGGCCACGGGGGCCCTGGCTGCCACCTCGGTCACTGACTACGGGGCCCCGGCCGACGAGGACCAGGTCTGGACGATCTGGAAGGGGAACGCCCGGGTGCAGCGCTGACCGTCCGCCTGCACAGACCTCACCAGCAAAGTGTGCCGCCGGCGCGTTAGCCTGTGGCCTGATCGAAAGGGGGTCCGCAGGAGATGACGTACGACCCGTTCGGGACCAGTACGCCCGCCACGGGCGGTGGCTACGACCCGCTGAAGGATGCCCGCTTCGGGTGGGCCAGCCCCAGCGGTCAGGCCGTCGCCACTGCGGTCCCCGGCACCGGGGCTGCGCCGGTTCCGGCGACCCCGTCGCAGGCGGTCCCCAGTCTGCCGCCTCTGGCTCCGGCGGCCCTGGTTGGCGTCAGCGTGGTGCTCGCGGTCCTGGCCGGTGCCTTCGGCTTCGCCGCGCTGGAGGGAGTTCGGCTGGCGGCGGTGGCCGACACCATCGGTCGGGCTCGTGCCTTCCTGGTCGCGGCGGTGGTTGCTCTGGTCCTGGACCTGGCGGTGCTGGTCTGGCAGGTGGTGCTCCTGGTCCGCGGGCGCTGGGTGGCCTCTGTGGTGGGGGTCGTGCTGGGGCTGCTGCCGGTGGTCACGGTCTGGCTCGGTCTGTGGACCGGGGCGGACACCCTGGTCACTCACCTGTCCACGGAGGTGGCCTCGGGCGCCGACCTTTCGCAGGCTCTTCGCGAGGCCATGACGGCGGCCGGTGTTGACCGCGACTGGGTCGCGGGTCTGATCCTGACGCTGCTGGAGGCAGCACGCTGATGCCCTACCACGACCCTTTCGCATCCACCGAGCCAGCGCCCGGATCGACACAGCCACCAGCGGCAGCCGGGACCTTTGGGCCGGTCCAGTCGTCACCTGAGGCCTTCGGGGCGGCCCAGTCAGCCGGGA
>CALBCJ010000016.1 GCA_937926975.1 uncultured Propionibacteriaceae bacterium | reverse complement strand
TGTCCTCGGCCCCGCGCTCACCCAGGCCGCTGCAGATCCGGTCCTTGGCCGACATCGTCTCCGGCGCTGTCGGAGCAGGTCCCTGGCCGGTTGCCGTCGCGGTCGTGGTCGTCGTCCTGGTGGATTTGGAATCATTCTGGGTGCAGACAAGAACAACGATCGGGACTCCCCCGACCTTGGTGACCCTCTCCGTGCACTCAGTCTCCGCTCGTGCGGGGGGTGCCTGCAGAAAGAACCACGGGAGCACGAAGAGGGCGCTCAGAACGAGGTACTTGGTTTTTGTCAGAAGGGGCATTCGGGCACTTCCCTAGTCTCGGTAAAGTACATCTTGAGCTTGCCGTCGACGTGCTTGAAGTCCCACCGGTGAAAGACGACTCCGGAGTCACCCAGGTCCTTCCCGTTGCGGTCGATATAGATCGAGCCCCGGTTGTCGAGACAGCCCTGAAGAGTGACCACGGCACCCTGGCGAATGGGGGTGGGGTCCCAGCGGGTCTTGAGGCGGTACTCCAGCTTCACGGTCGTGATCCCCAGGTCGTGAATCTGCTTGAGGCCCTCCATGACGGCGCTCTTGCCGGGGTCGGCCATGGTGGCCTCAATCTCCGGGGTAGGGGTCAGGGAGGCGACCCCACCGGCGAGAGTGAGCCGGCGGTCCTCCTCGAACTGCCGCCGCCACACCGCGGTCGCCTCCTCGACCAGGGCCACCTGCTCCCGCGACTGCTGGTACTCCTGCGGGGTGCACGGCGTCGGACTACTCGACCCGTCCGGCCTCGCACACCTGTACGTCGGCGACCTCGTCGACTCAGGCTCAGGCGACGGGGCAGCAGCCGGGCTCCCCGAGCAGCCCACCAGCACAGCAGCGGCCAGGACGGCACCAGCAACACGACGGGGACAGATCATCGGACCTCCTCAGACACGTGGTAGGGGAACCCGCCGGCCACCGGCCAGCAGGGGCTGTGTGAGCCGGCGGTCCTCGGTGAGCCGCCGCTGCCACACCGCGGTCGCCTCGTCGACCAGGGCCACCTGCCCGTGACTGCTCGTACTCCTGCACCAAGCCCGCCAGCACAGCAGCAGCCAGCACCAGCAAGACAACGGAGCCAGGTCATCATCGAGCCTCCCGGGAGTGTTAGAGACAGTCTGGTTGCTTCTAACACAGGCCGCAACCCCCTCCCGAGAACTTGTCTGTGGAGAGACCAGCAAGAAACTGGGTCACAGAAAGGGCAGCGGGGCCGGCGGCTTCTCGTGGCTAGGCCAGACAGAGGCGGTACCGGGCGCCGTCCTCACCGGGACGCGCCCCGAGCCGGCCCAGCCACTCCGCCAGCAGCGCCGGGGGCGGGTTGTGGTGGCTGAGGTGGACCGCGACCACCTCGGCGCCCGGCGCCAGGCTTCCCCCGTCGCGCAGCTGCCGTACGGCCTCGGCGAAGCTGCGCAGTCCGTGGTGGTGCGCGCCCGCCAGGTCGTCGCGGTCGCCGAAGGTCTCCTCCAGGAGGACCAGGCCCAGCCGGGTCCCGGCCAGCAGGTCACGGGCCCCGGGCGCCCAGGGTCCGGTGTCGGTCGCCCACAGCACGCTCTGGCCCGAGCGGCTCACCACGTACAGGCAGGCCTCGCCGAAGGCCTCGTGGGCGGCCGGCAGCGCCCGTACCTCGTAGTCACCGAGCTGTACGACCGAGCCGGCGGTCACCGGGACCAGCTCCACCGGCTGGCCGGGAGCCAGCCACGGGCGGCACTCGGCGATCACCGGCTCCGGCCCGACCAGGCGCAGCGGCCGGTCATCGCCCCAGGTCCGGTGCAGCAGGAAGGCCGGGTCCAGGTGGTCGTGGTGGGCGTGGGTGACGAGCACCGTGCGGACCTCGGCCAGCGACACCCCGAACCGGACTGCCTGCCGGGCCGCCTCGGGGCCCGGGTCGACCAGCACCGTACGGTCGATCAGCGCCGAGGTGGGGGTACGGATCTCACCAGCGGCCACCCGCTCGGTGCAGCACGCCCCGGAGCACCACGGGTTCGGCCAGCCGTCGGCCGACCCGGCACCCAGCAGCAGCACCTCCACCACGAACCCCCTTGTCAGCGCCGCACCAGCCGGAACAGTGGCCTGTCAAACCAGACCGGGCCGCAGCTGTACTCGGTTCCCTCGTCACTGAACCCGTTGCGCTCGTAGAAGCGGCGGGCCCGGTCGTTGCCGCCGACCAGCCACAGGTACGCGGCCCGCCGACCCGGCAGCGCCAGGTCCAGCAGCGTCTGCCCGAGCCCGCTGCCGTGGGCCTCGGGCCGCACGTACAGGTGGTTGAGCTGCCAGGTGATCCCCACCGGCCGGACCGCGCCGATGGTCGGCTCCCAGAACTGCTCGAAGGCGGTCGAGACCGTGATCCCGACCACCCGGTCGCCGGCCAGGGCCAGCCAGCTGCGCCGAGCCGGCTCCTCGCCGCGCCGCTCGGCCTCCAGGGCCGCGTCCAGCTCCCGCTCCAGCCGGGCAGCTGCCTCGGGCACCTCCGCCAGCCGGGCCTCGGCGAACGCCGACGGCATCGTGTACCGGTAGGTCTCGGCCACCATCTCGGCGTCGGCCTGCGCGTACGGGTACGCATCGGCGCTGGTCGCGCGGCGAATCAGGTACGGGCCGAGCTCGACCACCTGGTCAACGCCACCGAAGTCCACCCGCTCCCCCCGCTCCTTGTCGCCGCCGGCCGTGATGCGTTCCTACTCCGCCGGGCCGAGGGCGGCTTCCAGCCGCTCCAGCTTGGCGCTCAGCTCGCCCGTGTGACCAGGGAAGATGTCGGCCTTGAGGACCAGGCTGACCCGCGGCCCGTACGCGGCGACCGCGTCGACGGCCTGCTTGACCACGGCGAGGCACTCGTCCCAGTCACCTTCGACCGTGGTGAACATGGCATCCGTACGGTGCGGCAGCCCCGACTCGCGGACCACCCGGACCGCGGCTGCGACCGCGTCGTGCACGTACCCTTCGGGACTTCCACCTGCAGAGACCGAGAACGCGACCAGCATGAGCCCACCGTACGGGTCTTCGCCGCCTCCCGCCTGCGTCGCGGTCTTCCTGGGCCGGGCGCCGTACTCCTCCCGACCTGCCCAGTGCGGACCACCGCCTGCTCGCGACGGGCGTCTCACAGGCCTTCGGTGACGACAAGCCGCGCCTTGCGACGAGAGCTGCCTGACGGTGTGGGCTGCTCAGATCGTGACGGTCTGGTCGAGGAACTTCAAGATACGCTTGGCGGCCTCTGCGTTGCTGAGCTCGGTCTCGAGGTAGCTCGTCTGGGTCTGCCTCAGGACCTCCTGCACCTTCCGGAATGCCTCGGCACCTTGCCCCAGGTACCTGAGGAACTCGGTGTCCTTCTCCATCAGCTCGCTGTGCAGCTCCTGCAGGTGCCTCCACTGGAAAGACTTAGGGTTCACCTGCGCCATCGCGCGCGTGTGCTTCACCACGACCTGGTCGAGCGTGGCCGCCTGGTATCCCCACCGGATCATATGCCGCTGGAAGAAGGACGCGTTGACGGTGACCTGCTTCTCGCTGTCCTTGCCGGGGTGGCCGTCGCTCCACTCCCCGTATATGCCGGGCAGGGCCCACCGGCCACCGGATTGCTTGTAGAACGGGTCCCTTGACTGCTGTATCTCTCGGACGCGCTTCATCGTGTCGAGGCACAGGTTCATGTACGCGGTGGCAAGCTGCGTGAACAGACTCGTGAACTCCCCGACAAGCGAGCCGAAGGACTTGGCGGCCGTCAGCAGAGCCAGCGGGTTGCCCCCGACCTCACCGACCAGCGAGGACAGCTTCGCCATGAGCTCCCCGACGCTGGAGAAGGCCGAGATGGCGGTGTTGAGGTTGTCGATGGCCGCGGTGAACGTCGCGTCCGACAACGACTTGCCGAAGTCGGCCGCAACACTCACGCACTTCGCCTGGGCGGTTGCCGACTTCTCGTAATTCTCTTTGCCTTTGCCTGTCCAGTCTTGCGGATCGCCCCAGCGACCGTCTTCGATGTTCAGCTCACCGCAGGTCTTGAGCAGGCTCTGGTAGGTCTCCAGATAGCCATTGCTGATGGCCTTCAGCGCGGCAGGGGAGTCGATCCAGGGCTCGATATTCTCCTGGAAGTACTGGATCGAGGACTTCACCAGACTCTCGTTCCGGCGGATGACCCAGCCCAGGATGTACCACTGGATGCCCACGCCCAGCAGGGTGGATGCATCACCGAAGGAGTTGTAGACTGCCACGAGCCGGTTGTAGGCCTCAGTGACGCGCTCCGGGTAGTACGGGGCGTGAGTCCGGAAGTCGTCGTAGTCACCCATGGTCGCCCTCCTTCTCGATGAGATGACAAAAGGCCGCGGACACCTTGTCGCTCTTGCGGGCCAGCGCCATCTGGGCGAAGCCAGGGTCGACGCGGACCTGCGAGATCATGCGGTTCGTGGCGACGAGCTCCACGGTGTACGGGCAGTGGGTCACCACGACGGGCGTGTTCGGGGTGGGCGGCTCCGCGGTCGGGGCTGGCGTGGGCAGTGGGGGCAGTGGAGCCAGGCCTGGGACGTGCGGCGCCGCCCGCGACTCCGCGTCAAGCAGGCGCTCCACGCTCTCCTCGTCGAGAGAGAAGCCTGGGCCAACCCCCAGCGCCTCCCTCAGCATCGGCTCCAGCGAGCGCCTCATCTCAAGGTCGTTCCAGATGTCCGCGGCTTCGGCCAGCGCCACCAGGGGCTCGGAGGCACCCGCGGCATGCAGCCGGATCGCCTCGACGCGGTCGCCGATGATGTCGAACCTGAACCTCCCCGATCTCGGAGTGAGGACCGCGCGCTCGTCGTCGCGGTCGTCTGGAGCCCAGGTCCAGGGGTCTGCCAGAAGATGAATCACCGTTGCCTCCTACTCGTCTCGATCTTCCACCGCGAGGTGGGACTGGTCTGGTTGAGTGTGGTGGTCTGGCCGCGTGCCACCACGGGTGGGCGTCGGTTCCACTGCCGAGGGTGGTGCTGGTCGTTGGGGTGTCAGGGGGTGAGGGTACGGCCTCAGGCTCCGAGGCCACCTCACCCGGTGCTCAGTTTAGAGGGTCAACCTCACACACGGGGCCCCGGGCTGCAACAGGGTCCGTGAGCTTCGGGCTGATGAGTCAACCCTCGCACACGGGGCCCCGGGGCGTGGTGTACTGGCCCGATGAGACGAGTCGTGCTCGCCGTCGTGGCGGTGGTGCTCCTGGTGGCGTGCCAGCCGCCTGCCGAGCTAGAGGTGCCGGCTCTCCCACGGCCGTGGGACCTCTTCACCGACGGCACCGCCTCCGCAACCCTGCAAAGACTGAGCGAGGCAGCAGGAAGTGACCAGGTGCTGGACGTGACTATGCGCCGTGACTCGCTGAGGGCGACCTTCCAGACTCCCAGCGGCCCGCGCCCCTTCCGGGTCAGTCAGGACGAGACCAGCCCGACCCCGAACCCACCGGTGAGCTCCACCGATATCGACCCGTTCACACAGCCCATCCCCCTCAGCACGATCAACCTCGATGCGATCGGCGCCCAGGCCCGACCTGTTCTGAAGGACTGTACGGATGACTATGCCGTGGTCTCCGTGTCGGCTGCCGGGCCCGCGCAGTCCACAGCCCTCGCCCACTGCGGCGGTGACTGGAGACTCCGGATGTGGCTGCCTGACCTCCAGCCGGCTGCGCTCGACGTAAGCACACCGCTGGGGCTTACCGACGCCGTGTGGCGACTCAACCGCGGCTGGGATGAAGGCGTCAGCTCCGTATCGGTGAATGCTGGTGACCGGCCGGAGGTGAGTCTGGTCCGACCAGAGTCGACGACCACTCTGGAAAGTACCGCGAACCCCCACTCTCGCTGGCAGACGGTTGTACGAATCACGAAGACAAGCACCCCGGGCCCCACCAGCCCCGTGTCCCGCCTCGACCTGAGCCTCGTGGACCGGTGCCGTCGGCAGATGGCGGGCGAGCAGCCCTGGTCCGTGTACGCCAAGGCGACCGCCAACGGAGGATTCACCCTGGAGTGGACAGTCAACAAGGCGGAGACCGCCCCACCAGCCGGTTGTGGCGCCTCATAACCCTGCCACGCTGACCGCCTGGCTGCTGAGCGCACCGACACGGCCCGGCTGCTTCACCGGCAGGACCTGGCACACCTGAGCACCCGGCGAGGCTCCCTGTGGCTGTGGCGCACGGGGTGGCGCCCGCTCAGCCTCGGGAGTCGACAGGGTTAGCCCAGTGCCTGGCTCAGGGCGACGAGGATGACGAGCTGGGCAACGACGAGGGCCGCCCCGTACGTCACTGCTGCCGAGGTCACCCGGGGGAGCGGCCCACGTTTTCGGGCTAGGCCCAGCTCACCGACCATCATCAGGGCGGCGTACCCGCTGAGCATCAACCAGTCGCCCGCGCGCCCCAGCGCGAACGACACCGCGATCATGGCGAGCAGGGCGGCACCCTCGGTGACCGAGCTCCACAGTCTGAAGGGCGCAGCCCAGTCACGATCGCGACCGGCAGCGCTGCGAAGTGAAGCACGAACGGCGTCAGGGCCAGGCCGAGAGGTCTGGCAGCCGGGTCGCGGAGCGCCGCAACCGTCATGGCGCCCCCCGCGCACGCCACCACGAGCAGGACGTAACCAGCCACCAGCTGCCGCAGGACGGGCCCTGAGCCCATGCGGGTCAGCATCATGTCGACGAGATCTGGTTCGCGCTCGACCACCTGAGCAGCATCCCACCGATGAGCGCCAGGCGTGACGGGACCGGCGGCCGTCCGGGGGAGTCGCTGTGCGCGAGCCAGCCAGATGGCTCCCGTCGCCGACTGGCCTGCGAGCGCGCCGGGCGCCGTAGGCTTCGGCAGGTGAGGACCCGAACCGTACGGCAGCAGCGCAACGACCCTTCACAGCGGCCGTTCATCGTGATCTGGGAGGTCACCCGGGCCTGCCAGCTCGCGTGCCGGCACTGCCGAGCCGACGCCATCACCCGCGCCCACCCGCGCCAGCTCACCCTCGACGAGGGCCGCGGGCTGCTCGACCAGGTCGCGTCCTTCCCGAAGCCGCACCCGCTGGTCGTGCTCACCGGCGGCGACCCGTTCGAGCGGGAGGACCTGGCCGAGCTGGTCCGGTACGGCACCGAGATCGGGCTGTCGGTCTCGCTGTCGCCGTCGGTGACCCCGAAGCTCGTCCCGCAGCGGCTGGCCGAGCTGCGGGAGGCCGGCGGCAAGGCGGTCTCGCTGTCGCTGGACGGCGCCCGGGCCGCCACCCATGACGCCTTCCGCGGCTTCGCCGGCACGTACGCGGCGACCTGGGCCGCGGCCCGCATGATCCGGGAGGCGGGCTTTAGGCTGCAGGTCAACTCCACGGTGACCAGGGCGACCGTCCTGGAGCTGCCGGCGCTGATGAGCGACGTGATCGGGCTCGGCGCCGCCCTGTGGAGCGTCTTCTTCGTGGTCCCGACCGGCCGGGCCGAGCGCGAGTCGATGCTCTCGTCCGAGCAGACCGAGGACGTGCTGCAGTGGCTGGCGGACATGTCGCACCGGATCGCGATCAAGACCACCGAGGCGCCGCACTACCGCCGGGTGGTGCTGCAGCGGGCCGCCGGGGTCACGCCCCGGACCGGCGCCCTGTACGACCAGCTGACCGAGCTCAGCCAGTCCGAGCTGCGCGACCACCCGGTCCCGGAGCGCCCCGCCCGGCCCCCGATCGACGTCAACGCCGGCCGCGGCTTCGTCTTCGTCAGCCACGTCGGTGAGGTCTTCCCGTCCGGCTTCCTGCCGCACGCTGTGGGCGACGTCCGGACCACCAGCCTTCCGGAGATCTACCGCGACTCGCCGCTGATGCGCCAGCTGCGAACCCCGTCCGGCTTCGGCGGACGCTGCGGGCGCTGCGAGTACGGCGAGGTCTGCGGCGGCTCACGATCCCGGGCGTACGCGCTCACCAGGGACCTGCTGGCCGAGGACCCAGCCTGCGCGTACGAGCCGGCCCTGGAGCCGTCTAGAGCCTAGGCCCCCCGACTCACCAGGGCGACGAGCTGGGTCACGCCCCGGGAAAGGCGAAGACCCTCTCCTGGTCGATGCGGGCCTCGACCCGCTGCTGGTCCAGGTCGAGCCGGGCCTCCAGCCGGTGACCGGCCCCGGCGACCTGGTAGGTCAGGCAGGTGTTGGTCTTGTCCAGCACGCTCAGGTCGCCGCGGGTCAGCCACGGGTTGCGGCGACGCAGGGCGATCAGCTCCTGGTGCAGCCGGTACAGCCACCACCCGTACGGCGCCAGCTGGGCCGGAGCCGGCGGCAGCTCGGGCCGGACCGGGTCGTCGGCGCCCACCCCCTCCCCCTTGACACCGCGGAACCCCTGCTCGTCGCCGTAGTAGACGCTGGGCATCCCGGGGACCGTGAGCAGCACGGCGGCCGCCAGCGCCGCCCCGGTGTCGCCGACCTGGCTGGCAACCCGGGTGACGTCGTGGTTGCCGACGAAGGTCTGCAGGATCCGGTCCGGGCCGAGCCGGGCCGAGAAGTCGTGGTGGCGCTCCATCGCCCAGGCCAGCTCCCAGGCGTTGCGGTCGGCGATCGCCGACCAGATGGCCTTCCACAGCTCGTACCCGGTGACCGCGTCCAGCGTGCCGGCCTGCGCGATCGCCGCGTAGTCGCCGTGGATCACCTCCCCCAGGGTGGTCATCCCCGGGTGGGTGCGGCGGACCTCGGCCAGCACCTGGGCCCAGAACCAGCCGGGGACCGCGTACGCGACGTCGAGCCGCCAGCCGTCGGCGCCCCGGTCCAGCCAGTACCGCATCACGTCGACCACCAGCTCGGCCACCCGGGGGTCGCTGTGGTCGAGCTCGGCCAGCTCCGGGTGCCCCTCCCAGCCCCGGTGCTGGTCTCCGTCGCGGCGGACCGGGCCGTCGGCGGTGACCATCGGGTGAGCGGCTCCGACGTGGTTGAAGACCCCGTCCAGCATCAGCAGCAGCCCCCGGTCGTGGACCGCCGCCACGAAGCGCTCCCAGTCCTGGTCGGTGCCCAGGCGGGGGTCGATCCGGAAGTGGTCGGTGGTGTCGTACCCGTGGGAGCTGGACGCGAAGACCGGGCCCAGCAGCAGCCCGGAGCAGCCGAGCTCGACGGCGTACGGCAGCCACGCCTCGAGCCGGCCCAGCCGCGACCCGGCACCAGGCTCTTGACCAGGGCGGATCGGGGCGCCGCAGGCGCCGAGCGGGTAGACCTGCCACCAGATCGCGTGATCGAGGACGGACACCGGACCTCCTATTGATTGGCACTCAACAACGAGCAGGAGGGTAGCGCAGGCCGGGTCCCGGTGTCGCGGCGGAGCCGTACGATGCCTGCCATGTCCGGACCCACCTCGCGGAGGCGGTTGAGCACCGACCAGCGCCGAGCCGAGATCCTGGCCGCGGCGGCGGTCGAGTTCGCCCGCGCCGACTACGCAGAGGTCTCGACCACCCGCCTGGCCGCCGCCAGCGGAAGCTCCCAGGCCCTCCTCTTCCACTACTTCGGCACCAAGGCGGGGCTCTTCGCAGCCGTCGTCCAGGAGGCGGTGAACCAGCTTCGGCTAGCGCAGGAAGCGGCCGACCAGGCCCTGCCGGAGGGAGTCTCGGCCCGGGACCGGGTCCGGGCCTCAATCGAGGTCTACCTCGACCACATCGCCCACCACCCGGTGGCCTGGGCGTCCCCGCTGCGCGGCGGCGCCGAGCCCGAGGAGAGCCTGACTGTACGGCGCCAGGCCCGCGAGGACTACGTCGAGCGCCTCGGCCGGCTGCTCGGCGCTCACGGCTGGCCCCGGCACCGCTACGCCCTGTGGGGCTACTTCGGCTTCCTCGACCAGGCGTGCCTGCACTGGGTGGAGCAGGGCTGCCCCGACCAGGACCGCCCGGCACTGGTTGACGCGGCCCTGGGAGCCCTCGAAGGAGCCCTAGGCGACTGGCAGTGCTGAGCCACGGTCAAGCACTGGTCTGGACGATCGAACGACGAGGAACGACAGGCCCTCCGACTCCCATGGCAGCCCGCCCAGCCTGACCACAAGCGGCCGCGTAGTCCCCGGTCTGGACGAAGGAGCGGTGAAGAACGACTGGCTGTACCACGACCGAAAGAACCTCTTCACCGCGAGGAGGAAGACCGGGGTTATAGCGAAGCGGCCGAGCCCGAGCGGAGCTCGGGCGATCCAACACAGCCCAGCCGAACCACGTGGTGACAACGGGAGACGACCTCGGGGTCGTGGGTCAGGACCAGCACCGGGCGGGCGGCGAGACTGGCCCAGATGTCGTCGACCAGGGCCCGGGCCGTGCCGGGGTCGAGGTGCTCGGTGGGCTCGTCGAGGACCAGCAGGTCGTAGCGCCCGGCGAGCAGCCGGGCCAGCGCCAGCCGGCGGGCCTCACCGCCGGACAGGGTGGCGCCGAGCTCGCCGACGACCCGGTCGGGGGGCAGGGCCAGCCCGGCCCCGGCCAGTGCTGCCCGTACCTGGTCGTCGGTGGCGTCCTTGCTGCCGATGCGGACGTTCTCGGCGACCGAGGTGGCGAAGATGTGCGCGTCCTGGGCGAGGTAGCCGATCCGGCCCTGCCGGTCGAGCCGGCCCGCGAGCGGCGGGATCAGCCCTAGCAGAGTCGCCGCCAGGGTGGTCTTCCCGGCTCCGGAGGGCCCCACCACGGCGACCGCCTGGCCGGGGCGCAGGTCCAGGTCGACCGGCGCTGCGACCGGCGTCATCCCTGGCCAGCCCACACTCAGCCGGGCCGCGGCGAGCCGCGGGGTGTCGCTGGTCTGGACCGGGGCGTCGCCCTGCCCGACCGGTGGCTCGGCCAGGACGGCGACCACCCGGCCCAGCGCGGCCCGGGCCCGGGTCAGGGTCTGGGCGGCCTGGGCGAGGCCCGCCAGGGACTCGTGCAGCGCTAGCGGGGTGAGCACCAGCACCGCCAGCAGCCGCGGCCCCAGCTCACCGGCCGCGACCGCCTGACCACCGATCCACAAGGCCGCGAGCACCGCCGTACCGGCGGCCAGCACCTGGGCCGCGGCGGCGGTGGCCCGGACCGTGGTCGCCTGCTGCTCGGCCTGCCGCAGCCGCCGGTCGGTGTCGCGGATCCGGTCCAGGTACGGGCGCTGCGCCCCGTACAGGGCGAGGTCGACGCCGGCCCGGACGGCCTCGTGGACCCGGTTGCCGAGCTCGCCGCGCAGCGGCACCGCGGCCTGGTCGGCGGCCCGGGAGGCGCGCTGCGCCCAGGCCGGGACCACCAGGCCTGCCAGGACCGCGGTGACCAGCAGGACCGCCGCCGAGGCCGGCGAGAACCGGCCTAGCACCACCGTGGTGCCGCAGATCACGACCACCGCGGCCGCGAACGGCAGCACCACCCGGACCACGACGTCCTGGACCGCCTCGACGTCGGCGACCACCCGCACCAGCAGGTCGCCGCGGCGCCGCCCCAGCAGGGTGGTCCGGGCCAGGGTCCGGTAGCTGCGCAGCCGCAGTGCCGACTGCATCCGCAGCGCCACGTCGTGCCCGACCAGCCGCTCCAGGTAGCGCAGTACCGCCCGGGAGATCCCGAAGAACCGGACCCCGACCGCCGCCACGCTCAGCTCCAGGAAGGGCGGGTGCTGCGAGGCCTTGGAGATCAGCCAGGCCGACACCCCGAGCAGCGCCACCGACGCGGCGCTGGCCCCGGCCGCCAGCAGGACCGCCAGCGCCAGCCGCCACCGCCCGCCCGGCACCTCGGCCAGCAGGGTCCTGACCAGGTGCAGCACATGACCCCCGGCTGGATGCACACCAGCGGGCCCATCCCCCGCCTGGCCTCCGAACGGGCCCGAACCAGCCCGGTCTGCCCGCGCGTCTGCACCCGGCACACCCGCGGACCCATGGGCCGTGTCCGAGCCAACCGCACCCCAACCAGACCGGTCGGTCCGCAGCCCGGCAGGCGACACAGCAGCGGGCTCAGCCTCGGTTTCGGGGCCGTCGGGTCCCCGACCCGACCGGTCGGTCCGCAGCTCTGCGCCCCACACACCAGCGGGCCCATCCCCCGTCTGGGCTCCGAGCAGGCCCGAACCAGCCCGGTCTGCCTGCACGTCTGCACCCGGCACACCAGCGGGCCCATCCCCCGCCTGGGGTTCGGCGAGGGCCGAGGCCGGGCGGTCCGTCCGCTGCTCTGCGGCGGTCAGGACCGACTGGTCGGTGGGCAGGTCGACGGACTGGATGGCGGGCTGGTCAGCCGGGGAGGCCGCCGACTGACCGGGCTCATCCGCGCCCGGGCCCGCGGGCGGGTCGACCTGGACCACCCGGTCGGCGGCGGCCAGCACCGCAGGACGGTGCGAGACCACCAGCACCCCGGCGCCACTCGCCCGTACGCTCGCCAGCACGGCCGCCTCGGCGTCGGCGTCGAGACCGGCGGTCGGCTCGTCCAGAACCAGGTACCGGGCGCCGTGGTCGATCCGCAGCAGTGCCCGGGCGACCGCGACCCGGCGCCGCTCCCCCGCACTCAGCCCCTCACCGTCCTCGCTGACCGCTGACTCCGGCGCCAGGCCCGACGCCCCGGCCCGCTCCAGCGCCTGACGCACCTGCTCGTCCGAGGCCTCCGGCCAGCCGATCCGGACGTTGCCGGCGACGTCCCCGGCGACCATCCCGGGGTGCTGCGGCACGTACGCGAGCCGGCTCCGCCAGGCCGCTAGACCGGTCTCGGCCAGCCCCTGCCCGTCGAGGCTGAGCCGTCCCGAGGTCGGGCTCAGCAGCCCCAGGACCGCCAGCACCAGGGTGGTCTTGCCCGCCCCCGACGGACCCGCCAGGGCCACCACCTCACCCGGCTCGACCCGCAGCGAGACCGGGGCCAGGGCGGGCTGGGTGCCGTACCGGTGCGACACCTCGCTCAGCACCAGCCCCTCGCCCTCGGCGGCCTGGGGCAGCGGCCGGGCCGCCCGCTCGATCTCGGCGAAGGCCGACTCGGCGGCCGCGACTCCGTCAGCCGAGTCGTGGTAGTGGACCCCGACCATCCGGACCGGCAGGTAGACCTCCGGGGCCAGCACCAGCACGAACAAGGCCGTGGTGAAGTCCACCCCCTCGTACACCAGGCGGGTGCCGATGGTGACCGCCACGATCGCCACCGCCATCGTCGACAGCAGCTCCATCACCAAGGCGGACAAGAACGAGATCCGCAGCGTACGCATCGTCTCGGCCCGGCTCGCCTGCTCGGTACGCCGCAGCCCCTCGGCCTGGGCCCGGGCCCGCCCGAACACCTGCAGCGTCGGCAGCCCACTCATCAGGTCAGCGAAGTGGCTGGCCAGACGGTTCTGGTAGCGCCAGCGGCGCCGTACCTGAGCCTCGGTGGCCCACCCGACCAGGGCCATGAAGAGCGGGATCAGCGGCAGCGTCACCGCCAGGACCACCGCCGATCGCCAGTCGGCGAGGAGGACCGCGGCGCCGGCGATCAGCGGCACCGTGACCGCCAGCACCAGCTGCGGCAGGTACTTCGAGAAGTAGCCGTCGAGCGCGTCCAGCCCCTGGGTGACCAGGGTCACCAGCTGGGCGCTGGTGGTGCCGGTCACCGGGTCGGCCAGCCGGGCGGTCATGATGTCGGCCCGCAGCTGTGACTTCACCGCTGCCGCCGAGCGGTGCGCCAGCCAGGTCGTGAGCCAGCTCAGGCCAGCCCGGCCCGCCAGCACCAGGCCCAGCAGCCCCAGCGCCAGCGGCAGCCCCGTGATCTCGCCGCGCTCCACCGCCGGGGCGATGGTGTGCGCCAGCAGCCAGGCCTGCCACACCACGAGCAGCGCAGTCGCCGACCCGGCCGCCACCCCGGCGACCAGGAAGACCCGGGTGGCCCGGGCCCGGCGCACCAGGCGCGGGTCCACCGGACCGCGACCTGACTGCATCACCTCTTGATCATCCACCATTCTGCTGTGAGCCTCCCAGGCACGCTCTCCGCCTGCAGCGAGACCGTCAGCCGACCGTGGTACCGTGCACACGACCACAGAGGGGGCAGCCATGGCGAGCTCAGCAGCCACAGCAGATGCGGCTCGGGTAGTCGATTCCGCGGCGAAGGCGTGGGAGTGCTACGGAGACGAGGTCAATCAGCAAGAGGCCGCCATCAACGGGCACGGCGTCATGCCATACCTGGTCGCTCACCGGGCCCGCCGCATTGAGTACGTCGTCACTGAGGACGACCCGGACGTCTGGGAGGTGCTGTCGTCTCGAAAGCCTGCCCAGTCGTGGCAGCTGTGCGCGCTGGTCCCCTTGCGCCTGCTCGGAGTAGCCCACGACAAGCTGCAGGAGCACGACTACGAGCTCCAGGCTTGGTGGATCCGTGGCGGGGGTGTCGCCTTCGGGCGAGTTGAGACCGCCTGAGCCATGCCTCCCTCACTGCACCCCCAAACCATCATTGCGCTGATCTGGGACTTCGACAAGACGCTCACTCACAGCTACATGCAGGACCCGCTCTTCGCGGAGTTCCAGGTCGATCCCACAAGCTTCTGGAACGAGGTCAACTCGCTCGAGAAGTACTACCAGGACCCCAGTCTCCCCGGCGGACCGGCCCGAGTGGGAAAGGACACCGTCTACCTCAACCACATCCTGACCTACGTCCGGGACGGCGTCTTCCCGGGGCTGACCAACGACAAGCTGCGAGAGCTGGGGTCACGAATCGTCCTGGCCCCGGGCCTGCCCGACTTCTTCGACCGCAGTCGAGAGATCGTGAACGACTCCCCGTACCTCGACCACAAGATCACCGTCGAGCACTACATCGTCTCTACTGGGCTGCGGCCCATGATCGAGGGCTCGGCCCTCGCCCAGAAGATCGACGGCATCTGGGCCTGTGAGCTGCTCCCAGCAGCACCTGCCGTCGGCTCCTCCTCATCGGCCGGCCAGGCCAGCCCGGTCGTCTCCCAGATCGGCTACACCGTAGACAACACCAGCAAGACCAGGGCCGTCTTCGAGATCAATAAGGGTGTCAACAAGAACCCGGAAATCGACGTCAACTCCGTCGTCCCCGACGATGAGCGCCGAGTCCCGATCCGGAACATGATCTACATCGCCGACGGCCCCAGCGACGTCCCGTGCTTCTCTCTCGTCCAGTCCAAAGGCGGAAAGACGCTGGGGGTGTACGCACCCGGGGCACGCAACTACGACAATGCCGCCGCCCTGGAGGAGCAGGGGCGCGTCAACTCTATAGCCGAGGCGGACTACTCACCAGACAGCCCGGCAGACCGCTGGCTGACCCGGCAGATCCGCAGCATCGCCAACCTCATCGTGCGCGACCGGCAGCGAATCCTGGACTCGTACGGCAGCGCCCCTGGCCACGTCGTCTGAGTCCCCGCTCCCAGCAGCACCGATTAACTGCCGCCGCCTGCGCGGCGGGTGGCCGGCCGCTGCCCTTGACACTCCTCAGGCACGGACAGCGCCCGAGGCGCGGGTGCCGTCCACGTACGGGTCTGCTCAGGTGGCACTGACCAGGCCGTCGTCGGGAATGGTGTCGACCGACAGCCGGCGCCGGAAGACCCGGTAGCTCCAGATCTGGTACCCCACCACGACCGGGACCGTGACCCCGGCGGCGACCGTCAGGATGGTCAGGGTCCGCGGCGATGAGGCGGCCGTGGTGACGTCGAGAGGCTGCCCGCCGGCGGCCACGACCGCCGTACTGTCGAAGCCCAGCCCCGGGAACAGGTGCAGGAAGATCATCACGACCACCGCGATGACCCCGATCCCGGTGCCCAGGAAGGCCAGGCCCTCGCGGCCCCGGCGGGCGAACCAGACCGCGGCGGCGACGCACAGCACCGAGACGGCCCCCGCTGCCCAGGCGCCGGTCCGCATCCCCGGCAGCTGGCCCGGCAGCACCTTCAGCAGGTTGCCCCAGACCACGAAGACCACTAGCAGCACAAGCGTCACCAGGCCGCTCTTGGTAGCGAGCGCCTCAGCGCGGGTGTGGATCTCACCCTTGGTCTTGAAGGCGATGAAGACCGCGCCGTGCGTCAGGAAGAGAGTCACGAACAGCAGCCCCCCGACCAGGGCCAGCGGCGAGAACAGCCCCAGCAGGCTCCCCCCGTACAGGGGTGCCGAGCCGATCGCGGTGGTGGTCGTGGTCACCGGAAGCCCAATCAGGAGGTTCGCAAAGCCGATCCCGAAGACCAGCGGCACCAGGAACGAGCCGGTGGCCGCGCACCAGTCCCAGCGGTTGCGCCAGGTCAGGCTCGGGCTCTTGCCGCGGTACTCGAAGGCCACCCCGCGCAGGATCAGCCCGACCAGCACCAGCAGCAGCGGCAGGTAGAGCGCGCTGAACAAGGTCGCGTACCAGCCGGGGAAGGCGGCCAGCATCCCGCCGGCGGCGGTCACCAGCCAGACCTCGTTGCCGTCCCAGAGCGGGCCGATGGTGTTGACCACGACCCGCCGCTCCTTGTCGTCGCGGCCGAGGAAGGGGATCAGCATCCCGACCCCGAAGTCGAACCCCTCCAGGAAGAAGAAGCCGACCCACAGCAGCGCCACCACCGCCAGCCACAGCCCCTGCAGCACGCTGACCTGGGCCCCGATCTCCAGCACCATCTGTCCCAACCCCTTGTCAGTACGCGAAGGACATCGGAGCGTCGTCGTCGGTGGAGACCTCCACCGGCCCCACCTCGGGCAGGCCCCGCCTGAGGTACTTCAGGAAGAGCCGGACCTCGATCACGGCCAGCGCCCCGTACAGGAGTGTGTAGACGACCATCGAGATGATCAGCTCGGTGCTAGACACGCTGGGGCTGACACCGGCTGCGGTCGGCAGCACACCCACGACCAGCCACGGCTGCCGGCCCACCTCGGTGAAGATCCAGCCGAACGAGTTCGCGAACAGCGGTGCCAGCGGCAGCACCAGCATCGCCAGGGTCCACAGCGTCGACTCCCGAGGCGTACGGCCGGAGCGGGTCAGCCACAGCAGCCAGGCGCCGGTGGCCATCGACGCCATGCCGAGGGCCATCATGGTCCGGAAGCTCCAGTACGTGACGGGCAGGTTCGGTCTCGGCTCGACCCGCTGCCGGGCGAGCTCTGGGGCGAACTGCTCCTGCAGCTGGGTGCGCTGCCCGTCGGCCCGGGCAAAGCCCTGCTGACGGTACTCCTCAGCGAGGTTGTCGACGCCCTTCACGGTCTCCTCGCCTGACAGCAGCGACAGCAGCCCCGGGATCCGGACCGCCCAGACCTCCCGGGTGCCGTCGAGACTGCCGATCGTGATGACCGAGAAGGCAGCATTGGTCTCGGTCGTGAAGAGGGCCTCCGCGGCGGCCATCTTCATCGGCTGGGCCTGGGTCATCTGCTTGCCCAGCAGGTCGCCCGAGACGATGGCCAGCACCCCCGAGACCAGCAGGGTCACCGCGCCCAGCCGGGCAGCCTTGCGGAAGGTGGCGACGACGGCGCCGTCGGGGCTGATCTTCGCGCCCTCGCGGGCCAGGTGCCAGCCGGCGATGCCGGCCACACAGCCGCCGCCCACCATGAACGCGGCGGCCACCGTGTGCGGCCACTGGGCCAGGAAGACCGGGTTCGCCAGCACTGCCCCGACGTCAGTGAGCTCGGCCCGCCCGTTGCGGAACGACGCCCCGACCGGGTTCTGCATCCAGCTGTTGGCGGCGAGAATGAAGCTGGACGACAGCAGGGTACCGATGGCGACCAGCCAGATACAGGCCAGGTGAACCCGCTTCGACAGCCGGTCCCAGCCGAAGATCCACAGGCCGAGGAAGGTCGACTCCATGAAGAAGGCGACCAGGGCCTCGAGAGCCAGCGGGGCGCCGAAGACGTCACCGACAAAGCGGCTGTACTCCGACCAGTTCATGCCGAACTGGAACTCCTGCACCAGGCCCGTCACCACCCCCATGGCGAAGTTGATCAGCATCAGCTTGCCGAAGAACTTGGTCAGCTTGAGCCAGGACTCGTTCTGGGTCCGGTTCCACATCGTCTGCATCCAGGCCACCATCATCGTCAGCGAGATGGTGATCGGCACGAACAGGTAGTGGTACACCGTGGTGATCCCGAACTGCCACCGGGCGAGCGTGACCTGATCCATGCGGGAGACCGTACTACGCCGGGGGTACCCGCAGCCGTGCCCGGTGTGGTATAGGGCGTCGAGGCGCAGCCGGGGCCGAGCACCGCGGGGCGTGCGCCCACCTCCTGCTCTCGTGGGACGCGCAGCCCACCTGCGCGAGTTGCTCTCGCAGGGCCGGGTCGCCGGCTCAGCTCGGGAAGCGGCCGTCCAGGTCGTAGGTGACCCGGCCCCGCAGCACGGTCGCCACGACCCGGGCCCGGTACGTGCGACCGTGGTACGGGTTGTTGCGGGCGGTGCTGGCCAGCTCGGCGCTGGAGACCTGCCAGGGGCGGTTCGGGTCCACCAGGCACAGGCTCGCCACCGACCCCGGCTCCAGCGACGGGCCGTGCCCGGTGAGGCCGGCCAGCCGGGCCGGGGCGTACGACATCCGGTCGGCCAGGTCGGCCCACGACATCCGCCCGGTGCAGACCAGCTTCTCGGCCACCACCGCCAGGGCGGTCTCCAGGCCCAGCATCCCGTTCGCCGCCTCGCACCAGCCGGTCTGCTTCGCGGCCGGCGGGTGCGGCGCGTGGTCGGTGCCGACCACGTCGAGGGTGCCGTCGACCAGAGCGTCCTGCACCGCGCGTACGTCGGCCTCGGACCGCAGCGGCGGGTTGACCTTGAAGACCGGGTCGCCGGTCTCGGCGTAGTGGTGGTCGAGCGAGAGGTGGTGCGGGGTCGCCTCGGCGGTCACCGGGTAGCCCTCGGCCTTCGCCCAGCGCAGCACGGCGACGGTCTGGGCGGTGGAGGCGTGGCAGACGTGGACCCGCGACCCCAGCTCGGCGGCCATGACCGCGTCGCGGGCCACGATGACGGTCTCGGCCATCCCCGGCCAGCCTGGCAGCCCGAGCCGCTCGGCAACCTCGGCGTCGACCTGGGCGCCGGCGCTGAGCAGCGGGTCCTGGGCGTGCTGGGCGACCAGGCCGCCGAGGTCACGGACCGCGAGCAGCGCGTCACGCATCAGGTCGGAGCGGGCCACGCAGAAGCCGTCGTCGGAGAACACCCGGACCCCGGCCGCCCCCATGGCGGCGATGTCGGCGAGCTCCTCACCACGCTGACCACGGGTGACGGCCCCGATCGGGACCACGTCGACCAGACCGACCTCCTCGCCACGGCGCCGCTCGTACGCGCAGACCTCGGCGGTGTCGGCGACCGGGGTGGTGTTCGGCATGGCGCAGACCGCGGTGTACCCGCCGCGTACGGCAGCGCGCGAGCCGCTCTCGATGGTCTCGGACTCACCGGTGCCGGGATCACGCAGGTGGGTGTGCGGGTCGACCAGGCCGGGCAGGGCGACCAGCCCGGCGCCGTCCACCCGGTTCCAGTCCCCGGCCTGGGCCGGGTCCACCAGCACGGAGTCGCGGATCGCCAGGTCCCGAGGGCCCTGGCCCAGGACATCCACCCCCACCAGCAGCGTCATGGCCCTACTCAACCACGGGCGCAGCTGGTGGCGCCGAGCAGGTCACGAGCCCGGCGGGTGCCTGGGGGCGCGGGCCTAGGTGCCTGACGGCGGCCACGGGCCAGCGCTCGGCCCGCTGTGAGGGCCGCCCGGCGGCTGGGGGTAGCCCGGCTGAGACCCGTACCCTGGGTGACCCTGAGACCCGTACGCACCCGGCCCGTACTGGCCAGGCTGGCCAGGCTGAGGCCCAGACCCGTACGAGCCAGGCTGAGGCCCAGACCCGTACTGACCAGGCTGAGACCCGTACCCCGGCTGACCAGGCTGAGCGCCGTACTGGCCGGGGCCGCCGTACCCAGGCTGACCGGGCTGAGGCCCGTACCCAGGCTGCGGGGAGGCCGGCCTGGCGGTGTAGAACCCGGGCCCGGGCAGCGCCTGGCACCGGACCCGGTCGACGTACATCGTCGTGATGTAGATCGTCATCACGGGCACCTCGATCAGCGTCACCGCCAGTGACAGAGCCGAGATGATGCCGGTGACCGAGAGCACCGGGAGCAGGGTCGCCATCGGGTCACTGCTGCCGCTGCTCCCCATGCTGCTCATCCCCGACGCCCCCTGCGAGAGGAGCGAGAGGACAGACCTGACGGCGCCGAAGATCACACCCAGCAGCAGAAGGTAGCCGAGGGTCTGCCAGAACGCGTTGCGGGTCAGCTCCCAGGACCGCTTCAGGATCGCGGTCCCACCCAGCCCCTCACAAGCAGCGACCGGGACCATGAAGGCCAGCTTGACCCCAACCAGCGCGATCACGAGGTAGGCCACCAGCATCAGCAGCGCCGACAGCAGCAGCCCGCCGCCGAGCTGCCTGACCAGTCCTTCCGGCGTACGGTACGGGCCGGCGACCACGGCCCTGAAGAAGGACATGGTCGCCAGGACACCCGGCAGGGCGCTGAGGCTGACCAGCAGCGCCGCGGCCAGGCCGAGCAGCAGGTACACCGGGAGGAAGCGCCCCAGAAAGCCCGACCCCGCCTGCCGCAGCTCGGCGAACGACGGGTAGCGGTGCTCCATCGTCTCCCGGGTCGCCGTGGCCATCAGCCCCTGCACGTACACCTGAAGCACGGCGACCACGACCGTGATCACGAGCACTCCGCCGCCCACCATCAGCAGAACTGTGCCGAGCGCCTCGACCGGTGACCGGCTCCCGGCGACTCCGAACGTGACAGCGCCGAGCAGCAGGCCGAGCCCGAGGGCGACCCCCGTCGGCAGCGCCGCCAGCCCGAGGAAGAGGCCCAGCCGCCGCCGGAAGATAGCAAAGGTGAGCGAGAGCACCTGACCCAAGCCCATCGGGCTGGGGGGCACATGGACGTCAGTTGTGGAGCTCATGCGCTCAAGGTTAAGTGGCCGTGAGGTCCGTCCGCAGCGAGGAGGCGCCCGCCTGGGGACAACCAGGCCCCTGTGGACAACCGGGGCCCACCCCGCTCCCCCAGCCCGACCCCAGCTCGCGGGTCACCTGGTGACTGACCGGGGCCTGTACGCCGACCCCGACCGCCCGACCCCAGCTCGCGGGTCACCTGGGGCTGGGCTCCTGAGGGCTGGGACCCTCGACCGGGCCCGCGAACTGCGCCTGGTACAGGTCCCAGTAGTGCCCCCGGCGCAGCAGCAGGTCGTGGTGACTGCCCTGCTCCACGATCTGGCCGTGCTCCATCACCAGGATCACGTCCGCGTCGCGGATCGTTGACAGCCGGTGCGCGATCACGAAGCTGGTCCGCCCCTGCCGCAGCGCCCCCATCGCCCGCTGCACCAGGACCTCGGTCCGGGTGTCGACCGAGCTGGTCGCCTCGTCCAGGATCAGCAGCGACGGGTCGGCCAGGAAGGCCCGGGCGATCGTCACCAGCTGCTTCTCGCCGACCGAGATGTTGCTGCCCTCCTCGTCGATCACGGTGTCGTACCCGTCAGGCAGCGAGTGCACGAAGCGGTCCACGTACGTGGCCTCCGCAGCCGCGTGGATCTCGGCCTCGCTAGCGCCGGGGCGCCCGTACGCGATGTTCTCGCGGATCGTGCCGTGGAACAGCCAGGTGTCCTGCAGCACCATCCCGAGGTTCTCGCGCAGGTCGGCCCGCGGCACCGAGGCGATGTCGACCCCGTCGAGCAGGATCCGCCCGCCGTCCAGCTCGTAGAACCGCATCAGCAGGTTGACCAGGGTGGTCTTGCCGGCCCCGGTCGGCCCGACGATGGCGATCGTCTGCCCCGGCTGCACATCGAGGTTCAGCCCGGTGATCAGGGGCTTTGGCCCGTACGAGAAGTCGACCTGCTCGAAGCGGACCGCGCCGCGCACCGGCTCGCTGACCGTACCGGCCGCCTCGGCGCTCATCTCCTCGGCGTCGAGCACCTCGAAGACCCGCTCCGCCGAGGCCACGCCCGACTGCAGCAGGTTCGTCATCGAGGCGACCTGGGTCAGCGGCTGGGTGAACTGCCGCGAGTACTGGATGAAGGCCTGGACGTCGCCGAGGCTCATCTGCCCGTGCGCGACCCGGAGCCCGCCGGCGACGGCGACCAGCACGTACGAGAGGTTCCCGACGAAGAACATCAACGGCATGATGATCCCGCTGATGAACTGGGCGCCGAAGGCCGCCCCGTACAGCTCGGCGTTCTTGGCCCGGAAGTCCCGCACCACCTCCTGCCGGCGGCCGAAGACCTTGACCAGGGCGTGACCGGTGAAGGCCTCCTCGATCTGGCCGTTGAGCTCGCCGGTGTGGCGCCACATCGCGGCGAACCGCTTCTGGGACTGCCGGCCGATGACCGTGACCAGCCCGATCGAGACCGGGATCGCGACCAGGGCGATCAGGGTCAGCAGCGGCGACACCCACAGCATCATGAGCAGCACCCCGACCACCGTGAGCAGCGCCGTCAGCAGCTGCGACAAGGTCTGCTGCAGGGTCTGGGAGACGTTGTCGATGTCGTTGGTGACCCGGCTCAGCAGCTCCCCGCGGGGCTGCTGGTCGAAGTACGACAGCGGCAGCCGCTCCATCTTCGCGGCCACCAGGCGGCGCATCTCGAAGACCGTCCGCTGCACCACGGCGTTGAGGATCCACCCGTTGAGCCACATCAGCAGCGCGCCCAGCAGGTACGTGCCGACCGCCAGCCCCAGCCAGAAGCCGACCTGGTCGAACTGAATCCCCTGGCCAGGCACCATATCCATGCTGGCGACCAGGTCGGCCATCCGGTCCTGCCCGGCGGCCCGCATCTGGGCCACCACCTGCTCCACGCTGGCGCCGGCGGGCAGCATCCGGCCCACCACCCCGGCGAAGATCACGTCGGTGGCGCGCCCGATCAGCTTCGGGCCGAGGACGTTGAACCCGACCCCGGCCACGGCGACCACGACCACCAGGGTCACCAGGACCCGCTGCGGGCGCAGGAACGACAGCAGCCGCTTCAGTGAGGGGCCGAAGCTGACCGCCCTCTCCCCGCTGCCGCCCACCGGCCCACCAGGTCCGGGCTGCGACTGTGACGGGCCGTACTTCGGGCGCTGGTTCGCCTTCGCCGGCGCTGTGGTCTGGGTCATGCTGCGGCCTCCTCGGCGCTGAGCTGGGAGTCGACGATCTCGACGTACGTGGGGCACTCGGCCAGGAGCTGCTCGTGGCTGCCGCGGCCCACGACCTTCCCGTCGTCGAGGACGATGATCTCGTCGGCGCTGCGGATGGTGGCGACCCGCTGGGCCACCACCAGCACCGCTGCCCCCTGGGTCTGGCTGGCCAGCGCGGCCCGCAGCCGGGCGTCGGTTGCAACGTCGAGCGCCGAGAACGAGTCGTCGAAGACGTAGATGTCGGGCTGCTTCACCAGGGCCCGGGCGATCGCGAGGCGCTGGCGCTGGCCGCCGGAGACGTTGCTGCCGCCCTGGGCGATGGGAGCGTCGAGCTGGCCAGGCATCGCGGCGACGAAGTCGGCCGCCTGCGCCGTACGCAGCGCCTCCCACAGCTGCTCGTCGGTCGCGTCCGGGGCCCCGAAGCGCAGGTTGCTGGCGACCGTCCCGCTGAACAGGTACGGGCGCTGCGGGACCAGGCCGACCTGGCGCCACAGCAGGTCGGGGTCGAGGTCCTGGACGTTGACGCCGTCGACGCTGACCGTGCCGCAGGTGGCGTCGAAGAGCCGCGGGATCAGGTTGACCAGGGTCGACTTGCCCGACCCGGTGGCGCCGATCACCGCGGTGGTCTGGCCGGGGCGGATCTCGAAGGTCAGCCCGGACAGGACGGGGCTCTCGGCGCCGGGGTAGGTGAAGCCGACCTGGTCGAAGCGGACCTCGCCGTGGCTGCGGACCTGGCTCACCGGCCGGGCCGGCGGGCGGACCGAGGACTCGGTGTCGAGGACCTCCATGACCCTCTCGGCACAGACCGCGGCCCGCGGCACCATGACCAGCATCATCGTCGCCATCATCACGCTCATCAGGATCTGCATCAGGTACGTGGTAAAGGCGGTCAGCTGGCCGACCTCGATCTGGCCGGCGTCGATCTGGCTGGCCCCGACCCAGAGCACCGCGACCACGGAGAGGTTCATGACCAGCATCACGACCGGGAACATGGTCGCCATCAGCCGGCCGACCTTGAGGGCGGTGGTGGTGACGTCCTGGTTGGCGGTGGAGAAGCGCTCCCGCTCGTACGGCTCGCGGACGAAGGCCCGGATCACCCGGATTCCGCTGATCTGCTCGCGCAGCACCCGGTTGATGGTGTCGATCCGCTTCTGCATCAGGGCGAACAGCGGGCTCATGGTGGCGATCAGGAGGGCGACCAGGATGCCCATCACGACGACCGCGACCAGGATGGTCCAGCTCATGGCGAGGTCGGTCCGCAGCGCCATGATGACGCCGCCGACCATGGTGATGGGGGCGCCGAGGATCATGATGCAGGTCATCAGCACCAGCATCTGAACCTGCTGCACGTCGTTGGTGGAGCGGGTAATCAGCGACGGGGCGCCGAAGTGGTTCACCTCACGGGTGGAGAAGGAGAGGGTCTGCTCGAAGACCGCGGCCCGGGTGTCGCGGCCGAACGACATCGCGACCCGGGCCCCGAAGAAGACCGCGGACACCTGGGCCAGCACCTGCACCAGGCTGACCGCCAGCATCAGCGCGCCGTGGCTCCAGATGTAGCCGGTGTCGCCCTTGGCCACGCCGTTGTCGATGATCTGGGCGTTGAGGGTGGGCAGCTCCAGGCTGGCGAGGGCGGCGAAGAGCTGGAGCAGCACGACGGTCGCGAGCTGCCCCGCGTACGGGCGCAGGCCGCGCCGCAGCAGTCGGGTGAGGGGCTTACTGAACATCGGGGTCCTCGGGTGAGCGGCAGATGCCGTGGTTGAGCAGAAGAGCCAGGGTGTCGTTGTCGAAGGGGTCACCCGGGTTCATGGATGCCGCCTGGACCAGCAGCAGCAGGTAGTGAGAGGCGGTCGCGAGAGGAACCTGGAGCCGGTCCGCGTCGGGCGCCAGGACCCGGCCGACGGCCTCGGCGAGGTCGACCTGGCGCTGCCTCATGAGGCTCATGTGCCGCTGGTGGTCGCGGGGCTGCTTGCCCATCCGGCCGGAGTGGAAGGCGAACAGCAGCTCCCGGACCCGGTCCGAGGCGGCCCGGGTAGCGGCGACCGTACGGGCGGCACGCTCGGCCAGGGGCAGGTCACGGTCGATCGCGTCGAGCTCGGCGACCACCGGCGACGGGTCGAAGACGCTCTGGCAGACCGCCGCGACAATCGCGTCCTTGCTCTCGAAGGCCCGGAACAAGGTGCCCTCGGCCAGGCCACAGGCCTCGGCGATCTGGCGGGTGGAGACGGCGGCGCCGTGCTCCAGCACGAGCGGTGTGGTCGCGTCGATGATGTGGCGGCGCCGCTCGTCAGGCGCCAGTGGACGGGCTCGGTTCACCCGGCCAGAGTAGTGAGTGAGCGCTCACTCGTTCAAGTCGGCTGTGCTTGATCGCCGCGGCCTCCGCCGCGGCTCGGCCGCTTCGCTATAACC
>CALBCJ010000015.1 GCA_937926975.1 uncultured Propionibacteriaceae bacterium | reverse complement strand
CACCGAGACCAGGCCCTCACCACCGCTGAGGAAGCCACCACCCTCTACCGCAACCTGGCGAGCCAGAACCCCGCCGCCTACACCCCCGACCTCGCCATGGCGTTGAACAACCTCGCCAACCAGCTCGCCCAGACCGGACACCGAGACCAGGCCCTCACCACAGCCCACGAAGCCACCCACCTCCGCCGAGACCTGGTGGTCGCCAGCCCGCTGGCCTTCATCGATGACCTGATGAGTTCCCTGGCCCGGCTGGCTCGGCGCATGGCCGAGCGTGGGGACTCGAAGGGAGCAGCTGGGGTCTTCGTGGAGGGGCTGGACCGCTTCTCACCGGCATCTCGGGCGCTGATTCTGCTGGCCCGAGCCGAGTGGCGAGACGACAACCCCGAGCCGGACCTTCGAGAGGCAGCGCGAGAGGCCAACCAGGACGATGAGCCGATGCTCCTGGGACGCGCTCGCCGGGCCGTAGCCTCAGCGATTCAGCACGCCCAGATCGATCCAAAGGGACTGCCAACCTGGGCCACCCTCGTGCTGGACGATGAGGAAAGAGCGAAGCTCCACGCGTGGCTGAACTGTGAGGATCTAGCTGAGCGGGTGAACCTGCTCGAAGCCACCTGGCCGCAACCGAACACGGCCCACTCCGTGCGGCTGTCGGCCGCAGCCGATCTTTACCCGGAGGCGCCGTCCCTGCGGCAGCTGGCGGATTGGGTGGACGAGGTAGCTCGGTCCGGGATTGGTCGGGTAGCCCGGGATCTACGCCTGCTCGCCCGAGCGCTGGAACTGGCCGCCGAGTGGTTCGTGGCTCACGAGGCGGGGAAGGGGAGCCACTACCTCACCGAGCACATCACTGAGCCCGACCACGATGTCCCGGTCTGGGAGCGGGACCTGGGTGATGACGAGGTCCGAGACGCTGTCGCCCAGGCGGTGGCAGCTACTCGGTCCGAGCACGTGGCGCGCATCCTGCTGGGGATCCTGGAGGTGGCCCGGCTAGTAGCGGCTCCGGACCTGGCGTACGCGGTCTATGAGAGTCCCGAGGACGCTGAGGATGCCTTGCGGCTGCTGTGTGAGGGTCGCAACTGGCAGGCCATGCTCGCAGCGCTCGCTATCCGCCCCGAGGTCACCGGCAGCTACGGACGGATGGCCACTGCCCTGGCGCTGGCGGCCCAAGGCGATCTCGACTCGGCCGCAGGCCTCGTCGAGCCCGTCTGGACGGGGCAGCCGGTCGAGCAGGCCGCCTTCAGTGGTCTCCTCGATTACGCCCTGCTCGATCCCGCCTGTCCCCCCGGCTTCAGAGAACTGCGCACCCGCCTCCGAGAGCTCGACAGCAAGCCGAAGAACACCGAGTCGACCTGACAGAGATCGGCGACAGCAAAGGGAACCTCCACGATCCGGGGGAACCACACCGGTGGCATCCCAGACCGGGATGCAGGTCGCCAGGCTGAGAGCATGAGCACTCAGATCGCTGTGCGGCTCCCCGACGACATCATGGCTTTTCTTGATGAGACCGTTGCCCGCGGTGAGACCCCTAGTCGCGCTGCGGTCATCAGCCGGGCCCTGGAACGCGAGCGCGCGGCCGCCCAGGATGTCCGAATCTTGCGGCAGGTCAGACCTCACGACGATCTGGACGACCTAGTGGAGTGGAACGCTTCCCGCCACGAGAACTAGCCGTCGGACCCAGGAACCGTTGTCGCATCCGCTGAGAAGTCCCCCGTCGCCTTGGCGTTCACGAACCACTTATCGAAGATCGGCACAGGGTCCAGCTCCCCCTCATCGAGCTTGTTGTACGAGAAGGACGCGTCCATCTTCGCGCCCCGCACATCATAGTGCACCACGATCCGCGACGGATGCTCCTCACCAGCCTCCCGGCAGGCATAGAAGTACTTCATTGCCTCGTCCGAGATCCCATCCCCAAGGCGAGCCTGCCACTCTTCAGTCATGCTGCCCACTGGCTCTCTCAGCACCGAGTCCAAGTCGTACTCCTGGACGGGCTGATGACCCTCCACCCCATAGACCACGAACCCCGTCACGAATCCCCCCACATAAGACGTGTAGACCCAGATATCCGTCACCTCGGGGCGGCCCTCCGTCGCATCTACAGCGAACTGCAGCTGCGCCAGAGACACCCGCTCGAAAACCTCGTTCACACCCTCAGACATGAGACCACCCTCACCGGCAAGAACTAGCCATCAGACCCAGGAACCGTTGTCGCATCCGCTGAAGAGTCACCCGTCTCCACTGCGTTCTTCAGCCACTTCTCGAAGATCGGCACAGGGTCCAGCTCCTCCTCGTCGAGCTTGTTGTAGGAGAAGGACGCGTCCATCTTCGAGCCCCGCACATCGTAGTGCACCACGATCCGCGACGGATGCTCCTGGCCCGCCTCCCGATAGGCGTCACGAAGCCCCACGGCCGCCCGAGCCACCCCATCACCAAGAGTCGCCTGCCACTCCCTGGTAGTGCTTCCCACCGGCTCCTTCAGCACCGAGTCCAGGTAGTAGTCCTCCACTGGATCATGCCCCTCCACCCCATACACGACGGAACCAGTCAGGAATCCACCCACCAGAGTGGTGTGAATCCAGATGTCCGTGACCTCGGGCCGCCCCTCCATCGCATCCACAGCCAGCTGCAGCTGCTCCAGGGACACCCGCTCGAAAGCCTCACGCACACCCTCGGACATGAGAACCACCCTCACCGGCAGGAACTAGCCATCGGACCCAGGAACCGTCGTCGCATCCGCCGAGAAGTCACCCGTCTCCACTGCGTTCTTCAACCACTTCTCGAAGATCGGCGTAGGCGCCATCGGCTCGAGGTAGAGCTTGTTGTACGAGAACGAGGCATCCATCTTCGCGCCCCGCACATCGTAGTGCACCACGATCCGCGACGGATGCTCCTCACCCACCTCCCGATACGCCCCGAACAGCTGCATCGCAGCAGCCGCCACCCCCTGGTTCAGAATCGACTGCCACTCCTCGGTAGTGCTTCCCACCGGGTCCTTCAGCACCGAGTCGAGACCGTAGGCCTCCACTGGCTGATGCCCCTCCACCCCATACACGACGACCCCCGTCAGGGCACCGCCCACCCACGAGGTGTAGATCCAGATATCGGTGACCTCAGGCCGGCCCTCCATCATGTCCATAGCCAACTGCAACTGCTCGACCGAGACCTCCTGGAACTTCTCCTGAATTGCACTGCTCATGTTGGTCCTTTCCTAGTTAGGGAATGTATGGAACTTCTGCACTCCGTCGATCCACTCTGTCACGGCAAACCCTGTTGGCCGCCCTCCAGCACCATACTGCATATTGATCTCGACCTTGACGGTCTTGGGAGGAGATGCGCTCAGCGCGTCCGCCCACTGCTGCTCCATAGTCTTCCACGACCCTTGGTTGGTGGAGGACAGCTGGGCGACGATATTCTCGCGGGAGCCGGCTCCGTCGAAGCGGTCGGCGATCAGGTGGCCCGAGTCGTCCCCGGCCTGCTTGCCGGCCGGGTTCCGGTAGGTGTAGGAGCCGCGGGCCCGGCCGCTGGCCTTCAGCACCAGCGGGTCGGCGGTAACGGTCTTGATCCGCCCGGCCGCATCGGTCGTGTAGATGTACTGGGCCGCAGAGCCGCGCCGGCTCGACACGTACGTCGCGTTGGCCTTCAGCTTGCCGATCGTGGTCCGGTCGAAGGGCCGGGTGTCGAACTTCAGCTTCGGGTTGATGTGGCTGAGGATCCCCTTCAGCTTGGTCGAGGGAGCTTTAACCGCCATCAGTCACCAGCCAGGAAGTAGTCCACCGCCTTGTCGACCGCCCTGTCGATGGCGTACTCGACAGCCTTCTTCCCAGCGAAGCTGAGAGGGCCCGCGGCAACCGCCGGCGCGATCAGGGCCAGCTGGAAGAGAACGACCCCCTTCATGACCACCACCGCGGCAGCGCACAGGTCCACCCCCTTGGCGGCCAGGTCGGCGCCCTGCCCGAACTCCTCCAGGAAGTGCAGGTTCGACTCCGAGCTGCGCAGCGCCGCCACCACCTGGTCAACGGTGGGGCCCTCGTTGCTGCTGGCCAGGTGAGTCACTGCCCCCGTCATGCCGGCGTGTGACGCCTGGACCGTGCTCGCCAGCTGCCGCAGCGAGTCGCCCCACTGCCGCAGCACGTCCTCGTTGGTCTGCGGGAACTCGTACCCGAGGTAGTGGATGGCCTGAACCAGCCAGTCAGGCAGCGTGAGCGCCATGGTGTCTCCTTTAGTCGTTGCCGATGCTCTGGCCAGCCTGGGTGTTGGCGTCCTCGGTGCTCGCGTACGCGATGCCGGTGGCGGTCAGCATCTCGCCCACCACACCGAGGCCCTCGGCCATGCCCTGGATCGCCTCGGTGAAGACCTGCAGCAGCGGCGGGACCACCAGGCTCAGCGCAACATCGGCCGGGTGCCCACCCTTCCCGCAGCCCAGAGCGTCAACGCTCATGCCGCCCAGGGTCGAGGTGACCTTGCTGGAGATGCTCTGGCTCTCCTGAGTGAACGCCGCCCCGCTCTTGCTCCAGGACTCGGGGCGGAACACAACATCGCTCATCGTGGGGTCCTCGCTTCGATCGACTCCATCGCCCGCTCGTACGCGGCACCAAAGTCCGCAGACAGCTCGCGCAGCTTCTCGTAGAGGTCCGGCGCCGGCATCGACGCTTGTGAGGCCGCATGGAACTCCTCGAGCAGGTACTGCCGCAAGACCGTGTTCACGGCCTCGACAACGCGCTCCTCGATCTCCTCCACCGTGCGGTGCGGCTCCGTGGCCCAGAGCTGGTCAACCCGAATGCTCGCGACCTTGAAGTCGTCCATCACGACCGTGACCCGGTCCTGCGAGTCCGTCCCCGACAGCGTCCGCGAGCTCGACAGCTCGTACGCCGTCCAGTCGAAGGGCTTGGCGTCGCTCTCGGCCCACTTCTGAACCTGATCTGTCAACCGGCCGAACAGGTCCGGCATTGTCGGCTGGCCCATAAGGCGTCCTCCTTAACGGGAGCAGTGCCCCCCATCAGAACACACCTGACAGCCAAGATCAAGACGCTCGCGTCAGCCCACGCATCAGCCCTTGTCAGCCGGCCACGCCAGCGACCGGCCACCGTCGACCTCGCCGGGCAGCGTGCGACGGCGCGGCAGCACCCGCGCCCCGGGGCGACAGCATACGAGCACTGCTCTGGCTTGGCACAGCTCACGTCCTGAGGTGGGCCGCCCGGGTGTCAGCGCAGGTTGAGGATCTCGCCCGTCTCCGGGTCGATGTCGATCACCTCGGCCGACGGGTGGCTCGGCAGGCCCGGCATCGTCGAGATCGAGCCGCAGATCGCGTACACGTAGCCCGCGCCGGCCGCGAGCCGCACCTCCCGTACGGGCAGGCGCCAGCCTGTCGGAACCCCCTTCGCCGACGGCTCAGCCGACAGCGACAGCGGGGTCTTCGCCACCACCACCGCCAGGTCGCCGTACCCCTCCTTCTGGCAGGCGTCCAGGAACCGGCGGGCGGCCGGGGTGTAGTCGACGCCATCCGCCCCGTACATGGCGGCTACCTGGGCGATCTTGGTCCGCAGGTCGTCGCTCGCCTGGTACCGGGGACGGACCTCGCCGCCGCGCTGGCGCACCTCCTGGCAGGCGTCGGCGACCGCGTCGGCCAGCTCCAGGCAGCCGCGCCCGCCGTCGGTGACCGGCCGTACGGCAGCCACCCGGGCTCCGGCCTCGCGGGCCAGCCGCATCACCTCCTCGACCTCGCTGGGGTGGTCGGTCGGGAAGACGTTCACCGCGACCACCGGCTCCAGGCCGAAGCCGCGCACGATCTGGAGGTGCTTGAGCATGTTGGCCGCACCCGTACGGACGTCGTCGAGGTTCTCCTCCACCATCCCGGCCGGCAGGTCCTTGCCCGCCACCACCCGGTACCGCCCGGAGTGCGCCTTGAGCGCCCGGACGGTGACCACCACCACCGCCGCCTCCGGACGCATCCCGGAGACCGCGCACTTCAGGTCAACAAAGCGCTCCAGCCCCATGTCAGAGCCGAAACCGGCCTCAGTCAGGACATAGCCGGGCTGGTCCTCGCCCGACCCGGCCAGGCCCCGGGCGGCGACCAGGTCAGCGATCACCGACGAGCATCCGGTGGCGATGTTCCCGAACGGGCCGGTGTGGATCAGGGCCGGGGTGCCCTCCCCGGTACGCAGCAGGTTCGGCGCCAGCGCGTCACGCAGCACCGCCGCCATCGCCCCGGCCGCCTTGAGGTCCTCCGCGGTGACCCAGGTCCCGTCCTGACGGCGGGCGACGACGATCCTGCCGAGCCGGCGGCGCAGGTCGGCCAGTGACGTGGCCAGCGACAAGATCACCATCACCTCACTAGCCGGGGTGATGTCGAACGACGACTGGCGGGTGACGCCGTCGCTGCTGGCTCCCAGCCCCACCACGACCTGCCGCAGCGCCCGGTCGTTCATGTCGAGGACCCGCGGCCAGGTGATCGTGCGTACGTCGATGCCCAGCGCGTTGCCGTGGTGCAGGTGGTTGTCGAGCACGGCCGCCAGCAGGTTGTGGGCGGCGGTGACGGCGTGAAAGTCGCCAGTGAGGTGCAGGTTCATCCGCTCGGCCGGCTCGATCCGGGCCCCGCCCGAGCCGCCAGCACCGCCCTTGATCCCAAACGTCGGGCCCATCGCCGACTGCCGCAGGGTGAGGACGCTGCGCTGCCCGCGCTGCGCCAGCGCCTGCGCCAGCCCGATCGCGGTGGTCGACTTCCCCTCGCCGAACGGGGTCGGGGTGATGCCCGTGACCACGACGTAGTGCGCCGCGGCCGCCGAGTCAGCTGGCGGCTCACCGTCCAGGGCCGCCGGGTCGATCTTGGCGACACCGCGCCCGTACCCGATGACGTGCTCAGCGCCGATCCCAGCCCGGGCCGCCAGGGCCACCAGGTCGGTCGGGGCCTCGGGGCCGCTGCGCGTCAGACGTGCATCCTTGGTCGCCATCTGGGCAGCCTAGCCAACCCGCCCCCGGTCAGGCCACCGCGGGCTCCAGCCGGGCCAGGGTCTCGCTGACGCCAGCCTCCAGCCGTACCGTCGCCAGTTCGTCACCCCTGGTCGCGCCGCGGTTCACGATGGCTACCGGCTTGCCGAGGCGGGCCTGGTGGCGTACGAAGCGGAGCCCCGACATCACCGTCAGCGACGACCCCAGCACGACCAGCACCTCGGCCGCGTCCACCAGTGCGTACGCGGCGTCGACCACCGGCCGCGGGACCGACTCGCCGAAGAACACCACGTCGGGCTTCAGCACCCCGCCGCAGTCGGGGCAGCCGGGCACCTGGAACGACTGCCAGTCGTCGACCACCGCGTCACCGTCGGGCCGCAGCCGGGCCGCGTCGAGCTCGGCCGCCCCGGCCGGCAGGTACCCGTCGGTGTCCGGGTTGAGCCGCGCCAGCCGCTGCTGCAGCGCGGCCCGCGAGCTCCGCCGGCCGCAGCCCAGGCAGACCACCCGGTCGATCCGGCCGTGCAGGTCCACCACCGGGTCGCTGCCCGCCTGCTGGTGCAGCCCGTCCACGTTCTGGGTGACCACGCCCACCAGGCCGGGCAGCGGGGGCAGGATCTCGTGGCCCCGGTTCGGCCGGGCCTTGCGGAACGACTGCCAGCCCAGCATGGAGCGGGCCCAGTAGCGCTGCCGGCTCGCCGGGTCGGCGACGAAGTCGTCGTACATCATTGGGCTCGCCTTCGGCGCCTTTGGCCCGCGGTAGTCCGGGATCCCCGAGTCGGTCGACATCCCGGCCCCGCTGAGCACCGTCCAGCTCCGGCCGCGGAGCAGGGCCACGAGGTCGGCCACCTGGTCGTGGCGGCTGACCGGCGGCAGCGTACGCAGCGTCGACAGCTCGACGCGGGGCCTGGGGCTCACGGGCGGAAGAGCTCGCCGATGATGTCCAGCTGGTCAGCGTCGAGCCTGGTCAGCCCGGCATCGGCGTTCTGGTGGACCTGCTGCGCGGTGGTGGCGCCGGCGATCACGCTCGACACCGCCGGCTGGGCCAGCATCCAGGCGAAGGTGGCCTCGGTCATCGTCACCCCGGCGGCGTCACAGAACTGCTGGTACGCCTCGAGCTGGTCCCAGTCGACGCCGGCCAGCACCTCCGGCCGGCGCTCCAGGCGCCCCGAGCCGCCGTCGCGGCCGTACTTGCCGGTCAGCAGGCCCATCCGCAGCGGGAAGTACGGCAGGAAGCCCAGCCCCAGCGCCTGGCACAGGCCCAGCAGCTCCCGCTCCGGCTCGCGGTGCAGCAGCGAGTACTCGTTCTGCGCCGACACGAACCGCGGCAGGCCCAGCTCGGCAGCCACCCGCTCCGCCTCCCGGACCTGCTCGGCCGAGAAGTTGGAGTGCCCCAGGTAGCGCACCTTGCCGTCGGTGACGAGCTCGGCCAGCGCCGCGAGAGTCTCACCGACCGGGGTGTCCGAGTCCGGCGCGTGCATCTGGTACAGGTCGATGTAGTCGGTCCCGAGCCTGGTCAGCGAGCCTTCCAGAGCCTGGCGCAGGTAGGCGGCGCTACCCCGCCGGCCCCACTGCTCGCAGCCGGCCGGCCCGGCGCCCGGGTAGCCGAACTTCGTCGCCAGCACCACCTGGTCACGTCGCCCCTGGAGCGCCTGGCCCATCAGCTCCTCAGAGCGGCCGCCGGGCTCCCCGTACAGCTCGGCGGTGTCGAGGAAGACCACCCCGCGCTCGATCGCCGCGTCGATCACCGCCCGGGTGCCCTCCACGGTGACGGTCGCCGTCCCCGGTCGGCCGAAGTTGTTGCACCCCAGCCCGACCGCGCTGACGACCAGGTCGCTGCTGCCAAGACGCCGCTCGCTCGTCATGCCTGTGAGCCTAGACGAATCGGAACCCGAACAGCCCCCCAGCATCACCCTTGTCCGTCAGGACAGGGTCGATCACGTAGTCGCGCCGGTCGAATCCTTCCTTCTCGACCGCCGCCAGCCGGTCCGAGTTCATGGTGACGATGTACTGGAACCCGATCTCGTCGGCGAGACGGGCCCCGATATTGAGGCACGACGCCACCTGGCGGTCGTCCATGGAGTCGAAGAGCAGCGAGTCGTGGACGAGGACCCGTGGCGCCCGAGCGAGTCGGATGGCCGAGACCAGGCACACCAGGTCCAGCACGAAGACCTTGACCTCGGAGATTCCCGTCGAGGCATCCCCGTCGATCCGGGGAACGACCTTGAAGACACCTTTCTCAGACGGCTCAAGAAGCAGATAGACGCTGCGGTCGGAGTAGATCTCCTCACCGAGCCGAGAGAAGAGCATCATCGCATCACTCAGGATCTCGGAACGCTCCTCGCACTCCCTCACCAGAGCCTTCTGTGCCTGCAGCGACTGGTCTTTTACATCGAGCCTCTGCTTCTCCAGCGCTGTGGCCTGCTCAAGGCGTTCCTCCAGACTCGCCACCGTCGCGTCCTGACGTGCCAGCGCTACCTCGGCGGCGCGGAACGTCTCAAGCGCCATCGACTGCTCCAGCAGCTCCATGACCTTCGCTCGTTCAGCATCAAGCCGGCTGATCTCGGCCCGGACCTCATCCAGCCGGCTGGTCGCGGACTGCAGCTCAGACTCCAGGAACATGCGTCGGTTCTGAATCACCGAGGTGTGGAAGTCAGCCACCTCCTCGAAACGCTGAGTGACGGTCTGCGGAAGGAGCAGCCCTACTTCCTGGTACATGGCCTGGAGCGCGTCCGTGCCCGGCGGCTCGGCCGCCAGGTTCTCCGCGACCGCTGCCTCCGCGATCTCACGCTGGCGACGGGTCAGTGCGAGCGCGGTGTCGTTGAGGTCACGCAGCTGCTTCGACAGCCGGTCGGCCGCGGTCTGGTGGTCGGCGTACTGCTCGTCTACCCGGAACCCGGACAGCTTAACCTTCATCTCCTGCCGCCGCTTCTCGGCTTGCGCCAGCTGCGCTCTCAGCTCGGCCACCGACAGGCTCAGTGACGGCAGAGCCCCGGCCTTGATGGCACTGCGCAGGCTCTTGCCGTGCTTCTCGAGTGCTGCAATCTCGCGAGCCGGGCACAAGACCTCCGGAGAAAGGCCCAGCAGGTAGCCGATGCGTATCCCGCAGTCAAGGTCCGACTCCTGGGCAAAAGTCCGCACCGCGTCCTGAAAGTACGTACGGAAGAGCTGGGCGAACACCTGGGGCGCTGTCGGCCGCGGAGCCTGGGCCGGGATCCCCAGGGCTGCGCCGAGCCGGGACCTCCACTCCGACACCAAGTACGTCACCTGGTCAACCTGGACCTCCGTCCCCGGCGACACCCGACGGCAGACCTCGACCGGCGAGCCGGGACCGAGGCCGACCGTCGCTGTGAAGGAGTGCTTGAGTGCCTTCTTGAGGTTCTTATCTAGAGTGCCGCCCATCAGGTACCGCAGCAGCTTGACGAAGCTCGACTTGCCGGCCCCGTTGCGGCTGTCGCCCGACGTGGAGCTGTCCGTCCGGTCGGCCAGAAGCAGGTTCATCCCGTCGTGGAACCTCAGCGTCTTGAAGCGCGGGTCCTGGGACGTCAGGCTATGCAGGAACACGACAGCGCTCCAGCTCGTGCGCATCATTCCACCGCACCGCCCCGACGGCGAAGAGCATGGACAGTGCCAGCGCGAACCAGTCGAAGGTCACCCGCTGACCTCGGCCCTGGCTGGCAGTCCTGGCCTGGAAACGCTCCCACAGGCTCGAGACCGTCGCCGGAGTCTGCAGCAGCTCCACCAGAGTGCCGCCCACGCTGAGCAGCGCCCGGTCAGGGGAAATGCCTTTAGTCGGCAGCAGCACTCGTCTCACCTCCCAGTGAAGGCTCTTCAAAGATATCACACGAGTCGAAGAAGTAGGCCACCACCGCGTACACCGCATTAGCCTTCCTCTGATCGTAGCGGAAGTCCTCACCACCCACCGCGGTGTACAAGCGCTCGACCACCTCTGACGGCTCTGTGGTGGTAGTCTTTACCCGCTCATAGAGCTCGCGGAACCGGTGTGCTACGGCATCGCGAAATCCCGGGTCAGACTGCGTATCGAACCAGCCATCGATCCGCGCTGCCTGAATTCTCCCCTCAGCGAACTCCGCTCGGTTCGGTGGTGCGATCCGGTTGAAGCCCATCTTCGTCGGAAGAACCGGCCGAATCGGCTGGAGCCGGTCTTCAACCGCCCCCGGCTGGCCCATCAGCCGATCGATCAGATCAATGATGTCGCCCAGCTCAACGTTCTGAGCGTGCGGAACCCCAGGAAGCACGTCGTTCAGCTGCTTCTCGGTCAGCCCCACCACGATGTGGTCCCACAGGTCGTCGGGCGCCTTCCAGACCCGAATAGTCAAAGGCCGAGCCGTGGACGGGGCGTGCCGAGCCTGCAGATCCACAATCGCTTGTGTGGCCTCGGGCCCGACCGGAGCGCTGGTCACAAAGCACCAGGTCGTGAACCTCCACTTCCCGACGGCCCGCTCGAAGTCCGAGCGAATCTTACTGGCTGTGCGCGAGTCCTTCGTGCTGCCTGAGGTGGTGGCTCCGCGAACCGGATCAGGGCCGTAGCACGCGTACGCGGTCTGGCCGCCGTCAGCCAGACCGTCACAGCCCCAGTCGCCCGCACTCCCCATCGGGTCGGGGTTGATGAAGTCGTCGTGGTACCTCTTGAGGAGCTCGGTGACGTAGCGCTCGAAGGCCTCGCCAGCAGCCAGACAATGCCTGTCGTGCTGGGATCGGTACCAGTCTTTCCAGGCGCTGTCGCGGATGACTGCCATGGGTCCGTCCTCAGGAGACGCCGACTCGTCAGGGGCCAGCCTAGCTTTCGCTTCGGACAGCCGGCCGAGCCATCACGCACCGGTTGCGGGCTCGCAGAAGTACTCGACCTGCGTCGTGGCGGGGTGCCGGACCGGCACGCCCGCTCAGTCACGGCGGGTCAGCCGCGTCCCGTCGTACTCAAGCCAGTAGTCGGTGCCGCCGGGCGCGGGCCAGATCTCACCGGCGACCTTGGTGATCGGGTCGTGGGGCGGGATCCGCAGGCACTCGCCCTCCTCCCGGTCGCCCGGGACAAAGGCCGCGACCAGGTCGTCGCCGACGAAGACCGCCGACTCCAGCCAGCAGGACTCGGGGATCGCGGGGACGGTGATCTCCCAGACCGGTTCCAGGTCCGGCCACGACAGCACCTGGATCGGGCCGTCGCCGGTCTGCGGGGTGGTGACGATCCAGCGTCCCGAGGCGTGGACGTCGCTCAGGATCCGGTCGTCCCACGGGGCCTCGCGCAGCGTCAGCTCGTCCTCGTCGGTCTTGAGGAACCAGGCCCGGGCGGCGTCCTGGCCCTCGCCGAGCCCGATCCCGAGCCAGCCGTCGGGGAACGGCACCAGCTCGATCCCGGACGGGGCGGCGTCGATCTCGGCGACCCCGGTGACCTCGCCGGTCAGCGGCCGGAGCCGGACCAGCTCGCACTTCTCGTGCAGGTCGTCGGGCACGATCGTCCAGGCGTGGCCGCTGCGCAGCCAGGCGCCAGCCGACTCGAAGTCGCCGCCCCACTCGGCGTGCGGCAGCCGCCAGACCTCCTCGCCGTGCTGCTGGAGCACCACCGCCGCGCTGTGGCCGAAGATCACGGTGTCGGTCATCGGGTCGGCGTCGGCGATGCCGACCACGTCGTCGGGCAGCGGCCAGCTGGCGAGGATGTGCGGGTTGGAGTCGAGCAGCAGCAGCTGGTTGCCGGCATGCACCATCGTCCGTCCGGCGTCTCGGTCGAAGGGGCGGATCGAGCGCACTCGACCCGGCAGACTGAGGGTGCTCATGACTCCTTCCCCGTATGAGCCGACTTCTGAAGACTACGAAACCCTAGAGCAGTCCTGCCCCGGTCGACACCACAGGAGGCGGGCAGCAGCCGCCCGCCTCCTGCATGGTGCATGCGTGTCAGATGGTGACGTCGTGCGCGAGGGTGGTGAGCTTGTGGCGGGCCAGGGCCAGGTTGGCCGCAGCCCGGTTCAGCACCAGGTAGATGAACAGGCCCTTGTTCTTGTCACCCGACAGCACGTTGACCAGGTGGTACTGCTTGTCGAGGGTGATCAGGATGTCCTCAATGCCACCCTCGATGCCGAGGTCGGCCATGGTGCGCAGCTTGGCGCGGACCACGTTCGAGTTGCCGGCGGCGGCGACGTCCAGGTCGAAGCCCGGGTTGCCGCCGGTGGCCAGGGCCATCCCGGAGCCGATGTCGACGATCGCGGCGGCGGTGGCGCCCTCGATGGTCAGGAGCCCGTCGATCGTCTGCTGCAGCTGAGACATGTCCATGTTCCTGTCTGTTGTGGCCCAGGGGCCGGGTGATGAAGGAGTGCCTTCGTCCGACGGATCGGCCGAGGGGGGTACTGCTGCGCCCTCAAAGGCCGCTCGGCGCGGACTCGCGGACGCTGCCTGGGGACCAGGCTGGGCATCTTCGGACTCGGCACCCCTCAGGTACGAGAGCCACCAACTCCTGCTCATGACGATGCCCTCGCTACGAGCCCCCGGCTGGGACCAGGTGCCCCGCCAGCCGGGAGGCTGCGGGTCGAAAACCTCGTCACGGCAGAAGAATGGTGCATCCTGGCGGTCTGCGGCCAGGCACATGTGATCTTCCTCACCTGGCACCTCGGCACGAGCGAGACCCGTCAGACCGTGGGGAAGGTCGGCATCAGCTCGTACGAGCGCAGCCCCGACTCCCGCATCACCGCCACCATCGCCCCGACCGCCTGCTCCACCCCCGCCGGGGTGACCGGGAAGCCAGCCGAGCGTGACCCCTCCGGCTGCATCCGCGACGGGCGGCCGAGCTGGCCGGTGTCCCAGGTCCGGGCCACCCGGGGCGGTGCCGCGGTCACGATGACCCGCCGCTGCCGCTGAAACATCCCGACCTCGAAGGCGATGGTGAGGTCCGGCGCCCCGTACCCGCCCGGCTGCAGCAGCCACCGCCCGCCCCGGCGTACCGCCAGGTCAGCCATCCGCTTCAGCTGCCACACCGAGAACGGGTCGAGGTTCTCGTTCGGGAAGGTACCCGGGGTGACCGCGAACCGGCGCGGTGCGCCGCTGCTCGGGGTACGGGTCCGCAGCACCAGCATCTGGTGCTCGGGGTCGATCAGGCCCACCTCGGCGAAGCCGGCGCCCATGTCGACCCGCTCCACCTCCTCGACCCCCAGCACCTTGGCCAGCGCGGCCGGCTCCCTGGGCTGCCACACGTCCATCCCGTACTCGGTCCACAAGGCCACTAAACCGGCTCCGACCAGGCCAATCAGGACTTTCGCGGGCCCCTGGGCCTGCTCGGCTGCGACGGTGGACGGCTGCACCCCGTCCAGCGGAGGAAGATCGAGCCACGACATGCCCGCGAGCCTACCCACCCGACCAGGGCTCCTCGTCGCCGCTGGCGCTCGTCGCTCGCTGCGGGGCGCACACGTACGGGCCGACCCGGCCGAAGCGGCGCGCGTCGGCCTGGCTCCGGGACTGTCGGTCCGCCGTTGTGCGACCCGGTGGGGACAGCAGGCCCTCCGTCGGACCGGCAGGGCGGTCACGAGATCAGCACGCGGCAGACTCGAGGCAGGCGCACACGTACGGGCTGACCAGCCGGCACGGCCCGTCCCCGGCCCTGGCCCGGGGACGTCCGCCGGTCACTGTGCACCGAGGGCGCAGCAGGTGCCCACGAGGAGCTGGGCAGGCTGGGCGCCGACCCGGTGCTGTGGCTGGCTCAGCCCCGCCGGAACAGCTCGGCGGTCGCGTTGTACAAGGTGCTCCCCACGAGGAGCGGCTCAGCCCTGGTCCGGGACGCCGATCACGATCCGGCGGACCCCAGACCAGCGGGCCGGGTCGGTGATGTTGCGCCCGTCGACCAGGACCCGGATCCCAGGCAGCTGCTGCTCGTCCCAGCCGCGGTACTCGTCATGGTCGGCCTGCAGAACCGCGGCGTCGACCCGCTGCCCCGGCTCGTACGGCTCGAAGCCCAGCGCCCGCAGCTCGTCGTCGCCGTACAGGGGGTCGTGGACCCGCACCTGGGCCCCGGCCTCACGCAGCGCGGCGACGGTCGGGAAGACCCCCGAGAAGGCGGTCTCCTTCACCCCGCCCCGGTACGAGGCGCCCAGCACCACCACCTCGGCACCGGCCAGCGAGCCCAGTGCCCCGTGCAGCAGCCCCACCGCGTACGCGGGCATCGCCGCGTTCGCCGCCCGGGCCGCGCTGACCACGCTCGCCTCCGGGTCGGTCGACAGGTACAGCCGCGGGTAGACCGGGATGCAGTGCCCGCCGACCGCGATCCCGGGCCGGTGAATGTGGCTGTACGGCTGGGAGTTCGACGCCTCGATCACCTGGTAGACGTCGATCCCGGCGGTCGCCGCGAACCGGGCGAACTGGTTGGCGAGGCCGATGTTGACGTCCCGGTACGTGGTCTCGGCCAGCTTCGCGAGCTCGGCGGCCTCCGCGCTGCCCAGGTCCCAGACCCCGTTCGGCCTGGTCAGATCGGGTCTGGGGTCGAAGTCGAGGACCGCCTCGTAGAAGGCGCGGGCCTTCGCCGCGCCGCGCTCGGTGAGCCCGCCGATGAGCTTCGGGTACCTGCGCAGGTCGGCGAAGACCCGCCCGGTCAGCACCCGCTCCGGGGAGAAGACGATGTCGATGTCGCGGCCGTCGGCCAGCCCGGAGACCTCCTCGATCATCGGCTTCCACCGAGACCGGGTCGTGCCGACCGGCAGGGTTGTCTCGTACGCGACCAGCGCGCCGGGCGACAGGGCCGCCGCCACGTCCCGGGTGGCGGCATCCATCCAGCCGAAGTCCGCCTGCCCGGTCTGCTCGTCAACGTAGATCGGGACCACCATCACCACCACGTCGGCCCCGGTCACGCCCTCGGCGTGCGAGGTGGTGGCCCGCAGCCGCCCGCCGCTGACCGCCGCGGCCAGCCGGGCCGCTAGGCCGGCCTCGCCGGGAAACGGCTCGGTCCCGGCGCTCACTAGGTCGACCACCGCCTGCTGCACGTCGACCCCGGTCACCTGGTGGCCCTTGGTGGCGTACTGCACCGCCAGTGGTAGCCCGATCTTGCCCAGCCCGACGACGCAGATTCGCATGACGGCCAGTCTGCCGTACGGGGGCAGCGGGCTGTGCCGCGCAGCCGGGGCCAGGACGCGGTGCGGGCAGGTGCGGTGCGACCCGGTCCTCATCCAGCCCGCCACCACGAGTTCCGTCACTGTGCGCCCGGCGCCGGGCGCAACCCGGAGCCAGCCCATCTCCCTGCACCTTGCTCCCTGGCCCGTCCGCGGGCCGCACAGCAGCGGACCAGAGCCCCACTCCCCACCTGGCCCAGCCCCCCGACCAGGAGATCTGCCCGTCGCTGTGCTCCTCTCAGCGAGGCAGGCCACTCCCCATCCCTGTCGAGGGCCAGCAGCAGCAGGTGGCGCTGGCGGACGTGATCTCGGTCATGGAGGCCGGCCGCAGCCGCCCGCTCGGCACCCCGTCGGTCTTCCAGCACCCGGCCAACACCTTCACGGCGGTCTTCATCGGCTCCACCCCAATGAACCAATATCAGTCATTATGGGCGATAATTTGACTCCAATCGGACTTCAGATTAACAAAGCCGTGCTCGGGCAAGAACTCCAGTCCGTCGATCTTGCTGATCGCGTTGTGGAAGCTCTGCACACTACCGGTGAGGTCGAGGACGACAACGAGAGCAGGGTCCACCTCTCCGGAGGAAGGAGCCAGTGCTCACCCGGGCACGCTCGTCAGCGAATGCCTTCTCAGGCCCGGCATAGCTCGCGCCGGCTTGTCCAGGAGCTGGGGCCAGCCCTGGGTCACACGGTCTTTCGCCGTCCGGCTGCCGGCCGTGGGAGGGGACGGAGGCCAGCACCGGCGTACGGTAGGGAACGCGACTCGGAAGGAGCATCATGGCTCTGCCCCAGGCACGGTGCCCACTGCGGCCGGGAGACCGCTGCAGCCTGTGCGTCCCCGGTGCGACCGGACCGCAGGACTGCGGCCTGGTCTGGCTGGTGATGGACGACCCAGAGCTCAAGGAGGGTCTCGCTGAGAAGCGCGCCGCCGCCCGCGCCGCGGCCAGGAAGAGCCAGGCACCGGGGGGCCCGGCCAGTCCGACCGCCTCGCTGCCCTGACCGGTGGCTGAGCGGTGGTGAGTCCGGGCGTGCGGTGACGGGGAGGGCCCCTCACTGGTTGGGTGGGACCGAAAGGGGCCTCGTGTCCCACGCTAACGCAGCACTGAGGAGCTGAGATGGCAACGACCATCCCGATGGCTGAGTTCCAGGCGATGTACGACCCCGCGGTACTGCTGGTCGACGTCCGCGAGCCCGACGAGTACGCCGAGGGGCACGTCCCGGGCGCTCGGCTGATCCCGCTGGGGTCGCTCCCGGAGCGGGTCGGCGAGATCCAGGACCAGACCGTGTACGTGATCTGCCGCAGCGGCCAGCGCAGCCAGGTGGGAGCCGACCTGCTCGCCGCGCTCGGGCGGACCGCAGTCAGCGTCGAGGAAGGGACCATGGGCTGGATCGCCCGCGGCGGCCCGGTGGTGACCGGCTCGGCACCCAGGTGACCTCCCTGGTGTGAGTCGTGCCCTGGGCCAGGACGCCGGGTGGTCTGGCCCGGAGCACGGCCCTCCGGCTCCTGGCGCCGGCACGGTCTCTTTCTGACCTTCCCGACGACGACCCGAACGACACCCTGGCCGGGCGGTGGTGCCCACCAGCGGGCACACCACACAAACGGCGTACAGCGGCCGTTCGCACGCGACATGGTGCCCACACCAGCGGGCACACCGCCCCCAGCAGCCCCGCCCTGGGGCACCCGAGCAGGGGTCCGCCCGTTGCTGTGCCGCCTGCCCTGCGATGGTCGCCAGCGGGCTGTGGCTCACTCGCGTCCGCGGACCGGGTTCTGACTAGGGGTTTCAGTGTTGCCGCGTTTAAGGGGCTCGCTGGCGTCCGCGGACCGGGTGCTCACCGACCCGACCGGCGAGTCCGGGCTGACCGCGGCAGAAGCTCCACGCCGTCTGCGCGCACGGGCCTCCGCCTAGACTTCCGGCATGATCGACGCTGGTGGCCTGCGAGTGATCCGCGCCATCGCCGACCACGGGAGCTTCACCGCAGCCGCGCTGCACCTGGGCTACTCGCAGCCTGCCGTCTCGCAGATGGTCAAGCGGATGGAGCAGCGGCTCGGGACCGTACTCGTGGAGCGCGTCGGGCGGTCGGTTCGGCTGACCGAGGCGGGCGAGGTGCTGGCCCAGGCGGCCGTACCCGTGATCGCCGCGCTCACCCAGGCTGAGGACGACATCGCCGCGATCGCCGGGCTCCGGGTCGGGCGGGTACGGCTGATGGCGTTCCCGTCGTCGTCAGTCGCCCTGGTCCCTCGGGCGCTGGCGCAGGTACGCCGCGAGCACCCTGGCGTGCAGGTCTCGTTCACCGAGGCCGAGCCGCCCGAGGCGATCACCGCCCTGCGCGCCGGTGACTGCGACCTCGGAGTGGTCTTCTCGTACCCCGGCTCGCCGGTAGCCCGCGGGGAGGACCTCGACGACTTCGTCGTCCACCACCTGCTGACCGAGAAGGTGGGAGTCGCACTACCGCGGGCCCACCCGCTCGCGGAGGCCGACACCGTCGACCTCGCCGACCTCAGCGACGCCGACTGGATCGCCGGCTGCCCCCGCTGCCGGGGCCACCTGCTCCAGGCCACCGGCGCTGTCGGCTACCAGCCGCGGCTGTCCTTCGAGACCGAGGACTACGTCGCCGTCCAGGGGTTCGTCGCCGCCGGCCTCGGCGTCGCCCTGATCCCCGACCTGATCCGCCAGGCCACTCGCAACGCTGACGTCGTAGTCCGGCCGCTAAGGCAGGCGACAGTCCGCGAGATCGACGTCGTCACGACCGACGACCTCAGCCGGGTCCCGGCCGTCGCCGCCACCCTGTCGGCCCTGAAGGCCATCGCCGCAGCCTCTAGTCCCGCCTGACCAGGGGATACAGCCTGACGTCTGGCGGGCGCCCGAGAGCCGCGTGGCCGCTAGCCCGCTGCCCGAAGCCGCATCGCGCCGGCCCGGGCCGCCCACTCGACCACGGCCGGGTGCGCACCGACCGGCTCGGTGATGGTGCCCCCCAGGCGCTTCGCACGCTCGTAGAAGAAGCCCGGCGCCAGCAGCAGGGACAGCACCACCGGTGGGGCGCCGCCGGTGACCGACGCCGCGATCCGCTGGGCCCGCTCCAGCCCCGAGGCGAGCGCGACCGGCTCGACGGCGCGTCCGGTCACCGCCGCCAGGCGGGCCGCTGTCCGCGCGACCCGGCGCCGGGCCTCGGCCACCGACGACCCCGCCCAGGCCAGGACCACCGGGCCGGTCGTCTCGACCTCGGCGAGACGGTCGAGCAGCGCCGTGACCAGCGCCGGCGACTCCCCCAGCGGCTCGGTGACCACAGCCCTGCTCCCAGAGCGCCCGACCACGTCATGAACGTCAGCGCTCAGGTGGTACCCGCCTGAGACAAGCCACGGCACGACCACAGGGCGCTCCAGCCCGGCAAGAACCTCGCCCAGCGTCGGGGTCAGCACGTCGACCCAGCCGACCTGGACGTCGTCGCCGGACACCCGCGCCACCTGCGCGGCGACCTCGGCGATCGTCTCCTGCCCGTCCCGGGAGCGGGAGCCGTGCACGGCCAGCACGATGCTCATGCGGCCGCCCTCACCAGCTCCGGCTCCGCCAGCCCGGCCGCCTCCGCGCGCAGCCGCGCCGTCAGCGACCGGTGCCGCAGCACCGCCCGTACGACCTGCACCGCCGCGAGCGCCGCGACCGCGACCAGCACCACGACCAGCGCGGTCCCCGGCGTGTGGACGGCCGCGAGGAGGGTCCGCAGGTTGGTCAGGACGATGATCCCACCGGCGGCGGTCCCCAGAACCGCTGCCGGAAGCCGGCTGACAAGCCACGCCGCCAGCGGAGCCGCCACGACCCCGCCGACCAGCAGCGCCGCGACGAAGCCGAGGTTCACCCCCGCCGTCCCCAGCCCGAGCAGGAAGCCGAGCGACGCGAACACCGTCACCAGCAGCTCGGAGGTGTCGACCGACCCGACGACCGTACGCGGCTTCGTCCGGCCCGCGACCAGCAGGGCCGTTGTTGACACCGGGCCCCAGCCCCCGCCGCCGGTGGCGTCGACGAACCCGCCGAGCAGCCCGAGCGGGGTCAGGAACCCCGAGCGCAGACGCCCGGGCCGCAGGACCTGCCTCTGGCCGGCCACCCGAACGAACCGCCACAGCAGGTAGGCGCCGAGCAGCAGCAGGATCCCGGCCATGACCGGGGTGGCGGCAGCGGTCGACAGGCGGGACAGGAACGTCGCGCCGGCGAGCGCGCCGACGGCACCGGGGATGCCGAGCTGGATCGTCAGCCTCCAGTCAGTGTTCCCGAGCTTGTGGTGCGAGAAGCCCGAGACCAGGTTCGCGCCGAGCTCGGCCAGGTGGACCGAGGCCGACGCGGTCGCCGGCGTCAGCCCAGCGACCAGCATCAGCGACGTGGACGTCACCCCGTAGCCCATCCCGAGGGCACCGTCGACGAGCTGCGCCAGCAGCCCCACGACCGCGAGAACGATGAGTTTGCGCATAATCCCTCGTGGCTCCTAGATAACCCAGTCCTGGGCGGCTTCGGCGCGGGCGGCGAGGCGTACGTCGGCCTCGTGCGCGGCGTCAGGGTTGCGGGCGTCGCGGATCATGCCTGCGGCCAGCGTCGACCCGTCGCTCGGGTCGATCAGCAGGAACGCGCCGGTGTGGCGCGACTGCCCGTACGTCTCGGCGATGATCGGCGAGGCCAGTCTCAGCCGGACCCGGCCCAGGTCGTTGAGGCCGAGCACGTCAGCCGGGCGGGACACGAGAGCGTCCAGGTCGAGGACCCCGGTGATGTCGTCAACGACGACCTGGGTGGTCTGAGTGAGGTGCTTCAGCAGCAGCCGGGCACGAGGCCGCAGCGGCCGGTCCGACAGCCAGCACAGGGTCGCCTCGACGTCCCTGGCGACGACCGGCAGCGGCTCCCCCGCGACGATGACGTCGCCCCGGGCGATGTCGATGCTGTCGGCCAGCTCGACCGCGACCGACAGCGGAGCCGGCGCCCGGTCGACCTCCCGCTGGCCGACCCGGATCCCGGTCACCGTACTGACCAGGCCCGACGGCAGCACTCGGACCTTGTCGCCGACGGCGAGGGTGCCCTGGGTGACCGGGCCGGCGTAGCCCCGGTACTCGACGAAGCGCGGGTCGCGGGCCCCGTGCTGCGGGCGCAGCACGGTCTGGACGGGAAGGCGTACGTCGCGGTCGGCGGCGAGCTCCTCCGCCTCGACCGGCAGCTCCTCCAGCAGCCCGAGCAGCGACGGGCCGTCGTACCAGGGCGTCTTCTCAGAGACCTCGACCACGTTGGCACCGGCCAGCGCGGAGACCGGGATGGTGTGGACGTGGTCGACCCCGAGCTGCTCGGCCAGGGCTCGGACCTGCTGGTCGACGGCGCGGAAGGCGGCCTCGTCGTAGTCGACCAGGTCGATCTTGTTGACCGCGATGATGACCTGCGGGACCCGCAGCAGGTGGACGACGGCCAGGTGCCGCCGGGTCTGCTCGACGACCCCGTGGCGGATGTCGGCGAGCAGCACGACGACGTCGGCGGTCGACGACCCGGTCACGGTGTTGCGGGTGTACTGCACGTGGCCCGGGCAGTCAGCGAGGATGAAGGAGCGCCGCGCGGTCGCGAAGTAGCGGTACGCGACGTCGATCGTGATGCCCTGCTCGCGCTCGGCGCGCAGCCCGTCGGTCAGCAGCGCCAGGTCGGCGGCGGTCAGGCCACGGTCCAGGCTGGCGCGCTCGACGGCCGCGATCTGGTCGGCCATGACCGACTTGGAGTCGTGGAGAAGCCGCCCGACCAGGGTGGACTTGCCGTCGTCGACGCTGCCGGCGGTAGCGAGCCGCAGGAGAGTTGAGGTGCTCATCAGAAGTAGCCCTCCTTCTTGCGGTCCTCCATGGCGGCCTCGGTGAGGCGGTCGTCGGCGCGGGTGGCGCCGCGCTCGCTGACGGTGGTCAGGGCGGTCTCGCGGACGATCTCGGCGATGCTGGTCGCGGTGGAGTCGACCGCGCCGGTGCAGGACATGTCGCCGACCGTGCGGTAGCGGACGGTGCGACGCTCGGGGACCTCACCGGGGCGCAGCGTGCTGTGCTCGCCGACCGCCAGCCACATCCCGTCGCGGGAGAAGACCTCACGGTCGTGGGCGAAGTACAGGCTCGGCAGCTCGATGCCCTCGCGCTCGATGTAGCGCCACACGTCGAGCTCGGTCCAGTTGCTCAGCGGAAAGACCCGTACGTGCTCGCCGGGGCGGTGGCGCGGGTTGAACAGGCTCCACAGCTCAGGCCGCTGACCGCGTGGGTCCCACTGGCCGAACTCGCTGCGGAGGCTGACGATCCGCTCCTTCGCGCGGGCCTTCTCCTCGTCTCGGCGGGCCCCGCCGAAGACGGCGTCGAAGCGGTGCTCGGCGATCGCGTCGAGCAGCGGAAGGGTCTGCAGCGGGTTGCGGGTGCCGTCGGCGCGCTCGGTGAGCCGGCCGTCGTCGATGTAGTCCTGCACCCGGGCGACCTCCAGCCGCAGCCCGTACCGCTCGGCGACCCGGTCGCGGTAGTCGAGGACCTCGGGGAAGTTGTGGCCGGTGTCGACGTGCAGCAGGGCGATCGGCGGCCTCGCCGGGTCGTACGCCTGGAGGGCGACGTGGAGCAGGACCGCGGAGTCCTTCCCGCCGGAGAACAGGATGACGGGACGCTCCAGCTCGGCGACGACCTCGCGGATGACCAGCATCGCCTCGGCCTCCAGCAGGTCGAGGTTGCCGGCTGTCAGAGGGGAGTGGCTCATGGTTCCTCTCACAGGTGGATGCCGCACTCGGTCTTGGCCAGCCCGGCCCAGCGGCCGGCGCGCGGGTCCTCGCCCGGGGCCGGCCGGCGGGTGCAGGTGGCGCAGCCGATCGACGGGTAGCCCTCGCCGAGGAGCGAGTTGACGGGGACGAGGTTGCGCTCGGCGTAGTCGAGGACGTCGTCGAGGCTCCAGTACGCCAGGGGGTTGATCTTCACCAGGCCGTGGCGCTCGTCGTACGCGACCAGCGGGGTGCTTGACCTGGTGGGGGCCTCGTCGCGGCGGACGCCGGTGAACCAGGCCTCGTACGACTGGAGCTGGCGGGCCAGTGGCTCGACCTTGCGCAGGCGGCAGCACAGCTGCGGGTCCCGCTCGTACAGGCGGGCACCGTACGCGGCGTCCTGCTCCTCGACCGTCTGCTCGGGCAGGACGTCGACGACCTGGACCGGCAACGCGGACTCGAGCTGCCCGCGCAGGGCCAGGGTCTCGCCGAAGTGGTACCCGGTGTCGAGAAAGAGCGTGCTGACTCCCGGGATATGCGTGCTGACCAGGGACGCGAGGACGGTGTCGGCGGCCATCGAGCAGGCGACCGCGGCCCGGTCACCGAAGGTGGCAGCCGCCCAGGCGACGACGTCCTCGGCCGGGTGCTCCCCGTCGAAGCGGGCAGCGCCCTCGGCGGCCAGGGCCCGCAGCTCGTCGGCGCTGCGCTCCCGTACGGGGTCTCGGCGCGGACCGGCCGGGGCCAGGGAGGCGAGGCTGATCAGGTTCATGACAGCTCCTCCTCGCCTACCCGGTGGGCCCAGGCGGCGAAGGACTCCCCCTCGTCCCTGCCGGCGTGCCAGCGGCGGACGACCCGCTCGACGTAGTCGGCGACCCCGGTGGCCGGGACCTTGAGGCCGCGTACGGTGCGGCCCAGGCCGGCCTCGGGGCGGCCGTTGGTGGCGAGCCCGCCGCCCAGGTGCACCTGGAAGCCGGGGACCTGGACGCCCTCGCTGGTGATGAGCTGCCCCTTGAGGCCGATGTCGGAGGTCTGGATCCGGACGCACGAGTTCGGGCAGCCGTTGATGCTGAGCTGGACCTGCCCGTCGAGGTCAAGGTCGGCCAGGCGCGTGTCAAGGTCGGCGGCGGCGCGGGCGGCGGTGGCCTTGGTGTCGACGATCGCGAGCTTGCAGAACTCGATCCCGGTGCAGGCCATGGTGCTGCGGCGGAACGGTCCGGGCCTGGCCTCCAGCCCGAGCGCGGCCAGGTCGGCGACCGCGTCGTCGACCCTGTCCTCCGGTACGTCGAGGAGCAGCAGCTTCTGGTGCGGGGTGAACCGGACCCGGTCGGAGCCGACACGCTCCATGACCTCGGCGAGGCCGTCCAGGACATCGCCGCCGAGGCGGCCGACGGTGGGGGCAGCGCCGATGTAGAAGAGGCCGTCCCGCTGGGCGTGGACGCCGATGTGGTCACTGGGGGAGCCGTCCGGCAGGGCCTCGGGACCGTCGGGCAGGGCGAAGCCGAGGTACTCGTCCTGCAGCACCTGGCGCAGCTTCTCGGGCCCCCAGTCGGCAAGGAGGTACTTCAGGCGGGCCTTGTTGCGCAGCCGGCGGTAGCCGTAGTCACGGAAGACCCGGATCATGCCGTGCCACACGTCGACAACCTGGTCAGGAGCGACGAACGCGCCGAGCCGCTCGGCCAGCCGGGCCGATGTCGACAGCCCGCCGCCAGCCCAGAGGTCGTAGCCGGTGCCGAGCTCGGGGTGCTGGACGGCCACGAACGAGACGTCGTTGATCTCGTGGACCACGTCGTGGCTGGGGTGCCCGGTGATGGCGGTCTTGAACTTGCGGGGGAGGTTCGCGAGCTCGGGGTCGCCGAGGAAGCGCCTGGTGATCGCGTCGATGGCGGGGGTGGGGTCGATCAGCTCGTCGGCGGCGATCCCGGCGACCGGGGAGCCGAGGATCACCCGGGGGCAGTCGCCGCAGGCCTCGATGGTGCGCATCCCGGAGGCCTCGACGCGCTCCCAGATCGTCGGCACGTCCTCGACCCGGATCCAGTGGTACTGGATGTTCTGGCGGTCGGTGATGTCGGCGGTGCCGCGCCCGAAGTCGCGGGAGATGCCCGCCAGGGTACGGATCTGCTCGCGGGTGATGGCGCCGCCGTCGAGGCGGATGCGCAGCATGAAGTACCGGTCCTCCAGCTCGTGGGGCTCCAGCTGGGCGGTCCGGCCGCCGTCGATGCCGGGCCTGCGCTGGGTGTACAGGCCCCACCAGCGGAAACGGCCGTGGAGGTCGTCGCTGGGGATCGAGTCGAAGCCCTCCCGGGCGTACGTGGCGAGGATCCGGTCACGGACAGTGAGGATGTCGGACTCCGCCTTGAAGGCCTCGTTCGCGTTGAGCGGGGTACGGCCGTCGACGGCCCACTGGCCGTTGCTTCGCGGGGGCCGGGGCGCGCGCGGGCGCACAGGAGTGGTGGTCATGGAGCACTTTCGCTGGTTCTGGGCATGGCGGGGCCCGGGCAGGCAGCACCGGGAGAGCGAAGATCAGCGACACACGGGAGCGCTGGCAAGGCGCTGCAGGTCGACGTGGAGCCGACGGACGAGGAGCACGCGCGCTTGCATAAGGTGATGTTACTAAATCCATAGCAAGATGCAATTCGTCGGCGTGGCGGACCCTCTCGCCCGGGAGCAGGCCATGCTGACCACGCTGACGCACACCAGCAGCCAGCCGTCAGACCACGGGCCCGCCGGTGGAGGCGTACGGGGTCAGGTGCGCGGCCGCCGCTCCCGAACGGCGGATGCTGAGCTAGGCCCCTCAGCGCCCGAAGGTCCTGGTGAGCCCGAACGGCCCCTCCCCAGCACACTGGCGGGCAGACCGCGGGCAGCAGAGCCTCACCCGAGCCGCCAGGGCCCTCTCGGTCCGCAGGAGTGCGGCCACCTCACTGGCTGCGCCCCCAGCCCGGCTGGACTGGGGGCGCAGGTCGCTTGGCGGCTGGGCCGACGCGGGCTCAGACCGTCGTCAGGGCCGGCTGTGACACTGCGGCAGACTTCTCGCTGCGGCCCCACGGGAGGATGGCGTCGAGGCTGATCCGTCCGGCTCCGGTGGCGGCCAGAGTGAGGCCGAGGATGCCAATCAGTCCGATGAGCTCCCAGCCGACCGAGACGGTCGCGGCCAGTGCGGCGGTCGCCGAGTGCACCTCGGCGGACACACCGGGGCGCTCCCGCCTTCACCCCCGCCGCTCGTCGCCCGTTCGCCCGCAGCTGTGCTCTGTCTGACCCAGGCAGCCGTCCACCCGGCCAGCGGCGGGCTGCGGCCCTCAGACCGGCAGCCCGGTCACCGCACGCACGTACCCCGCCGGGTCGTAGCGGTGGACGACGTGGTTCACCCTGGGGAAGCGGAGCACCCGGGTCTGGGGCGCCAGTCGTACGACCCGGGCGACATCGTCGTCGTCGAGCGCGCCAACGAGCCCGTACGGCTCCAGCCGCACCCAGCGGGCGTGAAGCAGGAGGACCGGCACCCGGGTACGCCGCAGCGCCTCGGCGTGGGAGAAGTCCCCGTACATCCGCCCGTCGACGAAGGCGCGGGCAAAGTCGGGGTCGAACATCGACAGCGACCGGAACAGGTCACCGAAGGAAGCGGGCGCCCACCAGGCCTGGAAGCCGGACGGCTCACCCGGGTGGCTGCGCTCCCAGCGGCGGACCCCGCGGTCGAGCAGGTCAGCCACCCAGTCCGGCAGCCGCCGTACGCGCCCCGGCGAGAGGGGAAGCACCTGCCCACGGAAGTAGTCGGCGAGCCTGCGGTCGGGGCGCTCGAGCACCTCGACGGCGTGCACCAGCCCCTGGTAGACGAAGCGGTCCCGGTCACGGAACCGCGGCCACTCCACCGAGAAGACCGGGGCGTCCTCGAGGACGATCCCGCTGATCAGGTCGGGCGCGTGAGCCGCCAGCCAGAGCGCGAGGATGCCGCCCGACGAGCTCCCCGCCACGACGGTCGGGCGACCCACGACCTGCTCCACGAAGGCCCGCAGCTGTGCGCCGACGGTGTCCCAGGTGTAGCGGCCGGGGGTCCAGGTGGACGAGCCGTGCCCGACGAGGTCGACCGCGAAGACCTCGTACCTGCGGGCAAGGTCGACCGCGACCCGCGCGTACGTGCGCCAGGTCCCCATCTGGGCGGGAACCAGCAGCAGCGGCCGGCCGCTCGCCGGGCCCCGGACCCAGCCCAGCACCACGCCCTGCCCGACGCGGGTGAAGTCCTGCCGGAAACCGGCCTTCACCATCGCCGCCGGAAGACTGTCACGCCAGCCTTCAAAGGGATTTCGCTCCATTCATGGGATTATCCCACGATTCGCCGCTCTCGGCTCTCCGCGATAGCGTCACCCCCATGGCAACAGACCCACCCCTCGCACCCCTGCCACCGCGCCTGGCGACGAGCACCGCGTACCTGCTGACCCGCGCAACCCGGACCGCGGCCCGACTGGCCCAGCAGCACTTCGGGGGCGAAGAGCTCCGCTTCCCCCACTACGTCGTGCTCTGCTGGGTCGAGCACCTCGGCCCCTGCACCCAGCGGGCCCTGGCCGCCGCCATGTCCAGCGACCCCAGCGACCTGGTGACAGTCCTGCGGGCAGTCGACGAGGCCGGGCTGCTGGAGCGGGCCACCGACCCGGCCGACCGGCGCCGCCACGTCCTCAGACTCACCGAGGCCGGATCGGCCTGGCTGCGCGAGCGCCAGGCCCGAGCCGACACGTACGAGGCGGAGCTGTGCGCCAGCCTCGGCGACCAGGGAGAGGCCCTGCGCCAGGGCCTGACCCAGGTGCTCTGTGCTTGACCGCCGCGGCTCGGCCGCTCCGCCTGACACACCGTCTTCCTCCTCACGACGAGGAGGTCCTTTCCGTCGTGGTACAGCCAGTCGTTCCTCGTCGTTCGTTCGTCCAGACGGCGTGCTCCGCGGCCGGCTGGGGCCGAGTCCCGGTGACGAGCTTCAGAGCTGTGGCCGAATTGGGCGGAGCGGTCCCGAGTCCAGCCAGTCGTTCTTCACCGCTCCTTCGTCCAGACCGGGGACTCCGCGGCCGGGGCTGAGCCTCGATCATGGGCTTCAGAGCTGTGACCGGGTTGGGCGGCCGGTCCTTAGACCTGCACCCGCACTGACACACGGACGGACACACCCGGCCGTGCCGAAAAGCCTGCCGCCCATGGCGGCCACAGTGTCCGCTGCTGTGCGCGCACGAGGACCCGAGCACCGGTCAGATGGCGCCGTCGATGGTGATGCTCCGTGGTCGGCCGCCAGTAGCAGCCCCCAGCCGGGCCAGACGTCCTCAGGTGAGATCGACGAACCGACCCGTACGGCCGGACTCGATCATCGCCTCGCAGACCCGGACCACCTGGGCTCCCTGGGCCAGGGTGACGATGTCGGCGTCCTTGCCCAGTACCGCGTCGCGGAACTGCTCGTGCTCGGTGCGCAGCGGCTCCGGCTTGGCGATCGCGTACCGGGTCACGTCACCCTCGCTGACGCCGCGGAACTGGGCGATGTCGTCACGGGTCACCTGAACCTGCCCGTTGGCGTAGAAGGTCAGGTCGGCGAGCAGGGTGTCCGCCACGTACATGCCCTTCTCGCCGGTCACCACGGTGAGCCGCTCCTTCGTCGGAGACAGCCAGTTCACCAGGTGGTTCGCCATCACCCCACCGGTCAGGGTGCAGGACGCGGCGACCATGTCCTCGTACGGACGGCCAGACTTCACCACGGTCCGGGCCGCCACCGTCTGGTACGAGCGCCGGGTGACCCAGCTGGTGAGGTCGATGTCGTGGCTGGCCAGGTCCTTCACCACACCAACGTCAGCGATCCGGTTCGGGAACGGCCCCTGGCGCCGAGTCGCCACCTGGTACACCTCACCCAGGTCACCCTGCTCCAGCCGAGCCCGCAGCGACCGCAGCGCCGGGTTGTACCGCTCGATGTGCCCGACCGCGCCGACCACCCCGGCCGCCTCGAAGGCCGCCACCAGCCGGTTCGCCGCAGCCGTGTCGAACGCCAGCGGCTTCTCAATCAGGGCAGGGATCCCGGCCTCGGCCAGAGCCAGGCCGACCGGCTCGTGCAGCTCGGTCGGCAGCGCCACCACGGCATAGTCGATGCCAGCCGCGACCAGCTCGTCGACCCCGGGCAGCACCTCCAGCCCACCGGCCGCCTGGTGCGGGTCACCGGCGGCATCAGCCACCGCGACCAGCTCCACCCCGTCGAGGGCGCGCAGGTTGCGGGCATGGTGGCGGCCCATCATGCCCAGCCCGATCAGGCCCGCCCGCAGCATCAGCGTCCCGCCTGCGCCAGCGCCGTGACCGCCGCCACAATCCGCTCCAGGTCCCCCTGCGACAAGGACGGGTGCACCGGCAGCGAGACCACCTCGGCGGCTGCCCGCTCGGTCTCGGGCAGGTCAAGGTCGACCTGGAAGGTCGCCAGCCGGTGGTTCGGGACCGGGTAGTAGACGCCGCAGCCGACCCCGTACTCGCTGCGCAGCGCCTCCGCGAACCCGTCCCGGTCGTCGGCGACCCGGATCGTGTACTGGTGCCAGACGTGGGTCGCGTCAGGGTGCACCTGCGGCACCCCGACCACCGGGCGCAGCCCCTCGCTCAGGAAGGCCGCGTTCGCCTGCCGGGCCGCGGTCCAGCCCGCCAGCTTCGTCAGCTGCACCCGCCCGATCGCGGCGTGAATGTCGGTCATCCGGTTGTTCAGCCCCACCACCTCGTTGTGGTACTGCTTCTCCATCCCCTGGTTGCGCAGCAGCCGCACCGTACGGGCCAGCTCCGGCGTGGCGCAGCTGACGATGCCGCCCTCACCGGAGGTCATGTTCTTCGTCGGGTACAGCGAGAACGCGCCGAAGTCACCGAACCCGCCGACCGGCTGCCCCTTCCAGGTCGCCCCGTGCGCCTGGGCGGCGTCCTCGTACAGGGCCAGACCGTGCGCCTCGCAGACCCGGCGCAGCCCGTCCACATCGAACGGGTGCCCGTACAGGTGCACACCCAGCACCGCCTTCGTACGGTCGGTGACCGCCGCCTCGACCGCCGCCGGGTCCAGGCAGTAGCTCACCGGGTCGATGTCGACGAAGACCGGGGCGGCGCCGCAGAGGGCGACCGAGTTCGCGGTCGCCGCAAACGTGAACGACGGGACGATCACCTCGTCACCAGGGCCGATGCCGCTGGCGAGGAGCCCGAGGTGAAGCGCTGAGGTGCCGGAGCTGACCGCCACGCAGGTCCGCCCGCCGACGAGCTGGGCGGCGAGCTCCTGCTCGAAGGCAGCCACCTGCGATCCCTGGGCGAGCATCCCAGACGCCAGCACCGCATCCACCGCGGCCCTCTCCTCCGGGCCGATCAGAGGCTTCGCGGCTGGGATCAGCGGCAGGTCAGTGGGCATCAGTCTCCTTGCTGGTCGCGGACCAGGGTGTCGGGCCCGGTCAGGGTGTACGTGTCGCCCGTGTCCGGGCAGCGGAACGTCGTCTCGCTCGTGGCCTCCAGGCGGTGCCCGGTACGGCCGACCCAGCCAGCCCGGCGAGCCGGAACCCCCAGCACCAGGGCGTGCGCCGGAACGTCGTCGGTGACCACCGCGCCCGCGCCGACCAGCGCCCAGGCACCGATCCGGACCGGCGCCACACAGACCGCCCGCGCGCCGACCGCCGCGCCCTCGCCGACGCTCACCCCCACCGGGGTCCAGTCGTGGGCCGACTTCGGGCTGAGGTCGGGATTGACCGCCCGCGGGTACTGGTCGTTGGTGAGCACCGCCGCCGGGCCGATGAAGACCCCGTCGGCCAGCTCGGCCGGCTCGTACACGAGGGCATAGTTCTGGATCTTGCAGCCGTCACCGACCCGGACCCCGCTGCCCACGTACGCGCCGCGCCCGACAACCACGTCGCGGCCCAGGCGCGCCCCGGAGCGGATCTGCGCCAGGTGCCACACGCTCGACCCGTCGCCGATCGTGACCTCGGGGTCGATGTCGGCCGACGGCAGGATCCGTACTGCCATGCCGCTCACCCTACTGTGTTGGACTGCCGCGGCCTCCGCCGCGGCTCGGCCGCTCCGCCTGACACGCCGTCTTCCTCCTC
>CALBCJ010000014.1 GCA_937926975.1 uncultured Propionibacteriaceae bacterium | reverse complement strand
CCCGACACCAGCGCCACCTCCTACGGCTCAGCCGGCCAGGGCACCGCCTCCTACACCGACCCCACCACGAGCGGCTACAGCGCCAGCGGCTACACCGCACCCGACACCAGCGCCACCTCCTACGGCTCAGCCAGCCAGGGCACGAGCGGCTACACCGCACCCGACACCAGCGCCACCTCCTACGGCTCAGCCGGCCAGGGCACCGCCTCCTACACCGACCCCACCACGAGCAGCGGGTACGGCAGCGGCGGGTACGGCGGCTACGACCAGTCCGGCTACGGCGCCGGTGGGTACGGCTCCACAGGCGGGTACGGCCAGTCGCAGCCCAGCAGCTACGGCGCCGGCGGGTACGGCACCGCCGAGGCCTACCAGGACCCGAACGCCGCCGCTGGCTACGGCGCCCCGTACTCAGCGACGCCCGGTCAGGCGGTCACCCCGTACGGCTACGACGCGGGGTACGCCAGCCCGGCCTTGCCCAAGGCAGACTTCGGCAAGCGGGCCCTCAGCTGGCTGATCGACTGGCTGGCACCCGGCATCGTGGCCTCCACAGTGGGGGCGATCATCGGCGGCAGTGTTGGCAGCAGTGTTGGCAACTTCGTCGCATTCCTGCTGGTTGGCGGCTTCGTGGCCTGGAACTCCGGGTACCAGGCCGGGACCACCGGGTACTCCCTGGGCCGCAAGATCGCCAAGACCAAGCTCATCTCCGAGCAGACCCAGCAGCCGCTGGGCGCCGGCCAGGGCGTCTTGCGGGCCATGATCCAGTGGGCACTGGTCTCCTTCACCTGCATCGGCGGACTCCTCACCTGGCTCTGGCCACTGTGGGACACCAACAAGCAGACCCTCGCCGACAAGATGGTCAAGAGCATCGTCGTCGACGAGAGCGGCCAGCCGCCGGTCCAGCAGTACTGACCTGCCCTACTTCTGATGGCGCCGTCGACCACGACGGCGCCATCAGCGCTGCTCGGGGGTCGACCAGTCCTAGCCACGCCCAGGCCGCCCCTAGACCGGAGCACTGCTGATCGACCACAGCACCGCTAGGCCGGTGCCCAGGGCAGTCCCCATCACCATCAGAACGAGGGCCAGGGCAACCGCAGTCCCGCGCTCGGTGAGCTCCCAGGACGGCTGGTCGCTGCCCACCTGGCAGGCAGTCGCCGCAGCCCGGGGAACGTGTCGCGGCTCACACGGACGGGCTGACGGCGGCCGCCGACGCACATCGCACCCTCGCCGGGAGGACTGCTTTCTTCGACCAGCCTCGACCAGCACTGCACTCATCTGCCACTCTCCTTCGAACATATGTTCGATATCTGTCTACCGTGCCCGGTCCCAGACCATCAAGCACCTGGACGGTCCTGGCGTGTCGCCCCCAGTGAAGACCAGGGCTCTGACAGCCCTCGACGGTCACCGACATGATCGTACAAATGTTTGATTCCTCGCCCCTCGCGTCGTACCGTTCAGTCATGGCCGACCAGACTCCCCGCCAGAAGGGCAGGCCGCGCGCCAGCGAGGTCGTACGGCAGCTGCGCGACGCCCCGGTCTCCACCACTCCGGTGAGCGACGACGACCTGACGCCCAGGCAGCGGGCGGTGCTGGAGGTGATCAAGGAGGCGGTGGAGCGCCAGGGCTACCCGCCCAGCATCCGGGAGGTAGGCCAGCGGGCAGGCCTGTCCAGCCCGTCCAGCGTCACCCACCAGCTGCGGGCGCTCGAGGCGAAGGGCTACCTGCGCCGTGACCCGAACCGCCCCCGCGCGATCGAGGTCCGGGTTCCCCACCCACCGGCGGCCAGCTCCCGCCCGGAGCCCGTGCCCTGGGTCGATGAGACCGGCTCGGGCGACGCGCTGCCGGCCCCGGTCCACGTCCCCGTGCTGGGCCGGATCGCCGCCGGTGGCCCGATCCTGGCCGAGCAGGCCGTCGAGGACGTCTTCGCGCTGCCGCGCCAGCTGGTCGGTGAGGGCAATCTCTTCCTGCTGGAGGTCCGGGGAGACTCCATGGTCGACGCCGCGATCTGCGACGGCGACTGGGTCGTGGTCCGCCAGCAGCCCACCGCCAGCAACGGTGAGATCGTGGCCGCCCTGATCGGGGACGAGGCCACGGTCAAGACCCTCAAGCGCACCCCGGGCCAGGTCTGGCTGCTGCCCCACAACAGTGCCTACGAGCCGATCGACGGCAACCAGGCGACGATCCTGGGCAAGGTGGTCAGCGTCCTGCGCCGGCTGTGAGGCCCGTCAGCCTCCGCAGCGCCGCCCTGGCCACCTCGGGGTCGGTGGTCTGCCAGAACGGTGGCATCGACGCACGCAGGTACGAGCCGTAGCGGGCGGTCACCAGCCGCGGGTCGAGGACGGCCACCACACCACGGTCACCGAGCCGGCGGATCAGCCGTCCGGCCCCCTGAGCCAGCAGCAGGCCGGCATGGCTAGCGGCGACCTGCATGAAGCCGTTCCCACCCGCCGCGGTCACCGCCTGCTGCCGGGCCAGCAGCAGCGGCTCGTCGGGGCGCGGGAAGGGGATCTTGTCGATGATCACCAGCTGGCAGCTGTCTCCCGCAACATCCAGCCCCTGCCACAGCGACAGGGTGCCGAACAGGCTGGTGGTCGGCTCGGCGGCGAAACGCCCGGTGAGCTCGGCAAGGTGCGCCTCGCCCTGGCAGAGCACTGGCAGGGTCGGCTGCTGCTCGCGCAGGTAGGCGGCGGCGGCCACGGCGTTGCGGTGCGAGGCGAACAGCCCCAGAGTCCGGCCACCCGCGGCCGCGACCAGCTCTGCGATCTCGGCCAGCACCTCGTCGCTCAGCCCGCCGCGTCCCGGGACCGGGAGGCGCCGGGCGAGGTAGAGAATCCCCTGGCGGCGGTAGTCGAACGGCGAGCCGACGTCGAGCCCGCGCCAGGGCACAGCCGGCCCCGGCTCGCCCGACTCCGACCGGCGGGCCAGCCCGAAGCCGGTGGCGCTGGCGGTGAAGTCACCACCCACGGTGAGAGTCGCCGAGGTGAAGACCGCCGTCGTCTCCGCCAGAATCACGTCCCGGACCAGCCCGGAGACCGACAGCGGCGCCACGACCAGCTGCCGCCCGAAGCGTTCCCGCTCACTCACCCACAGCACGTCGTGGACGTCCAGGCCCGCCATCCGCTCGGCGGTGTCGAAGACCTCCTGCAGTGCGCCCTTGGCCTGGGCCCGCTCGGGGTCGGCATCCTTGCTCGTTCCGATCCCCGACAGCGCGGCCCGGGCCGCTGCCTGAAGACGGACCAGGGCCGCTGCCACGGGGCTGGTCGGGTCGGTGACCCGCTCGGGCGCCACCTCGTCCAGGGCGGTCCGCAGGCCGTCCGCCGACTCCAGCAGCTCCAGGGCCACCTCGTCGCTGAGGTACCCGACCACCCGCTTGCCGACCCGCTCCACCAGCTGGGGACTGAGCTCGGCCGAGGCGGCCCCGGTGACCCGGCTGGTCAGCTCGTGCGCCTCGTCGATCACCAGCAGGTCGTGGTCGGGCAGCGCGGTGCCGCCGTGCAGGGCGTCGATCGCCAGCAGGGCGTGGTTGGTGACCACCAGGTCGGCCTGGCGGGCCTGCTCCCGGGAGGCCTCGACGAAGCACTCCGCCCCGTACGGGCAGCGCGAGGCCCCGAGGCACTCGCGGACCGGGACGCTCACCTGCGCCCAGGCCGCCGGGGAGTGGGGCGGGGCGTTGTCCCGGTCGGCCAGCTCGGAGCCGGTGAGCTGGTTCTCGGCCCACTCCCGCAGCGCCACCACCTCGGCACCCAGCACCGACTCCGGCGCCGCCTCGCTCGCCCTCAGCGCCCCGACCAGCTCGGTCCCGTCCAGCAGCCCGGCCTGGGCCGGGTCCTCTCCGCCTCTCACCCGGTACAGGCAGGCGTAGTTGGAGCGCCCCTTGAGCAGCGCCGTACGCGGCTTCCGGCCGCAAACCCGCTCCACGGCCTCGGCCACCACCGGGATGTCCTTGGTGGCGAGCTGGGTCTGCAGCGCCAGGGTCGCCGTCGCCACGATCACCCGCGACCCGGACCTGCCCAGCACGTGGGCCAGGGCCGGAGCCAGGTAGCCGAGCGACTTCCCGGTCCCGGTGCCGGCCTGCACCAGCAGGTGCACTCCGGAATCGAAGGCCTGGGTCACCGCCTCGCACATCTGCCGCTGCCCGTCCCGGCTGGTTCCGCCCAGCGACGCGACAGCCGCGTCGAGGATCTGCAGGGCGGTGTCGGGCACCCGCTCACCGTACAAGCCCGGCCGGCTCCAGCGAACCGTACGGCACCCGGCTGTGGACAGGTCAGTCCTGGGTGAAGGGCCGCAGCTCTGCGGCCAGGTCTGGGTGGACCCGGGCCACCACCGCGGTGCCGTCGGCGGTGTGCTCGACGCTCACCAGCTCCCCCTCCTGGTGGATCCGGTTGACCAGGTCGCCGCGGGCGTACGGCACCAGCGCCGTGACCTCGACGCCGGGTCGCGGCAGCCGGGCCTCCAGCACCTGCCGCAGCCGCTCCAGCCCCTCTCCGGTCCGGGCCGACACCAGGACGGCGCCGGGGAACCGGGTCCGCAGGGTCTGCAGCGTCACCGGGTCGGCGGCGTCAGTCTTGTTCACCACCAGCTGCTCGGCTACGTCGGCGGCGCCGACCTCGGCCAGTACCTCGGTCACGGCGGCGACCTGGCCTACGGGGTCGGGGTCTGAGCCGTCGACGACGTGAAGCAGCAGGTCCGCGGACACCGACTCCTCCAAGGTGGAGCGGAAGGCCTCGACCAGGTCGTGCGGCAGGCGCCGTACGAAGCCGACCGTGTCGGTCAGGGTGTAGACCCGCCCGTCGGTGGTCTGGCAGCGGCGGGTGGTGGGGTCGAGGGTGGCGAAGAGCGCGTCCTCGACCAGCACCCCGGCCCCGGTCAGCCGGTTCAGCAGGGACGACTTGCCGGCGTTGGTGTACCCGACGATCGCGACCGACGGCACCCGGTGGCGCTGGCGCTGCTGCCGCTTGAGGGCCCGGGTCGCTTCCAGGTCTCGCAGCTCGGCCCGCAGCCGGGCGATCCGGGCCCGGACCCGGCGACGGTCGGTCTCGAGCTTGGTCTCGCCCGGTCCCCGGCCTCCGATCCCGGCGCCCCGGCCGCCGGTCTGTCGCGACAGGTTGCCGCCCCAGCCACGCAGCCGCTGCCGCAGGTACTGCAGCTGGGCCAGCTCGACCTGGGCCTTGCCCTCGGCGCTCTTGGCGTGCGAGGCGAAGATGTCGAGGATCAGGGCGGTCCGGTCGATCACCTTGACCCGGACCCGGTCTTCCAGGTTGCGCAGCTGGGCCGGGCTCAGCTCGCCGTCGCAGATCACGGTGTCGGCCCCGGACTCGACGACCACTTCGCGGACCTCGTCGACCTTGCCGCGGCCGATGAAGGTGGCCGGGTCGGGGCGGTCTCGGCGCTGGTACAAGGCCTCCAGCACCTGCGACCCCGCGGTCTCGGCGAGCAGTCGCAGCTCGGCCAGGCCGTTACGGACATCGTGCTCGGTGCCGCTGCTCCAGACACCGACCAGGACGACGCGCTCCAGCCGGAGCCGGCGGTACTCCACCTCGGTGATGTCGGCCAGCTCGGTCCGCAGCCCGTCCACCCGGCGCAGTGAGTGACGCTCGTCCAGCTCGGCCTGGTCCCCGTCGTAGTCCAGGCCAGCCCGGACCAGGTTGGGATCGTCTACGTGTGTCATCGGTGGACAGCCTCTCACCTCAGCGCCCGGGCTGGCCACCGGGTTTCTGGGCGGCCTCAGCGCTCTGGCTCGGGCAGGGCCACCTCGCCGCGAGCGACGATCACGGCCGGCCCGGTCAGCCAGGCCCGGCCCTGGTCGTCGAGGGTGACCTCCACGACACCACCGGGCAGCTCGATCCGGTGAGTGCCGGCCGCACCAGCACTCAGCACCCAGGCCACCGCCACCGCCCCGGTCCCGCAGGACCGGGTCTCCCCCACTCCCCGCTCCAGGACCCGCATCGTGAACCCGTTGCCAGTACGGGCGGCCAGCTCGACGTTGGCGCCCTCGGGGAACCGCACCGGGTCGGGGCGCGGCCAGCTGCGCAGCTCGGCCTGTGCCACCTGCTGCGGGTCGAGCTCCACCACCAGGTGGGGGTTCCCCACGTCCACACCGACCCCGGTCGCTAGCTGGCCCTGGTAGTCGACAGTGCTGGTTCCGGTGCTGGCCACCTGCCCCATCGCGACCTTGATCCGCCCGTCCGGCAGCACGGCGGCTCGACGCAGCCCGGCCCGGGTCGCGACCTGGATGTCAGCCCCACCGACGAGGTTCTCCTCCAGCAGGTAGCGCACGAAGACCCGCAGCCCGTTGCCGCACATCTCGGCGACGGAGCCGTCGCCGTTGCGGTAGTCCATGAACCACAGGTCCGGGTCCCCGTCCCACTCCGGCATGCTGCCGGCTTTGACAACTCGCAGCACCCCGTCGGCTCCGATCCCGGCGTGCCGGTCGCAGAGGTAGCGGACATCGGCCTGCGAGGGGCACAGCATCCCGTGGCGGTCCTTGACCAGGACGAAGTCGTTCTGCGTGCCATGCCCCTTGGCGAAAGACCACATCCTCACGCGGGCCAGTCCAGCAGGTCAGGGCTAGCCGAGGGGGTCGCGACTGATCCGCGAGACGACGATCTCACTGGCTGGAGCGGAAGTGGCGTCAACCCAGGTGATCCGGGGATCCCGTCGCCACCAGCCCAGCTGCTTGCGGGCGAAGCGGCGCGTCCCGGCCTTCGTCAGGTGCCGCGCCTGGTCCTCGGTCAGGAGCCCGTCGAGGTAGTCGAGGACCTGCGCGTACCCCAGCGCCCGCGAGGCTGTACGCCCTTGCCGCAGCCCCCGGCCGACCAGCTCCTGGACCTCCTCGACCAGCCCGGCTTGCCACATCTGGTCGACCCGGGCGTCGATCCGCCGGTCCATCTCGGCACGGTCTAGCCGCAGCCCGAAGGTCTGAGCACCAGGCACTGCGTAGCGGTGCTCCGGCAGGCTGGCCCGGTAGCTGCCGGTCAGGGCGATCACCTCCAGGGCCCGGACGATCCGGCGGCCGTTGCCCGGGAGAACTCGCTGAGCGGCCTCGGGCGCCAGCCGGGCCAGCCGCTGGTGCAGCTCGGGTGCGCCAACCCGGGCCAGCTCCTCCTCCAGCTCGGCCCGCAGCGTGGCATCGGTCCCGGGAAAGCTGAAGTCGTCCAGGACCGCGCGCAGGTACAGGGCCGACCCACCGGTCACGACGGGGATCACCCCCCGCCCGTGGCAGTCAGCGATCGCGGCACGGCCGAGCCGCTGGAAGTCGGCCACGGTGGCCGTCTGAGTGACGTCCAGGATGTCGATCAGGTGGTGCGGCACCGCCTGCCGCTCGGCAAGGGTCGGCTTGGCAGTGCCGATGTCCATCCCCCGGTAGACCAGCATCGAGTCGGCGTTGACCACCTCGGCGGGGCAGCCCTCACGGGTGAGGTGGCGGGCCGTCGCCACCGCCAGCGAGGACTTGCCGCTCGCCGTCGGCCCGAGCAGCACGAGCGTCAGCACCCGCCGATTCTCTCGCACCGCAGCACCTGGGCACACCAGTCGGCGGCCCAGACCCGAGCCCGAGCCGCGGACCACAGCCATCCCTGGTCGAAAACGAGCCCCACTGCCCACGCCGAGACCCCGGCCGCTGGGAGTTCCCGTAGCCGCACAGGCCTCAAGGAGCAGACCCGCTCTGGTCTCGACGAAACCGTGGACTAATTACGCGAGCGAATGCTAGTTTAATTCCATGACGCGCGACGCTGACCTCCCCCAAGCCAACCGCCCTACCGCCACGGCTCCCGGGCACTGGGTCCTGGCCCGGATCGGCAAGCGAGTGCTGCGCCCCGGTGGGCTCGGGCTGACCCGGGCTCTGCTGCAGCAGTGCGGTGTCACCGGTCTCGACGTGGTCGAGCTAGCCCCAGGGCTGGGACGCACCGCCAAGGAGATCATCCAGGCAAGCCCTCGCTCCTACACCGGGGTCGACCTTGACGCCGACGCGGCTCGCCAGGTCTCGCAGATCGTGGCAGGGCGTGGCACCTGCCGGCAGGGAGACGCCAGCGATACCGGCTTGGAGACGGGCAGTGCCGACGTCGTGATCGCCGAGGCGGTGCTCACCATGCAGAGCCCCCGCCGAAAGTCGGCTATCGTCGCTGAAGCCGCCCGGCTGCTGCGCCCCGGCGGGCGCTATGCCATCCACGAGCTGGGTCTGGGACCGGCCGAGATCGATGAGGAGACCGCCCAGGAGGTCTCGGGAGACCTAGCGAGAACCATCCATGTGAACGCTCGCCCCCTCACCGTAGCCGGGTGGCAGGAGCTGCTTCAGCAGCAGGGGCTGGTGGTCGACTGGTGCCAGACCGCCCCGTTCGCACTGCTCCAGCTGCGCCGCAACCTCGCCGACGAGGGGCTTGGCTCGGTGGCAAGAATGGCCTGGCGCCTGCTGACCCAGCCTGATCTCAGGCAGCGAGCTCTCCAGATGCGCAGAGTATTCACCAAGTACCAGCACCAGCTCTGCGGGGTGGCCGTGGTCGCCCGGAAGGCAGACTCTCAGGAGGAAGAATGACGAGCAACCCGACCCTGACCGTCGTCAAGGATGTCGCGTCCCTGATCCAGGTCAACCAGGCTGCGACCGTTTCTCGAACCGTGATGCGGGCCGAGACCTGCCGCGCCGTGGTCTTCTCGTTCGACACCGGTGAGAAGCTGAGCGAGCACACTGCCGCGATGCCAGCGGTCCTGCAGGTCCTGGACGGACGGTTGCTCATCCAGGCCGACGGGCAGGACATCGAGTTCGTCCCTGGCGACCTGATCCACTTCGGGACCCGACTGCCTCACGCTGTCGAGGCGCTGGAGCCGAGCAAGTTGCTCCTGCTGATGCTTGACCCCCGTGAGGCAGGGGCCCAGGCCGCAGACTGAGTACCGACGGCTCTTTGTCAGTAAGCCTGGTCGCCAGGCAGGCGTGGCCTCAGTCGCGTAGTCGCTGCTGCAGCAGGTCCATCACGGCAGCTTCTTCGCCACGCCGTACGGCCTGCTCCCGGTCCGCTGCGGCGGCCCGTGCCACGGCCTGGTCGAGCTCGCGGCGAGCCCGCTCCAGGTCCGCCTGCTGGCTGCGTACGGCTCGCAGCGCCGACCAGGCCCGCAGGGTCGCGAGCCCGCCCAGGCCCGCCCCGACCAGGACCAGGATCGCGAGGCCCTGGTGCCCCAGGATCCCCAGTGCGGCCGCGGCTGCGGCCAGCATGCCGCTCGCCGCACCCCAGAACCAGACGTTGCGGCGGGCCCTCTGCAGCCGAGCCTGCTGCTGAGCGGCTCCCCTCGTCAGCAGGGACCGGTCGTACCCCTGAGCGGAAACGGCGACCGTGGTCCCCAGGACCCGCGCCCTCACCTGGCTCGCAGAGGCGTTGCCCTCGACCACGCTGCCCTCGATGGTGGCCCGCAGGTGCGGCGCCACCCAGGTGAGCAGCTCAGCCCGCGACGCCCCCGGAAGGCCTTCCGTGAGAAGAGCCTGACGGACTTCCTCGGTCACGTCGACGCGGTCTCCCAGCCCGGGATCGTCGGCCGGGCCGTCCGGGTCGGCGAGCTGTCGCTTGGCGATCCGTAGCCGTCGCAGCAGCTCCTGCTCCTCGGCCAGACCCTCCTCCACCAGGGCCACCGTCATCTCCCGCAGCGCCTGGGCGGCAGCCGACTCGTCAGGGCGGGCCTGGGGCGCAGCAGCGGCCGGCTGCTCGTCTGGCGCGGGCAGGGGATCTCTCCGTGCCGCGGCTGGCTTCGTAGACCTGGGCAGCAAGCTGGCCCGGGCAGCGCTGATGTAGCTGTCTGCTCCGGGCAGCGAGGTCTGGACCCGGTCGGCCAGCGGCCGGGTCAGCACCTCCAGCCAGGCCAGGCCCCGGCTGCTGCTGACAGCCGCCCGGGAGTCCACCCACTCCTGCCAGCCATCGGCGGACAAGGTCGGCGCGATCACCTCCCGCAGCGACGGCAGGACGGGCCCCAGGCTGCCGGCCAGAGCTGCCCGGAACAGCAGCCGCTGCGAGGCTGAGAAGACGCCGTCGCTCGTCAGTACCTCCGGCAGCCGGTCCGCCACCGCTGAGCCGCGGCCGAGGGAGGTGGCCGCGAGGACGATGAACTCGTCGGCCCGCTGGTCGAGGAAGGTGGCCCGGGCCTCCGACTGCGGATCGCGACCCCCGTTGACCACGGCCAGGACCGCGTTCACCGCGTCCGGCAGCCAGTACCGCTCATCGGGCTGCATGGGCTGGACGGGCTGTCCGGTCGAGAGCCGGCTCAGGATCCCCAGGGCCTCCCGGCGCTGCGCCGAGCTGTCGGTGTACGTCGTGGCCAGCTCGTCCTTGAGCTCGTTGAGCTCGACGTAGGCTGAGAACATCCGCTGCAACCGGTTCAGCCGTGACTCGAGGCTGCCGGTCACCTCCTGCAGCTGGCTGCGCAGCCGCTCGGTCTCGCGCCGGCGCATCCGTGACAGGTTCGCCATCTCCGCTCTGGCTGAAGAGATCTCCCGCTCCAGCTGCCGGTCGCGGCGCTGGCTCGGGTCGAGAAAGAAGTACTCCAGCAGGTCGTCAGCCATGCCTTCATGGTCGCGCACCCGGGTTCAGCGTCTTGCGCGGCCCAGGCGCGAGCGGCTCAGAACCAGGTCCGCAGGGCCGCGATCCGGGCCTCCACCTGCTCGGTGGTGGCCGACGCCAGCGGCGGTCCACCGCACCGCCGGCGGAGCTCGGCGTGGACATGGGAGTGTGGCTTGCCGCTGACCCGGGCGTACTGGGCCACCAGCGAGTTCAGCTCTTTGCGCCGCGCCGCCAGGGCCCGGTGCAGGGGCTGCTCCGCGACCGCCGCCACGCCCCGGTCGGCCCGGGCCCGGCGAGCGATCTGCCGCTGCTGGCGCTGCGACAGCAGCGCGGAGACCTGGTCCGGGTCCAGCAGCCCGGGCAGCCCCAGGTAGTCCTGCTCGTCGGCCGAGTGCGGCTCAGCGTGCATCCCGTACGCCTGGGAGTCGAACAGGACGTGGTCGAAGACCGCCGCCGACTCCAGCGCCTCGAACTGCCCGTCGAGCTCGGTGACGTGGTTGCGCTCCCGGTTGGCCTCAGCCAGGATCGCCTCCTCCAGCGACCACAGGTCCTCAGCACCGGCCCGACGCTTCTTGCCCAGGACGTGGTCGCGCTGACGCTCCAGCAGCGCGGCGTGGGCCAGGACCACCGGGACGGTGGGCAGAAAGACGGTCGCGACCTCGCCGCGGCGCCGGGTCCGGACGAAGCGGCCCACCGCCTGCGCGAAGAACAGCGGGGTCGAGGTAGCAGTGGCGTAGACCCCGACCGCGAGCCGAGGCACGTCCACTCCCTCGGAGACCATCCGGACCGCCACCAGCCACCGGTCCTCGCCGTGGGCGAAGGCCTCGATCTTGCGGCTGGCCCCAGTGTCGTCTGAGAGCACCACGGTAGGTCGCTGCCCGGTCACCGACTCCAGGACCCGGGCGTAGGCCCGCGCCTGGCTCTGGTTGGTGGCGATCACCAGGCCACCGGCGTCGGGGACGTGGCGGCGAACCTCGGTGAGCCGGACGTCGGCTGAGCGCAGCACCGACTGCACCCACTCCCCCTTCGGGTCGAGGGCGGTCCGCCAGGCCTGGGCGGTGATGTCCTTGGTCAGGGCCTCACTGAGGTTGACCGCCACCTCGTCGCCGGCCCGGGTCCGCCACCGCATCGGACCCCCGTACGCCATGAACACCACGGGTCGGACCACATGGTCCCGCAGCGCCTCGGCGTAGCCGTACGTGTAGTCCGCCCTGCTCCGAAGGACCTGGTCCGGTCCCTGCTCGTAGCGCACGTACGGAATCGGGTAGTCGTCGGACCGGAACGGGGTCCCGGTCAGCAGCAGCCGCCGGGTGGCCGGCTCGAATGCGTCCCGGACCGCCTCGCCCCAGCTCAGGGCGTCACCGGCGTGGTGCACCTCGTCCAGGATCACCAGGGTCGTGAAGGCCCGGGTCCGGGCCTCCACTGAGTACGGGGCGGCGGCGACCCCCGCGTACGTCACGGCGATCCCGTCGAACTGACGAGAGCGGCCCCTGCGGCTGGCCCCGGAGCCCAGCCCCGGGTCGATCTGGATCCCGACCCGGGCTGCGGCGTCGGCCCACTGCACCTTGAGGTGCTCGGTCGGGGTGACCACGATCACCCTCTGCACCACCCGGGCTCCCAGCAGCTCCGATGCGACCCGCAGCGCGAAGGTCGTCTTCCCGGCGCCGGGGGTCGCCACCGCCAGGTAGTCCTGCGGTGAGCGGGACAGGTAGTCGTCCAGCGCCTCCTGCTGCCAGGCACGCAGCTTGGAGGCGGTCCCCCACGGCGCGCGCCCCGGGAACGCCGGGGACAGCGCCTCCTGGGCCGTCGCTACCTTGACCACACATCTCCTGAGTTGTCGTCCTCAGCACCCGCCGGACGCGGGCGCGCACAAGTCTCGGAGGCTACCCGCCTCGACGGACCGGCATCCCCAGTGACACACCCCGGACGGCTGGCTGCTGACGCTCCTGCCAGGCGTCCCCGCCGGTAGTGCGCTGCAGGGCGGTCAGCCCACCGTCGGCCACCAGGTGGTGAGGTGCCCCGTAGGTGATCACCGCCGACCCCAGGTCCCCAGGGCGGGGCCGCTGTGCCGGGTCCTCGGGGGCCGTGACATGGACCAGGCGGTTGTCGCGGGCCCGGCCCGACAGCCGGGCCGTGGCACCGTCCTTGCGTCCTTCGCCCTCCGCGAAGAGGATCTCCACCTCTCGACCCACCTGGGCCTGGTTCTGCTCCAGCGCCACCTCGTCCACCAGGGCTACCAGCCGCTGGTACCGCTCCTGGACGACCGGCCGCGGCACCTGGTCCGGCATGGTCGCGGCCGGGGTGCCGGGCCGGACCGAGTACTGGAAGGTGTACGCGGCCGCGAACCGGGCCTGCCCGACGACGTCGAGGGTCTGCTCGAAGTCAGCCTCGGTCTCGCCCGGAAAGCCGACGATGATGTCGGTGGTCACCGCCGCGTGCGGGATCGCGGACCGGACCCGGTCGAGGATCCTCAGGAACCGCTGCTGCCGGTAGGAGCGCCGCATCCGGCGCAGCACCTCGTCCGAGCCGGACTGCAGCGGCATGTGCAGGCTCGGCATCACGTTCGGGGTCTCGGCCATGGCCTGGACCACGGAGTCGGTGAAGTCCTTGGGATGGGGTGAGGTGAACCGGACCCGGCGCAGCCCCTCGATCTGGCCGCAGGCCCGCAGCAGCTCAGCGAAGGCGTCAGGCTGGCGGGCCTGCAACCCGTACGCGTTGACGTTCTGCCCGAGCAGGGTGATCTCCTGCACTCCCTCGCTCACCAGCTGGCGCACCTCGCTCAGGATCTCCTGCGGCGAGCGGTCCTGCTGGTGCCCGCGCAGCGACGGGACGATGCAGAAGGTGCAGGTGTTGGAGCAGCCGACGCTGATCGCGACCCAGGCCGCGTACGCGCTGTCACGCCGGCTGGGCAGGGTGGACGGGAAGGTCTCCAGCGACTCGCGGATCTCGACCTGGGCCTGCTGCTCGATCCGGGCTCGTTCCAGCAGCACCGGCAGCGAGCCGACGTTGTGGGTGCCGAAGACCACGTCCACCCACGGGGCCCGGGCGAGGACCAGCTCTCGGTCCTTCTGGGCCATGCAGCCGCCGACCGCGATCTGCATCCCCGGCCGAGCCGCCTTCACCGGGGCCAGGTGGCCGAGGTTGCCGTACAGCCGGTTGTCGGCGTTCTCCCTGACAGCGCAGGTGTTGAAGACCACGACGTCGGCCTCGTCGCCCGGGGCGGCGGTGTAGCCGGCGGCCTCCAGCAGCCCGCCGATCCGCTCCGAGTCGTGGACGTTCATCTGGCAGCCGTACGTGATCACGCGGTAAGTACGGGTCAGGGCAGTCATGGCTCAGCAACTGTACTCGAGAGGTCACCAGCCCTTAGGGCAGCGCCAGCCCGGTCCAGACCTGGAGCCCGACCAGCCAGGTGGCGAGTGCACAGACGACCGCGAAGCTGAGGTTCCACAGCACTGCTGGGACCCGGGTCAGCTGGGCGAGTACTCCTGGGTCGCTGGAGGCAGTGGGCCGCCGGGCCACCGCGCCCAGGTGCCGCCAGGCGCCCACCACGAGAACGCATCCCACCCCCAGCAGGACCGGCGCCTGGAGCTGGTCGACGCGCCACCACCACAAGGCTCCGACACCGGCGGTGGCGGCGACGGTCACCACAGCGGTGAGGACCGACCGGACCCGCACCAGCGCCACCAGCAGTACGAGCAGCGCCAGGGTCGTCGCAGGAGCCGCCCAGCCCTGCCCCGAGAGCCAGGCCAGCGCTGCCCCCACGAGGGCCGGGGCCGGGTACCCGGCCCACGTGGTGAGTCCTCGGCCCAGGCCTCGCACCGGCCCGGAGGTGACGGCGTGACCAGACATGTCGGCCCGGAGCACGAACCCGGTGAACCGCCTGCCCACCAGCAGGCCCACCATCGCGTGGCCCAGCTCGTGGACGAGGGTCACCCCGACCCGGAGCACCCGCCACAGGGCAGGCACGCCCACCACTGCTGCTGCCACGGCCAGGACCACCAGGAGCGGCCCTCCGGTGAGCCGGACCGGGTCACCGGGTCGGACCCGGAGCCAGAGGTCGTGCAGCAGAGGCTGGACCTGGTCCACGGCCCGACCGCTCCGGCGCCTGCGGGCACATCAGGCGCCGCTGGCCGGGCGGGCACCCAGCTCGGCGTCAAGGCGGAGCAGGCCCACCCCGTCGTTCCCGACCAGCCGGATCTGGCTGAGGATCCCGCGGACCGTGGACTCCTCCTCGATCTGCTCCTGGAGGAAGGTGTTCAGCAGTGGGCGGCTGTCCAGGTCGCCTGCCTCCTCAGCGGTCCGGTAGAGCTCGCGGATCGCCGCAGAGACCCTCTCCTCGTGGGCCAGCGCCGCGGCGAAGACCTCGGCTGGGGAGTCACCAGACGGCACCACGGGTGCTGCGAGGGCACCAATCGTGGGGACCTGGTCACGGTCGAGAACATGGTCGATGAACTGGTAGGCGTGCCCAATCTCCTCGTCGGCCTGCACTCGCAGCCACTGAGCCATGCCGGGCAGGTCGGCGGCTGCCATCACGATCCCCAGCTGGCGGTAGACCAGCGAGGCCTCGATCTCCATGGTGATCTGCTTGTTGTACGCGGCCAGGAGCGTGTCTGAGAGCTTCATAGCCCCACCATGGCACAAGGTCCACCTCGCAGCGAAAGCCCGCGCACCCCTGAGGGCGGCTCCCAGCTCGGCACTGGATCAGGTACCAGTGGAAGCCAGCCCCTCAGCGAGCCACCTCAATCGCCCGGCTCTCGCGGACCAGGGTCATCCGGATCTGCCCTGGGTAGGTGAGCTCGTCCTCGACCTGGCGGACGATCGTGCGCGCCATCTCAGCCATCTGAGCGTCGTCGACAGCCGCCGGACTGACCATCACCCGGACCTCGCGGCCGGCCTGCATCGCGAACACCCGCTCCACCCCCGGGTGGGACGCAGCGATCTGCTCCAAGCGCTGCAGCCTCTTGACGTACGTTTCCAGGCTCTCCCGACGAGCTCCGGGCCGTGACCCGCTGATGGCGTCGGCGGCCTGGGTCAGGACCGCCTCTACTGTGCGCGGCTCCACCTCGTTGTGGTGGGCCTCGATCGCGTGGACGATGTCGGGGTGCTCGCCGTAGCGACGGGCCAGATCGGCTCCCACGGCGGCGTGGGAGCCCTCGTGCTCGTGGGTCAGGGCCTTGCCAATGTCGTGCAGGAAGGCGGCCCGGGCGCAGAAGGCGGCGTCGAGCCCTAGCTCGGCCGCCATCAGCCGAGCCAGGTGGGCGCACTCCACCACGTGCTTGAGGACGTTCTGGCCGTGGGAGGTGCGGTACCGCAGCCCACCCACCACCGGCAGCAGGCCCGGGGCCAGGTCGCTGATCCCCACCTCGGCCAGGGCAGCCGAGGCAGAGTCGACGACTCGTTCGTCCATGGTCGTACGGCAGCGCTCGTAGACCTCCTCGATCCGCTGCGGGTGGATCCGGCCGTCACCGACCAGCTCGGTCAGAGCCAGCCGGGCAGTCTCGCGCCGAACCGGGTCGAAGCAGGACAGCAGCACGCTGCCCGGGGTGTCATCGATCATCACGTTGACCCCCGTGACCTGCTCGAAGGTCCGGATGTTGCGACCCTCACGACCGATGATCCGGCCCTTCATGTCGTCGCTGGGCAAGTCGACCGTGGTCACCACCGACTCAGCGGTCTGCTCGGCCGCCAGTCGCTGGATTGCCCCCACGATCACCGACCGGGCCTGGCGCTCGGCGTGCAGGCGTGCCTCTCGCTCGATGTCCAGGGCGATCGCCGCCGCCCGGGTCCGGGCCTCGTGCTCGGCCTGGGACAGGAGCTCCTGGGCGGCCTGCTCGTGGCTGAGCCCCGCCACCCGCTCCAGCTCTGCCTTGACCGCCGCCTTCTCCTGCGCAAGGGTGTCCGCCCGGCCCGCCAGCTCGCTCTGCACCGCATCGAGCCGGGCGGCCCGCTCGTCCATCACCTGGTGCTCCGCCTGGGCCTGGCGCTCGCGGTCACTGACGAGAGTCTCGCGGCGCAGGAGCGCCTCTCGCTCGCAGCGCAGGTCCGACCGGTCCTGAGCCAGCCGTGCCTCGACCTGCTCCTGCCGCCGCCGTCCCTCAGCCTGCGCCTCGTCAGCGGTCGCCCGTGCTCGGTCCAGATCATCTCGGAGCCGGTCCAGCTCGTCACGGGCCCGGTCCAGGTCAGTCCGGGTCCGGTCCAGCTCAGCGCCCTGGCGAGAGCGCCGCAGCAGCAGGTAGCTCACCAAAGCCAGCACCACCAGCGCGAGAACAATGTCGAGGACGGACGCTGAACCGGGCATGACTCACCTCCGCTCACCCGACACCTGACGGCCCGCTAGCCGTGATGCCACTGCCCCGACCGCTAGGGCGGGACAGCTGCCGGGCTCCGGCTCCGCCCGTGCCGAGAACGCTATACCCCGGTCAACGCATCGTCAGCACCCCGCACGGCCCTGTGCCCCGCACGCTCGTGGCTGTGGCCACGGACCTGCCTCGACGGTCACCGCTGACGGCGGACGCGGGCACTGGCGGCCGGTCCAGGAAGGCAGCCCGACGGCCCGGTGACGCCAGACCCGGGCCACTCCTGATGGTGAGCCACCGCCGAACCCGGGCGGCAGCGGCGAGCCGAGGCACCGGGCTCGCGGAGCGCGAGCCTGCTGCGGCACACCTCGGCACGCCCCGCACACCCGACTCACGAGGTGGCACCGGCCGCTGCGGCCTCAGGCCCAGCGGCCGTCAGGAGAGCGTCTCGCTCACCACCCGAGCCACCACAGAGGTCGAGAAACCTCGCCGTGCCAGGTACCCGGCCAGCCGCCGCTGCTGCACCGGCAGCGCCAGTCCTGCCAGGACCCGACACCGCCGTGCCGCCAGGTCGCGAGCCGTCTCAAGGTCGTCGAGCCCACCCCGGCTGAGGGCGGCGTCAATGGTGTCGTCTGCGATCCCCCTCTGCCGCAGCCGGTGCCGCAGCCGGCTGACTGAGCCCCGCTGCCCACCCCTGCGACTGGCAACCCAGCGCTCGGCGAGCCGAGCATCGTCGAGCAGTCCGACCTCCTCCAGACGGTCCAGCACCACCCGGGCGACATCGGCCGGCACCTCCCACCGGGCCAGGTCAGCAGCCAGCTCGTGCCGGCTCCGGTCCCCTACCGTCAGCCGCCTCAAGGCGATCTCCCGAGCCGCAGCAACCGGGTCCGGCTCCTTGGCGGGCCCGGCCGGACCGTTCGCCACCCCGCTCCCCTCCGGGCTGCCACCCCGGAGCCCGTCTGGGGAGCCCTGGGGAGCGCTGACCGGGGGGACAGCGGAGTCGACCACCGTAGGCTCCTGGCGCGACCGATCTGCCTGGGTCAGCTGCGCAATCCGGCGCCGCAGCTCGTCAACATCCGGGGTACCCACCGCGGCCTCTAGAACTCCACCTCACCGGTCACCGGGTCGATCCGCTCCTCAGTCTGGTCAGGCTTCCCGATCCCCACCTTCTCCAGGACCCGCCGCTCGATCTCGTTCGCGATCTCCGGGTTGCTGCGCAGGAACGACCGGGCGTTCTCCTTGCCCTGCCCGAGCTGGTCGGCCTCGTACGTGAACCAGGCCCCTGCCTTGCGGATCACTCCGTTCTCCACACCCAGGTCGATCAGGCTGCCCTCGCGCGAGATCCCCTCCCCGTACAGGATGTCGAACTCCGCCTGCTTGAACGGCGGGGCCACCTTGTTCTTCACCACCTTGACCCGGGTCCGGTTCCCCACCATGTCGGAGCCGTCCTTGAGGGTCTCGATCCGGCGGACGTCCAGCCGGACAGAGGAGTAGAACTTCAGGGCCCGGCCTCCGGTGGTGGTCTCCGGCGAGCCGAACATCACCCCGATCTTCTCGCGCAGCTGGTTGATGAAGATCGCGGTAGTGCCGGCACCGCTCAGGGCACCGGTCATCTTGCGCAGGGCCTGGCTCATCAGCCGCGCCTGCAGACCGACATGGTTGTCGCCCATCTCGCCCTCGATCTCGGCCCGAGGCGTCAGCGCTGCCACCGAGTCGATGACGATCAGGGCCAGCGCCCCGGAGCGAACCAGCATGTCGGCGATCTCCAGCGCCTGCTCACCGTTGTCGGGCTGGCTCACCAGCAGCGCGTCCGTGTCCACCCCCAGCTTCTGGGCGTAGTCCGGGTCCAGCGCGTGCTCGGCGTCGATGAAGGCGCAGATGCCCCCGTCGGCCTGCGCGTTGGCGATCGCGTGGAGAGCTACCGTGGTCTTGCCGCTGGACTCTGGGCCGTAGACCTCCACCACCCGGCCTCGCGGCAGACCCCCGATCCCCAGCGCGATGTCCAGCGCGATCGACCCTGTTGGGATCACGTCGATCGGCTGGCGGCTACCCTCGCCGAGCCGCATCACCGACCCCTTGCCATGAGCCTTCTCGATCTGAGCGAGCGCTGCATCCAGGGCCTTGCTACGATCCGCCACCGCCATGACTGCATCCTTCCCTCGTACCTGGGGGACTCGGTCGAGCCCTCTGTAGCTGGACAGTAGGCGGACCCACTGACAACTTCTCGACCTCCGACCGCAGCTGTGGACAACTCACGGTGCGACGCCGACAGTGGATAACTTACCGAACATGTGTTCGAACCGCGACCGACACGCCGTCGCGGCCTCAGCGGTCCCGGGGAGACAGCTCCAGCTGTGCCCAGGCCGCACGCCAGACCAGCTTGGCCTCGACGCCGTCGCGCAGCGCCTCGGTGACGGTACGCCCGCCCAGCTCCGACAGCACGACCTGGTCAGCCCAGGCATGCGCATAGGCCTGGCCCAGAGCGGTCTCCAGCCGCCGCCAGAGCTCGACCTCACGCACCTCAGGCGGCGGCGATGACCGGCTCCACCGGGAGCACGGTCACGGTCTCGTAGGCCGCCAGACGCCGGGAGGCGTCGTCGAGAACCACCGACAACGGGACCTCGAGCGCGGCACAAATCGAGGCCAGCAGCTCCGACGAGGCCTCCTTCTGCCCCCGCTCGACCTCTGACAGGTAGCCCAGACTGACGCTCGCGCCGGAAGAGACCTCACGCAGCGTCCGGCCCTGCGCCATCCGCTGCTCGCGCAGGGACTCTCCCAGCACCTCACGCAGGAGCGGAGTGACGTGGACCTTGTGCATAAGACGACTCTACCGGGCCGCCGGAGCCCCGGCGAGGATCTCAGCCAGCAGGTCGAGCGCGCCAGCCACGGTGGCCTGGCGAACCTGACCCCGGTCGCCGGGGTACCGGCTCACTCGCGCCTCAACGACGCCGGGGCCCACGACCGCTGTCCACACTGTGCCAGCCGGCAGGCCATCGACCTCGTCAGGGCCCGCCACCCCGGTCACCGCGACCCCCCAGGTTGATCGGCAGGCCTGGCACGCCCCCTCGGCCATCGCGGTCGCCACCTCGGCTGAGACCACCCCGTGGCAGCGCACCAGATCGGCGCTGACCCCAGCCAAACAGACCTTGAGGTCGGTGGCATAGGTGATCAGGCCACCGCGGACCACCACCGACGCGCCGGGGACCGAGGTCAGCTCCGCTCCGATGAGACCCGCGGTCAGGGACTCACAGGTTGCGATGGTCTCCTGCCGCAGCCGCAGCTCCCCGATCAGCGCCGCCGTCTCCACGGCTAGGCCCCTGACTGCCCAGACTGGGCCCCCTGCCGCAGCTTCCAGGCCTCCCAGCAGTAGTCGAGGCCGGTGACCACCGTCAGCAGCACGGCGGCCCACATCAGCACCACCGCCACTGGCTGCAGCAGCCAGGACAGGGGCAAGGAGGCCAGTGGCAGGATGTACCCGGTCAGAGCGACCGTCTGGGTCACGGTCTTGAGCTTGCCGCCCCGGTTGGCGGCCATGACCCCGTACTTGAGGACCAGGAAGCGCAGCAGGGTGATCCCCCACTCCCGCAGCAGCACCACGACCGTCATCCACCAGGGCAGCTCGGCCAGGACCGACAGGCCCACGAAGGCCATTCCGGTCAGGGCCTTGTCGGCAATGGGGTCCCACAGCTGGCCGAAGCTGGTGACCAGGCCGTACCGGCGGGCGATCCGGCCGTCGACGACATCGGTCACGCTGGCTGTGACGAAGGTCAGTGCGGCGGCCCAGCGCCACCCGGGGGCCAACGGATGAGACAGCAGCAGGTAGCCCAGCAGCGGCACCATCAGCAGGCGCAGCGCGGTCAGGATGTTGGGGACGTTCCAGGTGCTGGTCCTGGACGACCGACTCTGCTGGTCCGTGGTCACGTCAGCCTGCTTCCGCGACGAGCTCGATACCGTCGAAGTCTCGCACTAGAGCCCCTACCATGTCACCGACTGACACCGAGCCGGCACCCGTCAGGAGCGTGGTCCCGTCCACTTCCGGCCCCTGGTGAGCGGCCCGGCCTCGCCACTGTCCCTCCTCCGGCTCCTCGACCAGCACCTGGACCTGCTCTCCAACCCGCCGGGCGGCGCGCTCCTCCATCAGCACCAGCGCCAGGTCGGCCAGCTCGGCCCGCCGTTCCTCCACCAGCTCGGCCGGCACCTTGTCGGGCAAGGTGGCTGCCTCGGTCCCTTCTTCGTCGGAGTAGGCGAAGACCCCCACAACGTCGAGCTGGGCGGCCTCGACGAACTGGACCAGCTCACGGAAGTCGGCGTCGGTCTCGCCCGGGAAGCCCACGATCACGTTGCTGCGGATCCCGGCCTGGGGGCTGTGCTGGCGTACGCGCTCCAGCAGGCCGAGGAACGAGTCCGGGTCCCCAAACCTCCGCATCCGGCGCAGCACTGGCGCTGAGGCGTGCTGGAAGGGAAGGTCGAAGTAGTCGACCACGACCGGGCTGGCAGTGACCGCCTCGATCAGGGACGGCCGGACCTCAGCCGGCTGCAGGTACGACAACCGGGCCCAGCCCAGGCCCTCGACCCCGTCGAGAGCCCGGATCAGCGCCTCCAGCGCCCGGGGCTGGCCCAGGTCCTTGCCGTACGAGGACGTGTTCTCGCTGACCAGGAACAGCTCTCGAACCCCGTGCTCGACCAGCCACCGGGCTTCTGCCACGACCTCAGCCACCGGCCGCGACAGGTAGGAGCCCCGAAACGCCGGGATGGCGCAGAAGGCGCACCGACGGTCGCAGCCAGACGCGACCTTCAGCGGGGCGCTGGGCCCCTGGTCCAGTCGGGCCCGCAGCACCCGGGGGCCGCTCTGCGGCCCTAGCGGTCCCGGCTGACCGAGTCCTGGAACCGCCACCGCCTGGGCGGCCCTCGGCCGGGCCACCGGGGTGATGGGCAGCAGGGTACGGCGGTCGCGCGGGGTGTGGACGGGCGGGCGCTCACCGGCCAGGACCGCCCGCAGCCGGTTGGCGATGTCGGGGTAGGCGTCGAAGCCCCAGACAGCGTCGGCCTCCGGCAGCGACTCGGCCAGCTCGGCCCCGTACCGCTCGGCCAGGCAGCCGACCGCCACCACCGCCTGGGCCCGACCCTGCTCCTTCAGGTCGGCAGCGGCCAGCAGCGTGTCGACCGAGTCCTTCTTGGCGACGTCGATGAAGCCGCAGGTGTTCACCAGGACGGCCTCGGCAGCCTCGGGCTCGGCCACCAGCTCAAAGCCACCGGCGGCCAGCCTGCCCGCCAGCTCCTCGGAGTCGACCTCGTTGCGAGCGCAGCCGAGGGTCACCACATGGACACGGGTGGGGCGCACCCGCACACGCTACCCCACTGGCCTCGTCAGACAGCACACCGCGCCGGTCAGCCCTGGTCCTCGGCGAACCGCTGGGCCCGATCGGCATCCCAGCCCAGGACCTCCTGCAGCACCGAAGCGGTGTCCGCCCCCAGCAGCGGCGACGGCTTGTCCACCGAGCCTGGTGTGGCGGTCATCTTGACCGGCACCCCCGCCATCGACAGGTGTCCCGCAGTCGGGTGCTCGACCTCGACGATCATCTCCCGGGCCGCCACGTGCGGGTCAGACACCACCCGGTCGATGGTGTTGATCGGCGCGTTCGGGATGCCAGCCTCGTCCAGCTTGGCCAGCCAGTGGTCGGTGGTGTCCTTGCTCAGCTCCTGGTTCAGGATCTCGCCCAGCTCCTCGGCGTGCTGGGTGCGGTCGTCGTTGGTGAGAAAGCGCGGGTCGCTGACCAGGTCCTCACGGCCAAGCAGGGTGCACAGCCTCGCCCAGAGCCGGTCGTTGCCCGCTCCCACGATCACCGACCCGTCAGCCGAGGTGAACGCGGAGAACGGCGTGATCGAAGGGTGCCGGTTACCCAGCGGTCCAGGCGCCCTGCCGGAGGTGGCGTAGCGGGCGATGGCGTTCTCGAGGATCGCCAGCTGGCAGTCCAGCATCGCCACGTCAACCTTCTGGCCCTCGCCGGTCGCCTGCCGGTGGTACAGGGCCATCATGATCCCGTACGCGGTGAAGATCCCTGCGACCACGTCACCGACCGAGGCCCCGACCCGGTAGCCGCTGCTGCCCTCAGGGCCGGTGATGCTCATGATGCCGCCCATGGCCTGGACGACCACGTCGTAGGCCGGCTTGAGCCGGTACGGCCCAGAGTCCCCGAAGCCGGAGCAGGCGGCGTAGATCAGGTCGGGCTTGACCTGCTTCAAGACGTCGTAGCCGATGCCGAGCTTCTCCATCGTCCCGGGCCGGTAGTTCTCGACGACGACGTCGACTTTCGCCATCAGCTCCTTGAAGACGCCGACATGCTCGGGGTCCTTGAGGTTGAGCACGATCGATCGCTTGTTCCGGTTGAGGCTCATGAAGTAGGCGCTCTCCCCGTTGACGAAGGGGCCGAAGGCGCGGGAGTCGTCACCGACTCCGGGCGGCTCGACCTTGATCACCTCGGCGCCGAAGTCGGCGAGCATCATGGTGGAGTACGGGCCCGCGAGCACGCGGCTGAGGTCGAGGACGGTGAGTCCTTCCAGCGGCTTCATGGTGTCCTTCCGCGAGGATCGGGTTGGCGCCCGCCGGCCTCCGGGGCCGGCAACGCAGAGTCCAGGCCTGGGGGAGCTCCTCAGCCCGCCGGGCAGCGCCCACCGGTCCCCATCGCAGAGGCCGGGTCCAGACCCACGAGCCATGGCACCGGTGCCGCAGCGAGGGGTGGGTGGCAGGTGCGCACCCCGGACCCGACACTATACGCCGACGGTGCTGGCCTGGCCGGGTCGAGCCGGGTCAGCCGGCCGAGAGGTTGGCCAGTACCTCGTCCAGGTCGTCGGGCTTGACCAGCACCTCCCGCGGCTTGGAGCCCTCGGAGGGGCCCACGATCCCGCGGGTCTCCAGGATGTCCATCAGACGGCCAGCCTTGGCGAATCCCACCCGGAGCTTGCGCTGCAGCATGGAGGTCGACCCCAGCTGCAGGTTCACCACCAGCTGGGCGGCCTCAACCACCAGCTCCAGGTCGTCGCCGATGTCCTCGGCCACCTTGCTGGTGGACTCAGCCGGGGCAGTGACGTCCTCGCGGTACTGCGGCTGGAGCTGGCCCTGAGTGTGACTGACGACCTGGCGGATCTCGTTCTCGGTGACCCAGGCACCCTGGACCCGCATCGGCTTGCCAGCACCCATCGGCAGGAAGAGCCCGTCGCCCCGCCCAACTAGCTTCTCCGCCCCGGGCTGGTCCAGGATCACCCGGGAGTCGGTCATCGAGCTGGTCGCGAACGCCAGCCGGGACGGGACGTTCGCCTTGATCAGGCCCGTCATGACGTCGGTCGAGGGTCGCTGGGTGGCGAGCACCAGGTGGATCCCGGCCGCTCGGGCGAGCTGGGTGATCCGGACGATCGAGTCCTCGACGTCGCGGGGCGCGATCAGCATCAGGTCCGCCAGCTCGTCCACGATCACCAGCAGGTACGGGTAGGGCTCCAGAGTGCGCTCGGTGCCGGGCAGCGGCTTGACCTGACCCGCCCGGACCGCCTTGTTGAAGTCGTCCACGTGCCGAAAGCCAAAGGCCGCCAGGTCGTCGTAGCGCTGGTCCATCTCCTTCACCACCCACTGCAAGGCGTCGGCTGCCTTCTTGGGGCTGGTGATGATCGGGGTGACCAGGTGCGGCACGCCCTCGTAGTGGTTGAGCTCGACCCGTTTCGGGTCCACCAGCAGCAGACGGACCTCGTCGGGGGTAGACCGCATCAGGATCGACGTGATCATGGAGTTCACAAAGCTCGACTTGCCCGAGCCGGTGGCCCCGGCCACCAGCAGGTGCGGCATCTTCGCCATGTTGGCGACCACGAAGCCGCCCTCGACGTCCTTGCCCAGGCCGACCGTCATCGGGTGGTGGTCGTTACGCGCTACTGAGCTCCGCAGGACGTCGCCCAGCGACACGATCTCCTTGTCCCGGTTGGGAATCTCGATTCCGATCGCGGACTTGCCCGGGATTGGCGACAGGATCCGGACATCGGGCGAGGCCACCGCGTACGCGATGTTCTTGCTCAGTGCGGTGACCTTCTCGACCTTGACCGCCTTCCCCAGCTCGACCTCGTACCGGGTCACGGTAGGCCCGCGGGTGTAGCCGGTGACCTGGGCGTCGATCTCGAACTGCCGCAGCACGTCTGACAGGCTGCCGACGATCGCGTCCGAGGCCTGGGTACGGGCCTTCGGCACCGAGCCCGGCTTCAGGAGAGTGGGATCGGGCAGGGTGTAGACCACGTCTCCCGACAGCACCTGCTGCTCAGACCGCAGCGGCCCACCGGTGAAGGCCGGGGCCGGCAGCTCCGGCTCGGGCTCCGGCTTGGCCGGTGGCAGGCCGGCGGTGACTGGTCGCGGCTCGCGAGGCGCCGCCGGTGCCGGGTCTGGCTCGGGCTCGGGCTGTGGTTCCTGGTCCTCGACCAGCGGGCTGTCGTACGCCGGGTCGTCCCGGTACTCCATCTCGTCGTCACGGTCTTCGCCCCGGAGCCGGTCGAGCAGCTCTCGGGCACCGTCGACCAGGTCAGAGATCGGTCGCCCGATCACCACCAGCGCCCCGAACAGGGCGAGCAGCGTGAGCAGTGGCCCGGCGACCCAGACCGTCAGCAGGTCTGCCAGCAAGGACGAGGACAGGTACCCGAGCAGCCCGCCGGCACGGCGCACAGCGTCCATGGCGCTCGGTCGTGGGAGTCCGTGCCCGATGCTGACCAGACCGAGTACCCCGAGCAGCAAGGCGCTCCAGCCCACCAGCTGGCGGCCCCAGGGACCGTTGTGGTCAGGGTGCCTCAGGGTCCGCCAGGCCATCGCCGCCAGCGCGACCGGGGTCGCGTACCCGGCCACGCCCACCAGGGACGAGATCCCGAGCCGCGAGTAGTGGCCCACCGGGCCCGGCAGGCCGAACCAGAACACCGCCACCACGACAATGGCCAGTGACAGCAGAAGCATCCCGGCACCATCGCGACGCAGGCCGGGATCCAGGTCCCGGGCCCCCGTACCGATACCCCGCGCCAGGGTGCCGAGCCCCCGGGCGATCCCCCGCAGCACCGCGACGACGGCCCGGCCCACGGTCTCCAGGAAGCCCGGTCCGGTGGCTGGTGGCCGGGTCTGGGTCCGGGTCCGAGAGCTACTCGTCTTCTTGCTTCCCCGAGACCGCGACGAGCCGCTCCGAGAGGACGAAGCCGAGCTACGGGACCGCGGCGGGGAAGGTGCAGGGGTCGCCATACGATCAGCCTAGACGACCCTTCCCGCCCGGCCCGGAAGCCTCGCCGCAGCCTCGGGAGGTCGAGCCTGCTGGGCTGGTGGCTCAGGAACGGAAGTGGTCCCAGCCGCTGGCCTCGCTGGTCTCTCCGTCGACCAGAACGCAGGGCTCCCCCTCGGCGACGGTGCCGATCACCTGCCACTCGGGCGGGACCTGCCCGAACGGGAAGGTCGCCACGAGGGCGTGGTCCTCACCCCCGGTCAGGATGAACCGCAGCGGGTCGGAGCCTGTCGCGGCGGCCACTGCCCGCAGCGGTTCCGGAATGTCGAACCGCGCCGTGTCGATATCGACCTGGACCTCGGAGGCGGCCGCGATGTGCCCCAGGTCGGCGATCAGGCCGTCGCTGACGTCCGCCATGGCCGTCGCGCCGGCCGCCTGGGCCTCAGCCCCGGTCCCGTACCCAACCTGGGGGTACTGGTAGGCCTCGACCAGGGCCCGCGGGGACCGGAAGCCCCGGCTGAGGACGGCCAGGCCCCCTGCCGACCAGCCGAGCCGGCCCCGGTAGGCCACCACATCTCCGGGGTTGGCTCCGCTGCGCAGGACCGGGGCCCGCCCCCGCAGCTCACCGACCACGGTGACCGTCACGGTGATCTGCGGACCTCGGGTGAGGTCTCCCCCGACCCAGGACGCCTCCGCCAGCTCGCACTCGCTGCGGATCCCCCGGGCCAGGTCGTCGAGCCAGCTCACCGGGGTCTCGCTGGGCACCGAGACGGCCGTCAGCAGGAAGCCCTGGCGGGCGCCCATCGCCTCGATGTCAGCGGCCGCACAGGCCACCGCGCGCCGACCAAGCTTCTCGGCCGAAACCCAGTCCCGGCGAAAGTGAACCGACTCGACCAAGGTGTCCGTACTGGCGACGGCCGACCCGTTGAGCAGGAAGACCGCGCCGTCGTCGCCCGGGCCGACCGCGACTGCCGGCCCCATCGTGAGCCCGGCGGTGATCCGGTCGATAGTGGCGAGCTCGCCGACAGATCCCACGGTGGTGCCGCTCGGTGTGACCATGGCCGTCACCGTACCGGGTCCGGGAGGCCACGCCAGGAGGGGGCACGGACCACCTCTGCGAGCGCCCGGGCGATGGGCTGGCCCCCTGCCGGGCCCAGCCGTCCGAGGGCGGCCAGCGGCCGGTCTACCGAAGGCCGAGGGGCCGGGCCAGGGCCATGTCGAGCAGGGTCGACAGCAGGTCGGTGTAGCCCAGTCCTGAGACCTCCCACAGCCGGGGGAACATAGAGGTGGGAGTGAACCCTGGCATGGTGTTGAGCTCATTCACCAGTACCTCGCCGGTGGGCAGGACGAAGGTGTCGACCCGGGCCAGCCCCTCCACCCCGAGCGCCCGGTACGAGGCCAGCGCCAGGTCCTGCACCTGCTCCTGGACCTGGGGCTCAAGGCGGGCTGGGGTGTCCAGCGACACCGGCTGCCCCGGCAGGTACTTGGCCTCGAAGTCGTAGAAGGAGTGCTCGCCGCCCACGATGATCTCGCCGGGCAGCGAGACCCGGACCTCCCCCTGGCCCGGATCGCCCAGCACTGCGCACTCGATCTCCCGGACCCCGTCCAGCCCCTGCTCCACAACCACGGTCGGGTCGTACCGCTGAGCCGTCGAGACCGCTGCCTCCAGGTCCTGCTCACCTGCGACCCGGCTGATCCCGATCGACGACCCTCCCCGGCTGGGCTTGACGAACAGCGGGTACCCCAGTGCGCTGATCTCACCGAGGACTCCGGCCCGGTCGGTCTGCCAGCGGTACTGGTCGAAGCCCACGAACGGGACCACGGGGATCTGGTGGGCCTGCAGCTGGTGCTTCATCGCCACCTTGTCCTGGCAGACCGCACTGGCCAGGACACCGGCACCGACGTAGCGGACCCCCATCAGCTCGAACAGCCCCTGGATCGTCCCGTCCTCCCCGAACGGACCGTGCAGCAGAGCGAAGGCTACGTCCACCGTCACCAGGTCAACGACTCGGTCACCCAGACGGCGCCCCACCTCGAGGCCGTCGGCGGTACGGACCAGGACGGCGTCGTCGAGGCTAGGGTCCACCGTCGGCAGGGAGCCGTCAGGGCCGATCTGGTACGTGCTCACCTGCTCCGGCGGAACCATCACCCAGCGTCCCTGGGATGTGATCCCCACGCAGGTGACACGGAAACGGTCCGCGTCGACCGCGGCCAGGACGCCGCGAGCGGTCAGGCACGAGATCTCGTGCTCGCTGGAGTCACCGCCGAAGACCAGCAGGACGCGGACAGGTTCCATCCCAGGCTCCCTCAGTTGGTGGTCGGCCCCACCCTACCGAGCAGCCGGTCGGCTCAGGCGGACAGCGAGGTCGGCCCCTCCCCCGCCAGGCCGCGTACGGGCAGCCGCCGACCTGCTCTCGGGTCCCAGCGCTCGGGACCGGAGGTCTCGCCGCGCAGCTGCTCGACCAGGGCGGTCAGGGAGTCGATGATCCGGGTGCTCGCCTCGGTCAGCACGTCCTTGGTGACAGGCGTCCCGCGCAGGTCGTCGAGGGGGACCGGCTCACCGCAGGCCACCTGGAAGCGGTGCCGACGCCCCAGGACGAAAGGAAATCCGCGGCGGCGTGCGGGCATGAAGAACTGACTGCCCCACTGGGCCACCGGCAGCACCGGCACCCCAGTTGCCAGGGCTAGCCGGGCGGCGCCCGACTTGGCCGTCATCGGCCAGCCCTCGGGGTCCTGCGTCAGCGTGCCCTCGGGATAGATCGCCACGCACTTGCCCTCGGCCAGTGCGGACTCTGCAGCCCGCAGCGCGTCGGCAGCGCGCTCTGTGTGGCGCTCGACCGAGATCTGACCGCAGGCCCGAGCCAGCCAGCCCAGCCCGGGAGTACGGAAGATCTGTACCTTGCCCAGAAACCGGGGCCACCGCCCCGACCAGATCAGAAACTGCCCGATCACCAGCGGGTCGAAGTGAGAGGTGTGGTTGGCAACCACCAGCAGCCCGCCCTCGGCGGGCACACGCTCCTGACCGGACCACTCGCGCCGCCCCACCAGGGGCATCAGTCGGCTCACCAGACACGCCAGCCGTCGGTAGGCGGGCTCCGCAGGCTCGTGGTTGACCAGCTCGAGAGCGGGCAGCCGCCCTGACGCTGCAGAAACGGTGCTCACCCGGCTGCCACCCATCCGCTTTCCTCCTCCGTCTCGCGGCTACCGTACCGGCCCAGGCCAGGACAAGCAGACGACGGGGAGTCGATGGGACCCCCGACTGCCGTGACAGCAGTCGCCAGTGAGAGCTCGGGCAGCGCCCGGTGGCGCCGTACCTGTCGGCCAGCGCCACCGAGCCGGCTCAGCCGAGCGGGATCGCTCCCGAGACCATGCCTTCGAGCCGGGTCCCGGCGCGGAAGCGGACATAGTCCTTGGCATCGACGGCCTTGCGAGCCCCGGTCTTCGGATTGCGAACCGTCCGCGCCTCGCGGTGCAGCTTTTCGAAGATCCCGAACCCGGAGATCGCGACTCGCCCGGTCCGGGCGGTCTCGAGCATGACCGTCTCGACGACCGCCTTGAGCGCCAGCTCAGCCTCCGCTCGCCGGCCGTCGTAGTAGCCGCGCGCGATCGACTCGACCAACTCTCCCTTATTCACTGTTTGCCCCCATACCCCATCCAGAACAACCGCACAGTGCGACTGTCTAGAGCCGAAAGTCTAGTGACAGGAGAGCAGCACCGGTAGCCGGGGTGAGAGATGCCCAACCAAGCTGTCAGCCGGCGGTCCGCACGGGCAGGGTGGTCGGGCGGCAGTCGCGCCGGCTCGCCTCGTACGCCGCGATCGCAGCCTCGTGCTGCAGAGTGACTGCAATATCGTCCAGGCCGTTCAGCAGCCGGTGCCGGGTGTACTCATCGATCTGGAACTCAAACCGCTGGTCCCCGGCCCGAATCTCGCACTCGGTGAGATCAACCTCGACCACCTGGCCCGGGTAGGCCTCGAGCAGCGCCCAGAGCTGCTCGACCACCTCCTGGTCGACGGTCGCGATCAGGAGCCCGGCCTTGCCTGCGTTCCCGCGGAAGATGTCTCCGAAGCGGGACCCGATCACGACCCGGAAGCCGTAGTTCTGCAGCGCCCAGACCGCGTGCTCGCGCGATGAGCCGGTCCCGAAGTCTGGGCCTGCGACGAGGACTGAGCCTTCTCGGTAGGGCGCCTGGTTCAGCACGAAGGCGGGATCGGAGCGCCAGGCGGCAAAAAGCCCGTCCTCAAAGCCGGACCGGGTGACCCGCTTGAGGTAGACCGCGGGGATGATCTGGTCGGTGTCGACGTTGCTGCGCCGCAGTGGAACCGCAATCCCAGTGTGGGAAGTAAATCTGTCCATGGTCTGCTCCTGGCGCTCAGAGGTCGGCGGGCGCGCTCAGCGTGCCCCGGACGGCGGTGGCGGCAGCAACGGCCGGGGAGACCAGGTGAGTCCTGCCGCCCTTGCCCTGCCGGCCCTCGAAGTTGCGGTTGGACGTGGAGGCTGAGCGTTCCCCGGGTGACAAGGTGTCCGGATTCATGCCGAGGCACATGGAGCAGCCCGCCTCCCGCCACTCGGCGCCGGCCCTGAGAAAGACCTGGTCCAGCCCTTCGGTCATCGCCTGCTGCCGGACCCGCGCCGAGCCGGGGACCACGAGCATCCGGACCCCGTCGGCGACCTGGTGACCCTGCAGCACGCTGGCAGCCAGGCGCAGGTCCTCGATCCGGCCGTTGGTGCAGGAGCCGAGGAAGACCGTGTCGACCTTGATGTCGCGCATCGGCGTACCGGGCTGCAGGCCCATGTACTCCAGGGCCCGCTCGGCGGCCGCCTTCAGCACGGGGTCGTCGAAGTCGTCGGGTGACGGCACCCGCTCTCCCAGCCCCACGCCCTGGCCAGGGTTGGTGCCCCAGGTCACGAACGGGGTGAGCTGGCTGGCGTCGAGCGTCACCTCGGCGTCGAAGACGGCGTCGGGGTCGCTGTAGAGCGTCCGCCAGTAGGCCACCGCCTCGTCCCACGCAGCCGCCTCGGGAGCGTGCGGGCGTCCCTTCAGGTACGCGAAGGTGGTCTCGTCCGGGGAGACCAGCCCGGCCCGGGCCCCCCACTCGATCGACATGTTGCAGATCGTCATCCGCCCTTCCATCGACATCTTCTCGATGGTGTCGCCGCGGTACTCGACCACGTACCCAGCGCCGGCGCCGGTGCCGACCTTGGCGATCAGGGCCAGTACTACGTCCTTGGCTGTGACCTGGCCGGGCAGGTCACCGGTGATGGTGACCGCCATCGTCTTCGGCCGGGCCTGGGGCAGGGTCTGGGTCGCCAGAACGTGCTCCACCTCGGACGTGCCGATCCCGAAGGCCAGGGCTCCGAACGCGCCGTGAGTAGCGGTGTGGGAGTCACCGCAGACGATGGTCATCCCTGGCTGAGTGATGCCGAGCTGCGGGCCGATGATGTGGACCACGCCCTGGTCCTTGTCGCCCAGGGAGTGGATCCGCAGGCCGAAGTCACGGGCGTTGGCGCGCAGCGTGTCGACCTGGAGCCGGGACACCGGGTCGGCAATCGGGGCCGTGATGCCGAGGGTGGGAGTGTTGTGGTCCTCGGTGCACAGGGTCAGCTCAGGGCGTCGGACCCGTCGCCCGGCTAGCCGCAGACCGTCGAAGGCCTGGGGCGAGGTGACCTCATGAACCAGGTGCAGGTCGATGTACAGCAGGTCGGGAGCCCCATCGCCCGACTGGACCACGTGGTCGTCCCACACTTTCTCCGCTAGTGTCCTGCCCATCTCTCCTCGCTCCGTTGAGCCACCGCCCAAGCGAGCGGCGCAGCGGGCTCAGTATAGGAACTAGACCAGTCACTATATGGAACGTTAGTATCAGATTATGGACAATGGGAGTGGGGTCGGTGTTCTCGACAAGGCAGCCCTGGTGCTGAGTGCGCTGGAGACTGGGCCAACCACCCTGGCCGGCCTGGTCACCGCAACCGGGCTGGCCCGCCCAACGGCGCACCGCCTGGCCGTGGCTCTGGAGCACCACCGGCTGGTGAGCCGGGACCTGCACGGCCGGTTCGTGCTGGGCCCCCGCCTGACCGAGCTCGCCTCCGCAGCAGGTGAGGACCGGCTACTGGCCACTGCCGGCCCGATCCTGGCCCGGCTGCGCGACATCACCGGTGAGTCGGCCCAGCTCTTCCGCCGCCAGGGCGACATCCGGGTCTGCGCCGCGGCCGCCGAGCGCCCGTCCGGCCTGCGGGACACGGTGCCGGTGGGTTCTCACCTCACCATGAGCGCGGGCTCCGCTGCCCAGGTTCTGCTGGCCTGGGAGGAGCCGGAGCGGGTCCAGCGCGGGCTGCAGGATGCCAACTTCTCCGCCGTGGCCCTGGCCGCGGTCCGTCGCCGCGGCTGGTGCCAGTCCGTGGCGGAGCGCGAGCCGGGCGTGGCCTCGGTCTCGGCGCCGGTCAGAGCTCCCTCCGGACGGGTGATCGCCGCGGTCTCGGTGTCGGGGCCGATCGAGCGCCTCACCCGGCAGCCGGGCCGGCTGCACGCCGCCGCCGTGATGGCCGCGGCCGAGCGCCTGTCAGAGGTGCTGCGCCGAACCGGGGCCGCCGACTAGTACGCCCCAGACCCGTCGCTGCTAGAACTCGCCTCCAAAGTCGCGGCGGTCACCGATCAGCACCCGCCCGGTGACCAGGCGCCAGACCAGCGAGGTGGGGACGTCGCGCCCAGTGACCAGGTACTGCAGGGTGGAGTCGTCGTACATGGCCTCCCCTAGGTCGTCCAGCGCGTCCCGGGTTCCCACCAGCACTAGCTTGTCACCGCTTCTCAGCTCCAGGTCCGGCGGCGGAAGGATGGTGCGCTCCCCGTCCCGCAGCATCTCGACCACCACGACCGGCAGGGTCCGCTGCCGGTCGCTGGGGCTGCGGAGCAGGTCACCGAGGGTGAGCGTACGGCTCCCCAGCCAGCGCTGCACGGCAGGGGTGTCGCGAGCACCGACCGTCACCCGCCCGTGGTGCGGGGTGGCCTTGCCGACCCGCGACACCAGCTCGCTCAGGATCTCCTGCGCCCGGGCGTTCTCAGAACGCATCACGTAGTCCACAAAGCCCCAGTACCCGGGGCTGACCATCCTCGCCAGGCACTCGTTGACCACGATCTCGCCAGGGAAGAAGTCCGAGTCTGGGGAGAAGGCCGTCATCAAGGTCCGGTTGTTGTGCTCCTGCTGGCGCACCGACAAGAAGATCTCCGGGTTGATCAGCCGGATCCGGGCTGCGGCTGAGAGGTTGGTCGTGTCGGAGGAGGTGCCGGCCACGAAGCCGACGATCCCGGTGGTGTCGACCGGGCCGTCGTCGGGGGTGACCACGCGGACCTCAAGACCGTCGCGGCGCAGGTCGTTCGCGACCTCATGGCCGAACTCTCCGTCGGCGAGCACCACCCAGGGCCCGTCGGTCAGTCCCTCGGGGCGGGCCGGCATGGAGGTCCCCGGCTCGGCCAGCAGCCACCGCACCAGCTGGTACGCCACCGGCCGGTGGATCATCAGCACCAGGTACGCCCCGTACCGGTCGAACGGGTTGATCACCGCCTCCGGCTCGAAGCGACTCATCTGCAGCGCCGTCTCCCGGCTCTCACAGCGGGCGATCACCCGGACCTGGGGCCGCAGCAGGCGGGCCGCCATTACGAGCCCCAGGTTCTGCTCGTCGTCCTCGGTCATCGCCAGCACTGCCTTGCAGCGGGGGTGGCCGAGTCCGGCCAGGCCCAGCAGGGAGACGTTGCTGGCGTCAGCCACGAGGCCCGGCACGTCGCCCACCAGCTGGTCACTCTCCAGGGTGTCGATCCGTTCCTGCCGACGGTCGAGCACCACCAGCCGCTCACCCCGGGCATCGAGAGCGTGGGCGATCATCCGACCGGTGTGCCCGTACCCGGCAATGATCACGAAGTCGTCGCGGAAGGCCCGGATCCGCCCGGCGAAACGCTGCCGGGCGATGGCGGTCTGGAAGGCAGAGTCGCGCATCAGCTGGAACAGCTGCCCGAAGGCGTAGGCCCAGGCCAGCACTGACAGGTAGATGCAGACCGTCGTCCACAGCCTCTGGGCCGGGGTGAACGGGTAGGGCAGCTCACCGAAACCGATCGTGGTCGCGGTGTAGGAGAGGAAGTAGAACGCCTCGAACAGCGACATGTAGCGCAGGTTGCCGTTGGCGTCCTGGCCGGGCACCAGGGTGAAGCCGCCCATGGCGACCACGTACACCCCGGCCAGGATCAGCAGCGGCGCCCGCATTCGGCGCAGGATCAGGAAAAGAGCATCGATCCGGGGCACCACCGGAACGCTCACCCGGCGGCGGCGAAGGTCCCCGTGCCGTTTCGGGCGACGCTCCTGCGGGCTGAGTAGCGGGTTGCGCATCAGCGTCGCCGGAAGCTGCTGGTCTCGATGATCAGCAGAACGACCGAGACCACGTTGGCGAACAGGGCACCGCCCGACAGCGACACCACATTGGTCATGTCGGTAGGTGAGATCGGCCCGTGCTGCGAGGCCCAGACATAGGCCGCCGCGGCAATGATCAGCTGGATGTCGGCGCAGAGGCTGGTCGCCAGGTGGACGGCTCCGATCTGGGTCCGGTCGCCGAACTTGAGCACCGTGGCCACCAGGTTCACCACCACGGCCGCGTACAGCTCGAGCACATTGTGGTGGTGGACGATGTCGATACTCCCGGTCCAGAACCCAAAGTTCAAGGTGGCCGCCAGGACCACGAAGAACCCGAAGATGACCTTCTCGAAGTTCATGCAGGGCACCTTAGTCCGGCTGAACGCCAAGACCGGTGTGGCGCGGGCGCCCGGTCACCGGTCGGACCGGCCCCAGGCCACCCCCAGCGGCAGGCTCACAGCGGAGTCGACGGCGTCGCCGCGCTCACGAGCACCAGCGCGTCAAACGCCTCCACCGGCACCAGCGACACACTGTGGTACGCCTGCACCCAGATGTTCAGCCAGCCCACCTGGTCCCCCAGGCTCCCCACCGGCTGCGCCTGTCCCAGCAGAGCCCGGTTCACCTCATCCGCACCGGCGAAGTCCAGGTACCCAACCGACGTCTGAGCAAAGATGCCGCGCAGCGGAGTGCGGTTCGTGATCTCGAAGACCTGCCGTCCCCGGCTGGAGCCGGCCCGCACGCTGGTGCGGTGGAAGTCTGATCCGATCACCGCGTACTGGTCCCGGTAGCGCTCGGCGACCGCCTTGCCCAGGGACACCATCCCCGGGTCGAAGGTGAACCCGGAGCCGGTCTTCTCGACATGGCCGGAGTGCGCGAACAGCAGCACGTGCTGAGCCTGGGTGGTGTCGAGCAGCCAGTTCAGGTTGTCGAACATGGACCGGTCCCGGAGCCGGGAGTAGCCGTCGCCGGCGGCCTGGGCACCGCACATCTGGGCGATCGTCAGCGCCGCCTGTGCCAGGGCTGGCTGGCCAGCCAGCCGGGCGTGCCAGGTACGAGCGGTCTCGGCGCAGCGGGTCAGCCCTGCCGGGTCGGCACGCTCCAGCCAGTCCTCGGTGTACGGGGCCAGGTCCCCGGCCAGCTGGTCGGCCTGGGCCGGGTTGACGGCCCGTACGCCCTGGTCCAGCATCAGCCGAGCCGCGTCAGGACGCTGGAAGTCGATCCCCACCAGCTGGATCCGCTGGTCTGGCTGACGCTGCTCGTTCTCGGCCCGCAGCCAGGCCAGCCAGTCGGCGGTCTCCCGAGTCCGGTACACGGCGAAACCGAGCACCGAGGCGGCTTCCTCAGCGGTGGTGACCCGCCCCGGCCGGAGGTTGACCCACTCGTTGGCGGCCCAGGTGCTGGCGTAGTCGGCCTCGAAGGCGATGGTCTGGAAGCCGCGCCGGGTCAGCTGCTGGCTGAGCTGGAGACGGACCTGCTGGAACTCGTGGTTGCCGTGAGTGGCCTCCCCGAAGGCGAGGATCCGTTTGCCGGCCAGGGTGTCGCTGATGGTGACGGTGGACAGGTCGACTGCCTGCGGACTGCCCTGGGCCCGGCCGGTCCAGGCGCTGTAGCCGGCGGTCCCGCCGCCGACCACGGCCAGCACTACGACGATGGTGACGATGACTCGAAGCACGGTACGCATCTCAGGCGATCTCCCGCCGAGCCACCCGGACCGTGCCGACCACCAGGGGCAGGATGAGCCAGACAGCAAGGCTGGTCCCGAGCTGGGCCCAGGTAGTGGCCGCGGCTCCGGTCTTGCTCAAGGTGTCCATGGCACTGGGGCTGATCCACTCCAGAGCCTTCGCCGACGCCGGGAAAGCGGTCTCGACCAGGGTGAAGACCATCGGCAGTCCGAAGGTCACCACCAGCGCCGCCGGGCCGTTGAGCAGCATCGTCGCCAGCGCGAAGGACTCCAGGACCAGGATCACCGAGGCCACGAGGTAGCCGGCCAGGGCCCAGCCCTGGTAGTCCCAGCTGACCGGACGGCTCTGCCAGTGGGCCCCGAGCGGAGTGGCGACCAGGGCCGCCAGGTACGCGACCAGAGTGGCCCCTACCGCAGCGGCAGCCACCGCGGCAGCCTTGGCGGCCAGGACCCGCAACCGGTTCGGCTCGGTGAGGAAGGTGACCTGGGCGGAGCGGTTGGCGAGCTCCGAGGTCACGCTGAGGATGGCCAGGACCGCCAGGGCCATGCCGGCTGGTGCCCCGGCGGCAGTGGCGGTCGTCCCGTACGAGCCGTCGCGGAACATGGCGGCACCGCCGGTGAAGGCGATGATCATGCCGAGCGCGGCCAGTCCCAGGACCAGGGAGACCCGGGTGTCGACCAGCTTGCGCAGCTCGACCAGCACGGAGGTGGCGAAGCCGGGGCGAGAGGGTGTCACGCTGGAGGTCGGGGCGAGCGGAATGGTGGCAGCAGAGGTAGTCATCGGTGTGTCCTTGGGTGGTCAGGCAGCGCGGTCGGCGCCGCTGGTGAGCTGGAGGAAGAGGTCTTCGAGGCTGCCGGTGCCGAGCAGCTCGTCGGGGGCACCGACCGCCAGCGCCCGGCCGGAGGCCATGATCACGAGCTGGTCGACGACCTCACCGACCTCATGGAGCTGGTGGCTGGACAGGAGAACGGCCCGGCCCTGGCGGGCCTGCTGGCGCAGCAGCCGCCGCAGCCAGACGATTCCCTGTGGGTCGAGCCCGTTGGCCGGCTCGTCGGCGACCAGGACCGTCGGGTCGCCCAGCAGAACGCGGGCCAGCCCCAGCCGCTGCCGCATCCCGAGCGAGTAGTGCCCGACCCGGCGCCGGCCCTCGGCCGGAGTCAGGCCCACCTCGTCCAGGACCTCGTCGACGCGGCTCTGAGGCACCCCGATCGACAGCGCGACCAGGGCCAGGCTCTCGCGGCCGGTCCGGCCCGGGTGAACCGCGGAGGCGTCCAGCAGCACCCCGACCGTCCGGGCCGGGTTGGGCAGGTCCTGGTACCGCTGACCGTTGATGGTGGCCGAGCCGCTGGTGGCGCGGGCCAGCCCGCACAGGATGCGCAGGGTGCTGGTCTTGCCGGCCCCGTTCGGGCCGAGGAAGCCGGTCACGGTCCCTGGCTCGACGGTGAAGGTGAGGTCGCAGACGGCCTGGACGGCGCTCACCCCGCGGCCGTAGGTCTTGGTCAGGTGCTCGATGCGAATCATGGTCCTACTTCAGCCGCGCCACCTGGTCGCCCACCAGCACCCTGCGGCTGGACCTGGCTGGCCGATCGGCTAGGCCGGTCTAGCCGATGGTCACTGCCGAGGCGGGAGAGGGGCCTCCTAGTCTGGCCGGTGTCCTCAACCGCCCCGGTACAGCCTGGACCGGTGGTCCTGGCCGGTTGCCGTCCTGATCACGCTGTACTACCTGACGCCGGTGGCGGTCTGGTGGTCCCGCGGCTCGCTGCTGGTGGTCACGATGATGCTGGCGGTGGCCGCGGCGTCGCTGGCGCTCGTCGCTGGGCGGCGCAGCAGCCGGATCGGATGGCTGATCGCGGTCGCGGTGCTGCTGCGGGTCCCGTTCGAGATTCCCAGCGGAGCGCTGGTGGTCCTCATCGGGCACCTGGCCCGGCGCCGTTCTCTGCTGCAGGTGGTCCTGGCTGTGGCCTCGGCCACCGGTGCCTCGGTGCTGTGGCCGCTGGTCGTCACACGCAACGCGTCCCAGGTCGTCTGGATGCAGGCGGCTCTGCAGCTGGCCGGAGTCACGGTGGCCGCTGCTGTGGGGTACGCCAGCCGGAGCGCGGAACGGGCCCGGCAGTCGGAGGCTGCCCGGGCTCTGGCCGAGGAGCAGCGCCGGCTGGAGGCCCAGCGCGCCGACGAGGCTCGGCTGGAGCAGGTCCGGATGGCCGAGCGGGACCGGATCGCCCGCGAGATGCACGACGTTCTGGCTCACCGGCTGTCGCTGGTGGCGATGGCGTCCGGCGCCCTCGCCCACCGCAGTGACCTGCCCCGTGAGCAGCTGCTTGAGGCGGTCGCGATGATCAACGAGAACGCCCGCCGCTCGCTGGACGAGCTCCGCCTGGTCCTGGGCTCACTGCGGACCCCCGGCGCCGTCCCGGAGGCCCCTCAGCCTGCCCTGGCCCAGCTCGAGGCCCTGGTCACGGAGGCCCGAGCCGCCGGCCAGCAGGTGCTGGTCGACCAGGACCTGAATCCTGACCGGGTCCCGGCCGGGATCGGTCGTCACCTCTACCGGATCGTGCAGGAGGCGCTGACGAATGCCCGCAAGCACGCGCCCGGGCAGCCGGTCCACCTCACCCTCGGTCACGACGGCAGCCTGGTGACCGTACGGGTCAGCAACCCGCTCGGTGACCGCGGGGGGCCTGCCGTCCCCGGCGCCGGGCTGGGTCTCGTAGGTTTAGCTGAGCGGGTGGACCTGCTGCAGGGGCAGTGGTCGGCCACCTGAAAGGGTTCCGACTTCGTAGTGGAGGCGAGACTGCCGTGCCAGTGACCCGGCTGCTCCTGGTCGACGACGACCCCATGGTCCGTACCGGTCTGCGGCTGATCCTCTCGGGAGAGCCGGACCTGGAGATCGTCGCCGAGGCCGCTGACGGGAAGGCCGCCGAGGCCCTGGTTGACCAGCTGTGCCCGGACCTGGTGCTGATGGACATCCGGATGCCGGTGCAGGACGGGCTCACCACCACTGAGCACCTGCTGCTGCGGCCCAGTCCGCCCGCGGTGCTGGTGCTGACGACCTTCGACTCCGACGACCAGGTGCTGCGGGCCCTGCAGGCCGGGGCGAAGGGGTTTCTCCTGAAGGACAGCGCCCCGGCCCAGATGATCGAGGCGATTCACAAGGTGGCTGCCGGCGAGCCGGCCCTGTCCCCCAGCGTCACCGACCAGGTGATCGCGGCCGCCACTGCCCGGCAGCGGGTCGACCCGGACGCCCGGCGGGACCTGGACTCCCTGACCGTACGGGAGCGGGAAGTAGCATCCCTGCTGGCCGCGGGCCGCTCCAACCAGGACATCGCCGACGAGCTGTACGTGTCGCTGGCCACGACCAAGGCCACCATCACCCGGATCTTCTCGAAGCTGGGGGTCGACAACCGGGTCGCGGCGGCGCTGCGGATTCGCGACGCCGACGGCCTGGAGACCGACTGAGCCAGGCATCATGGGGTGGTGATCTCGATCAGCCTCGCCACCGCGCTCCGCGACGCCGGCCTGGCGTGGGCCCCGGCTCCCGGTGACTGCTTCGCGGTCCCGGGCCGAGACCTGGACGACGAGGTCTTCTGGATCGCGGAGATGACGATCGAGGTCCGCCAGCAGCACGGCCAGCCGATCGTCATGTTCAACGGCACCACCGAGTGGGCCCTGGACTGGATCCCGGCCTCGGTGGCCCTCTGGCTGCCCCGCGAGGACCAGCTCCGCCGCGCCCTGGGCGCCGCCTTCGTGGCGCTGGAGCACCAGGACCAGGAGTGGGTCGTCACGTACCAGCGCGCTGACCGGCTGCACCGGTCCCGGGCCGCGGACCCGGAGTCCAGCTACGCCGCCGCCCTGCTCGACACCCTGCACCCAGAGGCCTTCGGCTGACGGCCCCTCGCCGCCGTGCTGTAACGGGGCCTGTGCCATGATCGGGCCATGAGCAAGGCCGCGGCGAAGAGCTGGAGATCGCGGGACTCGCTGCTGTCGGTGCTGTCTCAGGGCTCGGTGCTGTCGGTCGGGTCGATCGGGTCGGTCCTGTCGATCGGCTCGGTCGGGTCGTGCTGCTCGATCGGGTCGGTCGGCTCGTTCGCCTCGCTGGGCTCTCTGCTGTCCTCCTGCAGCGTCTGGTCAGTCCTCAGCCACCGCGGCAACCGCGCCATCCTCATGGGTCACCGGCGGCGCCGGCGCTAGCCTGGTGGCCGTGTTCGACCTCTTCGACGGGCTCACCACCAGCACCGTGAGCCGCCCTGACGGCACCGAGCTGGCGCTTCTCAGCGCGGTTCCCGACGAGCCGGGGGCAGTGGTCCTGTTCGTGCACGGGTTCACCGGGGCCAAGGAGGACTACCTCTTCGTGCTGCCCGAGCTGCGCCAGCACGGGCTGGCGGCGTACGCGATGGACCTGCGCGGCAACCACCAGTCGACCTCCCCCGGCCCGTTCGACCTGGACGCGCTAGCCGCCGACGTGGCTGCGGTCGCCCACAGCCTCGCCGACCGGGTGCACCTGGTGGCCCACTCGTTCGGCGGCCTGGCGGCCCAGCGGGCCGTGATCCAGGACCCCGGGGTCTTCGCCTCGCTCACCCTGATGTGCTCGGGACCGGCCGGTCTGACCGCCGAGCCGGACCTGGTCCCCATCACCATCGACCGGGTCACCCGCTTCCGCACCGAGCTCGAGGGCAAGTCCCTGGCTGAGGCCTGGGACGCGAAGACCGCGTACGAGAACGTCGACATGCACCCTGCGATGCAGGCTTTCCTGCGGGACCGGTTCATCGCCGGGGACCACGCGGCGGCGCTGCGCAACATTGATGACCTGCTCGGCGCCGAGGACCGGGTCGACGAGGTCGCCGCCACCCAGGTGCCGTGCTTCGTGCTGTACGGAGCCAACGACGGCACCTGGAACCAGCGCACCCAGAACGAGATGGCCCGGCGGCTGGGCACCGAGCCGGTCTCGGTCCCCGAGGCCACTCACCTGCCGATGCTCGAGAACGTCGACGCCACCGTCCAGGTGCTCCTGGCCAACGTGGCCGCCGCCGAGTCCCACCGGTAGCCGGGAAGCCCGGCGAGCACCCCGGTCAGTAGGCCATCTGCATCGCCTGGCGAACCTCCGCCAGGGTCGCGTCGGCGATCTCGTTGGCCCTCTGGTTGCCGGCCGCCAGCACCTGCTGCAGGTAGCCGGGGTCGGCTGCCAGCTCGGCCCGACGGGCCCGGACCGGCGCCAGGTGCTCGTTGACCACCTCGGTGACCAGCTTCTTCAGCCCGCCACCGCCAGCGTCGCCCAGCTCGTCGGCCACCTCGACCGGGTCCCGCTGCAGCAGCAGGGCCGCGATCGTGACCAGGTTCGACACCTCGGGCCGGTTCACCGGGTCGTACGTGATGTGCCGGTCGGAGTCGGTGACCGCCTTCTTGATCAGCCTCGCGGTCTGGTCGGCGGTCATCTGCAGCTCGATCGTGTTGCCGCGGGACTTGCTCATCTTGGCGCCGTCCATGCCCAGAATGCTGACCGCACGGTCTGCCAGCAGGGCCTCCGCCGCCGGGAAGACCGGTCGGCTCGGGTCGGCTCGCCCGTACCGCTCGTCAAAGCGGCGCGCCACGACCCGGGCCTGCTCCAGGTGCGGCAGCTGGTCCTTGCCGACCGGGACCAGGTTCGCCTTGCAGAAGAGGATGTCGGCCGCCTGGTGGACCGGGTACGTGAGCAGCAGTCCCGACATCGGCCGGTCCCCGGTCTGCTCCAGCTCCGCCTTCACGGTCGGGTTGCGCCGCAGCTCGGCGTCGGTGACCAGCGACAGGAACGGCAGCATCAGCTGGTTCAGCGCCGGGACCGCCGAGTGGGTGAAGATCGTGCTCCGGTCCAGCCCGACCGCCAGGTAGTCAGCCAGCAGGGAGAAGACCCGCTCCCGGATCGCGCCGACCCCGTCCCGGTCGGTGATCACCTGGTAGTCAGCGACCACCACGAAGGTCTCGACGCCCTGGTTCTGGATCTGGACCCGGTTCGCCAGCGAGCCCAGGTAGTGCCCGATGTGCAGGTTCCCGGTGGGCCGGTCGCCGGTGAGCACCCGGAACCGGGACGGGTCCTGGGCGATCTCGGCCTTGATCTGCTCGCTGCGCCGCACTGAGCGGGCCAGGGAGGCCTCGGAGGTACTCTGCGCCAGCTCCTCGCCGATGTCGTGCGCGGTCATGGTGTCCTCTCCCCCGCGGGTCGACATGCAACAGCGACCGGCCCGCGGGACGGTCGCTGATACTCAGGGCAAGCGTCGTGAAGCGCCGTCAGAAGGACGGCCACCAGGCTCCAGGTCGACGCACGCCCGGCAGGCTACCAGATCATCCCGGCAGCACGCCTCCCCGCTCCTTGATGCGACGCAGGATCTCCTGGTACGAGCTGCCCCGGGTGGTGTGGATCCCCAGCGGGTTCGCCGGCTTGCCGGCCCCGTGGTAGTCGCTGCTGCCGGTGCGGATCAGTCCGGCCCGGTCGGCGACCTCACCCAGCTGCTCCCGGTCATGGGGGTCGTGGTCGGTGTGGTCGACCTCGATCCCGTCCAGCCCCTGCGCTGCCAGCGACTCCAGCACCTCTGGGGTGAACACCTCCCGCCCGTTGCGCCCCCACGGGTGGGCCAGCACCGAGACTCCCTTGGCCTGGCGGACCAGGCCGATCGCTTCTACCAGGTCCGTGGAGTACCGCTTGACGTACGCCGGCCCGCCGGCGTACAGGTACAGCCCGAACGCCTCGGCCCGGTCCTTGACATAGCCCCTAGCCACCATGGCGTCGGCAATGTGGGGGCGCCCGAGGGACGGGGACCGGCCCACCTGCTCGCGGACCTCGTCCTCGGTCAGCGGCATCCCCAGCGCCGCCAGCTTCTCCAGGTACCTGGCCAGCCGCTCGGTCCGGCTCTGCCGCAGCTTCACCATCTCCGCAGCCAGTGCGGAGTCGTACGGGTCGCAGCCGTACCCCAGCAGGTGGACCGAGGTGTCGGCGAAGGTCGTGGACAGCTCGACCCCGCTGAGCACCTCCAGGCCAGCCTGCCGACCCGCGGTGATGGCCTCAGCCAGACCGTCGAAGGTGTCGTGGTCACACAGACCGACCACGTCGAGGCCTGCCTCGTGGGCGGCCGCGACCAGCCGGGTCGGCGAGTCAGTGCCGTCGGAGACAGATGAGTGCACGTGGGGGTCGATCCGCATGCCGGCATTCTGCCAGCCAGCGACCCCGCACCCTCAGCCGACCAGCAGCGAGCGCAGCATCCGGACCGCGACCGACAGCCGACCCAGGTCCGGCTCCCCGGCGGCCAGCTCGTCGAGCAGACCGGCCACCCGGGCTGCCTCGGCGCGGGTCTCGATGAAGCGCGCGACGGCCTGCTCGGCGCTGCTGCCCGGCTCGGCAGCCACCACGACCTCGTCCGCCAGCTGTGCCTGGACATCGAGCAGCTCGTCTCGGACCGCGGCCTGCGCCATCAGCGACCACCGGTCGACCCGTTTCAGGTTCTCTGCGAGGTCGAAGAACCGGTACAGCCCCAGCTGCTCCCGGATCCCGAAGAAGTCGGCTGCGACCTCGAGCAGCTCCCGGCCCCGGCTGGCCGCAATGCTGGCGATCGTGGGGGCCAGCGGAGTGAACGGCGCCCCGGCCACGGCCCGGGCGATCTCCGCAGGTACGCCTTCGGCCTCCAGCCCGGTCCGGACCTCCTCGTACAGGTGGCGTCCCTCGGGAGTGAGCACCTCGGCCAGGTGGGCCACGACCTGCTGGATCGGCTCGGCGTACTGGTCCACGATCGCCTGCACAGCCAGCGGGCGAGACTGGGTCTGCAGCGCCCAGCGGGTGCCTCGGTCCACCATGTGACGCAGCTCGATCCGCAGGTCGGTCAGTCGCTGCGCCGGCAGCGCCAGCCGCCCGAGCTGGACCTCCAGCGGCCCCACCCGGAACATGGCCCGGGCGGCCAGCTGAGCCCGGATCACGTCCGCCGCCGCTGCCCCCGTGTCCGACGACAGCCGGTGGAAGGCGGTGATCCCCTGGCTGTTGACGAACCGGTTCACCGCCACTGTGGTGATGATCTCCCGACCGAGCCGGTGGCCCGGCAAAGCCTCCCGGAAGCGGTTGCGCAGCTGGGCTGGGAAGTACTGCACCAGCCGGTCGGCCAAGTACGGGTCATCGGGCAGGTCACTGGCCAGCACGATGTCGGCCAGCCAGATCTTGGTCCAGGCCATCAGTGTCGCCAGCTCCGGCCCGACCAGGCTCTCGTCGGCCTTGATCCGGCGCCGCACCTCGGCGCTGGTCGGCATCTGCTCGATCTCGCGGTCGAGGTAGCCGTCGCTCTCCAGGACCCGCATCCAGTCCTCGTGGATCGCGGTGAACCGGTTCGCCCTGTGCGCTGCCATCGCCAGTGCCTGGTTCTGGTCGGTGTTGTGGGCCAGCACCAGCGCAGCCACCTCGTCACTCATCTGAGGCAGCAGCTCGTCCCGCTCCGCCTCGGTGATCTCACCCCTGGCGACCAGCGAGGCCAGCAGGATCTTGATGTTGACCTCATGGTCGGAGGTGTCCACTCCGGCGGAGTTGTCGATGAAGTCGGTGTTCAGCCGGCCGCCGGCGCGGGCGTACTCGATCCGGCCGGCCTGGGTCCAGCCGAGGTTGCCGCCCTCGCCGGCGCAGCGGGCCCGGACCTGGCTGCCGTTCACGCGGATGGCGTCGTTGGCCCGGTCACCGACGTCGGCATGGCTCTCGGAGCTGCCCTTGACGTACGTCCCGATGCCGCCGTTCCAGAGCAGGTCGACGGGCGCCTGGAGGATGGCGTGGATGTACTCGGTGGGGGTCATGGTCCCCACCTCGGGGTCCAGCCCGAGAGCCCGCCGGGCCTCCTCGGTCACCGGGACCGACTTCGCCGTCCGCGGGTAGACCCCACCACCGGCCGTGATCAGCTCCGGGTTGTAGTCCGCCCAGGAGGACCGCGGCAGGCTGGCCAGCCGCTGCCGCTCGTCGAAGCTCGCCTCGGGGTCAGGGTCGGGGTCGATGAAGATGTGCCGGTGGTCGAAGGCCGCCAGCAGCCGGGTGTGCCGCGAGCGCAGCATCCCGTTGCCGAAGACGTCGCCTGCCATGTCGCCGATCCCGACACAGGTGAAGTCCTCGTTCTGGCAGTCGGTGCCCATCTCAAAGAAGTGCCGCTTGACCGACTCCCAGGCCCCCCGGGCCGTGATCCCCATCGCCTTGTGGTCGTAGCCCTTTGAGCCACCGGAGGCGAAGGCGTCACCCAGCCAGAAGCCGCGCCGCAGCGAGACCTCGTTGGCCAGGTCAGAGAAGGTCGCGGTGCCCTTGTCGGCGGCCACCACCAGGTACGGGTCGTCCGGGTCGTGGCGGACCACGCCGGCCGGGGGTATCACCTGGCCGTCGGCACCGATCGAGTCAGTCAGCGACAGCAGCGAGGTGATGAAGACCCGGTAGGAGGCCTTGCCCTCCTCCAGCCAGGCGCCCCGGTCCTGGGCCGGGTCAGGAAGGTGCCGCGGTACGAAGCCGCCCTTGGCGCCTACCGGGACGATCACCGTGTTCTTCACCATCTGGGCCTTGGCCAGGCCCAGCACCTCGGTCCGGAAGTCCTCGGAGCGGTCCGACCAGCGCAGGCCGCCGCGGGCCACCTTCCCGAACCGCAGGTGAACTCCCTCGACCCGCGGGCAGGAGACCCAGATCTCGAACTCGGGCCGCGGCTGGGGCAGCAGGTCCAGCTCTCGAGGCAGCAGCTTGAAGGCCAGCGCCCCGCCCTCCGGCTCCCCGAAGGCGTTGGTCCGGACCACCGCCCGCTGCAGCGCTACCAGGGCCCGGATGATGCGGTCATGGTCCAGGCTGGTGACCTGGTCCAGCGACTGCTCGACCTCGACCAGCAGCTCTTCGGCTGCCGCCCGCTGCTGGGTCGCACCGGTCTGCGAGCCGGGCTCGTGAGCGGCCCGGAAGGCCGCCACCAGCTGAGCGGCGAGGCCGGCGTTGGCCACCATCGCGGCCTCCATGAACTCGACCGAGTACGGCAGCCCAGCCTGTCTCAGGTACCGCAGCATCGCCCGCAGCCAGGTCACTTCCCGCCAGTCCAGGCCAGCCGTCGTGACCAGGGCGTTCAGGGAGCCGACCTCGATCCGGCCGGACTGGGAGGCGGTGAACGCCGCCACGAACCGCTCCTGGTCCTGCTGGGACCACTGGGACAGGGGCCGCTCAGCCCGCAGCCCGAACTCGTACAGCCAGGCCTGCTGGTCACGCAGCCGCAGCTCGTACGGCCACTCGTCGATCACCTCAACACCCAGCCGCTCCAGGTGCGGCAGGACCTGCGGCAGCGTGGCCCGCGACCAGCTGTACAGCCGCAGTCGCAGGTTGGCGGCGTCCGAGTCACTGGTCGGTGCTAGGCGGACCGCGACCGCGTCGCGGGCCAGGCCGTTGAGCAGCCCCAGGTCCGCGACAGCCTGCTCGGGGGTGAACTCCTCCACGTACGCGTCGGAGAACTCCACCCCGCGGTCCTCGCTCGGCCAGGCGTGGACCAGCTCTGTGAACCGGTCGGCCCAGCTCCGGGTTGCCTGGGCCAGCTCATGCTCCAGCGCGGGTACGTTGACCTCCGGGTGGTGACCGGCAGGGAGCTGGACCACAACATAGAGCCGGGCCAGGGCCGACTTCCCCACCTGAACCTGGTAGTCGACCTCGGTCCCGCCGAAGGCCCGCAGCAGGACGTCCTGCAGCCGGACCCGGACATCGGTTGTGTACCGGTCGCGCGGCAGGTAGACCAGGCAGCTGACGTAGCGGCCCCACGGGTCCCGGTGCACGAAGAGGCGAACCTGACGCCGCTCCCCGAGCCCGGCGATTCCCTCAATCACCGGGTAGAGGTCGTCGGGCGACGCCTGGAAGAGCTCGTTGCGGGGGTACGTGTTGACCGCCGCCAGCATCGCCTTGGCGCCGTAGCTGGCTGGGTCGTACCCGGAGCGCTCGATGATCCGGCGCAGCTTGGCGGCCAGGGCCGGGATCCGGGTGACCGCGTCGTCGTACGCCTGGGCCGCCAGCACTCCGACGAAGCGGCGCTCACCGACCACCTGCCCGTTCGCACCGAGGACGCGGACCCCGACGTAGTCCAGCCACGTGGAGCGGTGGACCCGGGCCCGGCGGTTGTCCTTGGTGAAGGCCACCAGGGTCGGGTCTGCGTCGGCCGGGACGGCCTGGAAGGCGTCTGCGGGCTCGTCGTCTCCGCGCAGGATCCCGAGCCCGGTCCCTGGCTGCGGCTGGTAGCGGCCGTCGACCAGGTCGTAGGCGCGGTAGCCGAGGAAGGTGAAGTTGTCGCTCAGCAGCCACGACAGCAGGTCCGACGCGGCGTACCGCTCCTGGTCAGGGGCTGCGCTGTCCTCGACCTGCTCGATGCAGGAGGTCATCTGCCCCCGCATCGGCTTCCAGTCGTCAGTTGCTGCCCGAACCTCGGCCAGCACCTCCTGAACACCCGACTGGAGAGCACCAGCCAGGTCATCGGCGCTCTCCCCCAGCGGCGGGTAGATCACGAAGCTCATCCAGGACTCGCGGATCGCGCCCGGAACCTCAGCGGCCCGGTGCACCAGGTCGACCAGCTCCCCGCCGGTCCCGCGAACCGCCATGTACTGCGGGTGGAAGACCTGTCGGATCGACCAGCCCTGGCGCGTGATCTCCATGGCTGTCGAGTCGACCAGGAAAGCCCGGTCGTCGGTGACCACCTGCAGCAGGGTCGACTCTCCCAGGTGCCACGGCTGCTGGCTTCCTGGGGTGGTGACCGTGACCAGGTCGGTGCCGGGCTCGCGGCCCGAGGCGAGCCGGAAGTGGGAGTCGAGAATCTGGGCCACGCTAGCCGGGTCCATCTGCTCCAGGTCCGCTGCCAAGACGTGGTTGAGGTAGTGGGCCACGAACTCGGCCACCCGTTCTGGAGAGGCGTCCACCGGACCTCGGTCACGGCCGGCCCCCTCCCGGGCCACCGCCTCAATCATCTGGCTCTTCACGATCCCGCGGTCACGCGGCTCGGACACGGCTTCTCCTCGTTATAGTCCTGAGGGGGCCACCCTGCACACCCTGCGCTGAGACTATCGTCATGCCTCGAGCCGGTGCGGCTAGGGCTTGCCCGAGGTCGGGTAAGAATGTCTCATGCACCTCACTTCGCAGCTGGACTTCGCCGCTCCCCCGGCCGCCGTGGCCGCCATGCTCACTGACCAGGAGTTTCTGGAGCAGGTCTGCGTTGCCTCCCACGCCACAGAGCACTCGGTCCAGGTGAGTGGCACCAGCACCACGACCTCGCGGACCCTGCCGGCCCCCTCTGCGGCCGCCAAGCTCACCGGGCCCACGATTACGATCGTGGAGGAGACGAGCTGGGGGGAGCCGGCTGCCGACGGAGGCCGCCGGGGTGACCTGCGGCTGCACGTCCCTGGGCTACCGGTGGAGATGACGGGCACGGCGATCCTGCGGCCTGGCGGCAAGGGCACCACCGTCGTCTACGAGGCCGACCTCAGCGTCAGCATCCCGTTCGTCGGCAAGAAGCTCGAGCAGTCGGCTGCCCCGTCGGTGATGGACGGCATCGGCCTGCAGCAGCGAGTCGGGGACCAGTGGCTCGCCGAGCACTGACCACATCGTCCGACCTGCGAGGTCACCTTCTCGGCGGGCGTGCGCCAGGTCGCTGCACCAGCAGCACTCCTGCCATCACCAGCAGCAGTGCCCCAACCGCCAGCGGGTCGGGAGCCATGTCGTCGCCGAGCACGGCCAGACCACGGTGCCAGACCAGGTAGCAGCCGACGGCTCCGGCCCCGGTCCCAGCGACGACCGGGCCGTGGTGGTGACCGGTTCCCAGCCTGCCCAGACCCGCTCGACCTGGACTGCGCCCGCGACCAGGACGGCCAGCAGCCCGGCCGTGATCAGGACTGCCAGCGGTCGCAGCGCCCAGTAGCGGGCCTCGTCGCTGGGCAGCAGCCAGGGGGCCGCGAGCCCGGTCCCGAGGAAAGCGAAGAAGGCTGGCACGTGCCAGAGAAAGACCGGGAACAGCAGCAGGTTGCCCCAGCCGAGCAGCTGCTCGGTCCGCCGCGACGGCCGCCAGCGACGAGCCGCCCCGGCGGCCAGCGCCAGCAGGCAGGCCTGGGCGGTGCCCAGAAGAACCAGGGCCAGGGTCGCCGGCATCAGGTTCTGCTCCGGCTGGTCAGCCAGGCCGATCGTGACATCGGGGTACCGGGCCCAGCAGACGAGGGCGACGATCCCCGTCACCGCCAGCGCAGCAGTCCCCGCCAGCCCGGCCCGCGGGACCCGGCTCAGGGTGCCTCGCGCGTACAGGACGCCCAGCTGGTGGCAGAACAGCCACACCATCAGCACGTTCAGGTCACCAAGGCCCGGCGTGCCAGGCAGCAGTCGCCGAGCGGTGTCGTTACTGGCCACGGCCACAGCCAGCAGCAGCGGAACCGGCCACCAGCCCAGCCGGTCGTGCAGCCGAACCACTGCCGGAGTCACCATCACGCAGGTCAGGTAGGCGACCAGGAACCACCACGGGTTGGCGGTGTGGTCGGCCACCCGGCGGCCCACCTGTGGCTGGCCGACCAGCCAGGCCACGGTCGTCGCTGAGGTCACCACCACGATGACCGGCACCGTTGGGGTCAGCAGCCGCCGGGCCCGGAGCCCGACGAAAGCAGCGTCGGTCTGCCCGGCCTGGCGAGCCCGGTCGTACGTGAGGGTGTTGACGAAACCGCCGGCGATGAAGAACAGCGGCATCACCTGCAGCAGCCAGGTCGCTGCGACGGCGAACGGGCCGTGCAGGGCATTTTCCGTCCGGAGCCCTTCGGGACCGAGCGAGACCCGCTGCACGACCCAGTGCATCAGGACCACCACCACCATCGCCAGCGGCCGGACCAGGTCGACCAGCCGGTCCCGGGATGGAGTCGCCACGCTCGGCGCGCGCCCTACCCGGCCTTTGAGCTGTCCTGCTGGTCCTCGGCCCGGCGCTTCTTGGCGGCCTCGACGCTGGCGCGCAGCGCCGCCACCAGGTCCACCACGTCGGCGTCCTGGGGGGCGGCGACGGGCTCCTGCGGCACCGGGGCGCCACTGAGCTTCGACTGCACCACGGCTTCGAGAGCCTCCCGGTAGGCGTCGGTGTACTCCTGAGGCTGAAACTCGCCGGTCATCTGCTCAATGAACACTGAGGCCATCGCAACCTCGGCATCCGAGACCTGGACGTCTGCCGGAGGGGCCGCAAAGCTCGCGTCGCGCACCTCGTCGGGCCACAGCATGGTCTGCAGCACCAGGACCTCGCCGACCACCCGGACCAGAGCGATCGCTTCCCGGGAGCGCAGCGCCACCTTGACCACCGCGGCCTTGCCGGACTGACGCAGGGCGTTGCGCAGCAGCGCGTACGGCTTCTGCCCGGGACCGTCGGCCTCCAGGTAGTACGGCTTGTCGTACATGATCGGGTCGACGGTGGCGGCGTCGACGAACTGGACCACCTCAACCGTCTTGGTGGTGCTCAGCGGCAGTGACTCAAAGTCCGACTTCTCCAGGACCGCCATCCGTCCGTCACCGGCCTCGTAGCCCTTGGCGATGCTGGCGAACTGGACCTCCTCGCCGCACGACTCGCAGACCCGCTTGTACTTGATCCGGCCGCCGTCGGCGGCGTGGATCTGGCGGAAGCTGAGGTCCTTCTGCTCGGTAGCGCCGTAGACCTTGATCGGGATCGTCACCAAGCCGAACGAGATCGCGCCCTTCCAGATGCTGCGTGGTGCCATGCGCCTAGTCTTCCGTACCGCGGGCTGACTCGACCAGCCTGCCTGACAGCAGCGACGCGGCCTCCTCGGCACCGAACCACAGCAGCTCGTGCTCGGCCAGCAGCCGCTGCACTGCGCCCAGCTCCCAGACCTCGTCCAGGTCCTTGCCTGACGCCTCCCGGCGGGCCAGCCGAGCCGCGTCGGCCGCCTCGGGGGCATCGGCGAAGAGTGCTTCGACCCCGCGTACCGCGGGCACCACCCCCTGTCCGAGGTAGCCGTCAGGGTCGGGACGGTAGCCGCTGTCGACCACCACGACCAGCCGCCGTCCGTACGCCAGCAGAGCGTCCAGGCTGGCCAGCTGCAGGGCTGTCCGCTCGGCCTCCTCGTCCTCGGTCGGGGACAGATCGAAGGTCTGCCGCAGCAGCGGGCTGGCGCCGTACGCCGAGACGGGCCCGTCCAGCTGCTCCCCGGCGACCAGCCGGGCCAGGGTGTCGGACGAGACCGGCACCAGCGCCACCATCAGCGCCGCCCACCGTCGAGACGGTTCAGCTCGGCAGTAATCCCGTCCACCAGGGACTGGACCGGGGCAGCCGCGGCAACCCCGAAGCAGACCCGCCCGTCATAGCTGGTGATCGAGACCGTGACGTCCTGGTTGTCGGCCAGCCCGGCCAGGGGGTACGAGGCGTGCAGCTGCCACTCGCCCAAGTAGCGCCGACCGCGCGGCCCGGGCGCGTTGCTGACCAGGACGTCATGGGCTCGCCCGGAGGTGACGGTCCGGGCCGCGAGGGCGTGCAGGGTGGGCGGTGCGAAACCGCTCAGCCGGGTCAGGTCGTCGGCGCCGACGGTGTAGCCCGAGTCGATTCGGGACCGGGTCAGGGAGGCGATCTGGTCGATCCGGCCCTGCGGTGAGCTGGCCTGGACCGGCAGGGTGACGAACTGGGGCGCCACCTGGCACCCGACCGATGAGGCCGTCCCCTTGCGCTGCTGAACCGCTAGCGGGACCAGGGCCACCACGTCGGCGGGGTCGGCCCCGAGCTGGGTCTGCCACTGCCGCAGCCCGGCCACCACGAGGGCCACCAGCACGTCGTGGGTGGTGCAGCCGGCGAAGTCCCGGACCCGGTTCACAGCGGCCAGCGGCACCACCGCGCCACCCGCGTAGCGGCTGGTCGGCACGACCGGCTGGTTCCGGAAGACCCGCGGCACCCCTTGGTGCTGGAGCAGCTCGACGCCCCGCTCCATTCCGCGGGCGACGCGGGCGCTGACTCGACCCAGCAGCCCCAGCGGGTCCTGCAGTCCGCCCACGACGCCAGAGACGAGGTCGTCACCAGGGTTCGGGGCGGGGGCCGGCGTCCACGGCTGGGGCTGCGGGACCTGCGCTGTCGGACGCTCGTCGTACAGCTCGTGCAGCAGGTGCACCTGGGCCCCACCGTCGACCAGGGCCGGGTGGTAGCGGCAGACCAGCGCCACCTGCCCGCCAACCAGGCCGTCGACCAGCATCAGGTCCCACTGCGGGTGAAGCGGGTCCAGTGCCTCGGACAGGCCTTGGGCGACGAGCTCGGTGACCTGCCCGAGCTGGCCTGGCGCCGCCACGGTGACCTGGTGCAGGTGCCGGTCGATGTCGAAGTCTGGGTCGTCGACCCAGTCCAGCCCGGTCACGGCCTCACGCACCCGCTGGCGGAACCGGGGAGCGTACGGCAGCCGGTCCAGGACGCGGGCTCGCAGCTCGTCGATCCCGAGCCGGGCGCCAGCACCGGGACGGTCGAAGACGTCAACGCTGACCAGGTGCCAGGGGGTTCCCTGGACCCCGCGCGAGAGGGACGAGATCTCAGTCTGGGAGAGCGGGTCGGCCATGGCGACCACCCTACCCACCGTGTGGGCTGGCCGGTTCGGCCAGACGAGGCCCGGTGCCGCGCGCAGCCGACCTGTGGACAACCACGAGCTGTCCACAGATCTGCTCAGAGGTCTGGCGGGCCCGTCGGCGGCGCCGACAGGCTGTCGTCATGACCGTGACTGTGGACTCGTACTGCCCGACCCTGGCCACCTGCCGCCGAGTCATCATTGATGACGGACTGGCCCGGTGGAGCTGGTCTGACCTGGCTGGGCCCGCCCCTGCCATCTGCGCCGACCAGCCTCTGCTCCCCTTTGCCAGAGTTGCTCCGGACCTGGTCCCCGAGGCGAGCGAGGAGGTGCCGGTCGAGGTCCGCCGGATGGCCGTGCTCCTGAGCCGGGTCCTGGTCGAGGCGCTGCGCGGCTCCCGCCCAGCGCACCAGCTGGTGCGCTGGTTCGACGAGGAGGCGCTGACCATCATCGTGGACCGGGCCCGGGCCGAGCGTCTGCTGCCCGCACTCACCCTGGCATCGCTGCGGGTGCAGCAGTCTGGGCCGTCGGCTGCCGAGGTGACGCTGCGGCTGGTCCGGGCCGGGAGGTCGACTGCGGCTGCGCTGAGGCTGGAGCGCCACCCCCGAGGCTGGCGGGCCCGAGGCCTGGCGCTGGGACCGGCCTGCCCGACCCGTCGCCCGCCACGCGGCTAGCGGCGCTTCTTGTTTCGCCGCCCCTGAGAGCCTGGGCGCCCCGAGCGCTTGGCCGAGGCCTGCCGGCCGGCGCCGGTACTGGCACTGCTCGTGGCCGGCGGGTTCTTCTCGCTGACCTCGTCCTGGCCGGTCAGGGCCTGCTCCACCTTCTCGGCAATGGCCGTCCGCTCCGGCTCTGCGGCGGTCTTGCCCTTGCGGCGAGGCTTCTTCGACCCGGTCTTCGCGGCGCTGGGCGCGTCGTCGGCGATCCCGTGAGAGCCGATCCTGAGGTCGCGCCTGGCGGCAGCCGCCTCGGCCTCCAGCTCGGCATCGTGGTAGCGGCGGACCGCGCTGACGATGTCGGTGGCCTCACCGTCTGCGTTGAGCACCGGGGCCACCTGCGGCACCGCCTCGACCTGCAGGTTGAAGACGTACCCGACGACCTCCTCCATGAAGGAGTCCATCATCGCGTTGAACATGTCGCCACCCTCGCGCTGGTACTCGACCAGCGGGTCCCGCTGCGCCATGGCGCGCAGGCCGATCCCCTCACGCAGGTAGTCCATCTCGTACAGGTGCTCGCGCCACTTGCGGTCCAGCACGGTCAGCAGCACCCGCCGCTCCAGCTCCCGCATCACCTCGTCGCCGAGGGCCTCCTCACGCTTGTCGTACGCGTTCTGGGCGTCGGCCACGAAGTCGGCGACCAGGCCCTCCTGGGTCAGCGACTGGTCCTCGTAGTCGTGAATGCTCAGGCTGACGGGGTACAGGGTGCGCACGTGCGACCAGAGCTGCTCGAGGTCCCAGTCCTCCTCGAAGCCCTCGGTCAGCCCCTCGACGTACTGGGTGACGACCTTGCTCACAGTCTGGCGCAGCTGCTCCTCGACGTCGGCGCCCTCCAGCACCTGACGGCGGTCAGCGTAGATGGTGTGCCGCTGGCGGTTCATCACGTCGTCGTACTTGAGGACGTTCTTGCGCATCTCGAAGTTCTGCGCCTCGACCTGCTCCTGGGCCGACTGAATCATCTTGCTGATCCGCTTGTCCTCGATCGGCACGTCGTCGGGGACCTTGAGCGCCCGCATGAACCAGTCGACCATGTCGCCCTTGAACAGCCGCATCAGGTCATCGCCGAGCGAGAGGTAGAACCGGCTCTCCCCCGGGTCTCCCTGGCGCCCGGACCGCCCGCGGAGCTGGTTGTCGATGCGGCGCGACTCGTGCCGCTCGGAGCCGATCACGTACAGCCCGCCGGCCTCAACCACCTCGTCGTGCTCCTTGGCCGCCTGCTCGGTGATCTCGTCGAAGGTCTCCGACCAGGCCGCCTCGTACTCCTCGGAGTTCTCGACCGGGTCCAGCCCTCGCTCGCGCAGCACTGCGTCGGTCAGAAACTCCGGGTTCCCGCCCAGGATGATGTCGGTGCCTCGGCCGGCCATGTTGGTGGCCACCGTGACGGCCCCCTTGCGCCCGGCCAGCGCCACCACCGCGGCCTCCCGGGCATGCTGCTTGGCGTTCAGCACCTCGTGCGGAATCCCCGCCCTGACCAGCAGCTTCGACAGCTTCTCGGACTTGGCGACCGAGGCCGTACCGATCAGGATCGGCTGGCCCTCCTCGTGACGCTCGACGACGTCCTCGACGATGGCGGCGAACTTCGCCTCCTCAGTGCGGTAGATGAGGTCGCGCTGGTCCACCCGGATCATCGGCATGTTCGTCGGGATCGCGATCACGCCCAGGCCGTAGATCTTCTGGAACTCCGACTCCTCGGTCTTGGCGGTGCCGGTCATCCCGGCCAGCTTGTCGTACATCCGGAAGTAGTTCTGGAGCGTGATCGTGGCCAGAGTCTGGTACTCCTCCTTGATCTGGACGTGCTCCTTGGCTTCCAGCGCCTGGTGCAGGCCCTCGTTGTACCGCCGTCCGACCAGGGTCCGGCCGGTGTGCTCGTCGACGATCAGGACCTCGCCGTCGATGACCACGTAGTCCTTGTCCCGCCTGAACAGCTCCTTGGCCTTGATGGCGTTGTTGAGGTACGAGATCAGCGGGGTGTTCGCCGACTCGTACAGGTTCTCGATCCCGAGCCGGTCCTCCACCTCCTCGATACCGCGCTCCAGCATCGAGACCGTACGCTTCTTCTCATCGACCTCGTAGTGCTTGTCGCGTGTCAGCCGGCCCACCATCCGGGCGAACTCGGGGTACCACCGACCGGTGTCCTCCGAAGGGCCGGAAATGATCAGCGGGGTCCGCGCCTCGTCGACCAGGATCGAGTCGACCTCGTCGACGATGGCGTAGTAGTGGCCGCGCTGGACACAGTCGCCGAGGGCCAGCGCCATGTTGTCGCGCAGGTAGTCGAAACCGAACTCGTTGTTGGTCCCGTACGTGATGTCCGCCTCGTACGCGGCCCGCCGCGCGGCCGGGTCCATGTGGGCCAGGATCGCGCCCACCTCCAGGCCCAGGAAGTGGTGGATCCGGCCCATCTGCTCCGACTGGAACTGGGCCAGGTAGTCGTTGACCGTGACGATGTGCACGCCCTTACCTGTCAGCGCGTTCAGGTAGCTCGGCAGCACCGCGACCAGGGTCTTGCCCTCACCGGTCTTCATCTCGGCGATCATGCACTGGTGCAGCGCCGCCCCGCCCATGATCTGGACGTCGAAGTGCCGCTTGTCCAGCACCCGCTGAGTGGCCTCCCGCACCGTGGCGAAGGCCTCAGGCAGCAGCGAGTCCAGTGACTCTCCGTTGTCGTAGCGCTGCCTGAGGTCAGCCGTCTGGCCCTTCAGCTCGTCGTCGGACATCGACTCGTAGTCGTCCTCGATCGAGTTGACCTGCTTCGCGATCACCTCCAGCTTCTTCAGCTGGCGGCCCTCGCCGATGTGCAGCATCTTGTCGAGCAAACCCACGCCGAAATCTCCTCAGGCTCGCCCCGCCGGGCGCGGGGTCTGGACCATCCTAGTGGCGCTGGGACTGCCGACTCACCGCTGACCGGCTCAGCCCAGCGCCGCGGCTAGGTCGTCGGCCAGGTCTCCACGGGCTGCGACGGTGACCGTGGACAGGTTCAGCCAGTCAGCGAGCAGGCTCAGCTCAGCCGCTAGCTCGCGGGCCACGAGTCGGCCCGGCGGCCCGTCCGGCTCCCGCCAGGCCTGCACCTGAAGCCGGCGCGCCGACCGGTCGGACTTGAGGTCGACCCGGGCCACGATCTGCTCCCCCAGCAGGAAGAGGTAGACGTAGTAGCCGTACACTCGCTGCGGCTGCGGGACGTAGATCTCGATCCGGTAGTCGACGCCGAACAGACGGGCCAGCCGGCGCCGCTCGAAGACCAGCGAGTCGAAGGGACTGACCAGTCCCCGGCCCTGGACCCACCGCGGGCGCCGGGCTGTGGGGTCCAGGTAGACCCGGTCGGACCAGCCGCTGACCTGAACCGGTTCCAGCTCGCCGAGCCGAACCATGGTCGCCAAGGCGGCCCGGGTGGCTGCCCGCGACATCCGGAAGTAGTCCGCGAAGCAGGACTCAGTGCCAATCCCGAGGGCCCGGACCGCTCGGCGCAGCAGAGTCAGGTCCGCCTCGACCGGGTCCAGGTCCGGGGCCTGGGCGACATCGGGTGGCAGCACCCGCTCCCACAGGTCGTAGACCCGCTCGAATCCGCTGGTGCGCCGCGACGAGGTGACCCGGCCGGAGCGGAACAGCCACTCCAGCGCGGTCTTGGTCGCGGTCCAGCTCCACCCCCAGCCGCGGCTTCGCGGTGCTGCCGGATGCTCCACCTGCCGAGCGGTCAGGCCCGCCGGTGACGCCGCCACGGCCTGGTAGGTCTGCTCCACCAGGTCGGGGTTCTCACGCTGGACCCGAACCAGGTCGGGCCAGGCCTCGCTGGCGGCCCGGGCCATCCGGGGCCGCAGGGCTGGCTGCAGTCGGATGTCGATCAGGCTGGCGGCATGGCCCCAGTACTCGAACAGCCGCCGCGGTGCCTCGCCGAAGCTCCGGTCGAGCAGGTCGCACCGGTACGGTCCGAGCCGACCGTACAAGGGAAGATAGTGGGCCCGCTGGAGCACGTTCACCGAGTCGATCTGCAGCTGGGCCAGACGGTTGACCTCGGACTGGAGGTGGCGGACAGTCACCGGCGTGGGCCGGTCCCGGCCGAAGCCCTGCGCGACCAGCGCGATCCGGCGGGCCTGGGCCAGGCTGAGGTGTCGCACGAGGTGAAGGCTAGCGTCGAGCGCCACTAGACCGGTCAGCAGCGGCAGACCGGCCGGTCCCCGGCCGGTCTGCCGTGGCCACGGACTCAGGCCTGGTCAACCTCCAGGTGGATCACGCCGTAGTCGTACGCCTTGCGCCGGTAGACCACCGAGGGCTGCCCGTTCTCCGCGTCCACGTAGAGGAAGAAGTCATGACCGACCAGCTCCATCTCGTCGAGGGCCTGGGCGAGCGTCAGTGGCGCGGTCCGGAAGTGCTTCTCCCGGACGACCAGCGGCCCGTCGCCGTGAACCTCCAGGCCAGCCACCTGGCGGACCTCGTCGACCGCGGGCTCGTCAGCCTCCACCACAGCCGCTGGCTCGGGGGCCTTGAGGCTGTCGGTGACCCGAAGCCCCCGGTGCACCTTGCGGCGGTCGGCCGCCCGGCGCAGCTGTGTCTTCAGCCGGTCCAGGGCACGGTCGAAGGCGACGGTCTTGTCGTCAGAGGAGGCCTCGGCCCGGACCACGGGACCCTTGCCGATCAGGGTGATCTCGACTCGAACTGCCTGGTCGGGATGCCTAGTGTCAGAGCACACCACCTTCACTTCGCTGCGAATGATCCGGTCGCGGATGCGCTCGATGCTGCGCATCCGCTGGACTACCTGCTCGCGGAACGCGTCCGAGATCTGGCAGCGGCGTGCCGTGACGACGACGTCCATGGCTCCTCCTCATCACCCCACCGGCGCCGGGGCTTTCCCGGAGCCGGAGAAACAGCAGGCACCCCCGCCAGCCTCAAGCGGACTGACCGGTGGCGCCATGCCCTGAGGCTAGTACCTCTCGCCCAAGGCCACGCCGCTGGTCGGCGAGTCGCTCATCATTCTGTTACCGCAGTGAATCCTGGCTCGATGAGCGCAGCCTGGTCGCGGCGACAGCAGCGGCCCCCAGCACCTGCGCCTCCGCTGCCACCAGCGCCCGCTGTGCCTCAAGCACGGTGGCACCGGTGGTGACCACGTCGTCGACCACCAGCACCGGCCCTCGGAGCTGGTCGGCCCGCAAGGCCCCGACGAGGTTCGTCAGCCGCGCAGCGGTGCCCAGCCCCGCCTGGTCGGCGACTGGACGGACCTGGTGCAGCGAAGCCCGGACCCAGACCCGGGCCCCGGCTCGGCGCAGATGGGCCGCAGCGGCCCGGGCCAGCAGCAGCACCGAGTCGTAGCCGCGGCCGCGGACCGTGGCTGGCCGGGACGGAACCGGGACCAGGGTGGCTTCCACCACTGCGGTCTCAAGCAGCAGCGCAGCGACCGCCCTGGCCAGGGCCTCCCCCAGGGCGGCGGTCCCAGACCGGGCCCCTCGCTCCTTGTGAGCTCCGATGAGGCTCCGCGTCACCCCTTCATACCGGGCTGCGGCCCAGACGCGGGGCCAGTCGGGCAGCCCCCGCTGCTCCTGGCTCGGGGCCTGCCGTCGCAGCTCTTCGCGGCAGCCACGGCAGACCCCCGCCCCCGGCTGGCCGCAGCCCGGACAGGTAGCGCCCAGCACAAGGTCGGCCGCCGCCGACAACCAGGTTGACGTCCCCACCCGTCCAGCCTGGCGCACGGAGACAGGCCCGGGCTGGAAGGAGCATCAGTCTGTGGACAGCTGAGCGGCTGTGGACAAGTCCTCTGACCTACTCCACCTCTGGGTCCCGACGACCCAGAACCGCTTCGCGCAGGACGCGGGCGTGCGTGTGGTTGTGGTCGTGGCCGGCAAGCAGGAGGGTCACTCGCCCTTGGCGAGCCAGGTCTCGCAGGTGCTCCACTGCTGCTTGGGCCTGGGGGAGTCCGCGCAGCTCCTCCCGGTAGGCGTCCACGAACTGGGGCCAGTCCAGCTCACCAGAGTGAAAGGCCCGACGCAGATCGGTGGAGGGTGTGGCGTCCTTGGCCCACTCGTCCAGCGCCGCCCGGGCCTTGGAGATACCCCGCGGCCACAGGCGGTCTACCAGCACCCGGACGCCGTCATCGGGTGAGGGAGGTGCGCCGATCCCCTTCAGGACGACGGCGGTGGGGTCAGGAAGGTCAGACACGGCTCCGGTGGTGGTCGGGTAGGGCAAGGGTGAACCTGGTCGCTCACCACAGTATCTCCACCCGACCTGTGCCGGGGTCCCCGGCCCGGGGCCCACGCTGCAGCGGGCACGAGCCGCCACGGGTGGGCGCCGCAGCCCGCTGCGCGTCTCAGCCTGCGGCGGGCATGTCAGCCGGGGTAGGTGGGCAGCCGCAGAGCGGTGGCACTGTCGGTGGGCAGGCGCAGCGGCGCCCACCGGAAGCCGCCCTGGTACAGCCACAGGCGGGTGCTGTCGGCCACCACCTTGTGAGCCGGGTTGCGAGGGCTCGTGGTCAGCGTGACTGCGGTCCAGTCATCGGCCCGTCCGAGGTCGCGGACCATGACCCCGGCCAGGTCCACGTCCACCACCTCGGGCCGCGCGTCGCCGCTCAGCACGGTGACAGTGCTGCCGCTGCTCCATCCCAGGTCCAGCAGGTCCGTCAGCTCTCGAGACTCTCGCAGCAGCGGGATCCGGCGGGCGCCGCCCCAGGCACCACCGCCCTCGAGCCGCAGCAGGCGCAGCTCCCGGCTGCGGCTCCCGTCAGGCTGCACCAGGACCGCCATCCGCTGCCCGTCGGGTGACACCCGAAAGGCCACCACGGAGGTCCCGGCGAGCCCGTGCACAGGAACCTGCTCGACCTGGTCTCCCGTGACCTGTGACATCGTGCCGGACGCGGTCATCGCCCAGAGCCGCCCAGACCGGGTGAGCTGCGGCCGCAGCAGTCCTGCGGCCGAGAGCACCCGCTGGCTCGCACCACCGTCCACGGGCCCCCGGTGCAGCTCTCGGACTTCGCCGGAACCCACCACCAGGGCCGCCTCCAGCCCGTCGGAGCTCACGGCCAGTCCGGTGGCCGACCAGCTCTGGGCTCCAAACGGCCCGTCCACGACACGAGGCGCCTCGTCTGGGGTCTCGGAGACTCGAACCAGCCGGTCGTTCTGGATCCCGAAGAGCTGGGTGCTGAGCGGGTGCAGGGCGTCGTACCGGTCTGCCAGCGACAGCGGCGCGATGCCGTCCGTGCGCTGTCCGTCGATGGTGACGGGCCTCCCGTCGACCGTGATCTGGAACCCCTCAACATCGGGCAGCTGACGCAAGGTAGCGGCCAGCTGGGCAGCGAAGGCTGCGGACCTGTCCGCCTGCGGCTCGGCCTGGAGCGGGATCGTCAGCACTCCCGAGCCGACCACGGGTCCGGTCAGGCCTGCCGGACTGGGCTCGGCGTTGGTCACGGCAGGCGCCAGCCACTGCGACGGCCCTTGGAGCAGCAGCCTCACCAGAGCAGAGGCGTCTCGGTTCCCCCGAGCGATGTACCTGGTGTCAGGGACCAGCGTGGAGCCTGTGGGGTCGAGAAAGAAGATATCGCTGCGGACGTAGGCGGTCGCGAAGAGGTAGCGCGAGATCAGAATCCCCTCTGGTGGGTTCGCGATCCGCAGCTGCCCGTCCCGGTTGCGCTCGATCAGGAAGTCGAACCGGGCCCGTTCATCGTGGGCCGTGAATGAGCCGTCGAGCCCGACCCGCCCGACGATGCTGACCGGCTCCGCTGTCGCCCGCGGTGGCGTGGTGTCGGCATAGACCGTGACGCCAGCCTCGGGGCGCCAGTCGCGGTTGGCCTCGTCGGTCAGGTACATCCGGGCCGCCGGGTACCCCGGCTGGTAGGTCGCCATGGCATGCAGGAAGCCATCAATGATCAGCGACTCGCTCGCTCCTGTCGGCGGCGGGTCGGGAGCAATCGCGACCCCGCCGGGCCCCGGCTGCCGGGAGTGTCGGCTTTCCCGGACCACTGGCCCTTCGGTCGGCAGTGACGCGCACCCCACCAGGAGTGACAGCACGATCCCCAGCACGGCCAGCAGTCGAGTCATTGGGGCAGCTCCCTTGGTTGCTCGCCGGAGCCGAGCCAGTCCTGGGTCCGCTCCCGGGGGACCACCGGCAGCGGGGACCGAACGACCGGCGAGTCCTGCCGTCGGGGCAGGGTCACCCGGAACTGGGCCCCTTGCTGCGGCCGGCTCCAGGCATTCAGGTACCCACCGTGAAGCCTGACGTCCTCCAAGGAGATGGCAAGCCCGAGCCCGGTGCCACCAACACTGCGGGACCGAGCCGGATCGGCTCGCCAGAAGCGGTGAAACACGTTCTGCGCATCGGCAGCGGCAAATCCGACACCGCGGTCGCGGACGGTGATCGCGACCGCACTGTCGTTCGCGGCAACCTCAACGGTGACCGGCTTGCCCTCCCCGTGCTCAATGGCATTGGTCAGCAGGTTCCGCAGCACCCTGCCCATCCGGCGAGCGTCAGCCACCGCGACCGCGGTCCCGGGCGAGATCAGCTCCAGGGTGGTCTGCTTCGTCCTGGCAAACGGCCGCAGCGCCTCCACCTCGGTCGCGACCAGCTGAGCCAGGTCGACCTCATCGGCGGCCAGGTCGACTGCCCCGGCATCGAACCGGCTGATCTCCAGCAGGTCGGCCAGCAGCGCCTCAAACCGGTCCAGCTCACGCCGCATCAGCACAGCACTGCGCTGCTCCAGGGGACCGAACTCATCACGGGCGTCGTACAGCGTGTCGGCAGCCAACCGGACCGTGGTCAGCGGCGTTCGCAGCTCGTGGGAGACATCCGCCACGAAGCGCTGCTGCAGCTGCGAGAGCTCTTCCAGCTGCAGGATGCGGTGCTGCAGCTCGGAGGCCATGAAGTTCATGGAGACCGCCAGGCCCGCCAGGTCGTCTGTTCCGCGGACCGGCATCCGCTCCGTGAGCTCTCCCGACGCCAGCCGCTCCGCTGCGAGCCGGGCCTCCCGGACCGGCCCGATCACCTGCCGGGCCACCCAGTACGAGATCAGGGCCAGGGACAGCATCACGACGACCCCGGTGGTCACGACCGCACGCTGCAGGATCTGCAGCGTCTCGGCCTCCTGCTTCATGGGGAAGACGAAGTAGATCGGGTAGCGGACGGCGCTGGCGGCACCGACAGACGCCCCGACGATGACCCCGGGCACAGTCTCGCTCCCGTCGAGGTAGCGGACCGCGGTCGGAGTGACAAACACCGACGGGTCCCCGGCCTCGCTGGCCCGCGACACCTCACTGCGAACCCGGTCTGGGATGCAGCTCGTGTCGAGGCCTGGGGTGAGGATGTCAGAGACCGGCCCCTGCACCACGACGTGGTACTGGCCGCCCACAGCACCGCGCTGGACCGCCGAGAAGGCCACCCGGGTCAGGGTGTCGCTGGACCCGGCCTGCCCTGGTGATGCCTCCCGGAGAGACTCCTCCATGGCCTCGAGCGCCGTCGATGCCTCCGCCACCGCCGAGACGGTCTTTCCCCGCTGGATCCCGTCGGAGGCCTGCTGCTGCAGCAGCCAGCCAGCCAGCAGCAAGACCACGATCGTGCCGGACAAGGTGGTCATGACCACCCGCAGCGGCAGAGAGCCCCACCAGACCCGCTCCGGGACGTGGAGGATCCGCAGCGTCCGCCCGACGCCCATGAACCTAGCCAGCAGAGCTCCCCCCGGCCCGGTAACCGACTCCGCGTACGGTGACCACCAGCTCTGGCCGTTCCGGGTCCTTCTCGACTTTCGAGCGTAGTCGCTGGATGTGGACGTTGACCAGTCTGGTGTCGGCGGCATGGCGGTAGCCCCAGACCTGCTCCAGCAGCTTCTCCCGACCGAAGACCTGCTGGGGCCGGCGGGCCAGGGTCAGCAGCAGGTCGAACTCCAGCGGTGTCAGGGCGATGATCTGGCTGCCGCGGCGGACCTCGTGGGCGGGTACGTCGATGACCACGTCGCCGATCCGGATCGTCTCGCTCTCCGACTCTGCCGGGGGTCGCCGCAGCCGGGTCCAGATCCGAGCCACCAGCTCGCGGGGCTTAAACGGCTTCGGTACGTAGTCGTCAGCCCCCGCCTCCAGGCCGTCCACCACATCCCCCGTGTCCGACTTGGCGGTCAGCATCACGATGGGGACGCCGGACTCCTCTCGGATCCGGCGGCAGACAGCCACACCGTCCATTCCGGGCAGCATCAGGTCCAGCAGCACCAGGTCCGGCGAGGTGGCCCGGAACTCCTCCAAGGCCCGGTCCCCGCTGGCGCACCAGACAGTCTCGAACCCCTCCTGGCGCAGCACCAGCTGCAGCATCTCAGCGAGTGATGCATCGTCATCCACCACCAGGATGCGCCGCCGCCCCCCGTTCAGATCAGCCACGATCGTCTCCTCCCAGGCCACGATGCTAGCCGCAACCTGCCTTCAGCCGCTGTCACAGTGCCAGCGCCCGAGGCCGCGGTACGGCGAGGACAGGCCCGGTCAGGTCCACCAGCCACCCTTGCCGTCTCCGCCCGACCTGCCGCCGCGGTAGTCCGGGTCCTTGAGGCCCTCGTCCTCGCCGCGCTCGGCGCTCGGCGGCGCAGCGGGCTGCGACGCCTGGGACGGGGCCGTGTACTTGGACTCGGTCGGCGGCGTGACAGAGGATGAGTCGCCGCCCGAGGTGGCGCTCGGCCACGCATCGTTCTTGAGCACCTCAGGGGTCGTGACCTTGCTTGAGGTCATCTGGCGCACGTGCTCGTCCAGCGGCTGCTTCCACTGGTCCGTCCCGGTCATCAGGTTGGCGATGAACCAGTCGTTGGCCTGCTTGAGCGCCGACCCAGCCCAGGCGCAGCGCTGGAAGTAGTGCTCACCCGTGTCGGTGTTGGCGTACCCGCTGAGGGCCTCCTTCCAAGTGTTCAGCAGGATCTGGAAGTTCTGGAACGCCCCGTGCTGCAGCAGGGCCGGAGTCTCGACCCCATAGCCCGCCACCTCCACGTACTGCTGGAACTCTGTCACCGCCGCCAGCTGCACGGGCAGCTGCTGCATGTAGGCCTCGGCTCCCGGGCCCGTCCAGTGCGTCTGCTGCTGCCGCTGCTGGATGTCGGTGAGGATGGGCTCGACCTCCTGGCCAACGACCTGCCAGGTGTCGGTGTAGACCTTGTGCAGGTTGGTGGCGACGTTCTCGTGCGGCCGCAGCTTCTCCTCGTAGTTGTGCTTCAGCGCATTGAACTGCTCCTTCATCTCATTGATGATCTTGTCGGCGTCCTCCCGGAACCGCTTCACCTCCTTGTCCCGGCAGTCGTCGTCCGCATCAATCCGGTCAATGGCCACCTTGGCCTGCTTGCGGTCGTTGTCCTCGCAGGCCTTCATCGCTTCTCGAAGCCCCTCGAAGGCCTCGACGATGTCTGGGTCCAGGTTCTTGATCTCCGTCGTCATCTGAGCCCTCCTAGACTGCGGTGCCTGCGGTCGGAGCGTCGCCAGTCATCAGCTTCGCGGCCTGAGTGTTCTGCTCCTCAGTCTCCTGGTACTGGCCGGAGGCCGAGTTGAGCGTTTCGCTGATCGCTCTGAACTCCTGGCCGCCTTCTGCTGCCAGCTTCTGGAGGCGCACCAGCAGGTCGTAGTACGGCTTGAAGGCCTCCTTCAGCATGCCGAAGGCGTCCCCGCTGGGAGCAAGGCCCTTGACCTTGTTGCTGACCGAAGAGTCCCACCCCTCGGCGGTGTCGTCCCAGTGCTGGGCCTCCTTCTTGAGCATCTCCGGCGAGGCCTCGACGGGAGTCTCCTCACCCGGCCCACCAGGCGTACCCGGCCCACCCACGTCACCGGGCGTCGTACCTGGACCACCAGGCGTCACACCTGGACCACCGGGCGTCGCACCTGGACCACCGGGCGTCGCACCTGGCCCGCCAGGCGTCGCACCTGGCCCGCCGAGCGTCGGCGTAGTACCTGGCCCAGACTTCGACAGGTCCGGCATCTCCGGACTACCAGACGTACCTGGCCCACCAGGCGTCGCACCTGGCCCAGACTTCGACAGGTCCGGCATATCCAGGCCACTGGACGTACCTGGCCCACCAGCCGTCGACACACCTGGCGCACCGGACACCCCAGACTTCGACAGGTCCGGCATATCCAGGCCACTGGACGTACCTGGCCCACCAGCCGTCGACACACCTGGCACACCGGACACCCCAGACTTCGACAGGTCCGGGCTGGACAGGGTGGGACTTGTGAGGCCGGACCGATCAGATGACGCCAGCTTGCTCGGATCGTGGGAAGGCAGGTCAGACAGGCCGGCCGCCCGGGTGCCCGGCAGGCTCACACCACTGCTACCCAGGCCGCCGCTCCCCAGTCCGCCGCTGCTCAGGCCGCCCAGACCTCCGCTACCCAGGCCACCTCCGCTACCCAGGCCGCCGCCCGCACCGGACAAGCCACCGGATCCGCCGAGCCCAGCCCCGCCCAGGCCAGCCCCGGCCGTACCACTACCGAGGCCAGCGGCTCCGGTCCCCGGCATGCCCATGCCCGCGCCAGCGCTTCCTGCGCCGCCCGCGGCACTACCGGTACCGGTCCTACCCATGCCCATCATCCCGGGCGGCATCATCATCGGCGCCCCACCGGCGCCCCGCTGCCCGCCTTGCCCCCCGCCATCGTGCGGGTTGATCAGGGCCTCGTAGATCTCCAGGCCGCCCACCAGGTCGTCGGTGTCGGACCGGTGGCCGGTGACTCCTGACTCCTGAACCCGCAGCTCGTGATCGGGGTGTGGGGTGCTCATCAACGTCCTCCCTGGAACTCGGTGCCACGACTCATCAGTGCGCTGGTCTGCCTCTGCAGCCGCCCTAGCTCGCGGGCCAGCCGCTCCCGGTCACCGAGGACGAAGACCGGCGGCACGAAGGCGGCATATGCAGCCTCGTGGGCCTGCCAGACGGCGTCTCGGACCTGGGAGACGCGCGACCCAGACAACCAGTGCTCATCGAAGATCACTTTCTCGGTGTGCCCGTGCCGGTTCAGGCGCACTGTGACCTTGCGGTTGTTGCTCTGGCCCTCCGCGCCCTGCCCCTCCCACCGGGCTGGCGTGACGCTGCTCGGGTCGGCATCGAGCCGGGCCGACTCCTCAATCAGCAACCGCGTCCGCTCCTGAATGCGGTCCAGGGCCTCCCAGCTCAGCAGTTCCGACCCGACCTCGTCCGGCTCGTCGTCCTCCCAGGCATAGGGGAGCTCGGTCGTCCCCAGGGTCGCGTTGGCCAGAAGGAAGGCCTCGTCGAACATGCTCGACAGGGAGGTGCCTCGCGCCCTTTCCCGCCACCGGTTCGAGATCTGGACATCGGTCAGCCGCTTGTTCTCATCAACCCAGATCCGGACCGACCGTGTGCTGTCGGGATAGCCCTCTGCCGGCTCCCACGACTCGCCCTCCCCCTGGGCAGCCAGCAGCTCGTCCTCTGGAGCCAGCCCTGCCGACAGCGGGTTGCCGTCTATGACATCAGCCGGCGGTTCGTCCATCCACATGCTCACGCGGAGACCCCCTTGCTCGACATAGCAGCTAGTCTGGCACGCCGACAGGGTCAGTTGTGCTGCGGCGAAGCGGTCCAGGTAGCGAAGAAGGCCAGCGGGTTCCCCTGCCGGTGCAGGACCCGCTGCCACAGGTCGGCGTAGTGGTCCCCGAAGATGTCGTCGTACAGCGCCGGCACCACGTGCCAGGCGCCACGGCGCAGCTCCGCGTCCAGCTGGCCAGCCGCCCAGCCGGCGTACCCGGCGTAGATCCGAAGATCACGGAAGGCACCCCGGACGATCTCCACCGGTGTGTCAAGGTGCAGCAGACCAACCTCGTGGAACAGTCGTCGCCACCCGGGCGGCTCGGCCTGCCCAGGCCCCAGGCTAGCCAGGCAGATCGCTCCGTTGGGTGATACCGGCCCGCCGGCGTACAGCGCCTGAGGCAGGCTGACCTCGCTCACCCACTGCGGCAGAACCTGACCCAGGTCGACCCGGGAGACCCGGTTCAGCACCACTCCGAGGGTGCCGGAGTCGTCATGATCGAGCAAGAGCACCACGGTCTGGTCGAAGACCCCGTCCCTGAGGTCGACACTCGCCACCAGCAGCAACCCGGCCGCCGGCTCGACCCTCTCGTCCACGGACACATCTTCCCACGGGGCCGCGACCCATCCCCACAGCAGCGTCCGGCGAGGGCCTCGCCGGACGCTGCTGCACGTGCATGCGGCAACACCTACGGCGGCTTCTCACCAGTGGCGCCCCTGGGAGCACGGTGGCTGCGGCGAACCACAGCGCCGCCGCACGAGGTTCCTGAGGTACGAAGACGACGGTGCCGGCTCCCGGTCGAGAGTCGGCACCTGAGGTGGAGGTGGCGGGAATTGAACCCGCGTCCTTGAGCGGCGAACCAGGACTTCTCCGGGCGCAGCCGGTGGTGGTGTTCTGCTCGGCTCTCACCCTCGTTCCGGCACGTGGTGAACAAGCCCAGCCCTAGATGTGTCCCGTGACGCCCCTAGGGCACGGTCGTCGCGGCAAGCCTTCTTGATGAGGCCAGGATCCGGACCGAAGGCGAGTCCGGGCTGACCCTTCGGTCACTGCTCAGGCAGCGAGAGCGAAGTCAGTGCGCGTGTTGTCGGCACTTATTGGGTTCCAAGGATCGTTAACGAGATGACCTTGGCTCCTCGGCCCGCTTCTCCTGGGACTACCGTCCCGAGTCGAAACCAGTCACCCCCTGTTCAGATGTGCTCGACCAGTCTAGCGCTCCCGCAGCAGCTCCCACGGCAGCCACCGCTTCAGCGGGTGGTTCCAGTCGATCCCTTGCAGGGCCTGGACCAGCATCACCAGTACCGACAGAGACCAGTAGCCGCCAAGGACCGGGAACAGCACGGCGGCTGCACCACCGGTCACGATCGTCAGCAGGGTCACCACGACGCCGGCGACGGTCACCAGGAAGGATAGGTTGAAGGCCTTGGCAGCCTCGCGCCGGGTGTCGGCCCCAGTGGCAGCGAAGAAGACGATGAGCGGCCCCAGCAGGAAGCAGAAGAAGGCCGCCAGGTGGGCGGTCAGGACCCCACCCAGGGACTGTGGGCGGAGCCGCGGCTGAGCCACCTGGACCAGCCCCAGAAAAGCTGTGTTCAGGTCCCGTCGCGTGGTGGCCAGCGCGACAATCCCCGAGCGCCGGTCGAAGTCCTGCGGACTCAGCCGCCCGCTGTCGTACGCCCACCGGAGCCGACGGCCAGCCTCCTGACGCTCGGCCTCGGTCACGGGCAGGCCCAAGGTGGGGTGCTCGGCTGGGGGGGTCGTCATGGCGCCAGCCTGGCAGCCTCGAGCCCAGCGTGGATCAGGCTCAACCCTGGCCCTCCCCTGCTCCTGGAACCTGCATGCCCAGCCCCCACTGCTCCCGCTATCGTGAAGTGCTCATGCCGAGAGGAGACCACAGTGCCCAGACCGAAGGGCCGCGTCCTCGTGGCGCAGAACCGAAAAGCGCGCCACGACTACCACCTGCACGACAGCCTGGAGGCTGGTCTGGTGCTGACCGGCACCGAGGTGAAGTCGCTGCGGGCCGGTCGGGCCTCGCTCTCCGATGCCTTCGCCACCGTCGACAACGGTGAGGTCTGGCTCCGCAACGCCCACATCCCGGAGTACTCCCACAGCACCGAGAACCACCAGCCGCGACGCAACCGCAAGCTCCTGCTGCACCGGCGTCAGATCGACAAGCTGGAGCGGGAGGTGGCGGCATCAGGCCGCACGATCGTCCCGCTCGCGATCTACTTCCTCGACGGCTACGCCAAGGTCGAGATCGCTGTGGCCACTGGCAAGCGGGACTGGGACAAGCGGGCCGCGATCGCGGAGCGCGAGGCGAACCGGGAGGCTCAGCGAGCCTTGTCGCACCACGTACGGACCCGGCGCCGCGCCTGACCTCACAGCACCGACATCGGGTTCACCAGCGACCCGTTCACCCACGTCATGAAGTGCAGGTGGCAGCCAGTCGAGTACCCGGTGGAGCCGACGTAGCCGACCACCTGACCGGCGGCGACCCGCTGGCCCGGACGCGCGGCGTAGCTCGACAGGTGGTTGTACGAGGTGGTCAGGTGCCGACCGCCGATGTTGCCGTGGTCGACGAAGATCCGGTTGCCGTACCCGCCGTTGTAGTAGGCCTCGGTGACCACTCCGGCCGCGACCGACCGGATAGGGGTCCCGCACCCAGCGCCGAAGTCGGTCCCGTCGTGCAGCTTCCAGACCTTGAGCACCGGGTGCAGACGCATCCCGAACGGGGAAGTCAGCGGACCACTGACCGGGCGCACCAGATCACCCTTGGACGAGACCGGAGCCGGGGCTGCCGCAGCCGGCGCGGGGGCCGGGGCCTGGGCCTGGCTCCCCCGACGCTTCGCCGCCGCCGCGGCTGCAGCTGCGGCCTGCTGAGCCTTCAGCCGCTGCTGCTCAGCGTTGGCAGCGGCGGACTCGGCGGCCTTCTGGTCGGCGAACCGCTTGGCGATCCGCTGGTTCACCGCCGCCAGCTCGCCCTCCTTAGCCGCCAGAACTGCCTTGTCGGCGTCCAGTGCCTGCTGAGCTGCCGCCTCGGCTGCAGCGTTGGCCGCGACCGCCTTCTGCACCGCGGCCTCGGCCGCCTGGGCCGCTGCCCGAGCCTTCTGCGTAGCGGACAGGTTCGCGGCAGCCTGCTTGCGGTCGGCGGCCGCCCGGGCCTCAATGACGGCCTGGGTGTTCTTGGTCTCAGCCAGCTTCGCCTGACGGTCTTCCAGGCGGGTCACCTGGGCCGACGTGGTGTCGAACATCGTCGTGGCCCACTGCACCCGGTTGCTCATGTCGACCGTGGTGCGGGGGGTGAGCAGGGTGGCCAGGCCCATCATGGAGGTGTTCTGCTGGTACTGCTGGCGGGCCATCTGACCAACCTTCGCCTGCTCCTTGTCCAGCGAGACCTGGTTCTCAGCCACCTGCTGCTTCACCATGGCCAGCTGAGCCTGGCTCTGCACCAGGCGGGCCTCGGTCTCAGCGTCCTTGCGCTCGGCTGCCAGCACCTGCTGCTGCGCCACCGCGAGCTGCGACTGAGCCTGGGTCAGGGCGGTACGAGAAGCGGCCAGCTTGCTGACGGCTGCGTCGAGAGCAGCCGACGACTCGTGCACCTGGCTGGTCATCGTCGACACAGCCCCCTGGACCTGGCTGCGCTGCCCCTGGAGGGTCAGCACGTCGGACTGCGCGGCCGCGGCCGCCGCCCGCTGCCGGTCCCGCTCATCGGACCAGTCGTCGGCCCGGGCCGGGGCCGCCCACCCGAGGGCCAGCGCCACGGATACCCCAGCCGCCGCCAGGCGAGCTCCGGTCTTCACGCTCGAGCGCCGCATGCTTTCCCTCCTGTCAGACCCTCAGGTACCTGCGGGTCGCGATCAACGTAGGAATCATGGACAGCAGGACCGCCACGACCGCAACCCCAGCCATGGCAATCCCCGTGTGGGACCAGCCGATCCACTGTAAAGCCTTAAGTGACACTTGAGCGTTCCGCATGATCACGAAGTACACGCCCGCAGCCAGCGTGACGCCGGCCAGCAGGGCCCCGACAATCGCCGCGAAGAGCGACTCCAGCAGGAACGGCAGCATGATGTACCAGTTGCCGGCACCCACCAGCCGCATAATCCCCAGCTCCCGCCGGCGGGCGAACGCCGCCATCCGGATGGTGTTGCCAATCTGCAGCGCGGCCGCCAGCAGCAGCAGCGCGCTCATCCCGATCGTCCCCCAGCGCAGGGCGTTCAGCCAGGCGAAGATCGGGTCCAGGTAGGTGTGGAGGTCCTGGACCGTCTGAACTCCCTTGAGGGTCTGAACCTCGCTGACCAGGCCCTGGTAGTTGTTCGGGTTCTTGAGTTTCACCCGGAACGAGTCCTGCATCTGGTCGACGGTCAGGGTGTCCTGGATCGGCGAGTCGGCGTAGGCCTTCTTGAACTCCTCGAAGGCCTCCTCCTTGCTCTCGTAGAAGATCTGCGCGGTCTCCGGGTTGGACTCGATGACCTGCCGGATGGTCTCCTTCTGGGCCTGCGTGGCGTCCTGGCCGGGGTCGCAGTTGTCACCCTTCACGTCCTTGACGCACAGGAACACCGAGATCTCGATCTTGTCGTACCAGCGGTCCTTCATCAGCTCGACCTGCTGGGCAGCCAGCAGGCCCGACCCGAACAGCGACAGTGAGACCCACATCGTCACGATGACCGCCAAGGTCATGGTCGCATTGCGGCGGACGCCGCTCCAGGCTTCTGAGAACGTGTGTCGCATCACTGCACCCCGTAGATGCCCTTGGCCTGGTCCCGGACGACCTGGCCTGCTTCGAGCTCGATGACCCTCTTGCGCATCTGGTCCACGATGGCAGAGTCGTGAGTAGCCATCACCACGGTGGTGTCGGCCCGGTTGATCCGGTCGAGCAGCTTCATGATCCCGACACTCGTGGCGGGGTCCAGGTTTCCTGTGGGCTCGTCGGCGATCAGGATCTTGGGCCGGTTGACGAAGGCCCGGGCGATCGCCACCCGCTGCTGCTCGCCGCCGGAGAGCTCCTCAGGCAGCCGGTCTCCCTTGCCCCCGAGGCCCACCAGCTCCAGAGTCTCCGGAACCACCCGGCGGATCACTGAGCCTGGCTTGCCGATCACCTGCAGCGCGAAGGCGACGTTCTCACTCACGGTCTTGCCCGGCAGCAGGCGGAAGTCCTGGAAGACGGTCCCGATCTGGCGACGCAGGCCGGGGATCTTCCAGCCTGGGATCCGGGTCAGGTCCCGGCCGGCGACGTACACCCTCCCCTTGGTCGTGCGGTACTCCCGCAGGATGAGTCGCAGCAGAGTCGACTTCCCCGAGCCCGAGGTACCCACCAGGAAGACGAACTCTCCCTTGTCGATGTCGATGCTCACGTCCTTCAGGGCAGCGCGCTTCTGCCCGTCGTACACCTTGGAGACGTCCTCGAATCTGATCACGTGATCACCTTGGGCCGGGGTTGGGAACAGGGAAGGCTTCTGAGAGTTCTCAGGCCGGCCAGCACGAGTCTAGGTGAGCCTGCCTTCCAGACGTCGCACCGGCGCGCCCGGGCGGGTCGTGACCCCCACCGGGCTCAGCCGGCGTCCTGGCTGGTCCGCCGCCACCGGATCCCAGCGTCGATGAAGCCGTCGAGGTCGCCGTCGAAGACCGCGTCCGGGTTGCCGACCTCGTGCTCGGTCCGCAGGTCCTTCACCATCTGGTACGGGTGCAGCACGTACGACCGCATCTGAGAGCCCCAGGAGTTGCCGCCGTCGCCCTTGAGCTCGTTCAGAGCAGCCTCCCGCTCGGCGCGGGCCCGCTCCAGCAGCCGGGCCTGAAGCACCCGCAGCGCAGCAGCCTTGTTCTGGATCTGCGACTTCTCGTTCTGGCAGCTCACCACCAGACCGGTCGGCAGGTGGGTGATCCGGACCGCGGAGTCGGTCGTGTTGACTGACTGCCCACCCGGCCCGGACGAGCGAAAGACGTCAACCCGGATGTCGGCCTCCGGGATATCAATGTGGTCGGTCTCCTCAGTGACCGGGAGCACCTCGACTCCGGCGAAGGAGGTCTGCCGACGCCCCTGGTTGTCGAAGGGGGAGATCCGCACCAGCCGGTGGGTGCCCTGCTCGACCGACAGCGTCCCGTACGCGAAGGGCGCCTTCACCGTGAAGGTTGCCGACTTGATCCCGGCCTCCTCGGCGTACGAGGTGTCGTACACCTCCACCGGGTACCCGTGCCGGTCCGCCCAGCGCAGGTACATCCGCATCAGCATCTCGGCGAAGTCGGCGGCGTCCACCCCGCCGGCCTCCGAGCGGATCGTCACCAGCGCGTCGCGCTCGTCGTACTCTCCGGACAGCAGGGTGCGGACCTCCAGGGCCTGGATCTCGGCGGTCAGCCTGCCGAGGTCCCGGCGTACCTCGTCGAAGGTGCTCTGGTCGTCCTCCTCCTGGGCCAGCTCGACCATCACCGCCAGGTCGTCCACCCGCGAGCGCAGCCCCTCGACTCGCTCCACCTCGGCCTGCGCCCGCGACAGCCGGGAGGTCACCCGCTGGGCGTTCTCCTGGTCGCTCCACAGATCAGGCGCCGAGGCCTCCTGCTCCAGGTCCGCGATCTCGCGCCGGCGGCGGGGCAGGTCAACGACCGTCTCGACCGAGCGGAGAGTACGGTCGAGGGCGCCGATCTCGGCGAGGATGTCGTCTGCTTGTGCCACGAGCAGGAACTCTACCGATCACGGTCCACGACAGCGACCTCGTCGGCACGGGCCTTGTTCTGGGTCCCTTCGGCCATGACCGTCTGCCGCCTGAGGGACCCCCGTGACCCCGGTGGGCGCAGAGGGACTTGAACCCCCGACCCCTTCCTTGTAAGGGAAGTGCTCTGACCGGCTGAGCTATGCGCCCGCTCGCGGGCCCCATTGTGGCAGCCCGCGGCCGCACGGCGCGAACCAGCGCCACCGACCGCGGGCTCCAGGACCACGCTGCTTCAGGACCTCTAGCGGCGCTGCCCCCTGGTGCGGACCATCTTCTCGGCAGCCCAGTCCTTGGAGACGTTGAGCGTCGAGGTCAGCACCAGACCAGCCGTGGCAGCACCCTCGGCGATGTCGGCCTGCCGGATGTGGCCGGGCCGGCCGACCTTGGGCGTCAGCAGCCAGACCACCCCGTCGGACGCGAGGTCGGTCAGCGCGTCCACCAAGGCGTCCACGACATCTCCGTCCTCAGCCCGCCACCAGACCAGGACCGCGTCCACGGCCTCGTCGGACTCCTCGACCATATCCGCATCGATCGCGTCCATGACCGAGTTCCGCAGGTCCTCATCGACGTCACTGTCCCAGCCCAGCTCCTGGACCAGCTGGCCCGGCCGCAGCCCGAACGGGTACGAGCCTGAACCCTCCGTGGCCATACTCGCCGCTCCCTTGCCTCAGGCGTCCCCACCCACGGCGCCGGAGGTGCCGGCAGCGGGGTTGTCGATCTGCCACCGGACGTACGCCTCCTGGGCACGCTCAGCCGGGACCTCGCCCCGGCGGCCGAGCAGCCGCAGCGCCGCCACCGCCATCGACGGTCCGTCGACCCGAAGGTAGCGCCGGGCTGCCGAGCGGGTGTCGGAGAAGCCAAAGCCGTCTGCGCCCAGAGCGAAGAAGTCACCCGGCACGTACGGGGCCAGCTGGTTCTGCACCTCGGTGACGTAGTCCGAGACTGCGACCACCGGACCCTGGCGGCCCTGCAGCTGCTGGGTCAGGTACGGCACCCGGTCCCCACCGTCGTCGAAGTTGGCCCTGCCGCAGGCAATCGCCTCGCGGCCCAGCTCGTTCCAGCTGGTGACGCTCCAGACGTCAGCGACGACCCCGTACTCATCCTTCAGCAGCCGCTGCGCCTCCAGGGCCGAGGCCAGCAGGACTCCCGAGCCGAGCAGCTGAACCCGCGGCGCGTCCGCCGCCAGGCCCTCGGTGGAGCCCTCCGCCAGCAGGTACATCCCCTTGCGGATCCCCTCCACATCAACCCCGTCGGGCTCGGCCGGCTGCGGCACCGGCTCGTTGTAGACGGTCAGGTAGAAGATGTCGTCGTGCGGGTCAGCGCCGTACATCCGCTCCAGCCCGTACTCAACCACGTGCGCGATCTCGTACGCGTAGGCGCAGTCGTACGCCTTCACGGCCGGGTTGGTCAGAGCCAGCAGCGGCGAGTGGCCGTCCATGTGCTGGGTGCCCTCCCCGGTCAGGGTGGTCTTGCCGGCGGTGGCGCCGATCAGGAAGCCTCGGGCCATCTGGTCGGCCGCCGCCCAGATGAAGTCGGCGGTCCGCTGGAAGCCGAACATCGAGTAGAAGATGTACACCGGCACCATCGGCACCCCCTGGGTCGCGTACGCGGTCCCGGCGGCGGTGAAGGCCGCGACGGAGCCGGCCTCGTTGATCCCGGTGTGGTAGATCTGCCCGGCGCTCGACTCCCGGTAGGCCAGCATCAGCTCGTTGTCGACCGGGGTGTAGTTCTGCCCGTGCGGGTTGTAGATCTTCAGGGTCGGGAAGAACGAGTCCATCCCGAAGGTCCGGGCCTCGTCGGGCACGATCGGCACCAGGTGCTCGCCGAAGCCCTTCTCGCGCAGCAGGTCCTTGAGCAGCCTGACGAAGGCCATGGTGGTGGCGATCGGCTGGTTGCCCGAGCCCTTCTTGACGCCCTGGTAGGCCTTCGCCGACGGCAGGGTGAGCTGCTTGGGCCGGTCCCGGCGCTCCGGGAGGTAGCCACCCAGCTCGCGACGCCGCTGCTGCATGTACTGGATCCGCGGGTCGTCAGGGCCCGGGTGGTAGTACGGCGGCTGGTACGGGTTCTCCTCCAGCACCGCGTCGCTGATCGGGATCTCCAGCCGGTCGCGGAACGACTTCAGGTCGTCCAGGGCCATCTTCTTCATCTGGTGGGTCGCGTTGCGGCCCGCGAAGTGCGTGCCCAGGAAGTAGCCCTTGATGGTGTGGGCCAGAATCACCGTCGGGGCACCGGTAAAGGTGGTAGCCGCCTTGTACGCCGCGTACACCTTCCGGTAGTCGTGGCCACCACGGGTCAGGGCCCAGATCTGGTCGTCGGACCAGTCCTTCACCATCTCCAGGGTGCGGGGGTCGCGGCCGAAGAAGTGCTCGCGGACGTAGCCGCCGTTGTTGGCCTTGAAGGTCTGGTAGTCGCCGTCGGTGGTGGTGTTCATCACATTCACCAGGGCCCCGTCGTGGTCGGCCGCCAGCAGCGGGTCCCAGCCGGAGCCCCAGATCACCTTGATCACGTTCCACCCGGCGCCACGGAAGAAGGCCTCCAGCTCCTGGATGATCTTCCCGTTGCCACGGACCGGTCCGTCGAGGCGCTGCAGGTTGCAGTTGATCACGAAGGTGAGGTTGTCCAGCTCCTCCATCGTGGCCCACTGCAGGAAGCCCCGCGACTCCGGCTCGTCCATCTCGCCGTCGCCCAGGAAGGCCCAGACGTGCTGGTCCGAGGTGTCCTTGAGACCGCGGTGGTGAAGGTACCGGTTGAACGACGCCTGGTAGATCGCGTTCATCGGCCCGATCCCCATCGAGACGGTGGGGAACTGCCAGAAGCTTGGCATCTGCCGCGGGTGCGGGTACGAGGGGAGCCCCAGCAGCCGCCCGTCGACGTAGTGGCTGTGCTCCTGCCGGAAGCCGTCCAGCTGGTCAGGGGTGAGCCGGCCCTCGAGGAAGGCCCGGGCGTACATGCCGGGTGAGGCGTGCCCCTGGAAGAAGACCTGGTCTCCCCCGCCCGGGTGGTCCTGACCGCGGAAGAAGTGGTTGAAGCCGACCTCGTACAGGGTCGCGGACGAGGCGTACGTGGAGATGTGCCCGCCGACGCCGACCCCGGGACGCTGGGCCCGGTGCACCGTCATCGCTGCGTTCCAGCGCAGCAGGCGCCGGAAGTTGCGCTCAGTCTGGACATCACCGGGGTACTCCGGCTCGATGGCCTTGGGGATGGTGTTGACGAAGTCTGTCGCGGTCAGCGACGGGACACCGATCTGCTTCTCGCGGGCGCGGTCCAGCAGTCTCAGCATCAGGTAGCGGGCGCGGTTGCGGCCCTGCGCGTCGATGAGGCTGTCCAGCGACTCCAGCCACTCCCCGGTCTCCTCCGGGTCGGTGTCGGGAAGGTTCGTCGGAAGCCCGTTGAGGATCGGTCCACCCTCGTCGCGTGGGATCACGGTGTTTACCCTTTCGTGCTGTCGCAGCCAGCCTGTTGCGAGCCATCTTGTCATGCCAGGCACCGCGCAGACAGTCTTCGAGGAATTGATTAGGTGCTCACGCGACCAGACCGCGCGAGCACAGCGCTCTCTGCGCCGGTCGAAGCGGCCCGCGCTGCCATGGACAACCCGTACTGAGCGGCCTGCCGGCGGCGTCGGGCAGTCCTGCGCAGCCGCCCTGCTCGGGTCGCGGGACCTCGCGTCTCCCCGAGGGCGCGACACCCTACGCTGACGCCATGGCGAAGCAGTCCAGGGCTGAACGGGTCCGCGGGCGGACCCTGCTGCCGTCAGCCCAGGCCCGAGCCCAGCTGGTGGGCCAGCTGGCCGCGCGAGCCTCGGAGATGACGACCGCCACGCTGCAAGAGATGGACGCCCGCCATCCGTGGTTCACCACGCTCGACGCCGAGCACCGGTCGTGGGTGACTCTCCTGGCTCGGGCGGGGATCGACTCATTCGTGGCCTGGGTGGCCGACGAGACCGATGAGCCGGTGACCCCGGGCGACCTGTTCTCGGTCGCCCCTCGAGAGGTGATGCGGCAGATCTCGCTGCACCAGACCGTCGAGCTGGTCCGGACCACCGTCGAGGTGGTCGAGCAGCAGGTTCAGCAGATGCCCCGCGCCGACCAGACGGCTCTCAGCCTGGCGGTGGTCTACTTCAGCCGGGAGGTGGCCTTCGCTGCGGCTGAGGTGTACGCCACAGCGGCCGAGGTCCGTGGCTCGTGGGACGCCCGCCTGGAGGTTCTGGTGGTCGACGCCGTGGTCCGCGGGGAGGCAGACCAGAACCTCGTCTCCCGGGCCTCGACCCTGGGCTGGCAGTCTCCCAGCTCGGTGGCGGTGATCGTCGGGGCGGCTCCGAGCGAGCCGCGCGAGGCCATTGAGGCGCTGCGCCGGACCAGCACCCGGGTCGGCCTGGACACTCTGCTTGCCATCCAGGGCGACCGTCTGGTGGTGGTAGCCGGCGGGGACGGGCTGAGCGGCAACCCGGTCGGGCTGGCGGAGAAGCTGGCCCCGTACTTCGGCGCCGGTCCGATCGTGGTGGGACCGGTCGTCGACCAGCTCGCCGATGCTGGACGGTCGGCCCGGTCGGCCTTCTCGGGGATCCGGGCAGCGCACGCCTGGCCGGGGGCACCTCGGCCGGTGGCGGCGGTCGACCTGCTTCCCGAGCGGGTCCTCGCTGGCGACGGGCACGCCCGGCGGGCACTGGCCAACGACATCTTTCAGCCGCTGCAGGCGGCCGGCGGCGAGCTGACAGCCACGGTGGTCGCCTTCTTCGACGCCGGCAGCTCGATTGAGGCCGCGGCCAGGGCCCTGTACGTTCACCCGAACACGGTCCGGTACCGCCTGCGCCGGGTTCAGGACGTGACGGGCTACCACCCCGGCGACCCGCGCTCAGCGTACGTACTGCGGCTGGCGCTCACGGTCGGCCGACTGCTGGGGCCGGCCTGACTACCCGCTGGTTCTGTGGTCTTCCTACAAGCTTCACGGCCCAAACTTCGTTGTCTCCCCCAGTGCGCTCGCCCGTCAGCCACGCCAGAGTGAGGACTGTGCTTGTACTTGTCGCTCCGGGCCAAGGCGCCCAAGCCCCCGGATTCCTGGCCCCGTGGCTGGAGCTGCCCAGCGTCGCCAGCCGCCTGAGCTGGTTGTCCGCTGTCAGCGGCCTGGACCTCGCCCACTTCGGCACCGAGGCTGACGCAGAGACCATCCGCGACACCGCGGTGGCCCAGCCGCTGCTGGTCGCCGCCGGCCTGGCCGCTGCCCTTGAGCTGCTCCCCTCCTCCACCAGTGCGTTCCGCACGGTCGGGGCCGTCGCTGGGCACTCGGTCGGCGAGATCACTGCTGCTGCCTGGGCCGGCTGCCTCTCGGTCGAGTCGGCGATGGTGCTGGTTCGCGAGCGGGGCAAGGCCATGGCCGCCGCCAGCGCCGTCCGCCCGACCTCGATGTCGGCGGTCGTCGGGGGCGACCGCGAGCAGGTCCTGGCCGCCATTGAGGCCTGCGGCCTGACCGCCGCCAACAACAACGGCACGGGCCAGATCGTGGCCGGCGGTACGGTCGAGCAGCTGGCCGAGCTGGCAGCCAACCCGCCGCACCGAGCCCGAGTCGTGCCGCTGAGCGTGGCGGGTGCCTTCCACACCGTCCACATGGAGCCGGCCGTCGCCCACCTGGAGCAGCTGGTCGCTGCCGTGACCACCCAGGACCCTCAGGTCCGGCTGCTGTCCAACGCTGACGGGCAGGTGGTCGGCTCAGGCCCGGAGTACCTGCGCCGGATCGTGCGCCAGATCGCCAACCCGGTCCGCTGGGACCTCTGCCTGCAGACCATGACCGAGCTGGGCATCACCGGGCTGCTGGAGCTGCCCCCAGCCGGCACCTTGACCGGGATCGCGAAGCGCAACCTCAAGGGCGTTGAGCTGTTCTCGCTGAACACGCCTGACCAGCTGGACGAGGCCCGCGCCTTCTGCGAGCGTCATGGTGCGCCCGACCAGCCCACTGACTCTCAGGAGCACCCAGCATGACCGGTTCTCTCACCCAGCGTCCGCTCCGAGCTGGCTCGCGGATCGCCGGCGTTGGCTCGTACATCCCGCGACGAGTGGTCACCAACGCCGAGATGTGCACCATGATCGACACCTCGGACGAGTGGATTCAGCAGCGCACCGGGATCGTAGAGCGGCGCTGGGCCAGCGACGACGAGCCGCTGATGATGATGGTGACCGAGGCCTCCCGGCAGGCTCTGGACCATGCCGGGGTCGACCCGTCCGAGGTGGACGCCGTGATCATCGCCACGGTCACGCACCTGATCCAGACTCCGGCCCTGGCCCCGCTGCTGGCTCACGAGCTCGGGCTGAAGGACCCGGCCGCGTACGACATCTCGGCCGCCTGCGCCGGCTTCTGCTACGGCCTGGCCCAGGCCGACGCCCTGGTCCGGACTGGGGCCTCGTCCACTGTCCTGGTCGTGGCGGCCGAGCGGCTGTCTGACCTGACCGACAAGTCTGACCGGGGCACGGCCTTCCTGTTCGCCGATGGGGCCGGGGCGGCCGTGGTGGTCCCCAGCGAGACGCCGGGGATCGGGCCTGTGGTCTGGGGGTCGGACGGCAGCCAGAGCAAGGTGATCCAGCAGACCCAGGACTTCCGCCAGGCGGTCCCCACGGCCCAGATGCCGACCGTCGCCATGGACGGCAGGCCGGTCTTCCGCTGGGCTACCACCTTCATCGCCGATGCCGCCCGACGCGTGCTGTCGGAGTCTGGGGTGGAGCCGGCAGAGCTCGACGTCTTCATCCCCCACCAGGCCAACAACCGGATCACCGACTCGATGCTGCGCCACCTCAGGCTCCCTGAGCACGTCGTCGTAGCACGTACCATCCGCCACCTCGGTAACAACTCTGCCTCCTCGGTGCCGATCGCGATCGACGCGCTGCTCACCGAGGGGCAGGCCAAGTCCGGCCAGACCGCGCTGATCATCGGTTTCGGCGCCGGCCTGGTCTATGCCGGGCAGCTCATCACGCTGCCCTGACCCACAGTTCCCACACATAAGGAGAAGTGCCATGGCCACCACCGAAGAGATCCGCGAGCAGCTGGCCGAGATCGTCAACGATGTCGCGGGCGTCGCGGCGGAGGACGTCCAGCTCGACAAGTCGTTCACCGAGGACCTCGATGTCGACTCGCTGTCCATGGTGGAGATCATCTACGCCTGCGAGGACAAGTTCGGGGTCGCGATCCCCGACGATGACGCCAAGAACCTGCGCACCGTGGGCGACGCGGTCGCGTACGTCGAGCGCGCCCAGGCCTGACCCTGCTGAGCCCGCGGCGGGCGGCCCAGCCGCCTGCCCGGGCTGCCTTTCGGTTTTCGTACTCTTCGAAGGACACCCATGCCCACCGTCGTGATCACCGGCCTTGGCGCCAGCACCCCCTTGGGCGGCGACCTGCCCTCCACCTGGGCGGCAATGCTCGCCGGCCGCAGCGGGATCAGCCGGATCGAGGCTGCCTGGGCCGAGCAGCTCAGCACCCAGATCGCTGGCCAGGCCGCCGTAGACCCGGCCAGCACCATGGACCGGGTCGTCGCCCGCAGGCTCGACCGGTCGTCTCAGCTCGCCATGGTCTCGGCCCTGGAGGCCTGGGCGGACGCTGGTCTGGACTGCGACGACGAGCAGGCGGTCGACCCGGACCGGTTCGCGGTCTCGATCGCGTCCGGCATCGGCGGCCTGCACTCGCTCCTCGACAACTGGGACGTCCACAAGGAGAAGGGCCCGCGGCGGGTCTCTCCGCTCACCATCCCGATGCTGATGGCCAACGCCCCGGCGGCCAATGTCGGGATCCGGCTGCGGGCCCGGGCCGGGGTGCACGCCCCGGTGTCGGCCTGCGCGTCCTCCAACGAGGCGATTGCGCAGGCCCTCGACCTGATCCGGCTCGGGCGTGCGGACATCGCCCTCGTGGGTGGCGCCGAGGCTGTGCTGCACCCGCTCCCGGTGGCCGCCTTCGGGCAGATGCAGGCGCTCAGCCGCCGCAATGACGAGCCCGAGCGGGCTTCACGTCCGTGGGACGTCGACCGGGACGGCTTCGTCCTGGCCGAGGGTGCCGCCTGCCTGGTGGTCGAGACCCTGGAGCACGCCCAGGCCCGCGGCGCCCGGATCTACGGCACCCTGGCGGGAGCCGGGACCACCTCTGACGCGCTCGACCTGACCAACCCGTCGCAGCGCGGGCAGGTGCTGGCGATGAGCAAGGCGATCGCCGATGCTGGCCTCACGGCTGGCGACATCCGCCACCTCAACGCGCACGGGACCTCCACCCCGGCCGGCGACCCGGTGGAGGCCGCCAGCGTCCGCGAGCTGCTCGGCAGCCACGTTGACGACTGCGTGGTGACCAGCACCAAGTCCATGACCGGGCACCTGCTGGGAGGGGCCGGCGCGCTGGAGACGGTAGCCTGCGTCAAGGCTCTCCAGGACCGCCGGGTGCCGCCGACGATCAATCTGGAGCACCCCGAGCCGGGCCTGGGGATCGACATCGCTGCCCTGGAGGCACGTGACCTGCCGGCCGGCGACCTGGCAGCGATCAACAACTCCTTCGGCTTCGGCGGCCACAACGTCTCGGTCATCGTCACCAACGCCCACGCCACCCGCTGAGGCGCGGTCGTCGGACGCCGAGGCCTTGCCGGCAGCAGCTCTCATGACCTCTCAGAAGCGGGACCCGAGCAGCCGGCTCGGGCCGGTGCCGCTCGGCTCCGGTGAGGTACCTGAGGCACCTTCAGTCTCTGCCTCGAACCGGTCTGGCTCTCAGGTGCTGATCCGGCCTGCCACCCCTCGCGACGCCAGCCAGGTCGCCCGGCTGCACCACCTGGGCTGGACCGAGGGGTACCGGGGCCTGCTGCCCGACGAGCACCTTGACTCCCTGTCCTGGCCGGGCTGCCAGGCCCGGTGGGAAGCCAGCCTGGCCAGTCCGGGTGTGGCCACTGTCCTCGTGGCTGAGGTGGCCGAGCTGGTGGGCTTCGTCTCGTACGGGCCCTGCTTCGACCCGGGCACGACCGGGGCGGGCGAGGTCTACGACCTCTGGGTAGCAGCTGCTGCCCGCAGTCACGGGATCGGTGCCGCCCTGCTGGCTGCGGCGCTCGACGCGCTCGCCGCTGACCATGAGGTGGCGATGGTATGGGTCCTGGGCACCAACCGCCGCGGTCAGGCCTTCTACGAGCGTGAGGGCGCGACCCCGGACGGGCTGGCCCGGGCCTTGGGCCCGGTGCGTGACCTGCGCTACCGGTGGGACCTGCGCGACCGTCTCACCGCGCCTGCCAGCACCGGGTAGCCTGGCGCGGGCCTGTCGACGAAGGGAAGTACCTGATGCAGTGGTGGCATGCTGTGATCCTTGGCATCGTTGAGGGGGTCAGTGAGTTTCTGCCGATCTCGTCGACCGGGCACCTGACCGTCGTCGAGGAGCTGCTCGGCTACGACGTGGCCGATGTCGGGATCACCGCGTTCACGGCTGTCATCCAGTCCGGGGCGATCCTGGCTGCGGTCGTCTACTTCTGGCGCGATATCGTCCGGCTTGCGGTCGGCTTCTGCCGTGGCCTGGTCTCCAAGCCGGCCCGCGAGCAGGCCGACTTCCGGCTCGGGCTCGGGGTGATCGTCGGTGTGGTCCCGGCCGTGATCGTAGGACTCGCCTTCAAGGGTGTGATCGAGGGGCCCCTGCGGAGCCTGTGGGTGGTGGCTGGTGGTCTGATCGTCTGGTCGCTGGTGATGTGGCTGGCTGACCGCTACTCGGCTCGCCAGCCGCAGCCTCGCGGTGAAGAGACTCTGACGGTGGTCGATGCTCTCGTGATCGGGCTGTGGCAGTGCATCTCCGTGGTCCCGGGGGTGTCCCGCTCCGGGGCCACGATCTCGGGAGCACTGCTGCGCGGGATCGACCGGGTGACCGCGACCCGGTGGAGCTTCTTCCTTGGGATTCCCACCCTGCTGGGGGCGGGCATCTTGGAGACCGCCACCGAGGCCCCGCAGATCGCCTCCACCGTTGGCTGGGGCTCGACGGGGATCGGGATTGCCGTCTCCTTCGTGGTCGCGTACGGGAGCATCGCCTGGCTGCTGAAGTTCGTCCAGTCGAACACGTTCTCTGGCTTCGTCATCTACCGGCTGCTGGCCGGCGCAGCGATCATGGGTCTGCTGACGACGGGGCTCGTCGCCTGATGCAGTCCCGCTCGGTCGGCGACTCCGGACTGCGGGTCTCCCGCCTCGGTCTGGGGACAATGACCTGGGGGCGGGACACCAGCCCGAGAGCGGCCGCCGAGCTTCTGGAGACCTTCTGCTCCGCTGGTGGCTCCCTCGTTGACACGGCGGCCGCGTACGGCCACGGTGAGGTGGAGCGGCTGCTGGGCCAGCTGCTGGCGACGGTTGTCGATCGGGAGGACGTCGTCGTGGCCACCAAGGCCGGTTTCGTCGCGCGGGACGGGGAGCGGGTGGTCGACACCTCGCGCCGGACCCTGCTCGACGACCTGGCCGGCTCGCTGCGCCGGCTCCGGCTGGAGGCGGTGGACCTGTGGCAGGTGCACGCCTGGGGCGAGGCCCCGATTGAGGAGACGCTGGCGGCGCTGGACCACGCGGTGACGTCTGGCATGGCCCGGTACGTCGGGGTGTCGAACTACATCGGCTGGCAGACTGCGCAGGCGGTGACCTGGCAGCGGGCGGTCCCGGGCCGGGTCCCGGTGGTCTCGGCCCAGGTCGAGTACTCTCTTCTGGCTCGCCGGGCCGAGGTTGAGATCCTGCCCGCGGTCCGCGCCCTGGGGCTGGGCTTCTTCCCCTGGTCGCCCTTGGGTCGCGGGGTGCTGACCGGGATCTACCGACGGTCCGTTCCCCGCGACTCGCGAGGCGCCTCTGCCCACCTCGGCTGGTTCGTCGAGCCCTATCTGGACGCCCGCTCCCGCTCGGTGGTCGAGTCCGTCGCGACCGCCGCCGACGGGCTAGACCTGGCCCCGGCCCAAGTGGCGCTGCTGTGGGTCCGTGACGCTCCCGGAGTCACCGCTCCCCTGCTCGGTGCCCGGACGGTCGCCCAGCTCAACGAGCTGCTCGAGGTCGAGACCATGACTCTGCCGGAGCCGATCATCACCGCCCTGGACGACGTCTCCGGCGGCCCCAACTACGGCCGCACGACGAACCTCTGACACCGTCGCCGCTGAGCGACCGAACCGGCCGAGCGGAGCCCGGGCAGTCAGGCACAGTCGAGGAGGGTGTCCAGGACCCGGCAGCCGAACTCCAGCGAGTCCACCGGAACCCGCTCGTCGATGCCGTGGAAGAGGCCGACGAAGTCCAGGTCGGGTGGCAGCTTGAGTGGCACGAAGCCGAAGCACTGGATCCCCAGCTCCTGGAACGACTTCGCGTCGGTGCCGGCCGACAGCAGGTACGGGGCGGTGGTGGCGTGCGGGTCGTGCTGGGCCAGGGCCTGGTTCATTGCCCCGACCAGGGCTCCGGCGAACTCGGTCTCGACCGACGGCATCTCGGTGGCCACCTCGACGCGCACCTTCGGCCCGACGATCTCGCGCACCTGCTCGAGGAACTCGTCGCGCTGCCCCGGCAGGAAGCGACCATCCACCTGGGCGGTGGCTTGCCCCGGGACCACATTGACCTTGTAGCCGGCCTGCAGCATCGACGGGGTGGCGGTGTGGCTCATCGTGGCGCCCACCATCCGGGAGATGGTGCCGAGCCGGGCCAGGGTCTCCTCAACAGTGTCGAGGTTGACCCGGATCTCCAGTGCGTCCTCGACCGCGTCCAGGAAGGCCTGCTGGGCCGGGTGCAGCTGGTAGGGCCAGCGGTGCTCGCCCAGCCGGGCGACGGCCTTGGCCAGCTCGGTCACAGCGTTGTCGTCGTTGCGCATCGAGCCGTGCCCGGCGGTGCCCTCGGCCACCAGCCGCAGCCAGGCGATCCCCTTCTCTGCGACCTGCACCAGGTACATCCGGGCGTCGTCTCCGACGGTCAGGGAGAAGCCTCCCACCTCCCCGATGGCCTGGGTGCAGTCCCGCACGGTCTCGGGGTGGTTCTCGACCAGCCACTGGGCACCCATCGTCCCCGAGGCCTCTTCGTCGGCTGGGAACACCAGCCGGATCGGGCGCCGCGGCGGTCGGTTGGTCCGGACCCGGTCCCGGACCACGCTCAGCAGCATGGCGTCGAAGTCCTTCATGTCGACCGCGCCCCGCCCGTACACGAAGCCGTCCTTGACCTCGCCCGCGAACGGGTCGACCGACCAGTCTGCGGCAACTGCCGGAACCACATCGGTGTGCCCGTGCAGCAGCAGCGGCGGCAGGGAGCGGTCCACGCCGTCTGGCTCCCAGCGGGCCACCACCGTGGTGCGGCGCGGCCTCGACTCGTACAGCTCGGGCTCCAGACCGACCTCGGCCAGCGCTGCGGCCACGTACTCAGCGGCCGCCCGCTCCCCCGGTCCGTCCTGGTCAGGGCCGTAGTTCGACGTGTCGATCCGGATCAGCTCGCTGGTGAAGCGGACCACCTCAGCCGCAGGGTTGCTCATGGGTTCATCCTGCCGCACCCGGTGGTCCCGGGGCAGACCGAGCGGCGTCGTACCTCGGCCGCCAGGACCAGATCGCACTGGCCCGATCGGCTTGCTATAGTTCTCGGGCTGGCAGGACGCCAGCAGTCACTGGTCCGGGTGGCGGAATAGGTAGACGCGCCAGCTTGAGGTGCTGGTGCCCGGTATAGGGCATGGAGGTTCAAGTCCTCTCTCGGACACCGAAGACCATGGGTCGTGACCGGAGAAGTCCCTCGTCACGGCCCATTCGTCGTTCTTCGGAAAGCTCGTCCACTGCCCCACGCCGACGAGCAGTGCAGCCCGCAGGTGCAGGCCGCGCTGGTGGCGCCGAGGACGGCCAGTCGCTGTCGGACCGAGGTGAGCGGTACGCGCCCGGACTGGCTACCGGGAACCGTGACCAAGCAGAAGGAGCCGCGGGCGCGCTCAGACGTCGTGCTCGGGACCGGTCGCACCAGCAGCGCCGGGGGTCTGCCCGACCCCCGGCCGCCGCCAAGGCCGGCCCACGGGTCCTGCAGACCACGGACGGCTCACCCGCGGGTGACCGCGAGCCGAGGACACAGCCCGGTGGCTGGGACCCCTTACCAGACCGGGCCCGGCCGGTCGTCGTCGGGCTGGGAGTCCTTCGGGGGCTGCCTGCGCAGCGGCGAGGTGGCGCTCTTGAACAGGTCACCGACCCAGGACCCGACGCTGCCCACACCGTCGGCGATGTCGCCGACGGTAGCGGCGATGGTGTCGCCGGCGCGGGTGAACTGGTCCTGGTAGGAAGCGGCCGCCTGGGCAACGTCCTCGGACAGCTTGGCGCTGGCGTCGTCGGCCCGCCGGGGGTAGGAGCCCTGCATGACCAGGTGGTACTCACCGCTGGAGATCCACGACCGCAGCTCGCCGGCCCGGACCACAGCGAACGGGTGGCTCATGCTCTCCACGAGCAGGGCCCGGATGATGAGGTCCCGGATGTCCTCGTCCTCGGCGTAGGTGGTGGCCTGCTCCAGGAAGGCCTCCGTGTCGAGCTCGGCGATGTGGCCACCGCTGGCGAGCTTCATGTGGACCCGGAGCGCAGCCTCGGGGTCCTGGCACGCCAGCAGCCCGGCCCGGTCGGCGGAGAGCTCTGACTTGCGGGCCCACTCGCTGAGGGCGGCCATGATCGTGCGGATCCCGATGAAACCGAAGGGGATCGACAAGAAGGTCGTCGACAGCTGGGTCAGCACCAGCAGCATGGTGTGGTACAGGGCGTGCCCGCTGCCGACATGCCCCAGCTCGTGGCCGAGCACAAAGCGCAGCTCGTCGTCGTCGCAGAGGTCCACCAGGCCGGAGTTGAGCACGATCACCGGACGGTCCAGGCCCACCGTCATCGCGTTCAGGAAGGGGTTCGCCGCGATGTACAGGTCGGGCAGGTCCTCGGTGTCCAGAGCGGTGGCGGCCTGCGTGTAGACGCGGAAGACACGAGAGAACTGGCGGGTATCGACCTTGACTGCGGAGCCGAGCAGACCGATCCGGACCGCCCGCTCGCTGAGGAAGCCGCTGATCTTCTTCAGCACGAAGTCGAAGCCCCGCAGCTTGCGAAGCGCCACTAGGGCTCCGCGGTCGGCGGGGTGCTCCCAGGCCCGAGAGCTGATACCGGTCAAGACGATGCGCTCGTTCGCGTTCTCTGCCATGGCGCCATTGTGCCGCGCGGGTGGTCACCCGGCAGTGGTGGTGGTCCGCGGTACCAGCCGCTGCCGCCTCGTACCCGCCGGACAAGGAGGGTGTCTGCTCGGCTCAGTGACGCAGGACCCACCCTCCTTCCTCGGCTGCTGCCACCATCTGGAACTCGGCCAACTCCTGCAGCACCAGCAGGCAGCGCTGGACGCCGAGCCCGCTGCCGACCACCAGCTCATCGGTGCTGATCACCCCCCGGGCCGGCAGCAGCTCGCGCACGAGCCGCTGCTCATCGCTGAGCCGGTCGAAACGGGTTGCGGGCTGTGACTGGTGGGCCGGCTCGGGAACCAGCCCGAGGTCGGCGCAGACGTCGGCTCCGCCGCAGACCAGGGTCGCTCCTCGTTCCCGGACCAGGCTGTGGGGCCCGGCTGACATCGCCGACGTGACCGGGCCGGGCACCGCCAGCACCTGACGCGACAAGGCGTCGGCCCAGGTCACCGTGTTGCGGGCGCCGCTGCGGGCCGCGCACTCCACCACCACGGTTCCCAGGGACAGGGCAGCGATCAGCCGGTTGCGGGCCAGGAACCGCGACCGGTTGACGGTGGTCCCCGGAGGGTGCTCGGTGACGACCGCCCCGGTGGCGCGGATGTGGTGCAGCAGGCCGGCGTTGCCCTGGGGGTAGTCCCGGTCGATCCCGCAGGCCAGTACCGCCACGGTCGTGCCGGAGACGGCGAGCGCGCCCCGGTGGGCGGCTGCGTCGATCCCGTACGCCGCGCCCGACACCACCGTGGCACCGCGCTCGCTGAGATCGGCTGCGAGCTCGGTCGCGATGGTGTCTCCGTAGCTGGTGGAGGCCCGGGAGCCGATCACCGCGACGGCTCGCTGGCAGGCCTGAGCCAGCCCGGCAGGGCCGGTCACCCACAGCCCGAGCGGCGGTGCGGACCAGATGTCACCGACCTGGCCCAGCAGCGCCAGGTCGTCGAGCCCGTCAGGCCACTCCGGGTCGCCGGGGACCACGAACCTCGCTCCGGCGCGCCTCGTGCTGAGCTCCACCTGGTGCAGGTCGAGCTCCCCGGGGAACAGTCGCAGCCCAGTCCGTGAGGTGCGCTTGCGAACCTCGTGCCAGACCGCCGCTGCTCCTCGCTGCTGGATGTCCTGAGTCAGCCGGTGCCGGCCCGGCTCGGTGACGCAGGCCAGCGCCATCCGGGCCAGCCGCTCCGCACCGTCGCTCATGCCACCGCTCCCAACGACTCGCCGCGTCGCATCGCCAGGGCCAGCCGGAGCTGGTCAGCGCTGGGCCGGTCGTCGCCAGCCAGGTCACAGACCGTCCAGGCGATCCGGAGCACCCGGTCCACGCCGCGGGAGGAGAGGCTGCCGCGGGCCACTGCCTGGTCGATCATCTCGATTCCTCGCGGCAGCGGGAGTGACATCCGCAGGTAGCTGCCGCTGACTTCGCCGTTGGTGGACCAGCCGGTCCCCTCCAGCCGTCTCGCCTGCCGCTGCCGGGCCTCGACCACACGCTCCAGGACGGTGCGTGACGACTCCCCCGGCGGGATCTGGGCCAGCAGCGACTGGCGCACCGGCCGTACGGTCTGGCGCAGGTCAACCCGGTCCAGCAGTGGCCCGGAGAGCCGGCCGAGATAGCGGCGCACCACGGTCGGGGAGCACTGGCAGGTTCCGCTCGGGTTGCCGTGCTGCCCGCACGGGCAGGGGTTGGCCGCCAGGACCAGCTGGAACCGGGCCGGGTACCGGACCTGGGCGCCCGAGCGGGAGATCAGGATGCTGCCCGACTCCAGAGGGGTCCGCAGCGCGTCCAGCAACTTGGCGGGAAACTCGGGAGCCTCGTCCAAGAGCAGCACCCCCCGGTGAGCGCAGGACACCGCTCCCGGCTGGCTGGCCCGGGGACCACCGCCGACCAGGGCCACCATGGACGCCGAGTGGTGCGGGTCAGCGAGTGGCGGCCGGGTGATCAGCCGGTCACTGATCGGGGTTCCTGCGAGCGAGTGGATGGCCGTCACCTCCAACGACTCCGGCACTGTCAGGTCCGGCAGGATGGTCGCCAGCCTGGCCGCCAGCATCGTCTTGCCGACGCCTGGCGGGCCGTGCAGGAAGAGATGGTGGCGCCCAGCAGCCGCTACCTCCAGCACCCACTTCACCTCCTGGTGACCGATGACGTCGGCGAGGTCGAGCCCGACCGGGCTCTCGGGATCCGCGGCGGGAGGCTGGAGTGGCTGCAGGACCGGCCGGCCCTGCAGCAGGTCGACCAGCTCGCGCAGGTGGCTGACCCCCCAGACGGTGATCCCGTCGACCAGCCCCGCCTCCCCGACCTGCTGGCTCGGCACGATCGCCCGGTCGAGTCCGGCCTGAGCGGCAGCCAGGAGCGCTGGCAGCACCCCGCGGACCGGGTGAACCCGGCCATCCAGGCCCAGCTCCCCCATCAGGACGCTCCCCGCGAGCAGGTCCTCGGGGACCACGCCACTGGCCCGCAGCACGGCGGCCGCGATCGCCAGGTCGTAGTGAGAGCCGGCCTTGGGCAGAGTCGCTGGCGTGAGGTTGATGGTCACCAGCCGGTCCGGCCAGCTGAGCTGGGAGGTTCCGATCGCAGCCTTCACCCGGTCCCGGGACTGGTAGAGGGCGGTGTCGGGAAGACCGACGATCACCGTGCGCGGCAGTCCCCCGCCCAGTGCAGCCTCGACCTCGACCACCTGTCCCTCCAGCCCGGTCAGGGCCACCGAGCGGGCGCTGCCGATCACAGCGTCACCCCACGGCGGTGCTTCACGACCGGGTCCTGGCCCGGCAGCAGCAGGACCCCGACAGCATCGAGGCGGACATGGTCGAACCACCCCAGGTTGTGCGAGCGCAGCCACTCGCAGGCCAGCCCGTTGAGCCGCCGCAGCTTGACCTCGGTGACCGCCTCCAGCGGGTCGCCGTAACCGGTGCCCCGGCGGCATTTCACCTCGCAGAAGACGATCGTCCCCTGCGGGGGAGGATCGGGGTCGATCGCGACCACATCCACCTCACCGCGACGCCCTGACCGCCAGTTCCGGTCGATCACCCGGTACCCCTGCCGCTCCAGGTGGGCCACTGCCAGGTCCTCTCCGAGCGCCCCGGTGCGTCGTCGGTCCATGTCTGCCACCTCCACGCCCCAGACCATGGACCGGGCGACGCCGGCCGGACGGCTTCGGTGGTGTCGGTTCGCGGCAGGTGGTGTCAGCTCAGGCTGTAGTGGTGTCGGCTCCCGCAGGAGTGCTGTCGGGCCCGGGTGAGGTGTTGTCCCAGCGGCTACTTGCCGTCGGGCACCTGCAGGTCGGAGTGGGCGATCTCCTCAATCGAGACGTCACGGAAGGTGAGCACCTTGGCCGACTTCACGAAGCGGGCCGGGCGGTACATGTCCCACACCCAGGCGTCACCCATCGACACCTCGTAGTACACGTCACCACCCTCGGTACGGACCTTGAGGTCCACCGCGTTGCACAGGTAGAACCGGCGCTCGGTCTCGACCGCGTACCGGAAGATCCCGACCACGTCCTTGTACTCGCGGTACAGCGCAAGCTCCAGGTCGCTCTCGTACTGCTCCAGGTCCTCGGCGCTCATGGTTGCCTCACTCTACTGGCTCGACGGACGTTGTCGTAGCGAAGCCGGTGAGCTGCGCACGGCCCCAGCTGCTCCAGCCGCCGCTGGTGCAAGGGGGTGCAGTAGCCCTTGTGCCGGGCGAAGTCGTACCCCGGGTACAGGTCCTCGTACCGCTCCAGGATCCGGTCCCGGCGCACCTTGGCGACCACGGAGGCGGCCGCCACGCAGGCCGCCACCCGGTCTGCCTTCCACATCGCCAGCCCGGCCGCCCCCATTCCGTCCACCGGGAAGCCGTCGGTGATCACGAAGCCTGGCTGCGGGTCGAGCCGGAGCACAGCCCGCCGCAGCGCCTCAATGTTGGCGGTCTGGATCCCGAGCCGGTCACAGTCACCGGGGCTGATCTCGACCCAGGCCACCGACCGGGCCTTCTCCAGGATCTCGGGGTAGAGCCGCTCCCGAGCCTGGCTGCTCAGCAGCTTCGAGTCGCTCAGCCCTGCGATCCGACGCCGGGGCGTGTCGGCCAGGATGACCGCGGCCGCCACCAGCGGCCCGGCGCAGGCACCCCGTCCGGCCTCGTCGGCTCCGGCCACCGGCGCCAGACCGGCTCGTGCCAGGGCCCGTTCATAGCCGTACAGGCCAGAACCCCGCCGCACCACCGGTCAACAGCCTCCCCCTGACACCACGGCAGCCGCCGGCGGTGCCTGGGCGGCAGGAGGGACCGAGGCGTACGTGGCCGGCACCTCGAAGGACGTGAACCGGCTGAACGGGTAGATCGTGAGCTTGGCGGGCCCCTGGACCGAGTCCAGGGCCGGGAAGGCGTTGGCGCCCTTGCCGGCCGAGGTGACATCACAGAGGTGGTAGCGGGAGTCGGCGCTGGCGTCGCGGTGGTCGCCCATCACGAACACCCGGTTCTCGGGGACGATGACATCGAAGGTGATCTCCGACGGCTTCACCGGCTTCCCGTCGAACCCCTGGTAGAGATAGCCGTCCTCGTCCAGGTCGACCCCGTTGACCGAGACCTTGCCGCTGGCCGAGCAGCAGACCACGTGGTCGCCGGGGAGCCCGACCAGCCGCTTGATCAGGTACTGGTTGCCCGAGACTGGCATCAGCCCGACGTACTCCAGCACCCGCCGCGGGGTCGACGGCGGCACCTCAGGCGGCAGCCAGCCCAGGTTGTCCTCAAAGACGATGATGTCGCCGCGCTGGTACCCACCCAGCTTGAGCACCATCACCCGGTCGTTGCGCTGCAGCGTGTTCTCCATCGACTGGGACGGGATGACGAACGTCTGCGCCACGAAAGTCTTGATCAAGGTCGCCACCAGCAAGGCGACGACCATCACGATCACGACCTCGCGGACCGCCTCGAAGACTTTCCGCCCCGGTGACAGCTCGCGGGCCCGACGGGCCTCCCCCCGGCAGGTCTTGCGCTTCTCCAGCGGCTCGGGCTCGGACAGCGAGTCATCGTCCTTCCACAGCGGGTCGAGATCGAGCGGGTCGGGTACGGCACGGGTGGGGGCAGCTTCAGTCTCGGGCTCGGGCAGTGCCCGTCGGGGCCGGGGAGTCTCCGCTGCGTCCGACGCGCCCGGGTGGGAGTGACGCGACGACGCAGCCACCTCAGAAGTCCCGCTTCTCCTTGATCTTCGCGGCCTTGCCGCGCAGACCACGCAGGTAGTAGAGCTTGGCCCGGCGGACGTCACCGCGGCGCTCAACCTCGATCTTCTCGATGATCGGCGAGTGGAGCGGGAAGATCCGCTCGACGCCCACGCCGAAGCTCATCTTGCGGACTGTGAAGGTCTCCTGGATACCGGCGCCGGTGCGGGCGATGACCGGCCCGGCGAATACCTGGACCCGGGACCGGTTTCCCTCGACCACGCGGACGTGGACCCGAACCGAGTCACCAGGACGGAAGTCGGGCACGTCCTCGCGCAGGCTGGCGGAGCTGATGGTCGAGATGACGTCAGTCATGAGTGGTTCCTCGCCGGTGCCACAGGTCACCCAGGTGGTGCTCGCAGGGTCCGAGAGCGAACGATCCCCCTGTGGCAGGCGTCGCGACCCGGACAACAGCCTGTAAGTCTGCCACAGTCCGTACTCACGCCGAAACCGACTCGGCCGCAGGGGCTGGGCCGCGCCGGACCGGTCGCGGCCCAGCGGCCCTGGACTATCGGCTCCAGGAGTTGTCGCGCTCGACCAGCCCGTGGATGTTCTCCCTGCCGCTGGTGGCCACAAACGGCCGGTTGCTCGAACCAGCCACTGCCCGGTTGCCTGTGACCGACAGGTCGTTGATGGTGTTGCGGCTGCCGTTCTTGAGGTACGAGAGGGCGTGCACGTAGCCGGTCTTCGGGTGCACGTTGCGGAAGGTGTTGGACTCGATCCGCACCTGCCGAGTGGGCAGGGTGTTGCTGGTGCTGGCGAAGGCCTCCAGCGAGATCACGCAGTCTCGGTCCGGTGCCTTGCGGTACTCGAAGGTGTTGTCGGCGATCACGAGGTTCGACACCGACATGAAGTGGACCGCGCCTCGGGCGAACGTCGTCTCGCTGGCCGGTGCTGGGTCACGGACGGTGTTGCCGCGGAAGCTGATCGCGTGGATCTGCTGACCGGCCTGGTCGCCGTGCTCCCCGACCGGGTTGGGTGCGTAGGTGAGGATCTCGCCGGCCCGGTTGTAGGTCGCTGTGAACAGGCCGCCGACGACCTCGACGTGGTGGCTGGGGAGGTTGTCGAGGGCTGCTGCGGGCACCGGCCGGTTGGGGTCGGTCGACCACTTGCTGGCATAGCTGATCTGGAAGGCTTCCTTGTAGAACTGCCGCTTCTGGGTGTAGGCGTGCGTGGTCCCCAGGACCTGCGGCTTCTGGATTGAGATCTGGCTGCTGCCCATGATGTCGAGCAGGTGGTCACCGGCTCCCAGGGCCTGGTTCCAGGTCGGGTTGTGGTACGTGATGTTGCGGGCGTGGATCATGGACCCAGAGACCACGGTGGTGCCGTTGCGGCCGTCGAAGTAGGGACTGTTCCAGGTGACGTTCGAGACCCCGCTGCTGTACCCGGCGCCGGAACTCGGGTACTCGAAGCGGAGGTACCCCAGTGACGAGAACTTGGCGCCGGGGGCAAAGGTGATGGTGGTGTTGGAGCGCATCTGCACGAAGCCACTCAGGGCATAGTCCCCGGCGGGCACGTGGATCGTGGTGTGGCGGTACCGGGGCGCCGTGTTCAGGATCGCCTGCAGAGCCTCCTTGTTGTTGGTACGGCCGTCGCCCACCATCCGGGCGACCCGGTTACTCGTCACGTTGACCGACTGGGTGCCGGCGGCCTCGCTGATGGTGGCCGTGCCACCAACCAGCAGGGCAGCCACCGACACGGCGATGATGGTTCTTCTCATGGGGTGTGAGATCTCCTTGCACGTAGGCCGGTCCAGCTGCGGCAAGCCGCCACGGCCGCACCGGCACAGGGGTGTGGACTGTCTGCCACCTACCCGCCGCGGACGTGGCCCGGCACGACGGTCTCTGGCTGCCTGGTCACGGTTCTTGGGGTCAGGGGCTGCCGCTACCCTACCGACCCCGGTCGGGCGGCCTGCAGGCCCCCGTACGAGCAGCGCCGGTCACTCGTCGCTGGACTCCACCCACCTCATCACGGGGGCGCTGACCAGCATCGCCAGCAGCCCCAGCGCAGCCAGCACCAGCCAGGGCACGACGGCCCAGGGCCCCGGGCTCTGGGCCCAGCCCAGCAGGGCCCCGACCGGCCACCCGGCCAGCAGCACCCCCAGGCCTCCCATCGACGCCATCACACCCATGTGGGCGCCGAGCTGGTTCTCCCGCGCCAGGTGGCCGACGGTGTCGCGGGCCCGGGGGTGGATCGCCATCGAGGCGATGTGCACCAGGATCACCAGCAGCACCTTGGGCAGCAGCCCCAGTACCCCGCCCGGCGAGGGGAACCAGGCCACCAGGGCGACCGGGACGAATGCCAGACCCGTACAGGCGTGGGCGATCTGGAGCACCCTGGTGGTCGACATCCCGCGCAGGGCGACAGTGACCCGGGTCTGGGTGGCGATCACCAGCACTGATGCCAGCAGGAAGTACCAGGTGACGGTCCGGGAGTCGTCGCCGCTGCGGTGGATCTCCACCGGCAGGGCCAGGTACATCTGGTTCGCCGCCACCAGCTGGACCATGTTGAGCGCCGAGAACCCCAGGAAGCGACGGTTGCTCAGCACTGTTCTCAACGACGCGCCGAGACGTGTCTTGACCCCGACCCGGATCCCCCGTGGGAGCCAGACGGCGTGCACCAGCCCGATCAGCGCGAACAAGCCAGCCGCGGCCAGGCAGGTGACCTGGAACGGGATGAAGAGCACCACCCCGCCGAGCACCGGCCCGACCGCCGAGCCGGCCTGGGAGGCTATCTGCTGCAGCCCCAGCACCTGGGTCCGTGCCGCCCCACCCTCACGCTCCACGTCCCCGGCAATGCCCAGGATCGCCGACTCCGAGGCCGGCGAGAACAGGGCCGCGGCCAGCCCGATCAGGACCACACCCAGGACGACACCGGGGAGCGCCTGGGTCAGCGCCAGAGCGGCGAAGCCGGCGACCCGGACCACGATCCCCACCAGCAGGACGGGCTTGATGCCGAACCAGTCCGACAGTGCGCCGCCGAGAAAGAACAGACCCTGCTGAGAGAAGGTCCGCAGCCCCAGGATAATCCCGATCAGAGCCGTACCGAGGCCCAGGTCCTCCTCCAGGTAGGCAGCCAGAAAGGGCACCACCAGGTAGAAGCCGACGTTGAAGGCGAACTGGGTCGCGATCAGCAGCCCCAGGGGGTGCGGCAGCCGGCGAAACAGCCGCAGGTCGTCGATCACTGAGGTGGCCTTGCTATGTCAGGGTCGCAGCCGCGCGGGGCCAGCATCACGAGAGGTCGATCAGCATCTGGGTGTACGGGTGCGCGGGGCTGCGTACGACCTCACTGGTCGCGCCCTCCTCGAGGACCTGGCCCTCCTTCATGACCGCGATCCGGTCGGCGATCTGGGCCACCACGGCGATGTCGTGGCTGATGAACAGCATCGACAGCTCCCGGGTCCGGCGCAGCCGGGCCAGCATCGTCAGGATGCTCGCCTGGACCGTGGTGTCCAGCGCGGAGGTGATCTCGTCGCAGATGACCAGTGCCGGCTCGGCCAGCAGGGCCCTGGCGATCGCCACCCGCTGCGCCTGGCCGACGCTGATGGAGTGCAGTCCGCGGTGCAGGATCTCCTCAGGCAGGTTGACCTGGCCCATGATCTCGACGGCTTCCCCCTGCTGCGGGGAGGAGCGCTTGAGCTTGTAGCGCAAGGGCTCGCGCAGAGCGTCCCAGACCCGCATCCGAGGGTTGAACGAGGACCGCGGGTCCTGGAAGACCATCTGCAGCCGCTGCTGGTGGTCTCGCCGAGACGCGGCGGAGCCCGGCTTCAGCTCGTGCCCGTCGAGCACGATCCGGCCCGTGGTCGGAGCCAGGGTCCCCGCGATCATCCGGGCCAGGGTCGACTTTCCCGAGCCGGACTCCCCGATCAGGCCGAAGCACTCGCCGGCACCGATCTGCAGCGATGTCGGCTTGACGGCCTCGAAGCGCCCGCGCTTGCCCTCGAAGACCTTGCCGACCTGGTCGACCTCAAGCAGCATCGCGACCCTCCAGGGTGGGGACGGCGGCAACGAGGGCCTGGGTGTACGGGTGCTCCGGCGCCACCAGCACCTGCTCGGGAGGTCCCGACTCAACGAAGGACCCCTGGGCCAGCATGCTCACCCGCGACACCAGGCGGCGTACCAGAGAGATCTGGTGGCTCACGAAGAGAACCGCGGTCCCGAGCTGAGCAGCGGTCTGGGACAGCAGCTCCAGCACCTCGGCCTGGGCCCGCACGTCCAGGGCACTGGTTGGCTCGTCAGCCAGCAGCACCCGGGGCTCGCTGAGCAACGCCATCGCGATCGCCGCCCGCTGCGCCATCCCGCCCGACAGCTCGAACGGGTACGAGCCGAGCACCGCGTCCGGGTCGTCGAAGCGCAGCTGCGACAGCAGGTCCCGCGCCGCTGCCAGGCAGGCGTGGCCCGACACCTTCGGGCTGTGCAGCCGGACCGACTCGACGAACTGGTGGCCGACCCGGACCAGCGGGTCGAAGCTGGCCGCCGGGCGCTGGAAGACCATCGCCAGCTCCGGCCCTCGCAGCCGGCGCCAGGCCTTGTCCCGGGCGTACGTGACGTCGGCCCCGAGGTAGCTGATGGTGCCGTCGCGAACCGTCAGCCCACCCGGGTGCAGGCCCAGCAGGCACGACAGCAGGGTCGACTTGCCGCAGCCTGACTCCCCGATGATCCCCACGATCTCGCCACTGGTCAGGCAGAGGTCGAGTCCCTGGATCGTGTCTGGCTGACCCGGGTAGCCGGCCCGCAGGCCGGCCACCTCCAGGACCACGTCAGGCGACATGAGTCTCGTGCGTCAGCAGGTGGTACTCGGTCGGAGCCAGGTTCAGCCCCTGGACACCGGCCTTTGACACCGCCCACCACTGGGCGTGCCCGAACGGCACCACGGCCATGTCGTTGATCGCGATCTGCTGCAGGGCGCGGGACTTCTCCAGCCGCTGTCCCGCGTCGTACGTGGCGGCCAGGTCCTGCAGCCCAGCATCCAGCTGCGGCGAGGAGTAGCGGGCGAAGTTGCTCTCACCGCCGGTCCGCAGCAGGGTGTCGAAGAAGTACTGCGGGTCGCCGGTGGGCGCCATGGCGAAGGAGTACATCCCGATCTCGAACTCGCCCGACTTCATCCGCTCGGTGGTGGACGGCAGCTCGGTGATCGTCAGGGCAACCCCGATCTTCTCCAGGTCGCGCTGCAGCAGCTGAGCCATCTGGCCGAGCTGCGGACGCTTCGGGTAGGTCAGCAGCCGCAGGGTCAGCTGCTGGCCGTCCTTGACCAGCTTGCCGTCGGACTCGGTGTAGCCCATCTCCTGAAAGAGGGCCTTGGCCTTGTCCAGGTTCTTCTCCTGCACCGGCAGCTGCAGGCCCTGGCTTCCGCCGAAGACCACGTTCTCGGGGAAGAGCGCATAGCTGCTCTTGCCCATACCGTTCATGACCTGGACATAGCCGCTGCGGTCGAGGGCGTAGTTGATCGCCTGCCGGGCCCGCAGGTCCTTGGTGATCGGGCTGGCCGTGTTCAGGATCGCAGTGTCGCCGCGAGTCGAGGTGACCTGCCAGGTGGTGTACTTCGACGGGTCGGAGAAGACTCCCAGCCCGGAGGACTCGGGCTGGACCGCCAGCTGGATCTCACCCGACTGCAGCGCCAGCCCCATCGCCTGGGTGTCGCTGTACTGGCGCCAGGTGACGTGGCTCAGCTTCGGCTTGCCGCCCCAGTACTCCGGGTAGGCGTCCAGGTCCAGCTTCTGCTTGGGAGTGAACGACACCACCTTGAACGGCCCTGTGCCTTGGGGAACCTTGGCCGGGTCGACTCCCTGGCCGATGGCCTGGATCCCGGTCATCGGGTCGCTCAGGATACTCGGCAGTGCCGCGACCGGGGTGCTCGTGACGATGGTGAGGGTCTGCCCCTCGGCGGTCATCGACGCGACCGGAAGCTGGGCCTTGGCCCGAACGTTGGTGGCGATCGCGTGCTCCAGCGAGGCCTTCACCGCCTCGGCGGTCATCGGGCTGCCGTTGTGGAAGGTGACTTTGTCGCGCAGGGTGAAGGTCCACGTCGTGGGGTTGACGTTCTTCCAGTCGATGGCCAGCTTGGGGACCAGGTTCAGCTTCGCGTCGACATCGACCAGGGTCTCGGTGATGCCGTCACGGGAGCTGAACCACCCGACGTACGCGACCGCGGGGTCCAGCGACTCGCCGCGGTCCCCGGTCCCGTAGGTCAAGGTCGTGCTGGCGGCCTGCTGGGCACCGGCGGTCCCCCCGCAACCAGTGAGCAGCAGGGCCGCGGCTAGGCAGGCAGCCAGAAGGGCTCTGGGCTTCATGACGTGGTGACCTTTCTGGGTTGGTTGTGGTTGGCGTTCACGGCCAGCACCTCTTGGGACGAATCCGCAAACAGGTTGACGACGAGAGTGACCAGGAGCAGCGCGACGCCCGGACCGAAGGCCAGCCAGGGGGCGACCTGCAGGTAGGGCCGGCCTTCGCTGATCATGGTTCCCCACTCAGATGTCGGCCGGGGCAGCCCGAGCCCGACGAAGGACAAGGTGGCCAGGTTCAAGATCACGTTGCCCAGGCTGGAGGCCGCCATCACCAGCAGCGGGCTGCCGATGTTGGGCACCATGTGCCGGACCAGGATCGTGCTGGCCGGGACCGCGTTCATGCGGGCGACCTGGATGTACGGGGCGTTCTTCACCTGCAGGGTCAAGATCCGCGCGTACCGGGAGATCGAGGTCCACGAGGCCAGAGTGAGGGCGGTGACAGCGCTGGTGAAGCCCGGCCCCAGCATCGCCGCAAAGGCCAGCGCCAGGATGAACTCGGGGAACGACTGGAAGACTGCGGTCAGCCGCTGGATGGCGGCGTCGACCACTCCTCCGGCCACCGCCGAGACGACTCCGATCAGGGTGCCGATGACCAGGGCACAGCAGACTACGGTGACGGCGACTGACAGGGTTGGCCGGATCCCGACCAGGACCCGGGAGAAGACGTCACGGCCCAGGTCGTCGGTTCCCATCCAGTGGGTCCAGCTCGGTGGGCGGACCTTGGCGAGAGTGTCGGTGGCGTACGGGTCGTGCGGGGTGATCCAGGGCGAGATGACCGCCACCAGGACCACCACGAGCACCAGCCCGGCCAGCACCTGCCAGACCAGCCGGGGCGACAGCCGCCGCCCGGTCTGCCGCGTCGGCCCACCCGAGAGGTCCAAGGACTGCAGGTCGGGATGGCAGATGTCGATCGGGCCGCTGTCGTGGTCGATCTTCAGCGGGGCTGAGTCGTCCGGCTCGTCCTGGCCCTCCAGCGGTTGCCGCTGCACACGAGAGTGCCCCGCCAGGCGCGGGTCGAGGATGAAGGCCAGCAGGTCGGCGACGGTGTTCGCGATCAGGAAGACCAGGGCGCACCAGACCACGTACGCCTGGATCACCGGGTAGTCCTTGGCGCTGATCGCGGCCAACGCGTACGAGCCGATGCCCTGCCAGGAGAAGATCGCCTCGACCACCGCGGAGCCCGCTAGCAGCCCGCCGAAGCTGGTGGCGCCCAGAGTGCAGACCGGGGCGGCGATGTTGCGCAGGATGTGGGCCCCGATCCGGGCCTGGCCCATGCCGCGGATCCGCAGGCCCGTCAGGTACGGCTGGTCACACTCCTCCAGGGCGATGGCCCGGACCTGGCGCACGTACCAGCCGACCATCGCCAGGCTCAAGGTGATGGTCGGCATCACCATCCCGAGCAGGTCCTGGGTGGCCGAGATCGGCAGAAGCTGGAGCTCTAGGCCCAGCAGGTGCAGCACCAGCAGGGCGAACAGGAAGCCCGGTACGGCCGAGCTGACATAGCTGGCGAAGCGGACCACCCGGTCGAAGAGGCTGTGCGGGTGCAGCGCGGCAGTGATCCCGACCGGGACCGCGACCAGCCAGGTCAGCACCAGGGCGGCGACCGTGAGCGCCAGGGTGCGCGGCAGCCGCTGCTGCAGGTCGGCCATGATGCTCGTGCCGTTGCTTACCGAGGTGCCCAGGTCCCCCTGGAGCAGCCGACCGATCCAGGACAGGTACTGGTCCAGCAGTGGCCGGTCCAGCCCCAGCTGCTCACGCATCAGGGCGATCATCTCCGCCGTGGGCTGGACACCCTGCGAGGTGAGCAGGTTCTCGGCGAGGTCGCCCGGAGTCAGGTACGTCAGGACGAAGGCCAGGACGCTCACTCCGAAGAGCACGATGAGGGTGTTGGCGAACCAGCTCGCCACGCGGCCGTACGGGCTCGCCAGAAAAGACCCCAACCTGAGTACCTCGCTCGTTCTAAGGGCAGACATCTGTGCACGTGGGTCGGGCTCAGCGTGAGGGCATACCGTTGCGGGACAGCTCTGGGTTCTCACCAGATTCCGACGTGCGCCACTGAGCATACACGATAGCGATTCTCACTTGTTCAGAGGGTAGGTAAGCCTTACTTTATCGCCTGGGGCAAGCCGGTTCACCAAGACGAGACCGACGGCGACGCACCGCGAGCCCGCTGCGGAGCCTGCGCGACCGGTCGCAGGCCACCATCGAGACGGCCCTCGGGAGTCTCGAAGCCCTCCCGTGGCCCCCAGGCACACAGCGGCGGGGCCGGCCAGCTCCACGAGCTGGCCGGCCCCGCCACGGTGCCCAGGGCTACTTGCCGTCCTGCTTGAACAACGACTTCAGCAGGTCACGGTTCAGCTGGGAGATCGAGTCCAGCGGGATCTGCTTGGGGCAGACCGAGGCGCACTCACCGATGTTCGTGCACCCGCCGAAGCCGAGCTCGTCGTGCTGGGCGACCATGCTCTTGACGCGCCTGTACCGCTCGGGCTGGCCCTGCGGCAGCATCGCCAGGTGCGTGATCTTCGCCGACGTGAACAGCATCGCCGAGCCGTTCGGGCAGGCCGCGACACAGGCACCGCAGCCGATGCAGGCCGCGTTGTCGAAGGCCCGGTCCGCCTCCCGCTTCGGGGCCGGGGTCGCGTGGGCGTCCGGCGCTGCCCCGGTGTTCACCGAGACGTAGCCGCCGGCCTGGATGATCTCGTCCAGCGCCGTACGGTCGACCACCAGGTCCTTGATGATCGGGAACCCGCCCGCCCGCCAGGGCTCGATGTAGATGTCCGCCCCGTCCGCGAAGCTGCGCATGTGCAGCTGGCAGGTGGTGGTGGGCACCGGCGAGGCGTACCGGCCGTGGGGAGAGCCGTTGATCACCACGCCACACATGCCGCAGATACCCTCGCGGCAGTCGTGGTCGAAGGCCACCGGCTCCTCGTTGCGGTTGGTGAGCTCCTCGTTCAGCAGGTCGAGCATCTCCAGGAAGCTCATGTCACCCGAGACGTTGTCCAGGGGGTAGTCGCGCATGCGGCCCTGGGCCTTGGCGTCCTCCTGGCGCCAGATGTGCAGTGTGATCCTCACTTGTAGCTCCGCTGCTTCAACTCGATGAACTTGTACTCCAGGGGCTCCTTGTGCAAGGTGGGCTGCTGCCCCTCACCCCCGTACTCCCAGGCCGCGACGTACAGGAACTCGTCGTCGTGACGCAGCGCCTCGCCGTCCTCGGTCTGAGACTCAGAGCGGAAGTGCCCGCCACAGGACTCGCGCCGGTGCAGAGCGTCGATGCACATGAGCTCGCCCATCTCCAGGAAGTCGGCCACTCGGCCGGCCCGCTCCAGAGCCTGGTTGAAGCTCTCGCTGGTGCCCGTCACCCGGACGTTGCTCCAGTAGTCCTCGCGCAGCTTGCGGATCCGGTCGATCGCGATCTTGAGGCCCGCGGCGTTGCGCTCCATGCCGCAGTACTCCCACATGATCTGCCCCAGCTCCTTGTGGAACGAGTCCACCGACCGGGTGCCCTGCACCGCGAGCAGCTTGGCGATCCGCTCCTTGCTGGCGCCCACCGCCTCCACGACGGCCGGGTCGCTGACCTCCACCTTGGGGAAGGGGCCGGCAGCCAGGTAGTCGTTGATGGTGTTCGGCAGCACGAAGTACCCGTCGGCCAGGCCCTGCATCAGCGCCGAGGCACCGAGCCGGTTGGCGCCGTGGTCGGAGAAGTTGGCCTCCCCGGTCACGTACAGTCCCGGGATGGTGCTCTGCAGGTCGTAGTCGACCCACAGCCCGCCCATGGTGTAGTGAACGGCCGGGTAGATCCGCATCGGCACCTCGTACGGGTCCTCAGCGGTGATCTGCTCGTACATGTCGAACAGGTTCCCGTAGCGGGCCGAGACGCCGTCCTTGCCGAGGCGCTTGATGGCGTCGGCAAAGTCGAGGTACACCCCGCGGCGCACCTTGCGCTCGTTGCCCTCGAGGTCGCGCTCGACCACGGCCGGTCCGACACCGCGGCCCTCGTCGCACATGTTCTTGGCCTGGCGCGAGGCGATGTCTCGCGGCACCAGGTTGCCGAACGCCGGGTAGATCCGCTCCAGGTAGTAGTCGCGGTCCTCCTCGGGGATCTGGCGTGGGTCCTTGTCGCAGTCCTCGGCCTTCTTCGGGACCCAGATCCGGCCGTCGTTGCGCAGCGACTCCGACATCAGGGTCAGCTTGGACTGGGTCTCGCCGTGCACCGGGATGCAGGTCGGGTGGATCTGCGTGTAGCAGGGGTTACCGAAGTAGGCACCCTTGCGGTGCGCCCGCCAGGCGGCGGTGACATTGCACCCCATGGCATTGGTCGACAGGAAGAAGACGTTGCCGTAGCCGCCGGTGGCCAGCACCACCGCGTCGGCCAGCCAGGGCTCAACGGCTCCGGTGACCATGTTGCGGGTCACGATGCCGCGGGCCTGGCCGTCGACGACGATCAGCTCGATCATCTCGTGGCGGGCGTACATCTTCACGGTGCCGGCCTGGACCTGACGCTCCAGGGCCTGGTACGCACCGATCAGCAGCTGCTGGCCGGTCTGGCCGCGAGCGTAGAAGGTGCGCTGCACCTGCACGCCGCCGAAGGAGCGGGTGTCGAGCAGGCCGCCGTACTCGCGGGCGAAGGGAACGCCCTGAGCCACGCACTGGTCGATGATGTTGGCGCTGACCTCGGCCAGCCGGTAGACGTTGGTCTCCCGGGCCCGGTAGTCACCGCCCTTCACCGTGTCGTAGAACAGCCGCTGCACCGAGTCGTTGTCGTTGCGGTAGTTCTTGGCCGCGTTGATGCCGCCCTGGGCGGCGATCGAGTGGGCCCGGCGCGGGCTGTCCTGGTAGCAGAAGTTCAGGACGTTGTACCCGGCCTCACCGAGAGAGGCGGCGGCCGCGCCACCGGCCAGGCCGGTGCCCACCACGATCACGGTCAGCTTGCGGCGGTTGGCCGGGTTGACCAGCTTCGCCTCGAACTGGCGGGTCGCCCACTTCTTCTCGATCGGCCCCTCCGGGGCCTTGGTGTCGGCGATGTCCTCGCCGAGCCGGTAGTAGGCCAGGGCCGGGTCTGAGCCGCCGGCCTGGCGCGCAGTCGTGGTCGTCATCACTTCACCAACCCCAGGAGTACGGACAGCGGCATCACCATGAAGCCGGCGTAGAGCAGGACGGCCACAAAGATGGCCAGTCCGTTGAGCACCTTGCGGGCCCGTCGGCTGGTGTTCATTCCCAGGGTGGTGAAGGCGCTCCAGAAGCCGTGCCGCACGTGCATGCAGACCGCCACCATCCACAGGGCGTAGAGGACGAAGACCCACCAGAACTTCGCCGAGAACGACGCCACGACCATGTCGTACGGAGCCGTGCTCTGGTCGAACCCGGTGAGCACCACCCGCACCGTGAACTGACCGAGGTGGAACAGCAGCATCAGGAGCAGGATGACACCACCGGTCCGCATGGTGCGGGCAGCGTAGGTCTGAGCCCTCCGGTCGGTCCGCTGGTAGCGACCGCGTCCGGCGTGGGAGCGCTTGGTCAGTACCAGCGCCGACCACATGTGGAGCCCGACCGCGGCTACCAGGGAAGCCCGGAAGATCCAGATGAACCAGCCATGCGGGACGATCGGGTACAGGAGGTCCTTCTTCAACCACTCGGCGTAGTGGTTGAAGGCCTCCGGCCCGATGAACATCTTGAGGTTGCCCCACATGTGCATCAGCAGGAAGAGCACGAGGTAGAGCCCGGTGACAGCCATGAGCATCTTCATGGCAACCGCTGACCGGACTGCCTTGGCGTGCACAGTCATAGTTGTAGTGGCCACACGCCACACCTTAGCCACCGCAGACGGCGTCTGTGGCGAAGGGGGCCCAAAAGCCTCCTAGCAGGTCGCCGAGCCGCGCTGGGGCGACGAGCACCAGGCCACTCCGGGGGTCCAGGACCCCGGCGGAGCCAGCTCGGGCATGCTCACCACAGTGAAGCCGTTGCGCTGCAGACCGGCCAGGATTCCCGGCACCGCCTCGGCCGTGGTGGGGTGGATGTCGTGCATCAGCACCACATCGCCAGGTCGGGCAGCCGTGGCTCGCGAGGTGACCAGCGACGAGTTGCGGTCCTTCCAGTCCAGGGTGTCGACGCTCCAGATCGCCACCCCAGCGCCCTGCTGCCCGAGAGCCGCCAGGACCTTGGCGCTCCGGTCGCCGTACGGCGGACGGACCAGCCACGGCCGGTAGCCGACGATCTTCTCCAAGGCCTCGGCCTGCAGCCGGGCCTGCTCGGCCCCACCGTCGGCCTTGCGGCTCATCTGGTCGTGGCGCCAGGTGTGGCTCTGGATGTCCATCCCGGCCAGGGCTGAGGCCAGGACGCCGTCCTCGTTGCCCCGACTGGCGTCCCCCAGCACGAAGAAGGTGGCCCCGACCTTGGCCTTGACCAGAGCGGACACAACCTGCGGAGTGCTAGCTGCCGGCCCGTCATCGAAGGTCAGTGCGACACACTTCAGCTGCTGGCAGTCAGGAACGACACCGACCGTGGGCCGGTCGTCGTTGCTGCTGGCGGTGCTGGCCGAGGCGCTCGGGCTGGCCTGGTCGGAGGCCTTGGCGCTGGTCTGGCCGGAGGCCTTGGCGCTCGGGCTGGCCGAGCCACTCGCCGTGGCGGTCGCGGTGGCCGCGGGGCCCAGGTCTGGCTCCGGGGCCGGCGTGGCCGCTACGGTCGCCGGGTCGAAGGCGGCCGGCTGGGCAGCGGCCTCCCGAGCCCGGGTGCCGAGCTGGGACAGCATCGTGGTCACGTCCTTGCCTGGGACCACAACCAGGACCGGGCTGGGCTTGTCGCTCACAGTTCCCCCGCCGAACTCCACGGCCAGGTCTCCGGTGGTGGTGAAGCCGATCGCCGGGCCGCTGCCCCGGGGGGCCATGTCGGAGGCCAGGGCCTTGCGGACCCGGTCGGCGTCGAGCCCCTTCGCAGCGTTCACAACCTGGTCGCTGAAGGTCTTCCAGGAGCCTGGCCGGACCAGACCTGGTGCAGCCACCACGCGGTTCGTCCGGGCGTCGAACCAGACGCTGGACGGGGTCTCAGGGCCACCCGCTGGGGCGGCCAGCAGCCGGAACCCGATCACGTCGCTGGAGCTGGCGGCCAGAGTCCAGGTGAAGGTCAGCCCAGACCGCTGCGACTCCGCGGCGTAGCCGCGCAGGACCTGGGACCGGACGATCACCATCGCCTGAGTCAGCGCCGGTGCGCTCTCCAGGACCGGAACCTCGGTGGTCACCTTCTGCTCAGCCGAGGCCAGGCTGGCGGGCCGCAGCCCCTTCACCAGGCCGATGTCGGCCGTGCTCACCCGTGCCGGCTCTGAGACCGCTGACGCGCTCGTGCCCGTCGACCCGGCCGGCGCGCTGGAGCCTCCCGACGTTGCCTCCCCACAGCCTGACAGCACTAAGCCCATCCCCAGCACCGCGACGATCGCTGCCCTCATCAACTACCCCTCCATCTCGTGCTCGCCCGCGCCCAGCAGGTCCGGGCGGCGGGCCTGGGTCAGGCGCACCGACTGCTCCCGCCGCCAGGAAGCCACCTGTCCATGATGACCGCTGAGCAGTACTTCGGGCACGTCCAGCCCTCGCCACTGCTGCGGCTTGGTATACACCGGGTACTCCAGAAGCCTCGCCGTCTGGTCGGAGTGCGACTCCTCCACTACCGACGCGGGGTTCCCCAGCACCCCGGGCAGCAACCGGACCACCGCCTCGGTGATCGCCAGCGCGGCCACCTCACCGCCGTTGAGGACGTAGTCCCCCAGGGAGAGCTCGTCGACCGGCAGCCGAGTCCGGTAGTGCTCGGCGACCCGGGCGTCAATGCCCTCGTACCGGCCGCAGGCGAAGACCAGGTGGTCACTGGCCGCCAGTGCCGCGGCCTTGGCCTGGGTGAAGCGTTCTCCCGCCGGGCTGGGAATGATGAGCCGGACCTCGCCCGCCGAGGCGGCGAGCAGGTCATCAAGGGCCTCTCCCCACGGCTCGGGCTTCATCACCATCCCGGCTCCCCCGCCGTACGGGGTGTCATCGACGGTCCGGTGCCGGTCATGGGTCCAGTCCCGCAGGTCGTGCACCGACAGGTCCACGATCCCTGCGGTGATGGCCTTGCCGACCAGGGAGAGCCGCAGCGCGTCCAGGTAGGCGGGGAAGATGGAGACCACGTCGATCCTCATCAGGCCTCCTCCGGCACGTCACGCAGCAGGCCTGGCAGCTCGACCACGGTCAGGCTCCCCGCCGCCAGGTCGACCTGGGGGACCAGGCTGGCGACGAAGGGCACCAGCCGCTCCCCGTCGGGCGTCGCGACCGCCAGCAGGTCCTGTCCGGGCAGGTGCACGACCTCGCTCACCGTCCCCTGCTGCACCCCGGCCGGGTCCAGGACCCGCAGCCCCCGCAGCTGGTGGTCGTAGTACTCCTGGTCGTCGTCGGGCCGCTGCCCAGGGTCGACCTCCACAGTGAGCACCCGGCCCCGCAGCTGCTCGGCCGCGGTCCGGTCGGTCACCTCGGCAAAGCCCACCAGGAGCCGACCGCCAGCGATGGAGCGCCGCGACACCACAGTCAGGCGAGCCGGCGGCTCCTCGCTGCCCACCACCGCGCCCCGGGCGAACCGACGCTCGGGCTCATCGGTGCGTACGTCGACCACCACCTGGCCGTGCAGGCCGTGGGCGCGCCCGACCACACCCACCACCACATCCAGCAGGTCGGCACCACGGCGCCCGGCCCGGGACTCGGGCGAGGCGTCGCGGGGCTGCGTCATCAGCGCCGTCGAGACCCGGAACGGCGTGGGCGGCGGTCAACGTCGACAAAGTCGACCCGGACCTGCTCACGCCCGGCGAGGGCACCGATGACGGTCCGCAGTGCGGTCGCGGTCCGTCCTTGGCGACCGATGACCTTGCCCACGTCCTCGGGGTGCACCCGCACCTCAAGGATCCGCCCCCGCCGCAGGTTGAGGTCCTTCACCTGCACGTCGTCAGGGAACGCCACAATCCCGCGGACGAGGTGCTCCAGCGCCTCGCTCAGCATCTTCAGTCCTTGTCGGCCGGGTCGTCCTTGGCCGGGGCCTCAGACTCCTCGGCCTTCTTTCCCTTGCGGCCCTTCGAGATCGCAGCGGTGTCGGCATCACCGTCGACCTCGGCCAGGGCCTTGTTGAAGGCGGCCACCTTGTCGCGCGGCTCAGGCTGGGGGTCGATCCCCGACGGGCTGGTGTCCCCGGTGAACTTCTGCCAGTCGCCGGAGCGCTTCAGGATCGCCACCACAGCCTCGGTGGGCTGGGCCCCGACGCTCAGCCAGTACTGCGCCCGCTCGGAGTTGACCCGGATTACGGACGGGTCGTTCTTCGGGTGGTACAGGCCGATCTCCTCAATTGCCCGGCCGTCCCGCTTGGTGCGGGAGTCCATGACGACGATGCGGTAGTGCGGTGAGCGGATCTTGCCGAGCCGCTTAAGACGGATCTTGACTGCCACGGGTGTGGTTCTCCTCTGAAGGAACGTGCCTGGACGACCCAGGCTGGTGGTGGACCCTCAGACCGGTGTGGGGACTCGGCCGCTGGTTCCGGGGTGTCAGGTCCGCCCGCGTGAGAGGGCACAGACGTACCGGACGCGGCGACCAGTCTGCCAGACCGATCCGCCGGGGGCGAAACCGCAGGCGTCCTCGGCACTGGCGACGACGCACCGGACGCTGAGACGAGCCGCGTCGGTGCCGTCGTACGCTGCCCACCCAGCCTGGACGACGTCCCTTGGGCCCAGGAACTGAGCGACAAGGTCCCCGTCGGCCGCCACGGACCCCGGGGGGATGACTAGGAGCGCGGCCCCTGGTTCTTCGGACTCAGCATCTGCTGCAGCTCCGGCGGCAGCTGGAAGTCCTTCATCGCCGCCTGCATCTCGGCCTCGGTCGGACCGCCCGTGGCGAAGGAGGCCAGCGCATCCTGCAGGTCCGCCACCTTAGGTGTCTGGGCTGCCTTGGGAGCGTTGCGCTTGGCCGGGTTCCCGGAGACCTTTCGCCCGCCCTTCTTCTTGGCCTGCTGGCGCCGCCCGGCCCGGCCCGGGCCCGCGGGCCCCATCTGCTGCACCATGCCGCCGATCGACTGCATCAGCTTGCGGGCCTCGATGAACCGGTTCACCAGGCCGTTGACCTCGCTTACCTCGACGCCCGCGCCGCGGGCGATCCGAGCCCGCCGGGAGCCGTTGAGGATCGACACGTCGGCCCGCTCAGCCGGGGTCATCGAGGTGATGATCGCCTCGATCCGGTCGATCTCGCGCTCATCGATCGACTCCAGCTGGTCACGCATCTGCCCCATCCCGGGCATCATCCCGAAGACCTTGCGCAGCGGACCCATCTTGCGCATCGCCTGCATCTGGGTCAGGAAGTCCTGCAGGCCGAACTCCCCGCTGCCCGACAGCAGCGCGTTGGCGGCCTTGGCTGACTGCTCAGCGTCGAAGTGCCGCTCAGCCTGCTCGATCAGGGTGAGCATGTCGCCCATGTCGAGGATCCGCCCAGCCATCCGGTCGGGGTGGAAGAGGTCGAAGTCGTCCAGCTTCTCGCCGTTGGAGGCAAACATGATCGGTCGGCCGATCACCCGGGCGATGGACAGGGCGGCGCCGCCACGGGCGTCGCCGTCGAGCTTGGTGAGCACCACTGCGTCGAAGCCGACCCCGTCCTGGAACGCCTTGGCCGTGTTGACCGCGTCCTGGCCGATCATGGCGTCGACCACGAACAAGACCTCGTCGGGGTCGACTGCGGCCTTGATGTCGGCCGCCTGCTGCATCAGCTCCTCATCGACACCCAGCCGGCCGGCGGTGTCCACGATCACGACATCGTGCAGGTGCCGCTCGGCGATCTGGATGGAGTGGCGGGCGACCTCGACTGGGTCACCGACGCCGTTGCCGGGCTGCGGCGCGTACGCGGCCACCCCAGCCCGCTTGGCGACCACCTGCAGCTGGGTGACCGCGTTGGGGCGCTGCAGGTCGCAGGCCACCAGCATCGGGGTGTGCCCCTGGGCCTTCAGCCACACCGCCAGCTTGCCCGCCAGGGTCGTCTTGCCGGCGCCCTGCAGACCGGCCAGCATGATGACCGTCGGCGGCTTCTTGGCGAACCGGAGCTCGCGGGTCTCGCCACCGAGGATCGCGACCAGCTCCTCGTTGACGATCTTCACGACCTGCTGGGCCGGATTGAGCGCCTTGCTGAGCTCCTCCGACTGCGCCCGCTCCCGGACCGCCGCGATGAAGTCCTTGACCACCGAGAGATTGACATCGGCCTCGAGCAGGGCGATCCGGATCTCGCGCAGAGTCTCGGCGATGTCGGCGTCCGACAGCTTGGTCTTGCCCCGCAGGGAGCGGAACGTCGCAGTCAGGCGGTCTTGCAAGGTGTCGAACACGGGCGCGTCCTTCGGCAGCTGGTCAGCAGACCGGCCAATCCTACTCGTCGCGCCGGATCGCCAGCCGGGATGAGGAGCGCCGGCAGGGCTACTGCCCCAGAACCCCGTCCACGAACTCCTCCGCGTCGAACGGCGCCAGGTCGTCCACGCCCTCGCCCAGCCCGATCAGCTTCACTGGCGCACCCAGCTCGCGCTGGACCTGGACCACGATCCCGCCCTTGGCCGAGCCGTCGAGCTTGGTCAGCACCACCCCGGTAACGTCGACCACCTCCGAGAACACCCGGGCCTGGGTCAGCCCGTTCTGCCCCGTAGTGGCGTCCAGGACCAGCAGCACCTCCCGGACCGGGACCAGCTTCTCGATCACCCGCTTCACCTTGCCGAGCTCGTCCATCAGCCCGGTCTTGGTGTGGAGCCGGCCCGCGGTGTCGACCAGGACCACGTCAACCCCGGCCTCGATCCCCTGCTTCACAGCGCTGTACGCGACGGAGGCCGGGTCAGCACCCTCCGCACCGCGGACGGTCTCGACCCCGACCCGCTCGCCCCAGGTGGCCAGCTGCTCGGCGGCCGCAGCACGGAACGTGTCGGCGGCACCCAGCAGGACCGTCCGCCCCTCGGCGACCAGCACCCGAGCCAGCTTGCCGACAGTCGTGGTCTTGCCGGTCCCGTTGACCCCGACCACCAGCACCACGGCCGGCAGGCGGTCCTCGGCCTCGCCCACGGGCTCGGTGCTCAGGCTGCGGTCCAGGTCCGGGTCGACGAGCCGGACCAGTTCCTCGTGCAGCACCTGCCGAGCCTGCTCGGGATCTATCACCCCGTCGAGCGCCAGGCGGCGGCGCAGCGCGCTCACCAGCTCGTCGGTCGGCCCGACACCCAGGTCCGACATGATCAAGGTGGCCTCGAGGTCCTCCCAGGTCTCCTCGTCGATCCGGTCCCGCGCCAGCAGGTCGGCCAGGCCCCGGGCGAGCGCATTGTTGCTGCCAGCCAGGCGCCGGCGCAGCCGGGCCAGCCGCGACCGGGGCGCCTCGGGACGCTCCAGTCCCTCCTCGACCGGCTCCGGCCCGGCCGACGGCTCCGTCACGGCAGGCTCCGCCGGCTCCGGCTCGGTCGGCTTGCCGGTCGTCACCTCGTCACGCGGCTCGACCGGCGGCAGCTGCCTGCCCCGCGAGCGCACCACGATCACCGAGGCGGCCAGGACTGCCGCGACGATGCCCGCGACGACCAACCAGAAGATCATGTCCACCAGGCCATCCTAGGCAGCGCTGGGCGCCGGTGACCGCGCGCCGTACAGCACCGCACCCGGCCTGCAGGTCGACATCTGGCAGCAAGCTAGGGTGACCCCATGACCGCCATGCAGCGAGAGCCCACCAACGACCAGCTCTGGGCCCAGCCACCCACGTCCCCGTCGCCCTCGTCGGCGCCACTGCCGGTGCCGGCCCAGCCCAGCCCGCCGCTGCAGGCGGCCGTGGGTCGCCCGGCGGGCAAGCAGTTCGCCCTGGCTGTGGTCTCGCTGTGCCTGGCCATCCCGCTCACCGGGATCGCCTCCGGCAGCATGTTCCAGATGATGCTGACCTGGGCCGGGATCGTCGCCGTCAACGCGGTCTACTGGATGAGCACCGCCCGCGGCCGCACCGGCGAGTAGCCCAGCACGAGCGAAGACCACAGGAGAAGACGCCGTGACCAGCGAGCAGTACCAGCCTTATCCAGGCACCCAGTACTGGCCCCCGCCTGGTCACGACGGGCTGAGTCCCACCCGTACCGGCCAGCCTCTGGTGCAGATTGGCGACATCACGGTGACCCAGGACGAGGTTGTCACGCCGTCCGGTCGGATACCGCTCGGGCAGGCCCAGCTGATGTTCACTGACGGCTCAATGACGTCCCAGGTCACCCCGGGCTGGGCGGTCGTCCTGGCGGTGCTCGGTTTCTTCTTCTTCCTGCTGGGGCTGCTCTTCCTGCTGGTGAAGGAGGAGCGCACCACCGGATTCGTGACGGTCACCGTGACCGGGCCGGGCTTCATGCACGCCTGCCGGATGCCGGCCTTGTCGCGAGCTCAGGTCAATGACGTCCTGGCCCGGGTCAACCACGCCAACGGACTGGCTCAGTCTCGTCGCTGGTGACGGCTCAGCGGTCGAGCGCCTCGACCAGCCGCCGCAGGCGCTGCGGCGGCTCGCCCTCGCCGTTGAGGTGCCGCGCGATCCGCGCCAGGTGACCGGCCAGCTCGGGGTCGACCTGCCGGCCGACGCCCCCGATCCCGATCCCGACCACACCGAGCAGGGCGACGACGATCATCAGGACCAGACTCATGGTCACGACAACAGACAGCATCGAACAGGCCTTTCAGGTGGAAGCCGGCCTCCAGTATCAGCCCTGGCCAGAGTGGAGACCGCAATCTGCGGGCAGGCCTGAGAGAAGACTCATCCAGTCATGACTCCCGTAGCCGCTGGCTGATCACCGTCGACACCCCGTCGTCTCGCATGGTCACCCCGTACAGGGCGTCAGCGACCTCCATGGTGCGCTTCTGGTGGGTGATCACCAGCAGCTGCGACTCCGCCCGGAGCTCTTCGTAGATCTCCAGCAGCCGCCCCAGGTTCGTGTCGTCCAGGGCCGCCTCCACCTCGTCAAGGATGTAGAACGGGCTGGGGCGGGCCTTGAACAGGCTGACCAAGAAGGCCACGGCCACCAGGGACCGCTCCCCTCCCGACAGCAGCGACAGCCGCTTCACCTTCTTGCCCGCCGGGCGGGCCTCCACCTCGACCCCCGTGGTCAGCCAGCTGCCGGGCTCGGTCAGCACCAGCCGGCCCTCCCCGCCCGGAAAGAGCCGCGCGAAGACCAGCTCAAACTGCTCGGCGACATCCTGGTACGCGGCCGCAAAGACCTCCTGCACTCGCTGGTCCACCTCGTCGACGATCGCCAGCAGATCAGCCCGGGAGCGCTTCAGGTCGTCCAGCTGCGCTGACAGGAAGGCGTGCCGTTCCTGCATCGCGTCGAACTCCTCCAGCGCCAGGGGGTTGACCCGCCCGAGCAGCTGCAGCTGCCGCTGCGCCGAGCGAAGCCGCTTCTGCTGCTGGTCGCGCTGGTACGGGACGGTCTGCGGCTCGTCGTCGGCTGTGGGCAGGCCCTCTGGATCCACCAGCACCGGGACCGGCAGCGTCGGCCCGTACTCGGCCACCAAGGTCTCCGGCTCGATCCCCACCTCAGAGAGAGCCCGCTGGGAGAGGCTCTCGATCCGCATCCGCTGCTCGGACCGGGCCAGCTCGTCGCGGTGCGCCGAGTCCACCAGGCTCTCCAGCTCGGCTGCCAGTGCCCGGGCCTCGGCTCGGGCCTCGTCCAGCACCTGGTTCGCCTGCTGGCGGGCCGCCTCCGCCGCCTCCCGCTCCGTGGCGGCCCGCTGCTGGGACTGCTCCAGCCGGTCCAGCAGCCAGCCGGCAGCAGTGTGGACGGCTTGGGCCGTCTCTCCCTCGCGACGCAGCTGCTCCCGGCGGGCCTCGGCCCGGGCCCGGGCCTGCCGCTCGGCAGCCGCCGCCTGCCGCAGCGACTCTGCCCGCCCAGCCACCGCCCGGACCCGCTCCTCCATCGTGCGCAGTGCCAGCCGAGCCTCCATCTCGCCTGACCGGGCCCGACGAGCCCGGTCAGCCAGGGCATCCCGCTCGGCTGGGTCTGGCTCCTCCAGGTCCTGCTCAGAGCCCGCGTGCTCCAGCCTCTGCTCCAGCTCCTGCAAGGCCTGCTCGTCGGCCGCCCGCCGCTGCCCGGCCTGTGCCACCTGAGCAGCAAGCCGCTCCGCCTCGCCCCGGGCGGCCCGGGCGGTCTGGTTGAGCTGGCCCAGCTGCTCGGCGAGCGCGCTCTGCCGGGCATCGGACTCGTGCAGCCTGGTCAGAACCAGGTCGACCCGCTGCTGGGCCTGAGCCAGACGGCCCTCGGTCTCAGCCCTGGCGAGAGCCGCTTGGCGGACTCGGTGCTCGGCTGCCGCCAGCGCGGTCGCGGCCTCCTCGACGGCCGCCTGGACCTGGATCAGGCTCGGCCGGCTACCCGAGCCGCCGCAGCCGTACCAGCCCGACAAGATGTCGCCGTCCCTGGTCACAGCCACCAGCTCCGGCTGCTGCTGGACCAGGTCCTGGGCCGCGTCCAGGCCGTCGACCACGACCGTACGGCGCAGCAGCCGCTCGACGGCCGCTCGGACCGGGGCCTGCGCCGACACCACCTCGGTCAGGTAGCGGGCTCCTGCCGGCAGGACCAGGGCCTCCTCTCGCAGCTCGGGGGCACCGGCGAGCAGCAGCCCGGCCCGGCCCAGGTCCTGGCGCTTCAGGTAGCGGAAGGCCTCGGTGGCCGCGCCCGCCCCGGACACGGCCACCGCATCGGCCGCGGCCTGCAGCGCCGCCGAGACCGCTTCCTCGTAGCCGGGCTCCACGGCCACCAGCGCCGCGACCGGCCCCAGCAGCCCGTCCAGCTCACCGGACGCGGCCAGGAGCTGGGCCGACGCGTCCTCCCGCTCCAGGCCCAGCAGCAGAGCCTCGTGGCGGGCAGCGGCAGCGGCCCGCTCCTGCGAGGCGGCCTGCTCCTCCTCACGGACCTGGCCATGGGCCTGCTGCGCCTGCTCCAGCTCGGCCTCAGCCGCCTCGTACTCCTCGTCCAGGTCGGCCTCGCCCGCATCCAGGCCCGCCACCGAGTCTTCCAGGCTCTGGAAGGCCCGGGCCGCCTCGTCACCTCGGGCCGCGGCCTCGGCCTGAGCGGTCTCCAGCCGCTCCAGCTGCTCCGTGGCGCTCTCGATCCGGCTCCGCAGCGACCCCACCTGTCCCTGGAGCCGAGCCAGGCCCTCGCGGCGGTCGGCCACCGCCCGTACCTGTGCTGCCAGCCGGGCCTCGGCCTCGGCGTGGGCCTGCTCAGCGGTCTCGCGCTGCTCGGTGGCCTGCCGCAGCGCCTCCTGCCGGACCTGAACCTGCGTCCGCAGCGACTCCTCCGCCCGGGCCTCAGACTGGGCCGCGGCTTCGAGGGTGTCGGGATCCTGCCCGGGGCGGCCCTCGTCAGGGACCTCCTGGGCACGGCGGACCCGGTCGGCCGCGATTGTGAGGGTCGAGGCGATCCGCTCCCGCAGCGCCGCCAACCCGTACCAGACCTCCTGGGCCGCGGCCAGCCGCGGCTGGGCTGCGGCGACCGCCGCGGCGGCCCGGTCCTCCCGGTCTCGGGCCGCGAGCAGGTCGGTCTCCACCCTGGCCCGAGCGGCCAGCACCGCCTGCTCATCGGCCAGGTCGGCCTCCAGTGCGGCGGTGGCCTGGGCCAGGTCGTCGGCCAGCAGCCGGGCCAGCGCGTCGTGCAGCTCGGCCTGGATCACTCCGGCCCGGCGCGCCACCTCGGCCTGGCGCTGCAGCGGCTTCAGCTGCCGGCGGATCTCGGTGACCAGGTCGGTCAGGCGGTGAAGGTTGGCCTCGGTGCTGTCCAGCTTGCGCAGCGCCTTCTCCTTGCGCTTGCGGTGCTTCAGCACCCCGGCGGCCTCCTCGATGAAGCCGCGCCGGACCTCGGGGGTCGCCTGCAGGATCGCGTCCAGCTGGCCCTGGCCCACGATCACGTGCATCTCGCGGCCGATCCCGGAGTCACTCAGCAGCTCCTGGACGTCCAGCAGCCGGGCGGTGTGCCCGTTGATCGAGTAGTCGCTGCCCCCGTTGCGGAACATGGTGCGCGAGATGGTGACCTCGCTGTGCTCGATCGGCAGTGCGCCGTCGGTGTTGTCGATGGTGAGCTGGACCTCGGCACGTCCCAGCGGCGCCCGCCCCGAGGTGCCGGCGAAGATGACGTCCTCCATCTTGCCGCCGCGCAGGGACTTGGCCCCCTGCTCCCCCATCACCCAGGCCAGGGCGTCGACCACGTTGGACTTGCCGGCGCCGTTGGGGCCGACGACGGCCGTGATTCCCGGCTCGAACTGCAAGGTGGTGGCCGAGGCGAAGGACTTGAAACCGCGCAGCGTGAGACTCCTCAGGTACACGCCTCAGCCCTCGTGGTGACTGCCCTGCTCCCCAGAACCGCTCGTCATCCGGTGGCTGCGTACCGAGCGGAAGGTCCAGAGCTTGTTCACGACGAAGTTGATCGGGGTGGTGACCACGATGGTGATCAGCTGCGCCCAGTACTCGCGCGACTGCAGCCCGGCGCCCCCGCCGCCGTGGAAGTAGGGCTCGGGCAGGAACAGCGGGGAGGTCGGGTTGGTCATGGCCACCTTGATGAAGAGCCCGGCCGCGGCCGCCGCGCTGCCCACGGCCAGAAACGGCCAGAACTCCGAGAACCAGGTAGCGTGCGCCGAGCTGCGGAAGGTCCAGGACCGGTTCAGCTGGAAGTTCCACAGGTTCGCCACCAGGAAGGCCCCGATCCAGACCAGGCTGGTGAAGCGAAAGTTGTAGGCGGTGCCAGGGATCGCGAACAGGATGTCCTGGGCGAACTCGTCACCCCCGTTGAGCTTGTTCATGATGATCGCGACCACCATGTTGACCAGCACCCCGGACCCGCCGACCAGGCCGAACTTGATGAACTGGCGCAGCGTACGGCCGTGCCGCTGGCGCAGGGAGGGGCGAGTGTCGTCGGTCACAGTGCTCTCACCCTAGTGCTGAGCTGCTGGCAGCGTGGGCAGCGGTATGAGGAACGGTTGGCGAACGCCTCCCGGACCAGCAGCCGGCCGCAGCGGGAGCAGGGCTGCCCGGCCCGCCCGTACGCCTCCAGCGACCGCTCGTGGTAGCCGGACCGGCCGTGGACGTCGACGTAGAGGCCGTCAAACGACGTCCCTCCCTGCTCCAGCGACTCAGCCATCACCGCCTGGGCTTGCCGGAGCAGGTTCGCCAGCCGCCGAACCGACAGCGTGCAGGCCGGGGTGCTGTAGTGGAGCCGGGCCCGCCAGAGCGCCTCGTCGGCGTAGATGTTGCCGATTCCGGACACCACGGACTGGTCCAGCAGCAGCCGCTTGACCCCGGAGCGGCGCCGGCTCATGGCCCTCGCCACCGGGACCGGGTCAAAGTGTGGGTCGAAGGGGTCGAGAGCGATCCGGCGGAGCTCGTCGGGGAGCTCGGCGCCTCCTGGGCTGAGCCACATCCCGCCGAGCATCCGCTGGTCGACGAAGCGCAGCTGCCGCCCGTCGTCGAGGTCCACCAGGACCCGGGAGCTGGGCAGCAGCGGCGCCTGCGGCCGGTCGCTGCGAAGCTGCCCGCTCATCCCGAGGTGGACGACCAGGGCATCGCCGTCGGCGAAGGGCAGCCACAAGTACTTGCCCCGGCGGCGGGGGCAGCCGATCCGACGGCCGACCAGGGTGGTAGCGAAGTCTTGGGGACCGCCCAGGTGCCGGCGGACCGGCCGCGGGTGCAGCACCTGGACCGACCGTACGGTGCGCCCATCCAGCAGCGGTACCAGGCCGCGGCGGACCGTCTCGACCTCGGGCAGCTCAGGCATGCTCGTTCTCGGCCGCGTCGGCAGCGGCCCGCAGGGCGGTGAAGGCCTGGGCAGCGGCCTGCTGCTCGGCCTGCTTCTTGTTCAGGCCCTGCCCGGGGCCGAAGAGCCGCTCCCCAGCCCGGACGTACGCGGCGAACCGCTTGTCATGGTCAGGTCCCGACTCCTCCACCTGGTAGCCCGGAACGCCGAGACCGAGCTCGGCGCAGAGCTCTTGAAGACTGGTCTTCCAGTCGAGGCCTGCCCCGAGCCCCGAGGCGGTCTCGACCAGCGGGTCGAAGACGTAGTGCACGAAGACCCGGGCCTGCTCGATCCCGCCGGAGAGCAGCACCGCGCCGATCACCGCCTCGACGGTGTCGGCGAGGATCGAGGCCTTGTTGCGCCCACCAGTCGCGAGCTCGCCACGGCCCAGGCGGATGTCCTCCCCGAGCTCCAGCTCGCGGGCCACCGAGGCCAGCGACTGGGAGTTCACGACAGCCGCCCGCAGCTTCGCCAGGACGCCTTCGGGACGGTCCGGGAAAGTGCGGTACAGGTGCTCGGTCACCACCAGCCCCAGTACCGAGTCGCCGAGGAACTCCAGGCGCTCGTTGGTGGGCACGCCACCGTTCTCGTACGCCCAGGACCGGTGCGTCACAGCCAGCTCGTACAGCTGGGGATCGATCTCGATCCCCAGCCCGGCCAGCAGGTCATGGATGCGGCTCATTGCCGCGGACGGGTCAGCTTTCCAGAACCTGTCGCCGGGCTCCGCGGGGGCCGTACTGCCCGCAGGTCGGGCAGGCGGTGTGCGGGAGGTGCTTCGCCTTGCAGGCAGCGTTGGCGCAGGTCACCAGGGTCGGCGCACTGGTCTTCCACTGCGACCTGCGCGAACGAACGTTGCTTCGCGACAACCGCCGCTTCGGAACTGCCACTGTTGTTGCTCCTTGCTCGTGCCGGGCTGGCCCAGCGTCTGTTGTCAGCTCTGCGGCGTCCAGCCGGAGAGCCCATCCCACCTCGGGTCCACCAGGTCGGTGTGCTGGTGGTCGGGGTCCTCGTTGAGGTTAGCCCCGCAGCGCTGGCACAACCCGAGGCAATCGTCGCGGCACAGCGGGGCGAACGGCAAGTCCAGCACCACCGCGTCGCGCACCACCGGCTCCAAGTTGATCCGCTCCTCCTCGATCCGGCTGACATCGTCACCGTCCGGGCCGTTGCCCGGGTAGTAGAACAGCTCTTGGATGTCGACCTGGGAGGTGGTGGCGATCTGCGTCAGGCAGCGGGTGCACTCCCCCGCCAGCCGAGCAGCCGCGGTTCCCGAGACCAGCACTCCCTCGCCCACCGCCTCGAGCCGGACATCCAGCTCGACCGGTGACCCGGCTGGCACCTCGATGACCTCAAGACCAACTCCCTCGGGCGCCTCCACGGTCCGTCGCAGCTGCCGCATCGTCCCCGGCTGGCGCGACAGGTCGTGGACCTCAAGGACCAGACCAGAGCGCGCGTCGACTGGTCGACGGACGGACATAGACGAAAACCCCTTTGGCAAGGCAGACAGCCTCAGTGGACACCGACGTGCCACCATACCGGGCCGCGCGCCCGGTCACCAAACCTGCGTCACTCGATGGCCGGCAGGGCCTGAACCTGCGACGCGTCCAGCCCGGAGCGCTGCGAGAGCCGCTGCCGCATCGTCGCCACCTGGCCGACCGTCTTCTGCAGGCTGGCCTCAAACTCCGCCAGCCGCGTGTCCACGTACATGTCAGCCTCGACCCGGATCTGGTCTGCCTCCTCCAGCGCTGCCCGGCGCGCCTCAGCTGCGTACTCGTTGGCCTGGGCGGCCACCTGGGAGACACTGACCAGCTGCTGGGCCTCGGCCCGGGCGTGCTCGATGATCTCAGCCGCCTTCTCCCGGGCACTGGCATGGGCGTTGTACTGCTCGGTGATCACCGAGCGCGACAGCTCCAGGTCCCGCGGAAGGTCGGCCAGCGCCTCGTCGATCAGGGCCAGCACCTCGGCCCGGTTCACCATGCAGCTCGCCGACATCGGGACGGTGCGGGCCTCCTCCACCATCTGGCGCAGCCGCCGCAGGCGCTGCACGGTCAGGGCCTCGTCAGGCTCCACACCGCTGTTCATCTGCTGCTCAACCATGGTCGTCCTTTCTCTCCCCGAGCCGGGTGACCACCAGCGGTGGTACGAAGTTGCTGACATCTCCCCCGAGAGTGGCGATCTGGCGCACGAGCGTCGACGATACGTGACCCCACTGCGCCGAGGCCGGGAGCAGCACGGTCTCCACCCCGCTCAGAGCGTGGTTCATGCGTGCCATCTGGACCTCGAAGTCGAAGTCGGCAGAGGTCCTGGCCCCCTTCACCACCGCCTCTGTGCCGTGCTCGCGGCAGAAGTCCACCAGCAGTCCCGCCAGCGGCTCGACGCTGACGCCCGCCATCGTGGCGGTCGCCGCTCGGACCAGCTCGAGCCGCTCGGACGGCCCGAACAGGTAGGTCTTGGACGCGTTGGCGCCCACGGCGACGACGACCTCGCTGAAGACCTGCCGGGCACGCACGATGATGTCCAGATGCCCATAGGTGATCGGGTCGAAGGAGCCCGGCACGACGGCCTTCACGACTCGCTGTCCTCCTGTGACGGCGCTCGGGTGGCGTAGTGGATAGTGCTCTCACCGTAGCGGCGAGACCAGTGGCGGGCTATCCCGGGGGGTAGCTGCGGCGCCGGGCTGCGGCTGGAGCGCTCCACAACCAGCAGCCCGTCAGGAGCCAGCCAGCGCTGACGCACGACGAGGTCCAGCACCTCGCCCAGTGCGGCCTCCGCGAGCCCGTACGGCGGGTCGAGCCAGACCACCTGGTACGGCCCGGGCGCCGGGCGGCCCACCACCGCTGCCACTCGGGCCTGGGTCAGGGTCAGCTGAAGTCCGAGCCGGGCCGTGTTCCGGCGGGCCACGGCCATCACTCGTGGGTCCTGCTCGACCAGCTGGACCCGGTCCGCTCCGCGGCTGGCGGCCTCGATCCCGCAGGCGCCGCTGCCGGCGTACAGGTCAAGGAAGGAGGCCCCTGCCAAGGCCTCGTCGCCGGGCCGGTCGGCAGACCCCAGCCACGACACCAGGGCCGAGAAGAAGGACTCCCGGACCCGGTCTGAGGTGGGGCGGGTCTGGCCTCCGGCGGGGGCCGTCAGCGGCTGGCCGCGGAACCTGCCACCGATCACCCGGGTCACGGGCTCACGGTACCGCTCGTCGTGGCCTGCCTCGCGGAGGCTGGCGTGGAAGGATGGGGCCATGTCTCACAACGAGAACCCGATTTCCGTCTTGGACGAGGCCCGCGCCTGGGACCTTCTCGCCGGGCAGCAGGTGGGTCGGCTCGCCACCTCCCTGGACCGGATGCCGGAGATCTTCCCGGTCAACTTCGCCCTCGACGGGGAGTCGATCGTCTTCCGTACTGCCGAGGGCTCCAAGCTGGTCGAGGTGGTCCTCAACGAGCAGGTGGCCTTTGAGGTCGACGGATGGGACGACAACGGTGGCTGGAGCGTGGTGGCCCGAGGGGCGGCCGAGGTGATCCAGGACGCCGACGGGCTGAGCCGGGCCGAGGCGCTGCCGCTGCGGCCGTGGGTGCCGACGGTGAAGTCGAACTTCGTCCGGATCCAGGTCGAGTCGATCTCGGGCCGGTCGTTCGTCTTCGGGCCGGACCCGATCGAGCGCTACCGGTACGGCCACAACCGTCGCCTCTGACCACCGCTCAGGTGGCCTGGTCCCAGTCGGGCTGGGCCACCTGCTCGATCATGGCCACGTAGTCGGCGATGGCTGGGTCGGTGAGTCCGGGGTCGGCTGCCACCACCCGCTCGGCGAGGCTGCGAGCGGTGGCGATGTCGTCGGCATGCTCCAGCACCCGCAGCAGCCGCAGGCTGGAGCGGCCCCCGGACTGGCTCTGCCCCAGCACGTCACCTTCCCGACGCTGTGCCAGGTCCACCTCGGACAGCGCAAAGCCGTCGTGGGTCTGGGCGACGGCCTGCAGCCGCTCCCGGGCTGTGGTGCCCGGGTCGGCGGACGTCAGCAGCAGGCAGAGCCCCGGCCACTGCCCGCGCCCGATCCGGCCGCGCAGCTGGTGCAGGGCCGAGATCCCGAACTGCTCGGCGTCGCAGACCACCATCATGGAGGCGTTGGGGACGTCGACACCGACCTCGACCACCGTGGTCGCCACCAGCACATCGGTCTGCCCCGCGGTGAAGGCCTGCATCGTGGTCCGCTTCTGCTCGGCCGGCATCCGACCGTGCAGCATCTCCACCCGAAGCCCTGCCAGCGGCCCCTGCCGCAGCTGATCGGTCAGCTCGGTGACTCCCAGGCCTGAGTCCGACTCGCTCCCGCTGATCCGGGGGCAGATCACGAAGGCCTGCCGTCCTTGGGCCACCTCCTCGCGGACCCGCTGCCAGGCGCGCTCCACCCAGGTCGGCTGGCGCCGCTGGTCAACCAGGGTCGTGCTGACCTCGGCGCGGCCCTGCGGCAGCTGGGTGAGGGTCGACACCTCAAGGTCACCAAAGACCGTCATCGCCACCGACCGGGGGATCGGGGTGGCGGTCATCACCAGCACGTGCGGGTGCTGGTCGCCGCGACTGCCGAGAGCATTGCGCTGCTCTACCCCGAAGCGGTGCTGCTCGTCCACCACGACCAGCCCCAGGTCGGCCAGCTCGACCCGGTGGTCGAGCACGGCATGGGTGCCGATGATGATCCCGGCCTCGCCGGAGGCGATCTTGGCCCGGGCCTCGCGCCTGCCGGCTGCCGAGGCCGAGCCGGTCAGCAGCACCACCTCGGTCGCCTCGTCGGCGCCGCCGAGCTGACGGCCCAGCCCCAGCTCGCCGAGCAGGCTCATCGTCGACAGGTAGTGCTGCTGGGCAAGCACCTCGGTCGGTGCCAGCAGCACCGCCTGACCTCCGGCGTCGACGACCGCCAGCATCGCCCGCAGCGCCACCACTGTCTTGCCGGAGCCCACCTCGCCCTGGAGCAGCCGCTGCATCGGCCGGTCCCGCCCGAGCTCGGCGAGCAGGACCTCGCCCACCTCACGCTGCTGGTCGGTGAGCTGGAACGGCAGCCGGGCATCGAAGGCGTCCAGCAGGCCGCCCGGGCGCCGGAGCCGAGGGGTGGCCCGGCTCCGGGCGGCGTCGGCGCGCCGGTAGGCCATCGCAACCTGGGCCCCGAATGCCTCGTCGAAGACCAGCCGACGGATCCCAGCGGCGTGCTCCTCGCGGGACTCGGGCTGGTGGACCGCTCGGCAGGCGGTCTCGAAGCCCAGCAGGTCAGCCTCCTCCCGTACCCAGTCCGGCAAGGCGTCGGGCAGTCCCGCGACCCGCTCCAGGGCGAGGTCCAGGCACTCGGCAATAGTCCAGGTGCGGATCTGGGAGGTCTGCGGGTAGATCCCCAGGAAGGTTGACTTGCGGACCTGCTTGGCCATGGCGACGCTGTCCACGGCACCGGCCAGACTGCCATCGGGCATCAGCATCACGAAGGCCGGGTGGGCGAGCTGGGGCTGGTCACGGAACCAGCCCAGCTTCCCGGCGAACAGCCCCCGGTCGGAGCTGCTGAGCAGGTCGGACCAGTAGCGCACCAGGTGCTGCTTGCCGAAGAAGGTCACCCGCAACTGGTCGCGACGGTCCCCCAGCACCACCTCGACCCGCTGCCGGCCGTTGCTGGTCCTGACCGCCACGCTCAGCACCTGGGCCACCACCGCGACATGGTCGGCGAGCACCCCGCGGCGGTAGTCGGCCACCAGCTGCCCGATGTCGGTCAGGTCGGTCCCCGACATCAGGTGCAGCGGCAGGTGCCGCAGCAGGTCATACAGGGTCTCCAGGCCGAGTGGGGCGAGTGCCTTGGCGGTCTTGGCACCGAGCAGGCCGCTCAGCGGGGTGGCCAGCTCGCGGAACATCGGGGTCTGCCAGGTCTGCACCTGTCTGATCCTAGGGACCGGCTCTGACTAGTCGGGCGAGAAGATCTGCTCCAGCGGCAGCTGGAACAGCGCTGAGATCTTGAAGGCCAGAGGCAGGCTCGGGTCGTACTTGCCGGACTCGATGGCGTGGATCGTCTGCCGAGAGACGTCCAAGGCCGCGGCCAGCTGGGCCTGGGTCAGGTTGTCGCGGGCCCGCAGCTCGCGCAGCCGGTTCTTCATTGCCGTCCTTCTGCGCCTGAGGTCTCCTGGTCACGAGTAGTGCCGCCTCACCACCAGCGAGCCGACCAGCCACCAGGCGGCGTACACAGCCCAGACGAGCATCCAGCTCAGGTGCGGCGCACCGACCACCTCGAGCAGCCCGTACGTGAAGCAGGTCAGGCTGCCTCCGGCGAAGGCGATCGCCAGTGACTCCAGCAGGCTGCGGCTCTGGAACTCGTCCGCCTCCCGCAGCAGCCGGACCACCGCCCAGACGACGCCCAGCATCGGCGGCACCACCAGCAGCATCACCGCGTAGCGCAGCAGGCCAGGCGAAAGCCGGTTGGCGAGCAGAAGCGCCACGAGCAGCAAGGCGGTGTAGCTCGCCATCGCGATGGTGAGGCGTCGGATGTAGGCGCGGCCCGCTGTGGTCATGGCACTACCGTGCCAGACCTGACCACAGCAGCGGCAAGCCGAGGAAGAGCAGGTCCAGCAGCCAGTGGCCGATCACCAGTGGCCACAGCCGCCGGGTCCAGCGGTAGAGCGCCTGCAGCACCAGCCCGACCAGGAACAGCGCCAGCACCCGCGAGACCATGGCCCGCGGGTCGCCGAGGACGAAGACCAGGTGCTGCAGCCCGAAGCCGAGGGCGACCAGGATGAAGCCCGTCGCCCGGCCGAGCCGGGACTGGAAGCGCGGCAGCAGGTAGCCGCGGTAGAGCAGCTCCTCAGCGAAGGCGATGGTGACCGGCATCAGCGCCGTCGACCAGACTCCCAGCCACAGCGGGACCGAGCCGGTGGCCGTGCCGGTGGGCGGCGGCCCCAGGTAGACCACGAGGTTGGCGACGAAGGTCGCGACGAAAAAGGCCACCGCCAGGATCACGAAGACCGGAGCCGACCAGGCCAGGTCCCGGCCCGTGAGCCGCCCTAGCAGCTCGCGCCCGGAGCTCCCCTCGCGGCGCAGCAGCCGGGCCACGAGGGCCAGGGTGGCCAGGTCCACCCCCACGATCCAGACGTTCGACGAGATCAGGGCGAGCGGGCGCGGGTCGGTGGTGCCGGTGGCCGTCAGCACCAGGTACGTGCCGGTCACCACTGCCAGCAGCAGGACCAGCCGCAGCAGCAGCATTCCGACCAGCACCGGCAGCGGCACTCCGGGCGACGGGACGGGCAGGGGCTTCAGCTCGGGCTTGCTCACGCCTCCTAAGAGTAAAGCAAGCCATACATGATGTCAATGTTGCTTTACTTATGGTCTATGTCGCTTGACCTTCTTCAGGGTCTTGATCATCACCACGGATCGCCGAGCCGTGTTGTACGTCTGCCGTCGGGCCACCGGCAGGTCATCCACCGAGGCCTGGGTGAAGCCGTGCTCCAGAAACCAGTGCGGGGTCTGGGTGGTGAGGACGAAGAGCCGCCCGATCCCCCGCTTGCGAGCGTCGCGCTCGGCTCGCAGCAGCAGCGTCGCGGCCCGCTGGCCACCTCGGTACTGCGGGTGCACCGCCACCGCCGCCAGCTCCGCCAGCCCGTCCTCGGGATAGTCGTGGACGGCGTTGGTGGCGATCACCATCCCGTCTCGAACCATCACCGTGAACTGGTCGATGTCGCGCTCCAGCCGCTCCTGGCTGCGAGGCACCAGCACTCCTTCGGCCTCCAGCGGGGCCAGCAGGGCCTGGATCCCGGGGATGTCCTCAGCCCGGGCCGGGCGCAGCGCCTCGTAGTCCTCGGCCGCGTAGACCATCAGCCCACCGCCGTCACGGGTGTACAGCTCTCGCAGCAGGCCCCCGTTGTCCTGGCCCCCGACCAGGTGCACCCGGGTCACCCCGTGACGAGCCGCCCGCAGCGCCGCCTGGACACAGCTGCGGTCCTCTGCCGGGAGCTGCGCCAGCAGGTCGGGACCGCCCAGTGCCCGCTCGGCCTCTCCGATCAGGAAGTGGCTGGCGTCACCCGCCGTGGGCCAGGAGCGGGGGTCCGACTCCAGCACGAAGACCAGCTTGTCGGCCTCCAGGCCGACCGCCACCGCCTCGGCCACCTCGGCGCTGCGAAGGTTGAAGATCTCCCCGGTGGGGCTGTACCCGACCGGCGACAGCAGCACCACCCGGTCAGTGCTGATCGCCTCCCGGATCGCGGCGATGTCCACCCGCCGGACCCGTCCGGTCAGGGCCAGGTCGACCCCGTCGAGAATCCCCTCCGGACGAGCCGTGACCCAGGTGCCTCCGGTGACCGGAACCTGCCCGCCCCCGATGGCGGCGCTGGCCAGTGCGGCCGCCAGACCAGACTCAATGTCCAGCCGCAGTGCCCCCACAGCGGCCTTCACCCCCGACATGGTGGCAGAGTCCGTGATCCGCCGGTCGTGGTGGTAGCGCGGCTCGATCCCGAGCAGCGCCAGCTGGGCGTCGATCTGGGGCCGGGCCCCGTGGACCAGGACCAGCCGGACCCCCAGGCTGGAGATCAGCGCCAGGTCGCCCAGCAGCCCGGCGAAGTGGGGGCTGGAGCAGGTCTCGCCGGGAAAGGCAACCACGAAGGTGCTGCCGTGGTGAGCGTGCACGTACGGCGCAGCGCCGCGCAGGACGGCGACGAACTCCTCTGGTCTCACGCCCGGCGAGTCTATGCCCGCTGGCTAGCGCCGACCCCAGTCCCAGCGGGGCCGAGACAGGAGCCCCTGGTCGACCACCACGGTCTCCCCCAGGTCTTTCGCCAGCTCGTGCCGCACCGCCTGCTCCCCCGCCGCCAGCCGCTCGGCCAGGTCGGCTGCGTGGGTGACCACAACCACCTGCGTCCGCTCGGCAGCCCGGACGACCAGCTCGGCAACCGCCGGCAGCAGCTGGGGGTGCAGGCTGGTCTCCGGCTCGTTCAGCACCAGCAGCGACGGCGGCTGCGGGCTGAGCAGGGCCGCCGCCAGAGCCAGGAACCGCAGTGTCCCGTCACTGAGGTCACCCGCCCCCACCGGACGCAGCAGCCCGGGCTGGTGGAGGGCCAGCCCGAACCAGCCGTCGCTCTCGGTCACCTCCAGCCGTGACCCGGGGAAGGCCCGGTCGACGGCAGCCTCCAGCAGGTCGGCGGTCGTCGACTCCCGGATCGTCTGCAGGGCGGCGGCCAGGTTCTCCCCGTCATGGTCCAGCACTGGGCTCCAGGTCCCGACCTGCGGCCGGCGGGCCGGCGACAGCGGGTCGGCCCGGACCGGGTCGTAGAAGCGCCAGGAAGTCACCTCCGCCCGGACTGCGGCCAGCTCGGGGTACCGGGCCGGGTCGCTGCCGCGGGCCAGCACCGACTCCCGCTGCGACAAGCCCGGTACGGGATCACCGAAGCCCTCGTCGTCACGGACCCGGACGGTAGAGCTGCGCCGCTCCACCAGCAGGGCAGCCGGCCGCAGCACCGGGCCGCCCCAGACCAGCTCCCGCTTCAGCAGCGGGTCGCGGCCGAACATCGTGGTCTGGTCGGGGGCCGGCAGGCCGACATCGACCAGGTAGCCGACGGTGTCACCGGCGAACCCCATCTGCAGGCTGACGGGCTGGCGCCGGACAGTGCCGCTGACCTGCACCTCGCCGCGCCGCATCGCCGCCGAGACCGTCTCGGGCCCGGCCCAGAGCACCGACTCCAGGCCCCCGGCCGCGGCCAGCGACCCGATCAGGTCACCGGTAGCCGTCCCGGCCAGCAGCCGGAACGCCTGGTACAGGCTGGACTTCCCACTGCCGTTGGCGCCGGTGATCACGGTCAAAGGCCCCAGGGGCAGAACAAGGTCACGCAGGCAGCGGTAGCCGTGCACGGCCAGAGTGCTGATCACGGCCCGAGCCTAGGCCGCTTGCCCAGACCGTCTGGCGCGGGCACGACAAAGCCCGCCCCGTGTCGAGGCGGGCCTGCTCTGGTGGCTCAGCGGCTGACCTTGCCCGACTTCAGGCAGGAGGTGCAGACGTTAAGCCGCTTCGGTGTCCCGGACACCACCGCGCGCACGCGCTGGATGTTCGGGCTCCACTGCCGGTTGGTCTTCTTCTTCGACCAGGGCACGTTGTGACCGAAGCTGGGGCGCTTGGCGCAGATGTCACACACGGCAGCCACGGAACTCTCCTCAGTCTGGGGTCGGGCACCACGGTGCCCAAAGCAACTTAGGCAGGGTAGCCGACCTGCGCCTGCCATGGCTAATCGGGGTCAGGTCGCGACCACCACGGGCAGGATCATCGGACGGCGCTGGTGGGTCGAGGAGACCCACCGTCCCACCGTACGGCGGATGATCTGCTGCAGCCGGTGCTGGTCGTCCACCCCCTCGGCCAGGGCCGAGCGGAGGTCGTCGACGATCCGCTGGCGTACCTCGTCGAAGACCCCGTCATCGGTGACGAAGCCGCGGGCGTGGATATCGAGCGACGTCAGCCGCTGGGCGTGCAGGTTGACCGCGGCGACGACGGTGATGAACCCCTCCGCCCCCAGGATCTTCCGGTCGGCCAGGGACTCCTCCGACAGTCCGCCGACGCTGGCCCCGTCGACCAGGATGTAGCCCGCGTCGACTCGTCCGACGACCCTCGCGACGCCGTCGGCCAGGTCGACCACCGCGCCGTCCTCGACCACGATCGCCCGCTCCGGCGGGACCCCGGTCGCCATCGCCAGGTTGGCGTTCGCGATCAGGTGGCGGACCTCGCCGTGGACCGGCATCACGTTGCGCGGCTGGACAATGTTGTACACGTACAGCAGCTCGCCGGCACTCGCGTGCCCGCTGACATGAACCAGGGCATTGCCCTTGTGGACCACCCGGGCACCGATCTTGGACAGCCCGTTGATCACCCGGTACACCGAGTTCTCGTTGCCAGGGATCAGCGACGAGGCCAGCAGCACCGTGTCCCCGGCCCGCAGCTGCACGTGCGGGTGGTCCCGGTTGGCCATCCGCGACAGCGCCGCCAGCGGCTCCCCCTGGGAGCCAGTGGAGATGATCACCACCTCGTCCTCGGCGTACTTGCTCAGGTCCGCCAGCTCAATCAGGGTGTCGCTGGGCACCCTGAGGTAGCCCAGGTCACGGGCCACCCCCATGTTGCGGACCATCGAGCGGCCGACGTACACGACCTTGCGGCCGTGCTGCACCGCCAGGTCCATCACCTGCTGGACCCGGTGCACGTGAGAGGCGAAGCAGGCCACCACCAGCTTCTGCCGGGAGTGCTCGAAGACCCGCTCCAGGGCTGGCTCGACATCCTGCTCCGGCAGGGTGAACCCCGGTACCTCGGCGTTGGTGGAGTCGACCAGGAAGAGGTCCACCCCCTTCGTCCCGAGCCGGGCGAAACCGCGCAGGTCCGTGAGCCGGCCGTCCAGCGGAAGCTGGTCCATCTTGAAGTCGCCGGTGTGCAGCACGGTGCCGCCCGGAGTACGCACGAAGACCGCCATCGAGTCCGGGATCGAGTGGTTGACCGCCAGGAACTCCAGGTCGAACGGGCCCAGGCTGACCTGCTCCCCGTCGGCCACGGTACGAAGCGGAACCTGACGCAGCCGGTGCTCACGCAGCTTGCCGCCCAGGAAGCCCAGCGTGAGGCGGCTACCGAGGACCGGGATATCACCCCGGTGACGCAGCAGGTACGGGACGGCGCCAATGTGGTCCTCGTGCCCGTGCGTCAGGACCAGCCCCTCGACGTCGTCGAGCCGGTCGGCGATCGCGTCCAGGCCGGGCAGGATCAGGTCGACGCCCGGGTGGTCGTCCTCCGGGAACAGGACCCCGCAGTCGATCAGCAGCAGCCGGCCGTTCACCTCGAAGCAGGTCATGTTGCGACCGACATCGCCCAGTCCCCCCAGCGGGATCACCCGGAGAGTGTCGGGAGCGAGCGGTGGCGGGGGTCGAAGTCCGGCATCTGGCACGCGACCAGCCTAGTGGCCCGGGACCGGTGGTCCGGCCGCTAGTGTTCGCTCGATGAGTGGGTTGGTACGGCTGGCGCTGCCGGCAGAGGCAACGGCCATCACCGAGGTGCAGCGGGCTGTGCTGCGCGAGCCGAGCCACCCGTACCACCCGCTGCTGGCCCACCTCGACCCGGGCGAGATGACCCAGGTCTGGCGGCAGGCCGTCCTGGCGCCGCCGCTGGCGAGCTACCGGGTGCTGGTCGCCACCTCCGGCCCGTCACAGCCGGTGGTCGGGATGGTGGCGGTGGGGCCCTCCTCGGACCCGGACGCCGAGGCAGGCGACGGGCAGGTGCTGGAGCTGCTGGTGCACCCGGCAGCCCGGCGCCAGGGCCACGGCTCCCGCCTGGTCCAGGCGGCCGTGGAGACCCTGCGTCTGGACGGGTTCACCCGGGCCACCTGGTGGCTGGCGTCCACCGACGACGCGCTGCGGCGGTTCCTGACCGCGATGGGCTGGGCCCCCGACGGCGCCCACGGGGAGATCGACAACGACTACCTGCGGCTGAAGCAGGTCCGGCTGCACACCGACATCAGCGAGGTCAGCGGCCCAGCCGGCTGAGGTCGACGTTGCTGCCGGTGATGATCAGCGAGACCCCAGCATCGGTAACCGAGACCGAGGTCGCCCGAAGCCCGTTCGGCAGGTTCAGGTCTACCGGCTTCAGCAGTGCCCCTACCGCCGCCCGCACCACCGACTGCGGCGCCTGGTACCCATTGAGGGTCAGGCTGGGCTCGGTGACCGCCAGCCGCCCCTGGGAGTCGATGATCAGGCGCCCCGACACGGTCCCCGACACCTGCACCCCCGCCAGCGTGGTCGAGACCTGGACCTCGACCGTGTCCTGGTCACCCTTCTGGAGCGGGACCTGAGCCAGCTTTTCCGCGTCGCTCCAAGAGAGCCTGACCTCAGCGGCCAGGCTGCCCGCGGTGTACGTGTCACCAGACCGGCTCACGTCGGAGAGCACCAGGCCGATGTCGGGGCTGATGTCGGCCTCGGCCACAGTCAGCGGCACATGCTGCGCGGTGACCTCAACCCGGTCGAGCCGCTGCCTAGCCACTGACCAGACCAGTAGCCGGTCCTTGACCGACACGCTCGGGGCCGAGGGCAGACCGGCCTGGGTCTGGGCGAGGGTCGCGATCTGCCGCTCCAGGTACGAGCGCCCGACGGTGTTGCCGAGCAGCACTACCCCGGCCGTCAGCGCCGCCAGGACCACGAGCAGCACCAGCAGCCGGGCCCCCGTCCGTCCGCCCCCGCTTGCCATCAGGCGAGCCTCGTCACGCTGGAGCAGGAGCTGGTGCTGTCGGGCCGCGTCATAGTACTCAGACTAGCCATGGCCGGTTCAGCCGCCCAGGCCCAGCAGCGGGCCGATCCCGATCGTCAGCCCCGGGTGGGTCGGAAGCCAGCGGACCGCGCTGAGCACCCCGGGCATGAACGAGGCCCGGTCCATCGAGTCGTGCCGAATGGTCAGGGTCTCCCCCGACGAGCCGAACAGCACCTCCTGGTGGGCCAGCAGCCCCCCGAGCCGAACGCTGTGGACGTGCACCCCGGCCACCACCGCGCCCCGAGCGCCGGGCAGCTCCTGCACGGTCGCGTCGGGCACCGGGCCCAGGCCGGCCTCCGCCCGTACCGCCGCGATCTGCTCGGCCGTCGACACCCCCGTGCCGGAGGGGGCGTCGACCTTGCTCGGGTGGTGCAGCTCGACAACCTCCACCGACTCGTAGTGCCGGGCCGCGATCTGGGCGAAGTGCATCATCAGCACCGCGCCGATCGAGAAGTTCGCTGCCACCAGGACCCCGACCGACGGGTCCGGCCCCAGCCACTGCCGCACCTGGTCGTACCGCTGCTCGGTGAAGCCGCTGGTGCCGACCACCACGTGCCGACCGTTCTCAATGCACCACAAGACGTTGTCCATCACCGAGTCGGGATGGGTGAAGTCGATCACGACCTCGGCCTTGCGGGCCTCCTTGCGGCTGTCGCCGGCGTTCAGACCGGCTACCAGCTCGAGGTCCGGGCTGAGAGTGACCGCCCGGCAGACCTCGCTGCCCATCCTGCCGTGCACCCCGAAGACCGCTACCCGCACAATTCCTCCCCTCAACCCCACCATTGTGACGGGCCGCCGCCGGTTCTGCAGGGAGCAGACACCGGCGGCGGCCCGATTTCAGACGGTGAACCGGGCTAGTCGGTCTCGGCCTGCTCCACAACCGGCACCAGCGACAGCTTGCCGCGGTCGTCGATGTCGGAGATCTCGACCTGGAGCTTCTGACCCACCGACAGCACGTCCTCGACGTTCTCGACCCGCGAGCCACCGGCCAGCGCCCGCAGCTTGGAGACGTGCAGCAGACCGTCCTTGCCGGGCAGCAGCGAGACAAAGGCCCCGAAGGCGGTCAGCTTGACCACGGTGCCGAGGTAGCGCTCACCGGTCTTCGGCAGCTGCGGGTTGGCGATCGCGTTCACCATGTCCCGAGCCGCCTCGGCGGCCTCGCCGTTGTCGGCGCCGATGTAGACGGTGCCGTCGTCCTCGATCGACAGGTTCGCGCCGGTGTCGTCCTGGATCTGGTTGATCACCTTCCCCTTGGGCCCGATCACCTCGCCGATCTTGTCGACCGGCACCCGGACTGTGATGATCCGAGGCGCGAACGGGCTCATCTCGTCGGGGGTGGCGATGGCCTCAGCCATCACGTCGAGCAGCGTGAAGCGGGCCTCCCGGGCCTGCACCAGGGCACCGGCGAGGACATCGGCGGGGATCCCGTCGAGCTTGGTGTCCAGCTGCAGCGCGGTGACGAAGTCCCTGGTCCCGGCGACCTTGAAGTCCATGTCACCGAGGGCGTCCTCGGCGCCGAGAATGTCGGTCAGGGCCACGTAGTGGCGCTTCCCGTCGATCTCCTCGCTCATCAGGCCCATCGCGATGCCGGCCACCGGGGCCTTGAGCGGCACACCGGCGTTAAGCAGCGACAGGGTCGAGGCGCAGACCGAGCCCATCGAGGTGGAGCCGTTCGAGCCCAGCGCCTCGGAGACCTGGCGGATCGCGTACGGGAACTCCTCGCGGGTCGGCAGCACCGGCACCAGGGCCCGCTCAGCGAGGGCGCCGTGGCCGATCTCACGCCGCTTCGGTGAGCCGACCCGGCCGGTCTCACCGGTGGAGTACGGCGGGAAGTTGTAGTTGTGCATGTAGCGCTTGCTGGTCTCCGGCGCCAGGGTGTCGAGCTTCTGCTCCATGTCGAGCATGTTCAGCGTCGACACGCCCAGGATCTGGGTCTCGCCACGCATGAACAGCGCCGAGCCGTGGACCCGAGGCAGCACCCCGACCTCGCAGGACAGGGTCCGGATGTCACGCACCCCGCGCCCGTCGATGCGGACCTTCTCGGTCAGCGTCCGGTGCCGGACGACCTTCTTCGTCAGCGCCCGGTACGCGCCGGTGACCTCCTTCTCGCGGCCCTCGAAGGTCTCGGCCAGCTCAGCCTGCAGCTCGGCCAGCAGCTCCTCGGTGGCGGCCTCACGGTCCTGCTTGCCCGGGACCGAGCTGACCGTGGCGACCCGCTCGGTGGCGGCAGCGGCGACCGCCTCGTACACGTCAGCCTCGTAGTCGAGGAAGACCGGGAACTGCTTGGTGGCCTTCGGCAGCCGGGTCGCCAGCTCGGCCTGCGCGTCGCAGAGCGCCTTGATGTGCGGCTTCGCGGCCTCCAGCCCCTGAGCCACGACCTCCTCGGTCGGCGCGGTCCGCCCGGAGCGGACCAGGTTCCAGGTGTGCTCGGTGGACTCGGCCTCAACCATCATGATCGCCACGTCACCGTCGGGCAGCACCCGGCCAGCCACGACCATGTCGAAGGCGGCGTCCTCGAGCTGCTCCACGGTTGGGAAGGCGACCCAGTCCGAGCCGATCAGGGCCACCCGGACCCCGCCGACCGGGCCGGAGAACGGCAGCCCGGCCAGGGTGGTCGACGCCGAGGCGGCATTGATGGCGACCACGTCGTACAGGACCTGCGGGTTGAGCGCCATCACCGTGGCCACGACCTGGACCTCGTTGCGCAGGCCCTTGGTGAAGCACGGACGCAGCGGACGGTCGATCAGCCGAGCAGCCAGGATCGCTCCCTCCGAGGGACGGCCCTCGCGGCGGAAGAACGAGCCGGGAATCCGGCCGGCGGCGTACATCCGCTCCTCGACGTCCACCGTCAGCGGGAAGAAGTCGATCCCGTCTCGGGGGCTGCTGGAGGCGGTGGTGGCGGCGAGGACCATGGTGTCGTCATCGATGTAGACCGAGACGCAGCCGTCGGCCTGGCGGGCCAGCAGCCCAGACTCGAAGCGTACGACGTGCTTGCCGTGGCGACCGTTGTCGATGACGGCTTCGGTGAGCTGGAGATCGGGACCCTCCACGGGTCCTCCTTTCGGTTGCGCGAGCACGGTCGGTGGCGACCTGCGCCTGCACCCGACGGACCGGGAACCGGTCTTCGATCGAGGGCCGCGGGGCGGTGTGCCGACCCGTTGCCCACTACCGAGGACCGCCGTTCCGCTCGTGACTGGCCTGCTCGCTAGGTGTGTTGCTGTGATGTGAAGTTGTGGCAACGGCCCGCCCAGGTGGTGGGCGGGCCGAAGCGAGTCACCGGCGCAGACCGAGGCGTTCGATCAGGCGACGGTAGTGCTCAATGTCGTTCTTGGCGACGTAGTTCAGCAGCCGCCGACGCTGACCGACGAGCAGCATCAGGCCGCGGCGGCTGTGGTGGTCACCCTTGTGCACCTTGAGGTGCTCGGTGAGGTGCGAGATCCGCTTGGTGAGCAGCGCGATCTGGACGTCGGGAGAGCCCGTGTCGCCCGGGGTAGTCGCGTACTCTTCGATGATCTTCTTCTTCGTCGCAGCGTCCATAGCGTGCTCTCCCTCCGTGTTTCCCGTTGCGCGATGCCTCGGTTGCACGGTGCAGGTGAGGCGCTTGGGCGTTCGCGGCCGATCGACGGCACCGCTCAGGCTATCAGTGGCGGCCTGACTTGGTGAAATCGCGCCACGCCCGCCAGAGCCGACCGGCGGGTCGTCGCCCCGGGCCACAACAGGCCCGACGAAGCACCCTCAGCAGCAGCGATCGAGGCGAAACCTGCGTCCACAGCCGCTCCCGGGCCGGTGCCACCGGCCCGAGCATCGGATAAGTTCGACACTATTCGTCACCCAGTGCATAGGGAGTACGTATGGCTGATCCGATCGTGGTCCGCATGGTGACCTCCGAGGACCTTCCGGCGCTGCGGGCGCTGGAGGACCGCACCGACGACTATGTCTGTGACCGGCGCTTCACCGAGGCAGCCGGTGGCAGCTGCTACTACATCATCGCGATCCGCGGGACGGACCCTCACGGCACCGTGGTGCTTGATGTGTCCGAGGGCGAGATGCAGCCCGAGCTGCGCAACATGTACGTCTACCAGCACGCCCGCCGGCAGGGCGTCGGCACGGTGCTGGACGAGTTCGTGCAGCAGCTCGCCCACGAGCTCGGCTTCAAGGAGGTCTTCCTCGGGGTCGACCCAGACAACTACCGCGCGGTCCCGCTGTACGTGAGCCTCGGGTACGAGCCGACCGGCAACCACCGGCTGTCCGAGACCGGTGTCGTCGAGGGCGTCGACAGCCCCGATGACAAGCCCGTCTACCACGACGCGATCTACCGCAAGAGCCTGCGCTACCTCGACTGAGGCTCAGGCCAGGACCTGCCGGGTCTGAGCGACGTCGTTGGTCATCTGCTCCACGAGGGCCTCGACCGAGTCGAAGCGGATCTGGCCGCGCAGCCGCTCGACGAAGTCGATCCCGACCTCCACCCCGTACAGCTCGAGGTCGTCGTGGTCGAGCACGTACGTCTCGACCCGGCGCTGGGCTCCGTCGAAGGTCGGGTTCGTGCCGACCGAGATCGCCGCCGGGTACCGCTGGCCGGTGTCGAGCCTGGTCAGCCAGCCGGCGTAGACCCCGTCGCGGGGGCAGGCCCGGTCGGGCGGCACGGTCAGGTTCGCGGTCGGGAAGCCGATGGTCGCACCACGCTGGTCACCGAGGACCACGATCCCGCTGAACCGGTACGGGCGGCCCAGCACCTGGGCCGCCTGCTGCACGTCACCGGCCTCTAGCGCGTCACGGACCCGGCTCGACGAGAGGATCTCCTGGTCCTTGACCAGGGGCAGCGAGATCACCTGAAAGCGCCCGGCCGCGAGCTCCCGCAGCATCTGGCCGGTCCCGGTGGCCCCGCGCCCGAAGCGGAAGTTCTCCCCCGCCACGACCACTTTCGGCCGCAGCGGAAGCAGGGTGAACTCGACGAAGTGCTCCGGCGACCAGGCCGCCGTCCGGGGCGTGAACTCGACTACCCGGACATCCCGGGCACCAGCCTCCCGCAGCAGCTGGATTCGCTCCGGCAGACTGCACAGCAGCTGCGGGGCCCGGTCTGGGCGCAGCACGGCGACCGGGTGCGGCCAGAAGGTGACCGCGACCAGCGGCAGCTGGGGCGCCTCGGCCTGAGCCCTGGCCATCAGCTGGCGGTGACCGGCGTGGACGCCGTCAAAGTTGCCGATCACGACCACCGAGCACTGCCTTGTCATCGATCCTCTCCTGGGTTCTGCAGCACGGCGACCGGCCGGCCACCGTCAGGCCCGTACAGCCCGAGCAGTACCTCGCCCGGCCCGACCGCGGCGCTCAGCTCGCTGACCGGGTACGGCAGCGGCCGGCCGTTCGCCAGCTCGCGGGCCTGGTCGGCGGTGACCTCGACGACCGGGAAGCAGAGCCGGGCTGCGGCGGCCATCGAGAGCCAGGCCTGCTTGGGCAGCTCGGCGAGGGAGGGGCCCAGGTGCGGCTGGTCCAGGGTGAACGGGCCGACTCGGGTCCGCCGCAGCGCGGTCAGGTGCCCGGCACTGCCGAGCAGCCGGCCCAGGTCGCGGGCCAGGGCCCGCACGTACGTCCCCGACGAGCACTCGACGTCGACGTCGAGGTCCAGCACCTCGACCCCGCCGACCGTGGCCGACCGGCTGGTGAGCACCTCGAACCGGGTCACGCTGACCTGCCGGGCCGCGAGCTCCACCTGCTCCCCCGCCCGGACCCGGGCGTACGAGCGGCGCCCGTCGACCTTGATCGCCGAGACCGCCGACGGCACCTGCGAGATCTCGCCGGTGAGCCGGCCCAGCACCGGCTCCACCTGGCCCAGGCTGATCCCGGCAGCGCCGGGGCTGTCGACAACCTCGCCCTCGGCGTCGTCAGTGACGGTGGCCTGCCCGAGCCGGATGGTCGCCAGATACCGCTTGTCGTGCCGGGCCAGGTGCCCCAGCAGCCGGGTGGCCCGGTTCACCCCGACCACCAGCACCCCTGTCGCCATCGGGTCCAGGGTGCCGGCGTGCCCGACCTTGCGGGTGCCTGCCAGCCGCCGGACCCGCCCCACCACCTGGTGCGAGGTCCAGCCGCCTGGCTTGTCGACGACCAGCAGGCCCGAGGTGGTGCTCACTCCTGGTCGCCGGCGGTTTCGTCAGCCGGCTTGCGGTACGGGTCGGCCTCCCCCGCGTACTGCGCCCCCTGGGCCTGGGCGGCCACCTGGGCGTCACCGGCCCGGGCCTGCGCCAGCAGCTCCTCGATGTGGGCGCTGGACTCGGGCATCGCGTCGTGGACGAAGGTGATCGTGGGCGCGAACTTCAGCCCCAGCTGGCGCGAGACCGTGGTACGGACCTGGCCCTTGGCGGCGTCCAGGGCGGCTGCGGAGTCGGCGACCTCCTTCGCACTGCCGAGGACCGTGTAGAACAGAGTGCACTCCCGGCCGTCACGGCTGAGCCGGACGTCGGTGATGGTGACAAAGCCGAGCCGGGGATCCTTGACCCGCTTCTCCAGCATCTCGGCCGCGATCTGCTTGATCTGCTCGGCCCGCTTCAGGGCGTGTGGGCTGGTCATGGTTCTCCCTCCTGACGACTGGGCCGCCGGCCTGAGTGACCGACGGCCCAGCCTGGTGCTGCCTGCTAGGTGCGTGGCTTCTCCACGATCTCGAAGGTCTCGATCACGTCACCGATGCGGATGTCGGAGTAGTTCGTGAGCGTCATGCCGCACTCGTACCCCTCGCGCACCTCGGTGACGTCGTCCTTCTCCCGGCGCAGGGTGTTGATGCTGGTCTCGGCGACCACCACCCCGTCCCGCAGCAGGCGGGCCTGGGCATGGCGCCGAATGGTGCCGTCGATGATCATGCAGCCGGCGATGGTGCCGACCTTCGAGGACCGGAAGATCTCGCGGATCTCCGCCTGGCCGCGGGTTTGCTCCTCGAACTCCGGCTTCAGCATGCCCTTCAGAGCCGCCTCGACCTCCTCCACCGCCTGGTAGATCACCGAGTAGTAGCGGATGTCGACACCCTCGCTGTCGGCGAGCCGGGTGGCCTTGCCCTGCGGCCGGACGTTGTAGCCGATGATCACCGCGTCCGAGGCCGAGGCCAGGGTCACGTTGGTCTCGGTGATCGCGCCGACACCACGGTCGATGATCCGCAGGCTCACCTCCTCGCCGACCTCGATCTTCAGCAGCTCGTCCTCCAGCGCCTCCACCGAGCCGGCGGTGTCGCCCTTGAGGATCAGCTTCAGCTCCTGGGTCTCGCCCTTCGCCAGCTGCTCGAAGAGCTGGTCCAGCGTCTTGCGCCGCGTGGAGCGGGCCAGCTGCGCGGCCCGCATCCGGGACTCACGCCGCTCGGCGATCTGACGGGCCTTGCGGTCGTCCTCCACGACCAGGAAGCTGTCGCCCGCCCCGGAGACCGAGGTCAGGCCCAGCACCTGAACCGGCATGGACGGCGGGGCCTCGCTGACGGTGCTGCCGTCGTCGTCGACCATGGCCCGCACTCGGCCGTACGCCGAGCCGGCCACCACCGAGTCGCCGACCCGCAGCGTGCCGCGGTGCACCAGGACCGTCGCCACCGGGCCGCGGCCCTTGTCGAGGTGGGCCTCGATCGCCACGCCCTGGGCCGGCATGTCCGGGTTGGCCCGCAGGTCCAGCTCGGCGTCGGCGGTCAGCACGATCGCCTCCAGCAGCTGGTCCAGGCCGGTCTTCGCGGTGGCCGAGACGTCGACGAACATGGTCTCGCCGCCGTACTCCTCGGGCACCAGGCCGAACTCGGTGAGCTGGCCGCGGACCTTGGTCGGGTCGGCCGACGGCTTGTCGATCTTGTTCACCGCGACCACGATCGGCACCTCGGCCGCCTTGGCGTGGTTCATGGCCTCGATCGTCTGGGGCATGACCCCGTCGTCGGCCGCGACCACCAGCACCGCGATGTCGGTCGACTTCGCGCCGCGGGCCCGCATCGCGGTGAACGCCTCGTGACCAGGGGTGTCGATGAAGGTGACCTGACGCTCGACGCCGTCCACCTCGGTCTCGACCTGGTACGCGCCGATGGCCTGGGTGATCCCGCCGGCCTCGCCGGCGACCACGTTGCTGTGGCGCAGCGCGTCCAGCAGCTTGGTCTTGCCGTGGTCGACGTGGCCCATGACGGTGACGATCGGCGGCCGCGGGGCCAGGTCCTCCTCGCCACCGGTGTTCTCGCCGAACTCGATGTCGAAGCTCTCCAGCAGCTCGCGGTCCTCGTCCTCCGGCGAGACCACCTCGATGTCGTAGTTCAGCTCGGCGCCCAGCACCTGCAGGGTGTCGTCGGCCACAGACTGGGTGGCGGTGACCATCTCGCCGAGGTTGAACAGCACCTGCACCAGGGTCGCCGGCTCGGCGCCGATCTTCTCTGCCAGGTCGGTCAGCGAGGCGCCGCGGGCGAGGCGGATCTTGGACCCGTCACCGGGACGGATCCGGACGCCACCGATCGTCGGGGCCTCCATCTGGTCGAACTCTTGACGGCGCTGCTTCTTCGACTTGCGTCCCCGACGGCCCGCTGCTCCCTGGCGCCCGAAGGCGCCCTGGGTGCCGGAGCCACCACGGCCACCACGACCGCCGCGGCCACCACCGACCGGACCGGGCCCGCCACCGAAGCCGGGCCGGCCGGCCCCACCACCGGGACGGCTCCGTCCGGGGCCACCGGCGCCACCGGCCCGGGCCCGGACCGAGGGCCCCCCGAGCGAGGTGGTCTTGGGCATCATCCCTGGGTTCGGGCGGGGCATCCCCGGCCGCAGCCCACTGGGACGAGGCAGCCGGGACTCGCCCTGACCGGGCTGGGCACCCTCACCGCGCGCGGGACGGCGCATGCCCTGGGACGAGACGTACGGGTTGTTGCCTGGGCGCGGGGTGCTGGACGGCCGACGACCAGCGCCGGGCGTGGCCGGGCCGGGCCGGGGACCGGGACGCGGCCCAGGAGTGGGGGCCCCGGGGCGCGGGGCGGCCGACCGGGCCGCGGCGCCAGGACGGTCCTCCGGACGGCGGGGGTCGGCCGGGCGAGCCT
>CALBCJ010000013.1 GCA_937926975.1 uncultured Propionibacteriaceae bacterium | reverse complement strand
ACAGCCATATCGGCAGGTTCACCGGGGTGATGTTCCACCGGTTCAGTGACGGGTCTGGCCCGACCTTCGGGTCCACTGCCGGGAGCTCCAGCTGCAGGGCCGCGGCCCGGACGACCTCCTCAGACACCGGCTGGGCGGTCGGTGGCGGGCTAGGCGGAATCCAGCAGTCCTCGGTGCCCCACTCGCCATCTATGCCGCCACAGAGCCGGTACGGGTTCTCGCCCGACGTTGTCGGTGCCGCGGGCACGGTCGGAGCAGGCCCCCGGCCGTCCGCCGTCGCTGTCCTGGTCTGAGACGCCGTGCTCGAAGAAGCCTGACGACAGAAGGCGGATGCGATAGTCTGCCCGCCAGCAGTTCTACCGCGTGTCAGGTTGCATGGGGCGGGTTTTGGGTTTGGCCAGGCATCAGGCCCTCCTTGCAGAACGAACAGCGGGACCACGAGGAGAACTCCCGCCATGGCGAGCTTTACTCTAGTCAGAATGGACATGCTGCCACCACTTCGAAACTAGAGTAGTACATCTTGAGCTTGCCGTCGAAGCGCTTGAACCCCCACCGGTCCAGGACGATCCCAGAAGACTCGCCCAGGTCCTTCCCGTTGCGGTCGATATAGATCGAGCCCCGGCTGTCGATACAGCCCTGCAAGGTGACCAGAGCGTCCTCACGAATGGGGGTGGGGTCCCAGCGGGTCTTGAGGCGGTACTCCAGCTTCACGGCCGTGGTCCCAGCGTCGTGGAGCTGCTTCAGGACGTCCAGGAACAAGGTCATGCCGGGGTCGGCCATGGTGGCCTCAATCTCCGGGGTAGGGGTCAGGGAGGCGACCCCACCGGCGAGAGTGAGCCGGCGGTCCTCCTCGAACTGCCGCCGCCACACCGCGGTCGCCTCCTCGACCAGGGCTGCCTGCTCCCGGGACTGCTGGTACTCCTGCGGGGTGCACGGCGTCGGGCTACTCGACCCGTCCGGCCTCGCACACCTGTACGTCGGCGACCTCGTCGGCTCAGGCAGAGACGACGGGGCAGCAGCCGGGCTGCCCGAGCAGCCCACCAGCAGGGCAGCAGCAACGGCTAGAGCCTGGATGCGTCGGTACATCTCACCTCCCGGGGATGGTCGATGCTCTTCATCCTGACACACGCGAGCCACGACGGCTACCCCTTCAACAAACTCTTTGTGGAGAGCTCGCCGCCCGGGTCAAGGAGAGCGGGTGGGACGCGTTGTGGTCGGGCCGCTCAGCCGCGCCAGCGGCCGGGGCCGCCCAGGTCCAGCGTGACCAGCCGCTGGGTGGCCCGGGTCAGTGCCACATACAGCACCCGCTCGCCGCCGGGGGACTCGGCGACGACCTCGTCCGGGGCCAGGACGAGCACCCCGTCATGCTCCAGGCCCTTCGCGTCCAGCGGGGTGAGCACCACCAGCCGGGACTCGCCGCCCAGGTCCGGGTCGTCGGCCAGCAGCCGCCGTACGGCCTGCTGCCGGCTGGGCGGAGCAATCACCGCCACCGTCCCGGCGACCTGTCCCAGCAGCTGGGTGGTCACGGTCTGGACCTGGTCGGCCCACTGGTCCTCGGGGGCGTGCAGCAGCAGCGGCTCGTTCCCGGTGCTGCGGACCGCCTGCGGCAGGTCGGCATCCGGGACGTGCCGGGTGATGTACGCCGCGGCCAGGTCGAAGACCTCCCGCGGGGAGCGGTAGTTGGTCGACAGCCGGAAGGTCCGGTGCGGCGCCGACCCGATCAGGTCGGTCAGGGCCCGCTCGGTCTCGGACAGGTCCGGCCAGGCGGACTGGGCCGGGTCACCGACGATCGTCCAGGAAGCCTGCGGACCCCGCCGACGCAGCATCCGCCACTGCATCGGGGTGATGTCCTGAGCCTCATCCACCAGCACGTGGGTGTACGTCGAGTGCGGCTCTGCCAGGTCCGGGCTCCGGCTGGCAGTGAGCCGGTCGGCGGTGGTCACGATCTCGGCCACCTCGCCGGAGTCCAGGAACAGCGAGTCGCTGGTCTCCGGGTCGTGAGGCACCGGTCCGAGCAGGGCGGCCAGCTCGTCCAGCAGGGCGATGTCGGCCACGCTCCAGCCGGGCTCCTGGTAGGAGCGGGCCAGGGCCTCAGCTGCCTCGGCCCCCAGGTCGGTCCCGGCCGCGGCCTGGAGCACCGCGGGCTCGGTGAGCCGGCCCAGGGCCTCGGTGGCCGACAGCAGCGGCCACCAGGACGCCACGAAGTCCCGGAACACCGAGGAGTAGCGGACCAGCTCGTCGAAGTGCTCCTGGTCGGTAACGTCGATCTCAGCCGGAGCCTTCGCCCACAGCGCTGACACCAGCGCCGCCGTGGCCGCCTCCCGGCCCCGGTTGTGCTGGTGGTGCGACAGCACCTGGCGCCGGATCCGGGCGAGCTCCTGCTCAGTCAGCCGCAGTGCCTCGCCCCTGACGGTGACCAGCAGGTCGCCGCCGGCGCCGGCGCCAGGCAGCGACACGAGCCGGCGCAGCACCGGCAGCATCCGCAGCGAGCCCTTGACCACGGCCGCAGCCGCGTCGTCGAGGCGGACCGCGCTCTGGCTGAGCACGTCGCTGGCCAGCTCACCCAGCGAGCGCAGGGTGACCGCATCCTCGCCCAGCGAGGGAAGCACCCGCTCGATATAGCTCATGAAGACCGCTGAGGGCCCGACCACCAGCACCCCGCCGTTCTCGTAGCGGCGCCGGTTGGAGTAGAGCAGGTACGCGGTCCGGTGCAGGCCGACCACCGTCTTGCCGGTGCCTGGGCCGCCGGCGATCACGGTCACCCCAGGCGCAGGAGCCCGAATCGCCTCGTCCTGCTCGGCCTGGATGGTGGCCACGATGTCGCGCATCCGGTGGCCGCGAGCCCGGGACAGAGCAGCCATCAGGGCTCCCTCGCCGATCACCACCAGGTCGGGCGGTGCGGCGGCCGGGTTCAGCAGGTCGTCCTCAATCCCGACTACCTGGTCGTCGCGGCAGCGCAGCACTCGGCGCCGGACCACGTCCATCGGGTCGGAGGGAGTGGCTCGGTAGAAGGGCTCGGCGGCGCGGGCCCGCCAGTCGATCACCAGCGGCTCGAAGTCGTCGTCGCGGACCCCGAGCCGGCCGATGTAGCGCGGCTTGTCGCTGGCGAGGTCGAGCCGGCCAAAGACCAGCCCCTCGTGCTCGGCGTCCAAGACCGCGAGCCGCCGGGCCGCCTGGTAGGCGAAGGCGTCCCGCTCGAAGAGAGCAGTCCCGTCCTCCTCGCGCAGGTAGGACTGGCGGTCCGAGGTGTAGCGGGCTACCCCTTCGGCGGCCACCTGCCGGGCCGACTGAGTGGCCTTGGCCAGGTGGGCGTACACGGTGTCGACGTGCTGCTGCTCAAGGGCGAGCTCCCGGACGAGTGCTGACTCCTGATCCGCCACGGCCCTCCTTGCTCATCAGGGACAGGCAGACTATCTTAGGCGTTTGGCTGGCTGTTCGCTGCGCCTCTCTCATCTGGCTTCAGCCGCTCGTCCCGAGCCATCCATGGCGCAGGGCCGCCAGGTCAGCGGGTGATGGCGTTCAGGATCAGCGTGAACGCCCCGTACATCTTCTCGTTCTCCTGGCCGAAGGCGCTCATGGCGCCGAAGCTCACTGTCACGATCAGCGCCAGCATCAGCCCGTACTCGACCGCGGTGGCGCCGCGCTGGCTGCCGCCGAAACGACCGACGCACTGTCGGTAGATCGCCCAGACAAGGTCATTCATGGATTCCGCTCCCCCCAGTGGCGGTAGCGCCAGACCAGGTGCGCACCGCGTGTCCAGCCATGGTCCCCGCAGCGGGCCGGCTCTGCCAGCGGCGTGAACGATCTCTCATCCCCCCACAGGGGCAGGCGCGGTACGACCCTGGTCTGAGCAGCGACTCGGGCCCGGTGCTGCTTGACGTGAGGTCCGAGGTGGGGACTATAGTTTCCTGTGATCGTACACCTGTTCGATTATGGTTGGGGAAGACCTGGTCGGCGGGGTACGGCAGATGGGCCAGCCCGGCGCGGTCAGACCTCGACCCCTGACCGCGCCGGTGCTCCCCAGGGTCGAGACGAGACAGATCAGCGCCGTGCCAGCGGCCGAGCCCCGGGGGATGCCGATGCGGACCTACCGCGAACCGATCCAGGTACGTCACGACCCGCTGCAGGTGTGGCGGGTACGGGCGGCAACCGGCTCCGGCGCGGAGGGGGTCTACGAGCTGGACCACGCCTGCGGCAGCGGCCACTGGCGGCTGCGGGCCGTGGTCGGCTGAGCGGAGGCGGGCATGTCCATGACCACGGTGGAGACCCCTCCGTACGCTGACGACCTGCGCCGGGCCCGGGAGGCCCTGGAGCAGGCTGACCGCTGCCAGAGCCCGGACGAGCGCTTCCTGGCCTCCTACCTGGCGGCGATGCGGGTCGCGGTGACAGTGCTCGCAGTCCGGGCCCGGCCACGGCCCCGGCAGGGGCCGGTCGACCTGTGGCAGGTGCTGGCCCGGGCCGCGCCTGAGTACGTCGAGTGGGCCGCCTTCTTCGCCGCGCTGCGGCCTCGGCGGGAGGCGATCCGGGCCGGGGCCACCGCCGTCGCCGGGGAGCGGGAGGCAGACGACCTGCGCCGCGACGCCCAGGCCTTCCACGACCAGGTGGAGCGCCAGCTCGGACGGGCCTGGCAGCGGGCCCTGGCCCGGAGGGGTCGGCACGACTGAGCCGTACGTGCACCTGCGGGTGGCCTCCGGCTGCTCCCTGCAGTACGGGGCCTCGCACCCGTCGGCGCTGGTGGCCCGGGCCGCCGGGGTGCTGGGCAGGCCGTCGACCGGGCGGGAAGGGGAGGCACCAGGGACGCGACCGCTTCGGGCTGCGCTAGGACGTCGGGACCGGGCGGGCAGGGGAGACGCACGGCTGGAGCCGCGGTGCGGCAGAGACCGACCCTGGGCCGGTCGGCGACCACCCGGGCAGGCCAGGGGCTATCAGCTCTCGTCCTGGCGGCGCCAGCGCTCCTCAATGCGGTCTCGCAGGTCGTCGCTGACCCGGCTTCGAGCCCGGGCGCCGGGGTTGACGTACCGCAGGCTGCTGCGCGTCATCACGAACGAGCCCAGCATCAGCACGAAGCCCAGCACGCTGACCGACCAGTGCACGCTCATCCCGCCGACCAGCACGGCGATGCCGGCCACGAAGCCGACCATGGCCAGAGAGGCTCGCCGACGATGGACGGTTCGGATGCTCTGGCCGCGCAGCGTGTTCGCCAGCCGGGGGTCATCGGCCGCCAGCGCGGCCTCCATCTGAGCGAGGAGCTCCTGCTCCTTCTCGGAGAGCGCCATGGCCACCTCCATCACGTGTCGACGCAGATCAGTCTAGGTGGCGGCAGGACTGCCGGAAAGGGGGGGCCAAGAGGACTCTCACACTCTGCCTTCACGAGCGCCGTCTGCCGAGCGAAGGTCAGCGGTGCCGCTGTGAGAGCTGGGTGGCGCGTTCCATCGGCAGTCCTGCCGAGGCGGCCATCAGGAACCGTGCCAGCTCGGTGGCGTTCTCGACGGTGGCGATCCCGTCCTCGTCGACCCGGTCGAGGTCGAGGTCGGCCTCCTGCAGCACCGCAGCCATTGCAGCCGAGGCCCGGCGGGCCTTCTGGTCGCGGTGGCGGGCAAGGTCGGTGACGGTCGCGAGGCGCCGGTTGATCGAGGTGTCGTTCATGCCTCTTCCTGCACAGGTGGGGGACTGCTAGGGCCACCGTCACATGCTCCGCTCCTGATCCCGTGGAAGATGAGGGTTTTCTCCTGAAACGTGTCGCCATGGGCACCCCGAGCGTCCTCCCCCGTGAGAGTGTAGTGCCAGCATGGCGTCAGTAAGGCATTGACTTGGCGCCACTGTGATGCCATGATGGCACCATGGAACTTCACTCGTACGTAGAACGGCTGGCGGCCGAGCTGGTACGGTCCGCACGCCTGGACGAGTCCACCCGGGCTGCCGCCGAGCAGCTGGTGGCCGCCCTTGAGCCCTCGCTCCGGCTGACCGCCCTGGAGCTGCTCAGCGATGCCTGTGCCCAGATCACCGCCGAGCTGCACGACGCCTCCGTCGAGGTCCGCCTCGACGGCCGAGACCCGCGGATCGTCATCACCCAGGAGCCAGCGCCGACCCGGTCGGTGGTGACCGAGGTCTGGGACGAGGACGGGTCCGTCACCCGGACCTCGCTGCGCCTGCCCGAGATCCTCAAGTCCCGGGCCGACCAGGCCGCCGCCGAGGACGGGCTGTCGCTGAACTCCTGGCTGGTCTCCACCATCGCAGCTGCCCTGGGGCTGGAGGCCCGAGGCGCCCGCAACCGGCGACCTGGCAACCGCATGACCGGATGGATCTGAGAGGACACACAATGAGCGACACCCGTACCGAGACCTTCCGTGCCGTCGAGCCGGTGCTGGCCCAGATCCGGGCCGGAAGTGGCGACGTGCAGATCACCCCGTCCCTGGACGACCAGGTGAGGGTCGTCCTCGACGGCACCGACGACCAGATGGCCCGAGCCCGGGTCGAGCTCTCCCACGGCACCCTGGTCGTCGACACCGACCCCAGCCCCGACGGGGTACCCTCGGCGATCAGCTCGCTGGTGGGCCTCGTGGTGGGCCGCAGCAGCACCGATGTCCAGCTGCAGCTGCCCGCTGGCTCCCGGCTGGTGCTGCGGGGAGGGTCGGGCGACGTGACCGTGACGGCCCCGCTGGAGGAGGTTGACATCGAGCTCCGCTCCGGTGACCTGCACCTGAGCGAGGTCAGCGGCAAGGCCCGGGTCAGCACCGGCACCGGGGACGTCCGAGTCCAGCGAGCCGGCAGCGTCACCATCCAGACCACCTCCGGCGACCTGGCCCTGGACGAGGTGGGTCAGGCTGCCCAGATCGTCACCGGCACCGGTGACGTCCGGCTGGACCGGGCCGGAGGGCCGGTTGAGATCAAGACCGGCTCCGGGGACCTGGAGCTCGGTCAGGCTGCCGGCAAGGTCACGGTCGCGCTCGGCTCCGGCGACATTCAGGTCAACCAGATGGGACCCGGCCGGCTCGAGGTACGCAGCGGCGCGGGCGACGTCACGATCGGGGTCCAGGACGGCTTGCCGGTGTGGACCGACGTCAGCACCGTCTCCGGGGAGCTGGTGTCGACCCTGCCCAGCCTGGGGCGGCCCGAGGACGGGGCGAGCTACCTGGAGCTGCACGCCCGGACCGTCACCGGCGACATCCGCCTGCAGACGGCCTGAGCCGCAGGTGCCGGCGCCGTCCGCTAGCGGCGGCCAGCGCCGACCGGGCGCTGGAAGGCGCTGTCGTCGCGGGGAGCGGTGGCAGCCCGGGGGGTGGTGGACGGGCGCCGGACCTGGCGGATCCGGCTGCGGAGCCGGGCCCGGCGCCGGACGTACCACTGCCGCAGCTCCTCACGCAGTGACCGCGGCAGGAAGCGCGCCAGCAGCGCGGTGTCCCAGGAGACTGTGCTGCTCATCCCCTTGACCAGGACGGCTGCCGGCTCACCGACAGGGGCGCTGGTGAAGCTGCGCGAGTACCGCGACTGCTCCACCGCCGTCACTACCTGGCGCAGGGCATCGCGGGCCGGAGCGTCGCTCAGCTCCTTGGCCACGACAGCACCGACCTGCCGGGGGGAGCCGTGCGGCCAGGACCGGCCCAGGTCCACCCAGGTGTCGCGGACCTCGTCCCAGGCCCGGCTCACCGCCAGGCGCGGCTCGCCGGCCCCCGACAAGCGAGAGCGTCGTCGCAGCAGCCGTACCAGCATCGGGGTCAGAGCCAGCGCTACCAGCAGGCCGAGCCCGGTGACAGTCCCAGCCACCGCTAGCCAGGAGGTGGGCTGCGGCGCGGTGGACTGAGGCGTCTGTGGCGGCTCGGCGCCGGAGGGCTCCTGGCTGGACGGCTCACCAGGGCTGGGCGGTGCCACCTCGCCCGGGCTCGGTGCCACCTCGCTTGGCGCCTCCGAGGGCTGGTTCGGGGCCAGCACGGTCCACGGGGGCGGGGTGGCGGTCACCGAGGGGGTGGGCTCGAAGCGGACCCAGCCGAAGCCCTCGAAGTAGAGCTCGGGCCAGGCGTGCATGTCGTGCGCGGTCACCACCCAGCGGCCGTCACGCTGCTGACCAGGCAGGAAGCCCACCGCGACCCGGGACGGGATGCCCACGACCCGGGCCATCAGGGCCATCGACCCGGCGAAGTGGACGCAGTAGCCGGTCTTGGTGCGCGTCAGGAAGCTCTCCATCGCCTGGAGGGTGGTCTCGCCCCCCGAGCTCTGGACGTCATAGCGGAACTCGCCGCTGCGCAGGTAGGCCTGGATCGCAGCCGCCTTCAGCGCCGGCTGGTCGTAGCCGGCGGTGACCTTCGTCGCCAGGTCGGTCACCGCGGGCGGGATGTCGGCGGGAACCTCCATGGTGACCTGCGCCCCCTCGGGCGGGCTCACCAGAGCCTGAGACAGCGCCGCCCCGTCAGGGGTGATGTCCCAGCTCTCCACGTTGTAGCGCAGTCCCTCAGTGGCCTGGTTCCGGTTCGGGCCGGTGGCGATCACCATCAGCGAGACCGGGTCCCACGACCACTCTCCCGGTGCGCTCTGAGCCCGGGGCGCGTACGGCACCGGCAGGTACATCGAGCGGAAGTCGCTGATCTGGACCTGGGTCTGCCGAGAGCTGTGCGAGCCGGAGACGCCCGGCACGCTGCCGATCGTGCCCTGCCGCAGTGAGACCTGGGTCTGCACCCAGCCCGCCGAGGTGATCTGCGGCAGTGTGGTCTGGCGCAGGTAGACCCCGTCCGGCCTGCTGGTGGTGTACGTGAGCACCTCCCGGTTCACCGGCTGCTCCAGGTTGCGGCGCAGGTCGACCTGCGGGTCCACCATCTCGATCGGGCCGGTCCCGTTCGGGCGCAGGGACTCGATGTACGTGGTCGGCAGCGTCGGCAGCAGCATCCCCAGCACCACCGAGACCACCAGGGCCGGGGCGGCGACCATGCCAGCGACCCGCCAGACCCCACCAGCCCGGCGCCGCTCGGCGGAGTCGCTGCTGATGCTGCGGGTCCAGGAGCGCTCGGCGTTCAGGCCGTCGGCGAAGAGAACAGCCAGGTACCCCACCACCACGGCCAGGAAGGACACCGGGTTGACATCGGTCCGCAGCGCGATCGCCGGCACCAGGTAGAGCGTGAGCAGCGGCGCCAGGGTGTACGAGGGGCGCTCCAGGACGTCGGCGAGGATCCCCGCCGTCAGCGACAGCAGCACAATCAGCATCACGAAGATCAGCTGAACGCCCTCGTTGCCCGGCATCGGGGCAACAGTGACCCGGATGTGGTCGTAGCCGTCGTGGAGGAGGGGGAGCAGACGCCGCCACCAGGGCAGGTCCTGGCGGCCGAAACCCGCTGCCAGCATCACGAACATCGCCAGCCCCAGCACCATCTGGACGAGGGTCGCGATCGCCTTCGACACCCGCAGCCGCTCGGCGGCGATCGCCACCGAGGCGACCACGACCAGCACCACCCAGGACGGCGCCAGGTAGCTGGCGTCCTGAGTGAGGGGAAGCAGAGTCAGGGCGCTGACCCCGCCGGCGAAGGTGACGGCGATCCAGAGCCGGTCAGTCGCACGCATCAGACGAGCTCTCCCATCCGGTCCAGGTCGGACCAGGCCTCAGACACCTCTGTGCCCTGGCTGACCTCGACCACCCGCCAGCCGTGGTTGCGCAGCATCGTCACCGCGGCCCGGTGGTCGTCGTACTGCTCGGGGCTGCTGCGCTCGCTGCGGACGGTGAAGGTGTCCGCGTCAACAACCAGGGCGAAGCAGCGGGGACGGTTGCGCTGCGCGGCCAGCAGCAGGTCCACATCACCAGAGGCGAGCCGCCCGGTGACCGCCACCATCAGCTGGCCGCGCTGCCCGATCATGGCGTGGTCGATGGTACGGGCCAAGGTGGTCCGGTCCGAGAGCTGGACCTCGGTCATCACGTTCACAATCTGCTGGCGGGTCACGGTGGCGGCGGCCAGCCGGTCGGCAGCCACCATGGTCCCGTCAGCATCGAAGAGGTCAATCCGGAAGCTCGCGTCCACGAAGTGGAGGGCGACCGACGCCGCCGCGGAGACGGCCCACTCGAAGGAGCTGTTCCGGCCGTGGCCGGCGTGGCTGACCGAGCGGGAGTCGAGGATCACGGTCGCCGCCGGGTCCCAGGCCTGCTCCTCGCGGCGCACCATCAGCTCGTTGCGGCGGGCTGTGGAGCGCCAGTGGATCCGGCGGACGTCGTCCCCAGCGCGGTACTCGCGGACCAGGATGTCGTCCTGCCCGACCACGCCGGCCTTTTGCGGGGACGCCTCACCGCTGGAGCCGGCGCCGATCGCGTTGCGCATGATCGGCAGCGGGACGATCCGGGGCGTGATCATGACCTCGCTAGTCGCAGTGAAGCGCCGGTCCAGCTTCACCAGGCGGAACGGGTCAGTGGCCCGGACCGCCAGCGGGCCCGTGTGGAAGCGGCCCCGCAGCAGCCCGGCCAGGGGGTAGGTGATCTCGCGGCGCCACTCACCGGCGATGCGGTGGACAGTGAACCGCGGCGGGCGGCCCAGAGCCCGCGGGACGGCGTCCTCGAAGTGGAGCAGGCCGGTCGGCAGCGGGCCGGACTTGGTGATCACCAGCTCACCGGTGAGCCGGTCACCGACCACCGCCTCCGGCGGAGTGGTCCGGCGCTCGCAGGTCAGCCGGAGCCGGGTCCGCCCGACGACCAGCAGCGCGGTCAGCGGCAGCACCAGCAGGAAGAGCCCGAACCACAGCACGTCACGCTGCCCGAGCACCAGCCCGCCCAGCACCAGCACCCCGCCGAGCAGGGTGAACACCTTCCCCCGCAGTGTCAGCAGGGGCCACGGGTTACGACGCGGCACGCCAGCTACCTTCGGTCGGGCACCGGGACCGAGCGAACCGCCTTGGTGATGATCTCGACGACCGAGCGGCGAGCCAGCTGAGCCTCGGTCGAGGGGAGCACCCGGTGGGCCAGGACCGAGACCGCCAGCGCGCTGATGTCGTCAGGCAGCACGTAGTCACGCCCCGACAGCGCCGCCTGGGCCCGAGTGGCGCGCAGCAGCTGGAGGCTGGAACGGGGAGAGGCCCCGAGCCGCAGGTCGCGGTTCTTGCGGGTGGCGTTGACCACGTCGACCAGGTACTGCTTGACGGCCGGCGCCACGTACACATCGCGAACCGCGGCGATCAGGCCTCGGATGGTGGCAGCGTCGGTGACCGGGCGCAGCGACGCCAGCGGGTCGATCTGGCCGTGGCTGTCCAGCATGTCGATCTCGGACGCCACGGTCGGGTAGCCCATCTCGATCCGGGCCATGAACCGGTCCCGCTGAGCCTCGGGCAGGGGGTAGGTGCCCTCCATCTCGATCGGGTTCTGGGTGGCGATCACCATGAACGGGCTCTGCAGGACATGGGTGGCACCATCGACCGAGACCTGCCGCTCCTCCATGGACTCCAGCAGGGCCGACTGGGTCTTCGGTGACGCCCGGTTGATCTCGTCACCCACCACGATGTTGGCGAAGATCCCGCCAGGCTTGAACTCGAAGTCGCGGGTCTGCTGGTTGTAGACCGAGACCCCGGTGACGTCGCTGGGCAGCAGGTCGGGGGTGAACTGGATCCGGCGCACCGTACAGGCGATGGAGCGCCCCAGAGCCTTGGCGAGCATCGTCTTGCCGACGCCCGGTACGTCCTCCAGCAGCAGGTGCCCCTCGGCCAGCAGCACCACCATGGCCATGTCGATGGCGCCCCGCTTGCCCTCGATCACGCCCTCAATGGCCGTCCGGACCCGGCCCATGACATCGAGCACATCCGCCAGCGATCGCTTCGTCTCCACTCCGCTCCTTCTTCGCCCAAGCCCACCGAGGAGCCGTGTTCGTCACGCCCACCCTACGTGACGACCCGGGCGGCCTGGCACCTCGCACCACTCCCGTCGAGCCCTCGGAACCCGGCCCCGCAACGCCGAAAGGGGGATGAAATGGGACTGGTGTGGGTGGAAGTGGGTTAAAGTGGGGCGCGGTGGAGGAGCCGGTCACTCCTCGACGAGCCGAAGGGAGGCCGCGGTGCACCAGCCGTTCACCGGGACCTTCAAGCTCCGGCTCGACGAGAAGGGGCGGCTCACCCTGCCGGCCAAGTACAGAGAGCATTTCGAGCCTGGCGTGATGGTGGCGAAGGTCCAGGAGGGCTGCCTCGCCGTCTACACCCTGGAGGAGTTCCAGGCGCTGGTGGAGCGCTGGACTGCCCGGGTGTCAACCGAGAAAGAGCTGCGGGCCTTCCAGCGCTGGCTGGGCGCCGGCACCTCGGACAACCCGATGGACCGGTCGGGCCGGGTCCTGGTCCCGGAGGACCTGCGCCGGCACGCCGGTCTGGACCGGGAGGTCGTGGTGGTCGGTAGCACGGACCGGCTCGAGGTCTGGGACCCCGAGCGCTGGGCTGCTGCGGCTGCCGAGCTCGACGAGATGTTCTCGTGACTGCAGTACCCGTCGCCGGGAGGCGACGGCTGAGGACGGAAGGCTCCGTGCCCTCCGGCTTCGGCCCGCTGGTTCAGCGGCCTGGCGCACCTTCCCCGGCGCCAGGAAGCCCCAGGACCACGGGCCGAAACCGGTCGGCACGGGGCTGCCGGAGACAAGCGAGACGAGGGTCGAGATCGTGAGCGACACCCATATCCCCGTTCTCCGGGAACGTGTCGTCGAGCTCTTGGCCCCGGCCCTGTCTCAGCCGGGGTCGGTCTGTGTTGACGCCACGGTGGGTCTCGGCGGCCACGCCGGCGCGGTCCTGGCAGCCTGCCCGCAGGCCCGCCTGGTCGGCATTGACCGGGACCAGGACGCCCTGGCCGTGGCCGGGCAGCGGCTGGCCAGCCACGGCGACCGGGTCCAGCTGGTCCGGGCCCGCTACGACGAGCTGCCCCAGGTCCTGGCCAGCCTGGGGACCGGCCGGGTCCAGGCGGTGCTGCTCGACCTCGGGCTGTCCTCGCTGCAGGTCGACCGCCGCGAGCGGGGCTTCGCGTACGCGGTCGACGCGCCCCTCGACATGCGGATGAGCGCCACCGACCCCGTGACGGCGGCCGACGTGGTGAACACGTACGACGTCGACCAGCTGACGACGGTGCTGCGCCGCTTCGGGGAGGAGCGCTTCGCTCACCGGATCGCCAGCCGGATCGTCGCCCAGCGGCAGCACCAGCCCTTCGAGACCTCAGCGCAGCTGGTCGCCACGATCGCTGACGCGATCCCGGCCGCGGCCCGCCACCAGGGAGGGCACCCGGCCAAGCGCACCTTCCAGGCGCTGCGGATCGTCGTGAACGCCGAGCTGGAGTCGCTCGCCGGTGTGCTGCCGGCCGCGATCGCTGCCCTGGCTGTGGGCGGCCGAGTCGCGGTCCTGGCCTACCACTCGCTGGAGGACCGGATGGTGAAGAACGCCCTGCGGGCCGCCAGCAGCGACACCGCTCCCCGTGACCTGCCCGTGGTCCCGGCCGGCTACCGGCCCCAGCTGCGGCTGCTGACCCGGGGGGCGGAGCGGCCCAGGCCCGAGGAGACGCTGACCAATCCTCGGGCAGCCTCGGCACGGCTGCGGGCCGCCGAGCGGATCGAGGAGGCGGCATGAGTGCGCTCCAGGCTGAGAAGGTTGCCCGCACCTCCCGGGAGCACTCCCTGCACCCGGTGCCCAAGCCGGTCACCACCCTGGCCCGGACCCCCTTCCTGGTCTTCCTCGCGCTGGTCCTGGGACTGGGAATGGTGGGGCTGGTGATGCTGCAGACCACGGTCCAGCAGCAGTCCTTCGAGGTCCGGCGGCTGGAGGCCGAGGCCAGTGCGCTGGCGTACCAGGAGGCCCAGCTGCAGGCCGAGGTGGACCGGCGCGCCACGCCTGCCGAGATCGCGCGCCGGGCGACCGAGCTGGGAATGGTGCCCAACCCGTACCCGGCCTTCATCGACGTCCGGACCGGCGCCGTGACCGGGGTCGCCAAGCCGGTCACCGGCCAGGAGCTGCCCAACCTCCACCCCCGGACGGCGAGCCGGCCTGCCCCCTCCGCCCAGCCGGGGCCGCCGCCGCCGGCCGAGCCGGGCGACGCGGTAGCCCCCAGCGCGGCCCCGCCCCAGCAGGCACCCCAGGACGGAGCCGGGCGGTGAGCGGCTCGACGACCCGGCGCCCCGCCTCCCGCTCAGCCGCGCGGCCGCCCTCGGCCCGGATCCGCGGCCGCGAGCGGCGCCCCGAGCGACGGCTACCGGTCGGGAACCCGGCCAAGCGGATCCGGGTGGCGATGCTGGTGCTGGCCATGGTGTCCTCGGTGCTGGTGGCGAAGGCGGTCGACATCCAGGGGCTGGACAGCTCGGCCTACGCCACCAGGGCGGCTGGTCAGATGATGGTCCAGCGCACGATCCTGGCCAACCGCGGCGCGATCACCGACCGCTACGGCGAGGTGCTCGCTACCAGCCTGCCGGCGGTGACCATCGTCGCTGACCCCAGCCAGGTCCGGACCAACGGCAAGCTGGAGCGCGCCATGACGAAGCGGGACCGGGAGCTGGCCGCGAGCGGCCCGGCCACCATCGGCGCTACCATCGCCAAGCACGTCGGCGGCGACCCGGCCGAGTACGCCCGGCAGCTGGCCCGCACCGACACCCGCTACGTGATCCTGGCCAAGCAGGTCCCCGCGTACACGTACCTGCAGCTGGCCCACGAGCTGCAGGAGCTGGGCTACGTCGGGGTCTACCGAGAGCCGGCCCCGGTCCGCAGCTACCCCAACGGGAGCCTGGCCGCCAACGTGGTGGGCTTCGTGATCGACCGGGAGCGCGGCCCGGGGCAGGTCGGGGCCGGTGGGCTGGAGCTGGTGCACGACGCCCAGCTCAGCGGGACGCAGGGCGAGGAGGTGTACCAGACCTCCCCGAACGGGAAGATCCCGACCAACCAGAACGTCCTGACCCCGGCCCAGGACGGGGCCACGTACACCCTGACCCTGGACGCTGGGCTGCAGTACCTGGTGGAGCGGCGGCTGCAGCAGAGCGTCGACCAGGCCCGGGCGGCCTCGGGGGTCGCCATCACCATGAACGTCAAGACCGGCGAGATCCTGGCGCTGGCCAACTACCCCAGCTTCGACTCCAACAAGCCTGGCGCCGCGACCGCAGCCAACCTCGGCAACCGGGCCGTGACCGACGCGTACGAGCCCGGTTCGGTGCAGAAGGTGCTGACGATGGCGGCGCTCGCCGACACCGGCTACGTCACCCCCGACCAGCAGGTCGTGGTGCCGGCCAGCGTGATGTCAGGCGGGCGGCCGGTCACCGACGCCTTCAGCCACGGCACCATCCACCTCACCGCCCGGGGCGTGGTCGCCAACTCCTCCAACGTGGGCACAGTGCTGCTGGCCCGCAGAATGCCCAAGGAGCAGCTGGTCGACTACCTGCGGGCCTTCGGGCTGGGGCAGAAGACCGGGGTCGGGCTGCCCGGTGAGGCGGTCGGGTCAGTCCCCGGCTCCGACATCGCCGACCACACCCGCGACCAGGTCTCCTTCGGGCAAGGGCTGTCAGTGACCGCGGTGCAGGAGGCAGCCGCGGTGGCGGCCGTGGTGAACGGCGGGACCTACCACAGCCCGACCGTGGTCCGCTCGGCCACCAGCAGCACCGGCCGGCCGGTCGCTGTGCCGCAGTCGGAGTCGCGGCGGGTGATCTCGCCGGAGGCCTCGGCGATGGTAGTCGACATGATGGAGTCGGTGGTGGCCAGCAAGGTCGGCAACAAGCGGTTCCCGATCGAGGGGTACCGGACGGCCGCCAAGTCGGGGACCGCGGAGCGGATCGACCCCACCTGCAAGTGCTACTCGGGCTATGTCGCCTCGTTCATCGGGGTGGCTCCGGTGGAGGACCCCGAGATCCTCACGTACGTGGTGGTGGACCGTCCCCAGGGCGCGATCCAGGGCAGCCAGGTGGCCGCCCCGGCCTGGCGCGACATCATGCAGGTCGCCCTGCCCCGGTACGGCATCCTGCCCAGCACGGGGCCCGCTCCTCAGAAGCCCATCGAGTGGTGAGCCGGTGCCCAGTCACTACTCTTCACCCGTGACCGAGCCGGCCTCGGCGCCCCTGCGCCCGACCCCTGTCCCCGTCAGCCTTCCCCAGCTGCCCGGCTTGGCCGGCGTGGCCGTCAGCGGAGTGACGGTGTCCTCGCTGTCGGTGGCCCCGGGGGACCTGTACGTGGCCCTGCCCGGGCGCACCACCCACGGGGCCCGGTTCGCTGCCCAGGCGGTGCGGTCTGGTGCGGTGGCAGTGCTGACCGACCCGGCCGGCGCCGAGCAGCTGGGCGGTCTGGGAGTGCCGGTGGCGGTGGTGGCCGAGCCCCGGGTGGTGATGGCCGAGGTGGCAGCGAGGGTGTACCGGCACCCGGCCGACCGGCTGCTGACGTACGCGCTGACCGGGACCAACGGCAAGACCACCACTCTTTACCTGCTGGCAGCGGCGCTGCGGGCGGCGGGGCACCGGGTCGGGACCATCGGCACTATCGGGGCCCGGGTCGACGACGAGGAGCTGCCGCTGGCGCGGACCACGGTGACCACCCCGGAGGCGCCCGACGTGCAGGCGCTGCTGGCAGTGATGGTGGAGCGGGGAGCGACCGCGCTGGTGATGGAGGTCTCCTCCCACGCCCTGGCGATGCACCGGGTCGCGGGGATCCGCTATGACGTGGCCGGGTTCACCAACCTCGGCTGGGACCACCGCGACTTCCACCCCACCCAGGAGGACTACTTCCAGGCCAAGGCCCGGCTCTTCACCCCCCAGCAGACCTCGGCCGCGGTCATCGCGGTCGACGACGACTGGGGCGAGCGGCTGGTGGAGCAGGCGGCGCAGGCCGGGCTGCGGCTGCTGACGACCGGCGAGCGGGGGCAGTACCGGTCGCTGGCGGCCGAGCCCGGACCGGACGGCAGCCAGCAGGTCCGGGTCACCACCCCCGACGGCGAGCGGGGCTACCGGCTGGGGCTGCCCGGCGCGCACAACGTCGCCAACTCGGTGACCGCGGTGGCGATGCTGGCCGCGACCGGGGCCAGCCTGGAGCAGGCCCTGCCCGGCCTGGCGACGGTCACGGTCCCCGGCCGGATGCAGCGGGTGCCGCTGCCAGGGCCCGCGCCCCGGGTGTACGTGGACTTCGCCCACACCCCGCAGGCGGTGGCGGCGACACTGGAGGCGCTCGGCTCCGTACGGACCGTCTGCGTGCTGGGCGCTGGGGGAGACCGGGACCAGGGCAAGCGGGGCCCGATGGGGGCGGTCGCGGCCCAGGCCTGCGACGTGCTCGTGGTGACCGATGACAACCCTCGCTCAGAGCCTCCCGAGCAGATCCGGGCCGCGGTGCTGGCCGGGGCCCGGCAGGCCCGCGACGAGGCTGCCCCGGGCAGCCGGGCCGCCGGCTGCCAGGTCATCGACGGCGGGGACCGGCGCCAGGCGATCCGGCAGGCCCTGGCGCTGGCCGGCCCGGGCGACGTGGTGGCGGTGCTCGGTAAGGGGCACGAGCAAGGGCAGGCGGCACGCGGTACGGTGACGCCGTTCAGCGACGCTGCGGTGGTGGCTGAGGAGTGGGACGCGTTAGCGGGCAGCGAGGAGACAGCATGGAAGTGACGACGCTGGGCAGCGTCGCGGCCATGGTGGGGGGAACGGTAGACGCCGGGTCGGCCACGGTCGAGGTGGGGCCGGACGTGGTGGTGGACTCCCGGCTGGCGACACCGGGAGCGCTGTTCGTCGCCCTCGCCGGGGAGCGGACCGACGGGCACCGTTTTGTCCCCGCAGCCCTGGAGGCCGGGGCGGCTGGGGCCCTGGTCGACCACGACCCGGGGCCGGGCCGGGTCCTGGTCACCGACACCGGGCAGGCCCTCGCTGACCTGGCTCGCGAGGTGGTGGCGGCCGCCGAGGGGCTGACCGTGACCGGGATCACCGGCTCCAGTGGCAAGACCAGCACCAAGGACCTGCTCGCCCAGCTGCTGGAGACGGCCGGTGAGACAGTGGCCCCACAGGGCTCCTTCAACAACGAGGTCGGGGTCCCGCTGACCGCGCTCCGGGTCCGTCCAGGGACCTCGTACCTGGTCAGCGAGATGGGAGCCCGCGGGCTCGGGCACATCCACTGGCTGTGCAGCCTGGTCCGCCCGCAGGTCGGGGTGGTGCTCAACGTCGGCAGCGCCCACGTCGGAGAGTTCGGCAGCGTCGAGCAGATCGCGACCGCCAAGGCCGAGCTGGTGCAGGACCTCCCGGCCACCGGCTGGGCGGTCCTGAGCGCCGACGACCCGCGAGTGGCCGCGATGGCCGAGCTGACCTCGGCCCAGGTGGCCTGGTTCAGCGCTGCCGCCGACCCGGGCGCCGGGGCGCTGCGGGTCTGGGCCAGCGACCAGGTCGCCGACCCTGGGCAGCGGTACGGCTTCGTGCTGCACGTGGTCCGGGGCGAGGAGCACCGTCAGGCGCCGGTCCGGCTGCAGGTCAGCGGCGAGCACCAGGTCGCCAACGCGGTCGCCGCGGCCGCTGCCGCACTGGCCGTCGGGCTGGGCGTGCAGCAGGTGGCCGAGGCCCTGAGCCGGGCCGTCGCCCGCTCCCGCTGGCGGATGGAGATCGAGCAGCGGGCCGACCAGGTGACCGTGGTCAACGACGCGTACAACGCCAACCCGGACTCGATGCGGGCCGCGATCCGCTCCGCCGGGCGGATGCTGCAGGCCGCTCGCCAGGAGCACCCGGGGGCGAAGCTCTTCGCGGTGCTGGGCGAGATGCTGGAGCTCGGCCGGGAGTCGGCGGCGGCCCACCTGGAGGTAGGCCGGCTGGCGGCCGAGGAAGGGGCCAGCGTGGTGCTGGGGATCGGCGACCATGCCGAGCAGATCGTGGCCGGGGCAGCCGGCGCCGGCGCCGACGCGGTGCGGCTGGACTCCAGGGAGCAGGCCGTACAGCACCTGCAGGACCTGCGCCCCGGTGACGTGGTGCTGGTCAAGGCCTCGCGGGGGATCGGGCTGGAGAAGGTCGCTGAGTCCTTGCTGGGGGCGTCATGCTGAGCATCCTGACCGCGGGCGCCATCGCGATGACGGTGACCCTGCTCGGGACTCGTTTCCTGATCCGCTTCCTCACCGTGAAGCACTACGGGCAGTTCATCCGCGACGACGGGCCCACCGAGCACCACACCAAGCGGGGAACGCCGACCATGGGCGGGCTGATCATCGTGATCGCCACCCTGCTGGGCTACTTCGGCTCCCACGCGATCTTCGGCCAGAGCGTCACCGCGTCGGGGATGCTGGCCCTGTTCCTCTTCGTCGGCCTAGGGCTGGTCGGCTTTCTCGACGACTGGACCAAGATCAGCAAGGCTCGTTCACTGGGCCTCAACGGCCGGGCCAAGCTGGTCCTGCAAGGGCTGATCGGGGCGACCTTCGCGTACCTGTCGCTGCAGCTGCCCGACCACCGGGGAGTCAGCCCGGCATCGCCGTTCGTGTCCTTTCTGCGTGACCTGCCGGCCCTGCCGCTGCCGCTGGTGGTCGCCATCGCGTGGATGATGTTCATCATCGCCGCCTTCTCCAACGGGGCGAACCTCACCGACGGGCTGGACGGGCTGCTGACGGGCTGCGCGACCATGGTCTTCGCGGCGTACGCAATCATGAACATCTGGCAGTCCAACCAGTACTGCGGCCGGGCCTCGACCTTCGGGCCTCGCTGCTACGAGGTGCGCAACCCCTCCGACCTGGCTCTGCTGTCGCTGGCGATCACCGGGGCTCTCTTCGGCTTCCTGTGGTGGAACGCCAACCCGGCCAAGATCTTCATGGGCGACACTGGCTCGCTGGCGATCGGGGGTGGGGTCGCCGCGATGGCGATCATGACCCGTACCGAGCTGCTCAGCGTGGTGATCGGCGCGCTCTTCGTGGCCGAGGCCCTGTCGGTGATCACTCAGGTGGGCTACTTCAAGCTCACCAAGGGCAAGCGGCTGTGGCGGATGGCGCCGCTGCACCACCACTTCGAGGCCATCGGGTGGGGCGAGATCACGGTGACGGTCCGGTTCTGGATCATGTGCGGCCTGGCCGTGGCGACCGGCCTGGGGCTCTTCTACACCGAGTGGGTGGCGCTGCAGTGAAGGACTGGCTCTCTTCCGCTGACGGAGCATCACCCTGGCACCAGGCCCGGGTGCTGGTCACCGGCTGCGGCCGGTCCGGGGTGGCAGCCGCGGACGCCCTGCTGGAGCGCGGTGCCCAGGTGGCGGTGGTCGACGGGTCCACCAGCCCAGCCACCCAGGACGTGGCCGGGATGCTGGAGGTGCTGGGCGCCGAGGTCCGTCTCGGGCCGGACGCGACCCGCGAGCTGCCCGACGGGACCGACCTCGTCGTCACCTCACCCGGCTGGCGCCCGAGCCAGCCGATCCTGGCCGCCGCGGCCAGCCGCCAGGTCCCAGTCTGGGGTGACATCGAGCTGGCCTGGCGGCTGCAGCAGCCCGGGGCCCAGGTGCCGTGGCTGGCGGTGACCGGCACCAACGGCAAGACCACCACCACCCAGATGCTGGAGTCGATCCTGCGGGCCGACGGCTACCGGGCGGCGGCGGTCGGCAACATCGGCCGGCCGGTGCTGGAGGCGCTGGCCGACGACGAGACGTACGACGTTCTGGCGGTCGAGCTGTCGAGCTTCCAGCTGCACTGGACCCACAGCCTGGCGCTGCACTCGGCGGTGGTGCTGAACGTCGAGCAGGACCACCTGGAGTGGTACGCCGGTGCGCCTGACTGGGCCGACGGCGCCCAGCCGATGGCGGCGTACGAGGCCGACAAGGCCCGGATCTACGAGCGGGTGACGCACAGCTGCGTGTACAACGTCGAGGCTGCGCGCACCGAGCAGATGGTGGAGCAGGCCGACGTCACCGAGGGGGCCCGGGCGATCGGCTTCACCACGAAGGTCCCCGCGGTCTCGATGCTCGGGGTGGTGGACGACAGAATTGTGGACCGGGCCTTCATCCCGCAGCGGCGCGACTCGGCGATCGAGCTGGCGAAGGTCGCCGACGTCCAGCCGTACGCGCCGCACAACCTCGCCAACGCGCTGGCAGCGGCCGCGCTAGCCCGCTCCTTCGGGGTCCGCCCGACTGCGGTGGCGGCGGGGCTGCGGGCGCTGCAGGTCGGCGGCCACCGGATCCAGACCGTAGCCGAGCGGAACCAGGTGCACTGGGTGGACGACTCCAAGGCCACCAACCCCCACGCCGCCGAGAGCTCGCTGGGGGCCTTTGACCCGGTGGTCTGGATCGCCGGCGGGCAGGCCAAGGGCACCAGCTTCGACGACCTCGCCGAGCGGCACCGGGACCGGATCCGAGCAGCAGTGCTGCTGGGGGTGGACCGGGCTCACGTCGCCGAGGCCCTGGCCCGACACGCGCCGCAGGTCCCGGTGATCGTGGTCGACAGAACCGACACTGGGGCGATGGAAGAGGCAGTCCGCCAGGCAGCGTCCCTGGCTCGGCCGGGGGACACAGTCCTGCTGGCGCCAGGGTGCGCCTCCTTGGACATGTGGCCCGGCTACGACGCGCGTGGTGACGACTTCGCCCGGGCGGTCCGTGCCCTCGACCAGGAGCAGATGTAGGGCTGGCATGGCGCTCTTCAGCTCTCCACGGTCGCTCGACCAGACCCGTTCCACCGCCACCGGGCTGATCCGGCACGCCCTGGCCCAGCCGATGGCCAACTTCTACCTGGTGGTGGTCTCGGCCGGGCTGCTGATCGGCCTGGGGACCTTGATGGTGCTGTCGGCCTCGAGCGTGCACGCCGAGGTCGCGTACGGGGACTCGTACTACATCGTGAAGCGTCAGCTGATGTTCCTGCTGGCCGGGCTGGCGGGGGTCGGGGTGATCCTGCGGCTCAAGCCCGCCACCCTGCGGGCTTTCGCCTGGCCGCTGCTGCTGCTGTCGGCGGTGGCGCTGATCCTGACCTTTACCCCGCTCGGGGTCGAGGTGGCCGGGAACCGGAACTGGGTCCAGTTCGGCACCCCCTGGCTGCGGTTCCAGCCCTCCGAGTTCGCCAAGCTGGCGATCGTGCTCTGGGGCGCGGACAACCTGGCTCGCAAGCAGAAGATCCTGGACCGGCCCCGCGAGCTGGTCCCGTTCCTGGGCTTCAGCGCGATCCTGGTGCTGCTGGTGATGCTGCAGCGAGACCTCGGGACCGCCATCATCATGGGTGGGATCATCGTCGTGGTGCTCTTCCTGACCGGGGCGCCGCTGCGGGTGCTGGGGCTGGTCCTGAGCCTCGCCATGGCTGCTGCCACGGCCATGGTGGTCGCCTCCCCGAACCGGATGAACCGGGTGCTCGGGTACCTCAACCCCACCGCTGACACCGACGGCGTCAACCAGCAGCCGATGCGGGCGATCTACTCGCTGGCCTCCGGCGGCTGGTGGGGCGTCGGGCTGGGACAGAGCAAGCAGAAGTGGGGGATGCTGGTCGAGGCCCACACCGACTTCGTCTTCGCGATCATCGGCGAGGAGATGGGGCTGGTCGGCACCCTGTCGGTGATCGCGCTGTTCACCACCCTGGTCTGGGCGGCGTTCCGGATCGGGCGGCGCTGCCCCGACCCGTTCATTCGGAACCTGGCGGTGGGGGTCGGGGCCTGGTTCATGGTCCAGTCGGTGCTCAACATGGCGGTCGTGATGCGGCTGCTGCCGGTGATCGGGGTGACCTTGCCGCTGGTGTCGTACGGTGGCTCCAGCCTGCTGGCCAACCTGGCTGCGCTCGGCCTGCTGGCCGTGTGCGCGCGGCAGGAGCCGGCAGCGCGCCGGGCAGCCGCGCGGCGGGATCGTAAGCCGGCGGCCCGGGTGACCGCCGTGGTCGACGGCCGACGCGGCTGAAAGGGGAGCAGATGGTCAGCATCGCGCTGGCGGGGGGCGGCACCGCTGGGCACACCTCGCCCTTGATCGCGACGGCGGAGGCCCTGCGGGCGGTGAAGCCCGACGCCTCCATCACCTGTGTCGGGACCCCGAAGGGGATCGAGTCCCGGGTGATCCCGGCCGCTGGTCTGGACCTCCAGCTGGTGCCTGCGGTGCCGCTGCCCCGGACTCCCGGGATCGACCTGGCTACGATGCCGGGCCGGCTGTCCGGTGCGGTGCTGAAGGCCCGCCGGATCCTGCGGCGGGTCGGCGCCCAGGCGGTGGTCGGCTTCGGTGGGTACGCCTCACTGCCGGTGTACCTGGCGGCCCAGCTGCTGCGGCTGCCTGTGGTGGTGCACGAGCAGAACGCCCTGCCAGGAGTGGCCAACCGGGTCGGGGCGCGGTTCGCGACAGCGGTCTGCGTCTCCTTCCCCAACACCGGGCTGCGCAACCAGCAGTTCATCGGGCTGCCGGTCCGGGCCGCCATCGCGGGTCTGGACCGGGCCGCTCGCCGGCCGGCCGCTCGCGAGACCCTCGGCCTGCCGCAGGAAGGGCCGGTGCTGCTGGTCAGCGGCGGGTCCCAGGGCGCGGCGCGGCTGAACAGCGCGACCCAGGGGGCACTGGACGAGCTGCTCGCGGCCGGGGTCAGCGTGCTGCACGTGCTCGGCCCCAAGAACCTGACCGGGGCCACGATGAGCCGCAGCCACGTCGGGACCGGGGCCCGCTACCAGCCGGTCGGCTACGTGGATGCGATGGAGGACGCGTACGCGGCAGCCGACCTGATGGTGGGCCGCTCCGGCGCCGGCACCGTGGTGGAGACCGCCGTCGTGGGCCTGCCGACGATCCTGGTGCCACTGCCGCACGGCAACGGGGAGCAGGCGAGGAACGCCACCTCGCTGGTGGCGGCCGGGGGAGCCCGGCTCGTGGCCGACAAGGAGCTCACCAGTCAGCGGCTGCTGAGCGAGGTGCTGCCCCTGGTCACCGACGCAGCAGCCCTGGCCCGGATGGCACGCGCCGGTCAGGACCTGGTCCCCCGTGACGCGGCCGCGACCCTGGCCCGGATCGTGATCGAGGCGGCCCGGTGAGCCTGCGCCGCCCGGTGGCGGTCCAGCCCCTGGACACCCTCGGCGACGTCCACTTCATCGCCGTCGGTGGGGCCGGGATGAGCGGGATCGCCCAGCTGTACGCCGAGCGCGGGGTCCGGGTCTCGGGCTCAGACCGGGCCGACAGCCCGGTCCTGGCCCAGCTGCGGGCCGCCGGTGTGACGACCTTCGTGGGTCACGACGCGGCCCAGCTCGGCCAGGCCAGCACGGTGGTGGTCTCCTCGGCGGTCCCTTCCACCAACCCTGAGCTGGTGGCGGCCCAGGAGCGGGGGCTGCTGGTCTGGCACCGCAGCACCGCCCTGGCCGCGCTGATGCTGGGAAAGGTCGCCGTCAGCGTCGCCGGCACCCACGGCAAGACCACCACCTCGGCGATGACCGCGACCATGCTCGCGGCTGCCGGGGCCGACCCGTCGTACGTGGTCGGGTCACCGCTGCAGGACTCGGGACGCAGCGCCCACCTCGGGCAGGGGCCGGCCTTCGTGGTGGAGGCGGACGAGTCCGACGGGAGCTTCCTGCAGTACCCGACCCGGATCGCGGTCGTCACCACCGTCGAGGCGGACCACCTGGACAGCTGGGGCACCGCGGCTGCCTACGCGGCCGGTTTTGCCGACTTTGCCACCGCAGCCGGGGTCGAGGTCCTGGTCACGGACGCGGACGACCCGGGCTGCCGCGACCTGACCGGCACGGTCCGGCAGCGGGGCGGCCGGGTCCGGACTGTGGGGGAGAGCTCCGACGCCGACATCCGGCTGCTGGACCTGCGCTACCCCGCCGGCGGGGCCCGCTGCCGGCTGCAGTGGGAAGGTCAGCAGGCTGAGCTGGTCCTTGGTGTGCCGGGAGCCTTCAACCTGCACAACGCCGCTACTGCCTTCGCGGTCGGGCTGGAGCTGGGGTCGGACCCGGCGGCCCTGCTGCGGGGGGCAGCGCAGTTCCGGGGGACCGAGCGGCGCTTCCAGCCGGTGGCCGAGGTGGCGGGGGTGACGATCGTCGATGACTACGCCCACCACCCGACCGAGATCACCGCTACCCTGACCGCGGCCCGGGCTCTGGGGGCGCCGCGAGTCGTAGCCTGCTTCCAGCCTCACCTGTACAGCCGGACCCGGGACTTCGCCGCTGACTTCGGTCAGGCGCTGGCGTCCGCGGACCTGGTCCTGGTGACCGATGTGTACCCGGCCCGCGAAGAGCCCGTCCCCGGTGTCAGCGGGGCCTTGGTGGCTCAGGCGGCCGAGGCCGCCGGGGCCAGCGTCTGCTACGTCGAGCGGCTGGACGAGGTGCCCAGCGCCCTGGCCCGGCTGGTCTGCCCGGGCGACCTGGTGCTGACTCTGGGAGCCGGTGACATCACGACCGTCGGGCCTCGGCTGGCTGCCGTCCTGGAGCGACCGGATGCCGGCTGATCGCCTGCCGGTCGCCGATGCCACCGGTCGGCTGCGACGCCGCCGGGTGGCGTCCCGGCGGCGGTGGTGGCTGCGGGCCGGGGTCGTGGTGGCGGCGGTGGTGGTGCTGGGGGCCCTCGGCTTTCTGGTCTGGTTCAGCCCGGTGCTGGCGGTCGGCTCGGTCGAGGTGCGGGGGACTTCCCTGCTCGGGGCGCCTCTGGTAGAGCAGACCGCCCAGGTGCCGCACGGCGTCCCGCTGGCCCGGGTGGACACCGCCGGCGTCGAGCGGCGGGTGCTGACCCTGCCGGAGGTCAAGCAGGTCGAGGTCACTCGGTCGTGGCCGACCACGGTGGTGGTGCGGGTGACCGAGCGGCAGGCGGTGTACGCGATGTCGTCGGGGTCGGGCTACAGCCTGGTCGACGGTGACGGGGTCTCCTTTCACGAGGTGGTGGACCTGACCCCGGGGCTGCTGGTGGCCAACCTGACCGATCCCAAGGACCAGCGGATGCGACGCGACGTGGCCGTCGTGGTAGCGGTGCTCCCGGACGCGGTGCGAGCCCGGGCGGTGCTGGTCTCGGCCGCCAGCCCCGACCAGATCGTGATCGAGCTCTCGGGCGGGGCCCGGCTGGTGTGGGGCAGCGCGGAGCAGTCCGAGCAGAAGGCTCAGGTGGCGGCGGCCCTGCTCACCCACACGGGCTCCGTGTATGACGTGAGCTCCCCCAGCCACCCAGCGATCACGCGGTGAGTATCATGGCGCAATGAGGCTGGGAATAGCTCATTCAGCCTCAAGGGGTAGGTCAGACTCCCGCGGCGACTCTGAACCTGAGGTCTAGACCTTCGGCGCGTCGGGCGCTTCTTCGTGCATCTGGGGCTCGATGTCTTCTAGCCTGGCCACGACCGGTTACCCCTGCTGGTGACGACGCACTACCGAGGCGGTTCAGTGGCAAGCGCATCCCAGAACTATCTGGCCATCATCAAGGTCGTCGGCGTCGGGGGCGGCGGAGTGAACGCCGTCAACCGGATGATCGAGGCAGGGCTGCGCGGTGTGGAGTTCATCGCGGTCAATACCGACGCCCAGGCATTGCTGATGAGCGACGCCGACGTGAAGCTCGACATCGGCCGTGACCTGACTCGTGGCCTGGGTGCAGGCGCCGACCCGGAGAAGGGACGGCAGGCCGCAGAGGACCACTGCGACGAGATCGAAGAGGTGCTCAAGGGCGCTGACATGGTCTTCGTCACCGCTGGTGAGGGAGGTGGCACCGGGACCGGCGGCGCCCCCATCGTGGCCCGCATCGCGCGCTCGCTGGGGGCTCTGACGATCGGTGTGGTGACCCGTCCGTTCACCTTCGAGGGCCGTCGCCGGTCGAACCAGGCCGAGACCGGGATCGCCACCCTGCGCGACGAGGTTGACACCTTGATCGTGATCCCGAACGACAAGCTGCTCGAGATGACCGACCACCAGGTGGCGATTCTTGATGCCTTCCGGCAGGCCGACCAGGTCCTGATGCAGGGCGTCTCCGGCATCACCGACCTGATTACCACTCCTGGTCTGATCAACCTGGACTTCGCCGACGTCAAGGCGGTGATGTCGAACGCTGGCTCCGCCCTGATGGGAATCGGCAGCGCCCGGGGCGAAGAACGAGCTCGCGCCGCGGCCGAGATGGCCGTCTCCTCGCCTCTGCTGGAGGCCAGCATCGACGGCGCCCACGGGGTGCTGCTGTCGATCGCCGGCGGCTCCGACCTGGGCCTGCACGAGGTCTCGGCGGCGGCGAACCTGATTGAGGAGGCTGCTCACGAGGAGGCCAACATCATCTTCGGCACCGTGATCGACGATGCTCTGGGCGATGAGGTCCGGGTCACCGTGATCGCGGCGGGGTTTGACGGCGGGCAGCCGCCGAAGCGCGCCTTTGCTCGCCCCGAGCCACGCCCGGCCCCGGTGGCCACGCCCCGGCCCGTCGAGCCACCCCGAACCGTCCCGACGCACCGGCCGGTCGAGCCGATGCCCCCCGCGCCAGACCCTTGGCGCTCCCGGCCAGCCCCGCCGCCGGCCCCCAGCGGCGGCGGCGACGACCTGGACATCCCCGAGTTCATGAAGTAGCTGAGTGTTCAGCTACTGGCGTCCGCCTGAGCAGAACCAGGGGGTCGGAATCGCCTTCACCGACCGGTTCGGTGGGTTCAGCCGGGGGACCTTCGCTGAGCTGAACCTGGGCCGGACCGACGTGGACGACCCAGCAGCCGTGGCGGCCAGCTTCCGTGCGGTCACCGCCGCGATCGGTGTCGACCACGTGGCCACGGCCCGTCAGACCCACAGCACGATCGTCTACCCGGTCGCTGGCCCGCAGGACTGGCCCCCCGGGGCGGAGCTGGGCAGCTCACTGCCGGGCGGGCGGCGGCTCCCAGAGGCCGACGCCCTGATCACCCGGGCCCCGGGAGTAGCCCTGTGCATCCGGGTCGCTGACTGCGTCCCCGTCCTGCTGGCCGACTCTCAGGCCCGCGTGGTGGCTGCTGCCCACGCCGGGCGGGTCGGGCTGGTCGCAGGGGTGCTGGAAGCGACCCTGGACGCCCTGGAGCAGGCAGGCGCTCGGCAGGTCAGCGCCTGGATCGGGCCGCACGTCTGCGGGCGGTGCTACGAGGTCCCCAGCGAGATGGCCGAGCAGGTCGCAGCCCGGGTCCCCGCCACCCGGTCGCGGACCCGGGAGGGAACGGCCAGCCTTGACCTGGGGGCGGGCTGCGTCGCTATCCTGCGCTCGCGGCAGGTCGAGGTCCGAGACGTCGGGCGCTGCACCCTGGAGTCGCCCGACCTGCACTCGCACCGTCGCGACGGCGCCGGCGCCGGTCGGCTCGCCGGCCTGGTCTGGCTGGGTTGAGACGGCCTTGCCACACTGGGGTTTCTCTGGTCTGGCCGGGCTGAGACCGGGTACTGGCGCAGGGGTTTCTCGGCTCCGGCTGGGTCGAGCCTGCGTGTCGGGGGTCGCTTCCCCTGATCTGGCGGCGACGGCGGCTAGCCTCATCGCCGAGGCGTATCAGGAGGAACCATGCCCGAACTGATCAAGCGCGGCGCTGCCTGGCTCGGGCTCGTCGCCGACAACCGCTACGACGACCGGGGCGAACCGGTGGACGCCGAGGTCACCGAGGCGGTCTACGACGCGTACCCCCTGGAGGCCGACGAGCCGAGTGCCAGCATCCACCAGCTCCCGACCCGGGCTCCAGAGCCAGAGCCGGCCCCGGTCCTGCCACCGGCCCCGCGGCCGGCCGACCTGTCCCGGATCATCACCGTTCACCCGCGCACCTTCAACGACGCCAAGACCATCGGCGAGCACTTCCGCGACGCGGTGCCGGTGATCATGAACGTCACTGAGATGGAGGACTCCGACGCCAAGCGGCTGGTGGACTTCGCGGCGGGGCTGATCTTCGGTCTGAGAGGGACTTTTGAGCGGGTCAGCAACAAGGTCTTCCTGCTCAGCCCGCGGGAGGTCGTGGTCACCGCCGAGGACAAGGAACGCATCGCGGGCGGCTTCTACAACCAGAGCTGACTGTCGACCTGATGTCGAGACTCGACGCTGAAATCATGAGAGATCGTTCCCCATGCTTGGTGCCTCTGTGAGCCCTGCGTTAGCCTGGGCAGGCCGGTCGACAGTGGTTCGCCGACCGCTGCCCGGCACTGTAGTCCCGCTTGGCCCCACATTCTCCCACGAGGTGCACAGATGACGATGACGCTGGACGAGGTCCGTAAGACCCGGTTCCACATGTCCCGCCGCAATGGCTACGAAGTGACGGACGTCGACATCTTCGTGGACAAGGTGGAAGCCACTCTGATGACCATCGGCGAGCAGAACGAGCACCTGCGTCGCCAGCTCGAGGCCGCTCAGGCTGGTGGCGCCAGCCCCGAGATGCAGGCCGAGAACGACCGGCTCCGGGCCGAGGTGTCCAGGCTGCAGCGGGCCGCCGAGGACAACGCCAACCTCGCCATGGAGAACGACCGGCTCCAGGCCGAGCTGGACCAGGCTCGTTCCGGCGGCGGTGACCAGGGCCTGGTGGAGGAGAACCAGCGCCTGCGCCACCTGGTCGAGTCTCAGGCGCGCAACGGCGCGGAGGCGGCCCAGCTCGCTCAGGAGAACGAGCGGCTGCGGGCCCAGGTCGACGAGCTGAACGCCCGCCCGGTGGCCGAGGACGGCTCGGTCAAGGGCGTCCCGGTCGTGGTGAGCACGAGCCAGGAGGCGAGCGCCGCCGTGGTCCGGCTCGTGCAGCTGGCCACCGAGCAGGCCGAGGCCCTGGTGAACGAGGCGAAGGCGGACGCCGTTCGCCGGACCGCAGAGACCGACGCCCACGTCGAGCGGGTGACCCGCGAGGCCCATGCCGAGGTGGAGCGGATGACGAACGAGGCCAAGGCTCGGGTCCAGGCCCTCACGACCCAGGCCCAGTCCGCAGCCAGCCGGCTGGAGCAGGAGTCGACCTCTGAGGCCAAGCGCCGCCTGGACGAGGCCGCTCAGAAGGCCCACGAGACCACGACCGACGCTCGGACCCGTGCCGACCGGGTGGAGTCCGAGGCCCGGGTGAACGCCGAGCGGATGGTGCAGGAGGCCCAGATCCGGGCCGCTGCCGTCGACCGGGAGGCGCAGCAGCGCCGCTCCGAGCTGTTCTCAGCGCTGGAGACCGAGCGCGACGACCTGATCGGGAAGGTCTCCCACCTGAGGGACTTCGAGAGCGCCTACCGCCGTCAGCTGGTGGACCACCTGACGACCCAGATCGAGGGGATCAAGAAGGGGGTCTTCGAGCCCACCGACGTGCCGGTCCTGGTGCCGCGGGACAGCGCGCGGAGCGGCTCGCCGACGCCCCGGCTGGACGCCCTGATGGGCGGTCAGCAGGGCTGAGCCCGAGCCAGGCTCTCCGAGGGCGCCCCGGCACCGGGGCGCCCTCTGCGCACTCTGGGCCCCCAGCGGTGGCGGGTCGTGTATCGTCACGGCGGTCAGCTGTCGTGGAGAGGATCTCATGGCCACCACGCGTCGCAACCAGACCGCCGTCTCGGCCCAGAGCCAGACGGCTGCCCAGCCCGGTCCAGCGGAGCCGGTGATCCCGGTCGGTGAGGGTGAGGAGCCCTGGACCACCGCCGAGCTCGCTGAGCAGCGAGCCGAGCTGGTGGCCGAGGTCTCGCGGATGGAGCGAGCCATCGAAGTGGCGCGGGCCGAGCTGGCCCAGCTGCTGCGCGACGGCCCAGACGGCGCCGGGCGTGACCCGGCCGATGTCGGCTCCAGCAACTTCGAGCGCGACCAGGAGATGTCCCTGGCCCAGAACGCGCTGGAGATGCTGGAGCAGAGCCAGCTGGCCCTGAGGCTCTTCGACGCCCGCCAGTACGGGACCTGCGAGAGCTGCGGCGAGCCGATCGGGAAGCTGCGGCTGCAGGCCTTCCCCCGGGCCACCATGTGTGTGCGCTGCAAGCAGCGTGAGGAGCGTCGATAAGCGGGTCGGCGCGGGCGGTGGTCCCGGCCCGCGCGGCACGGCTCCTGGCGGCCGCGGTTGGCGCTGCGGGGCTGGGGCTCGACCTGGTCACTAAGGTCCTGGCGGTCACCTACCTGGACCCGGCTCGTCCGGTGCCGCTGCTGGGCGGTCTGGTGACCCTGCGCCTGATCCGAAACCCCGGCGCTGCCTTCAGCATGGGAGAGAACGTGACCTGGCTGTTCTCGCTGCTGGCGGTGGTGGCCCTGGCTGTCGTCCTGGGGTGGCTTGCGCCGCGGGTCCGGGTCCGCTCCTGGGCCGTGGTCACCGGGCTGCTGGTGGCCGGGATCTGCGGCAACTTCGTGGACCGGGTGTTTCGGGAGCCAGGATTTCTGCGCGGGCACGTGGTCGACTTCATCCAGCTGCCGTACTTCGCCATCTTCAACGTCGCCGACATCTGCCTGACGGTGGCAGCCGGCCTGATCATCGTGCTGTCGCTGGGAAACCGGCCCAGCTACGACGGGACCGTACAGCAGCGAGCAGAGCAGGAGCCGTCATGAGTGTGCACCTTGTGCCCGACGGGCTGGACGGGGAGCGGGTGGACGTGGCGGCGTCCCGGATGATCGGGGTCAGCCGCTCCCGGATCGAGCAGCTGCTGGCGGCCGGCGGGGTGCTGGTCGACGGTCAGCCGGTTGCGAAGTCCTTCCGGCTCCGGGCCGGGGCGATGCTCGAGGTGACCCTGCCGGTGCCGACTGGACAGGTGACGGTGACTCCGACCCTGGTCGGCGGGATCGCCATCGTCCACGACGACGCCGACATCGTCGTGGTCGACAAGCCAGCCGGGGTGGCTGCCCACCCCAGCCTCGGCTGGGACGGCCCCTCGGTGGTCGAGCACCTGGCCGCAGCCGGGTTCCGGATCTCGACCTCTGGCGCCCCGGAGCGCCAGGGGATTGTGCAGCGCCTGGATGTCGGGACCTCCGGGCTGATGGTGGTCGCGAAGAGCGAGCGGGCGTACACGGTCCTCAAGCAGGCCTTCCGGGACCGGACGGTGGGCAAGGTCTACCACGCCCTGGTGCAGGGCTACCCGGACCCGCTGGAGGGGACCATTGAGGCCCCGATCGGGCGGCACCCGGGCCACGACTGGAAGATGACGGTGGTCGCCAGCGGGCGGCACTCGGTCACCCACTACCGCACCCTGGAAGCGCACCACCGGGCCTCGCTGCTGGAGGTCCACCTGGAGACCGGACGGACCCACCAGATCCGGGTCCACATGGCGGCCGTGCACCATCCCTGCGTCGGGGACCCGCTGTATGGGGCGGACCCGGTCCTGAGCCAGCGCCTGGGTCTGGTGCGGCAGTGGCTGCACGCGGTCGAGCTCTCCTTCCAGCACCCGACCACCTCGTCCCAGGTCACCTTCACCTCGACCTACCCAGAGGACCTGCGACAGGCCCTGGAGGTCGTGCGGACCTGGTGAAACACCGGTAAAGTCACAGCGTGCGGAGAGCAAAGATCGTGTGCACGCTGGGACCGGCCACGGCAGGGGACCAGCTGGACCGGCTAGTGGCGGCCGGGATGGATGTGGCCCGGCTCAACATGAGCCACGGTGACTACCCCGACCACGAGGCGCGGCTCGCCGAGGTCCGTGCCGCGGCTGCCCGGGCTAGGCGGGCCGTGGCGGTGTTCGCCGACCTGCAGGGTCCCAAGATCCGGCTGAAGCGGTTCGCCAGCAGCCCGGTCACCCTGGTCAGCGGGGCCACTTTCACCATTACCACCGACGAGGTCGACGGCGACGTCCACCGGTGCTCGACGACCTTCAAGGGCCTGCCGGGAGACGTCAGCCCGGGGGACACGATCCTGGTCGACGACGGCCGGATCGAGCTGCGGGCCACCGAGGTCACCGCGACCGACGTGGTCTGCGAGGTCGTGGTCGGCGGTCCGGTCAGCAACAACAAGGGCATCAACCTGCCCGGCGTCGCGGTGAGCGTGCCTGCGCTCAGCGAGAAGGACACCGAGGACCTGCGCTGGGCCCTGCGCAACGGCGTCGACCTGGTGGCGCTGTCATTCGTCCGCAGCGCCCACGACATCCGCGACGTGCACCGGGTGATGGACGAGGAGGGGCGCCGGGTCCCGGTGATCGCCAAGATCGAGAAGCCGCAGGCGGTCGAGAACCTGGACGACATCATCGACGCCTTCGACGCCTTCATGGTGGCCCGCGGCGACCTGGGGGTGGAGCTTCCGTTGGAGGAGGTGCCGCTGGTCCAGAAGCGCGTGATCCGGGCTGCCCGGAAGTGGGCCAAGCCGGTGATCGTGGCCACCCAGATGCTGGAGTCGATGATCTCGGCCCCCCGGCCGACCCGGGCCGAGGCCTCCGACGTAGCGAACGCGGTCCTGGACGGCACCGACGCGGTGATGCTGTCGGGGGAGACCAGTGTCGGCGCCTACCCGGTGGAGGCGGTCTCGGTGATGAGCCGGATCATCGCCAACGTGGAGGAGCACGGCTTCGCCGGCATCAACGAGATCAGCTGGGACCCGCACACCACGGGCGGGGTGATCGCCATGGCCGCAGCCGCGATCGCCAACCGGCTGGACGCCCGCTACCTGCTGGCCTTCTCGAAGTCCGGCGACACCGCCCGGCGCCTGTCGCGGCTGCGGGCCAAGATCCCGCTGCTCTGCTTCACCCCGAGCGAGGCCACCCGCCAGGAGCTGGCGCTGGCCTGGGGAGTGACCGCGTACACCACCGCTGAGCACAGCGAGATCCAGGACCTGCTGGACGAGGTCGACGTGGTCCTGGGCCAGGAGGGGCTCTGTGACCGGGGCGACCGGCTGGTCGTGGTGTACGGCTCGCCGATGGGGATCCCGGGCAAGACCAACACCCTGCACGTGCACCGGTACCACCCGCGCGACAGCTGGGACCCGATCGACTAGACCGGCCCTGGTGCCCGAGAGGGGAGTCGAACCCCTACGCCCTTGCGGGCAGACGGGTTTGAGCCGTCCGCGTATGCCATTCCGCCACTCGGGCGAGCAGCGCGGTTCAGTATAAGGGCCGGCTCGAGGGCCGTAGGATGCTCCCTGTGACACAAGTACCGACAGACCAGACCAGTGGCGCCGCCCCCCGGCGGCGGGTCCTCGTCGCGGAGGACGAGGCTCTGATCCGGCTCGACCTGGTCGAGCTCCTCACCGACGAGGGCTTCGAAGTCGTAGGACAGGCCGGCGACGGCGAGGAGGCGGTCGAGTTCGCCCGCTCCCTGAAGCCGGACGTCGTGGTGATGGATGTGAAGATGCCCCGGCTGGACGGAATCTCCGCCGCCGAGACGATTGCCGCCGAGCGGATCGCCCCGGTGGTGATCCTGACGGCTTTCTCCCAGCGGGAGCTGGTCGGGCGGGCAGCCGAGGCCGGCGCCATGGCGTACGTGGTGAAGCCGTTCGACGCCTCGGACGTGGTGCCAGCCATCGAGATCGCCGCCGCCCGCTTCGCACAGATCCTGGCGGTCGAGTCCGAGGTCTCTGACCTAGAGGAGCGACTGGCCTCCCGCAAGGCCGTCGACCAGGCCAAGGGGATTCTGCAGGAGGGGCTGGGGCAGACGGAGGCTGAGGCCTTCCGGTGGATCCAGAAGACCGCCATGGACCTGCGCAAGTCGATGCGGGAAGTGGCCGAAGAAGTCATCAACCACCACAAGGCCGGGCAGGCCAAGGGCAAGAAGACCAGGTCCTGACCAGTTGCGGGGGAGGTGCCTGGCGCTGGTGGCGGGCCACGGCCGCAGCCGGCACTAGGCTGCCGGCATGGCGGAACCCACGACACCTAGGCTGCTTCTGATCGACGGCCACTCGGTCGCGTACCGGGCCTTCTACGCGCTGCCGGTGGAGAGCTTCGCCACCAGCACCGGCCAGCACACGAACGCCGTGTACGGGTTCACGTCGATGCTGATCAACGTGCTGCGCGACGAGCAACCGACCCATGCGGCGGTCGCCTTCGACGTCTCCCGCACCACCTTCCGGACCGAGCTGTTCCCCGACTACAAGGGCAACCGGTCAGAGTCTCCGCCCGAGCTCAGCGGGCAGGTGGCGCTGATCAAAGAGGTCCTCGACGCGCTCCAGGTGGTTCACCTGGAGCTCGACGGGTACGAGGCCGACGACATCATCGCCACCCTGGCGACCCAGGCCCCGCAGCAGGGGCTCGAGGTTCTGATCTGCACCGGTGACCGGGACGCGATGCAGCTGGTCACCGACCAGGTGACCGTGCTCTACCCCCGCAAGGGCGTCTCCGACCTGGCCCGGATGACCCCCGCCGCGGTGCTGGAGAAGTACCTGGTCAGCCCGCAGCGCTACCCCGAGCTGGCGGCCCTGGTCGGCGAGACCAGCGACAACATCCCGGGCGTGCCCGGGGTCGGGCCGAAGACCGCCGCGAAGTGGCTGGAGCAGTTCGACGGGCTGGAGAACCTGGTTCGGCAGGCAGAGTCGGTGACCGGCAAGGCGGGGGCGACCTTCCGCTCGATGGTCGATCAGGTGGTGACCAACCGCCGGGTCAACGCCCTGCTGCGGGACCTGGAGCTGCCGGTGAGCGTGCCTGACCTGGAGCGGCGCCCCTGGGACCGGGAGGCGGTGCACCGGCTCTTCGACCAGCTGGAGTTCCGGGTGCTGCGGGACCGGCTGATGGAGGCCCTGCCGCCGGAGGAGGAGGTCCAGGCCGAGGGTGGCTTCGAGCTGGCCGGTGACGTGCTGGAGCCAGGAGCGCTGGCGGCCTGGCTGGCCGAGCACGGCAGCGGGGAGCTGACCGGGATCGACGTCGCCGGGAGCTGGGGGTCCGGCGCGGGCGACCTGCGGAGCCTGGCCCTGGCCAGCGCGGACGGCACGGCCGCCTTCGTTGACACGAGCCGGCTGGACCCGTCCGACGACGCGGCCCTGGCAGCCTGGCTGGCCGACCCGTCCCGTCCCAAGGCCCTCCACGACGCCAAGGGCCCGCTGCACGGGATCTGGGCCCGGGGGTGGGAGCTGTCCGGGCTGGTCAGCGACACCCAGCTCGCGGCCTACCTGCTGCGGCCCGACCAGCGCACCTATGACCTGGCCGACCTGGCACTGCGCCACCTCAAGCGCGAGCTCCGCCTGGATGCCGGCGCAGCGTCGGAGCCGGAGCCCGACCAGCTGCCGCTGGACTTCGCCGACGAGCCGGCCCCGGCCACCGACGAGGCTGCCCGTACGGCGATGCTGCGGGCCCGGGCCGTGATCGACCTGGCCGGCTCTCTCGCCGAGGAGCTGGCGCAGCGAGGCGAGGCCAGCCTGCTGCAGGATGTCGAGCTGCCGCTGCTGCGGACCCTGGCGGTGATGGAGCGCACCGGGATCGCGGTCGACACGACGCTGCTGGACGAGCTCTGGAAGCGCTTCGACGGCCGGGTCGCCGCGGCCGAGACGAACGCGTACCAGGTGATCGGCAAGAAGATCAACCTGGGGTCGCCGAAGCAGCTCCAGGTGGTGCTCTTCGACGAGCTGGGGATGCCCAAGACCCGGCGCACCAAGTCCGGCTGGACGACCGACGCCGACGCTCTGGAGGGCCTCTTCGCCAAGACCGAGCACCCCTTCCTGGCCCACCTGCTGGAGCACCGCGACGCGATCCGGCTGCGCCAGACCGTCGAGGGGCTGCAGAAGGCGGTCGCTGACGACGGGCGGGTCCACACCACGTACCTGCAGACCATCGCCGCGACCGGGCGGCTCAGCTCGACCGACCCGAACCTGCAGAACATCCCGATCCGGACCGAGGCCGGTCGGATGATCCGGGCCGCCTTCGTCGTCGGAGACGGCTACGAGACCCTGCTCACCGCCGACTACAGCCAGATCGAGATGCGGATCATGGCCCACGCCTCGGGCGACCAGGGACTGATCGAGGCCTTCCGCTCGGGTCACGACTTCCACACCGTGATGGCCAGCCGGGTCTTCGGGGTCGCCGCCGACGAGGTCTCGGCGACTCAGCGGGCCCGGATCAAGGCGATGAACTACGGCCTGGCGTACGGGCTCAGCGCGTACGGGCTGTCGCAGCAGCTGGGCATCACCTCCGACGAGGCCAAGGTCTTGATGGAGGAGTACTTCGAGCGCTTCGGCGGGGTCCGTGACTACCTGCAGGGGATCGTGAACCAGGCCCGTCGCAGCGGGTACACCGAGACCATCCTGGGCCGGCGCCGCTACCTGCCCGACCTTGGCAGCTCGAACCGGCAGCGCCGCGAGATGGCCGAGCGGATGGCTCTCAACGCCCCGATCCAGGGCTCCGCGGCCGACATCATCAAGGTGGCGATGCTCGATGTCGAGGCCGGCCTGGCCGACCAGGGGCTGCGGAGCCGGATGCTGCTCCAGGTCCACGACGAGCTGGTGCTCGAGGTCGCCCCGGGCGAGCGGGAGCAGGTCGAGGCCCTGGTCCGGGAGCGGATGACCCAGGCGGTCGACCTGAGCGTGCCGCTGGACGTCTCGGTCGGTGCCGGTCGCTCCTGGTTCGACGCGGCGCACTGACCTGGTCCAGCCCTCCCACCGGCGGCTGGCATCATGGTCCAGACCTGACTGCGCCGACCAGGAGCCTGATGACCGCCGTACCAGCCACCGAGCACCGCTCGTCCCAGACCCTGGAGCAGTCGGCCGCCGCGACCGTGGTGCTGCTGGTGGGAACCGTGGTGCTGTCGATGGTGGTCTCCGGGGCGTACCTCGACTACGTCCAGGAGTGGTTTCGCCCGTACCTGCTGGCGGCCGGGCTGGCCATGGAGGGGCTGGGGACCTGGACCCTGCTGGAGGCTGCCGAAGGGCGACCCGCGGCTGGTCACCACCACCGGATGCCCCGGGTGGGGCTGCTGCTGGTGCTGCCGGCGCTGCTGTTCACCCTGGCCACCCCGTCGTCGCTGGGGGCGATCGCGGGGAACCAGGCCGTGGCGCCGGTGGCCGGCCCGCGCCTGGAGCTGGAGCCGCTGCCGACCGACCGGGTCAGCGAGCTCAGCCTGGCCGACTACCAGGAGCGCTACCAGGCGGGGCGCCGCAGCGACCTGGTGGGCCGGGCGGTACGGCTGACCGGCTTCGTCGCTGCACCCCGCGAGAACCAGGCGGGGTGGACCCTGAACCGGTTCCGGGTCTTCTGCTGCGTGGCTGACGCCCAGCTCTTCTCGGTGGTGGTCACCGGCGCCCCGATGCCGCCGGGGGCTGAGGTCTGGGCCGAGGTCGAAGGAGTCATTGACCTGCCGGCCAGCGGCTCCGTGCCGGTGCTCCAGGTGAGCCGGGTCCAGGTAGTCCCGGTACCGCAGAGGCCGTACCTGTGAGGTCGACCGCGCGAGTCTGGCTGCTGCCGATCGGCTGCCTGGCGGCCGTGGTGGCCCTGCTCCAGTACACGCTCCGGCGGGGAGCGCCCCTCAGTCTTGACGGTGCTCTCGGGGCCTGGGCCACGCTGCTGGTGGGGATTGTGGTCCAGGCGGTCCCGTTCCTGGTGCTGGGGGTGCTGGTGTCGGGGGCGATCGCGGCCTTCGTCCCGGCGGACCTGCTGGCGCGGATCACTCCCCGCTCGGCGCTGCTGGCGGTGCCTACGGCCGGGGTGGCGGGGATGGTGCTGCCGGGCTGCGAGTGCGCTTCGGTCCCGGTGGCTCAGTCACTGCTGCGACGGGGCCTGTCGCAGGCCGCGGCCCTGGCCTTCCTGCTGGCGGCCCCCGCGGTCAACCCGGTGGTGCTGGTAGCGACCGCGGTCGCCTTCCCGGGGAACCCGCGGATGGTCTGGGCCCGGCTGCTGGCGTCGCTGCTGGCCGTGGTCGCGGCGGGATGGCTGTGGCTGCTGGTCGGCGGGACAGGACGGATGAAGCCGCAGCAGGCCCACGACCACCCCGACGGCTCGCGCGCCAGCCAGTTCCGGGCCACCGCGGTGCACGACCTGGTCCAGGCGGGTGGCTTCCTGGTGGTCGGCGCCGCGGTGGCGGCGGCCGTCAAGGTGCTGGTCCCGGTCGGGGTGCTCAGCCTGGTCGGGGAGAACCTGTGGCTCGCGGTGGTGCTGATGGCTCTGCTGGCGGTGGTGCTGTCGCTGTGCTCGGAGGCGGACGCCTTCGTCGTCGCCTCCTTCAGCACTGTCTCGCCGACCGCTCAGCTGGTCTTCCTGGTGGTGGGCCCGATGGTGGACATCAAGCTCTTCGCGATGCAGTCGGGCGCCTTCGGGGTCCGGTTCGCGAGCCGGTTCATGCCACTCACCCTGGCCTGCTGCGTGGCCTCCGCGGTGCTGGTCGGCAGTCTGCTGCTGGGCCAGTGAGGGCGTTTGTGACCCGGTGTTGCCGCGCGATAGGCTGACTCGGGCGCGGCGACCTGCGCGGCTTCGGCATGGAGTAGGTCGTGCACGTACGGGCTGGTTCCGACAACACTGGCTGGCGGCGGCGGTCGCTGTGCGCCGGACGACACAATCCATCGGAGCCCTACTACATGACCTCAACGTTCGAGGCGCCGCAGGTCGCGATTGATGACCTCGGCTCTGACGAGGACTTCCTCGCCGCGATCGACGCGACCATCAAGTACTTCAACGACGGCGACATCGTCACCGGCACCGTCGTGAAGGTCGATCGGGACGAGGTCCTGCTCGACATCGGCTACAAGACCGAGGGTGTGATCCCCTCCAAGGAGCTCTCGATCAAGCACGACGTGGACCCCTTCGAGGTGGTCCAGGTCGGCGACGAGATCGAGGCCCTGGTTCAGCAGAAGGAGGACAAGGAGGGCCGCCTGATCCTGTCCAAGAAGCGCGCCCAGTACGAGCGCGCCTGGGGCACGATCGAGAAGGTCAAGGAGTCCGACGGTGTGGTCACCGGCCGGGTCATCGAGGTCGTCAAGGGCGGCCTGATCGTCGACATCGGGCTGCGCGGCTTCCTGCCCGCCTCGCTGGTCGAGATGCGCCGGGTCCGGGACCTGCAGCCGTACGTCGGCCAGGAGCTCGAGGCCAAGATCATCGAGCTCGACAAGAACCGCAACAACGTGGTCCTGTCGCGTCGGGCCTGGCTGGAGCAGACCCAGTCCGAGGTTCGCCAGAACTTTCTCACCCAGCTCCAGAAGGGGCAGATCCGCCGCGGCGTGGTCTCCAGCATCGTCAACTTCGGTGCCTTCGTGGACCTGGGCGGGGTCGACGGCCTGGTGCACGTCTCCGAGCTCTCCTGGAAGCACATCGACCACCCGTCCGAGGTGGTCGAGGTCGGCCAGGAGGTCACCGTCGAGGTGCTCGAGGTCGACATGGACCGGGAGCGGGTCTCGCTGTCGCTGAAGGCGACCCAGGAGGATCCGTGGCAGACCTTCGCCCGGACCCACCAGATCGGGCAGATCGTGCCGGGCAAGGTCACCAAGCTGGTCCCGTTCGGTGCCTTCGTCCGGGTCGAGGAGGGCATCGAGGGCCTGGTCCACGTCTCTGAGCTGGCCGAGCGCCACGTCGAGATCCCCGAGCAGGTGGTGTCGGTCAACGACGAGGTGATGGTCAAGATCATCGACATCGACCTGCAGCGGCGCCGGATCTCGCTGTCGCTGAAGCAGGCCAACGAGGGCATCGACATCGCTGCGGACGACTTCGACCCGGCGCTGTACGGCATGACCGCCTCGTACGACGAGCAGGGCAACTACATCTACCCGGAGGGCTTCGACCCGGAGACCAACGAGTGGAAGCCCGGCTACGAGGAGCAGCAGGCCGCCTGGGAGCAGCAGTACGCCGAGGCGCACGCCCGCTGGGAGGCGCACAAGCGGCAGGCCGAGGAGGCCGAGAACGCCGAGAACCAGGCCGCGGTCAGCGCCGGCAGTGCCACCTCGTACGCGGCGGGCAGCTCGTCGGCCGAGGGCTCGCTGGCCTCGGACGAGGCGCTGCAGGCGCTGCGCGACAAGCTGACGGGCAGCAACAGCTGATCTCGCACAGGTCGACGGTGGGCTCCCGCTCTGGCGGGGGCCCACCGTTGCGTCTCGGTCTGACCGGCGGCATCGGATCGGGCAAGTCCACCGTGGCCGAGCTGCTGCGGCGGCGGGGCGCGGTGGTCATCGATGCTGACCTGCTGGCCCGCGAGGTGGTGGAGCCCGGGACGCCTGGCCTGGCTGCCCTGGTCCGGCTCGTCGGCGAGCAGGTCCTGCTGCCCGACGGGCGCCTCGACCGGGCAGCGCTGGGGCGGCTGGTCTTCGCCGACCCAGCGCTGCGGGCCCAGGTGGAGCAGGTGGTCCACCCGGCCGTACGGGCCCGGGCCGCGGAGCTGGAGGCCGCGGCCTCACCCGGCTCCGTCGTGGTGCACATGATCCCGCTGCTGGTTGAGACCGGCCAGCAGGACGACTTCGACCAGGTGATCGTGGTCGATGCCGACCCAGCCACCCAGCTGGCCCGGGTCCAGGCCCGTGACCACCTGGACCGGGAGCAGGCTCAGGCCCGGGTGGCGGCTCAGGCCAGCCGGGAGCAGCGGCTAGCAGCTGCAGACCTGGTGATCGACAACTCGTCGGACCTGGCTGCCCTGGAGGAGCAGGTTGACCAGGTGTGGCGCAGACTGCGGCCGGCGTAGGGGCACCGGAGGGCCGCCCTCCAGCAGACGACCGGCAGGTGCCTCGTGAGAAGGATGGGGCTGGTCACGCTGCCGTCTCGGTCCTGAAGAGCCAGGCCGGCGAGGTCGAGCGGCCGCGGCGAGCCCACCGACGCCGTCGCAGGAGTGAGCTGTCAGGGGCGACGACTAGGCTCGCCGCCATGCGATCGAAGGACCTGGTGCAGAGCAGGGCGCCGTTGCGGGTGCAGGCTGACTTCGAGCCGGCCGGCGACCAGCCGGCGGCTATTGACGAGCTGGAGCGCCGGATCCGGGCCGGGGAGCAGGACGTGGTGCTGCTCGGGGCCACAGGCACGGGCAAGACAGCGACCGTCGCCTGGCTGGCGGAGCGGCTGCAGCGGCCGGTGCTGGTGATGCAGCCGAACAAGACCCTGGCTGCTCAGTTCGCCAACGAGCTGCGCCAGCTCTTCCCCGACAACGCGGTCGAGTACTTCGTCTCGTACTACGACTACTACCAGCCCGAGGCGTACATCCCCCAGACCGACACCTACATCGAGAAGGACTCCTCGCTGAACGAGGAGGTCGAGCGGCTCCGCCACAAGGCGACCTACTCCCTGCTGACCCGGCGCGACGTGATCGTGGTGGCGACCGTGTCGGCGATCTACGGCCTGGGCACCCCGGAGGAGTACCTGGACCAGGCGATCCGGCTCCATGTCGGGATCGAGCACGGCCGTGACCTGCTGCTGCGCCAGCTGGTCGACATCCAGTACGTCCGCAACGACCTCGCCGCGACCCGCGGCACCTTCCGGGTCCGGGGCGACACCGTCGAGGTCTTCCCGATGTACGAGGAGCTGGCCTGGCGGGTGGAGTTCTTCGGCGACGAGGTCGAGGCGCTGTCAGTGCTGAACCCGCTGACCGGTGAGGAGCAGCACCAGGACAAGGAGATGTACATCTTTCCCGCCACTCACTACAGCGCCGGGGCGGAGCGGATGGAGCGGGCGATCCAGACCATCGAGACCGAGCTGGCCGAGCGGCTGGCCGAGCTGGAGGCCGACCAGCGGCTGCTGGAGGCGCAGCGGCTGCGGATGCGGACCACCTACGACATCGAGATGATGCGCCAGATCGGCAGCTGCTCGGGGATCGAGAACTACTCGCGCCACATCGACGGCCGCAGCGCCGGCAGCCCACCGAACTGCCTGCTCGACTACTTTCCCGAGGACTTCCTGCTGGTGATCGACGAGTCCCACGTGACCGTCCCCCAGATCGGGGGCATGTACGAGGGAGACATGTCCCGCAAGCGGATGCTCGTGGAGCACGGCTTCCGCCTCCCCAGCGCCATGGACAACCGGCCGCTGCGCTGGGAGGAGTTCGTGGAGCGGATCGGCCAGACGGTGTACCTGTCGGCGACGCCCGGCGCGTACGAGCTGGCCAGGACCGACGGCTTCGTCGAGCAGCTGATCCGCCCGACCGGCCTGGTGGACCCGGAGATCGTGCTGAAGCCGACCAAGGGCCAGATCGACGACCTGATGGGCGAGATCCAGGCCCGCGCCGAGCGCGGCGAGCGGGTGCTGGTGACCACGCTGACCAAGAAGATGGCCGAGGACCTCACCGACTACCTCCTCGGCAACGGGGTCCGGACGCGCTACCTGCACTCCGAGGTCGGCACCCTGCGCCGGATCGAGCTGCTGCGCGAGCTGCGGCTGGGGGAGTACGACGTGCTGGTCGGGATCAACCTGCTGCGGGAGGGGCTGGACCTGCCGGAGGTCTCGCTGGTGGCGATCCTGGATGCCGACAAGGAAGGCTTCCTGCGCAGCGAGCGCTCCCTGATCCAGACCATCGGGCGCGCGGCCCGCAACATCGGCGGTCAGGTCCACATGTACGCCGACCGGGTCACCCCGTCCATGCAGCAGGCGATCGACGAGACCAACCGGCGCCGGGCCAAGCAGCTGGCCTACAACGCCGAGCACGGGATCGACCCGCAGCCGCTGCGGAAGCGGATCGCGGACCTGGCCGACCTGCTAGCCCGCGAGGACGCGGACACCCAGTCCCTGGTCAGCCCCCGGGGCCGCGGAGCCAGCCGGCAGAAGACCCCGGTGCCGGCGCTGGCCGCCGAGGTGGCCAGGCGGGACCTGTCCGGTCTGCCGGCCGGCGAGCTGGCGGACCTGGTGACCGAGCTCACCGAGCAGATGCACGCCGCGGCCGCCGACCTGCAGTTCGAGGCCGCGGCCCGGCTGCGTGACGAGGTGGCCGAGCTAAAGCGGGAACTCAGACAAATGCTGGAGGCTACACGTTAGAGTGAGGCCTTCAGCAGGGGGAGCGCGCGTCTCCTCCCAGGAAGGGTCACTGGTGCACGTCACAGCCCTGGCTTGGGGCATCACCCTGGCGGTGATGTTCGCCGTGCTCGCCTTCGATGTTCTGATCATCGGACGGAAGCCGCACGAGCCCTCGACCCGGGAGTGCGCCATCGCCATCTCCGTGTACGTCGGAGCAGCCCTGCTCTTCGCCGCCGGGGTGTTCTGGCTGCGGGGCTCCCAGTACGGCGCCGAGTTCCTGCTGGGGTGGCTCACCGAGTACTCGTTGTCGATCGACAACCTCTTCATCTTCCTGATCATCATGGCCAAGATGCGGGTGCCCCGGCACCTGCAGCAGTACGCCCTCATGGTCGGGATTATCCTGGCGCTGGTCTTCCGGGCCGTCTTCATCGCTGTCGGCGCCGCCCTGATCTCGCAGTTCGCCTTCGTCTTCTTCGTCTTCGGCGGCTTCCTGATCTACACCGCTGTCGGGCTGGTGCGTGACTACTTCAAGGACGACTCCGAGGACGAGGTCACGCAGAGCTGGGTGATCCGTACGGTGAAGAGCCGGTTCCGGTTCTCGGACGGGTTCCACGGCTCGAAGCTGCGGGTGAAGATGGACGGCGCGACCTCCATGACCCCGATGTTCCTGGTGATCGTGGCCCTCGGCAGCACCGACCTGCTGTTCGCCCTGGACTCGATCCCCGCGATCTACGGCCTGACCAAGGAGCCGTACCTGGTCTTCACCGCCAACGTCTTCGCCCTGATGGGGCTGCGCCAGCTGTACTTCCTGCTCGGCAACATGCTGCGCCGGCTGGTCTACCTGTCGCTCGGGCTGTCGGTGATCCTGGCCTTCATCGGGGTCAAGCTGCTGCTGCACGCGATGCACGAGTACCACCTCGACCGGAGGCTGGGCTTCAACGGAGAGCTGCCGATGTGGGTCTCGCTGGCCGTGATTGTGGGGACCCTGCTGGTGACCACGGTCGCCAGCCTGGTCAAGTCGGCGCACAGCCCCGAGCTCAGCGACGAGACCTCATCGGAGTAAGGCCTAGCAGCAGCGGCCAGGGCGGTTCTCGGCTAGCGGGCCGGGCCGACGTCGAGGCCGTCGGCGCCGCTGACAGCGCTGGGGGAGAGACGCCCGGTGATCCAGCCCAGCAGGTTGGCGTCACTGCCGCTGACCGGGACCGAGCCCCCGTACGCGCCCACGACGGCCTGGTAGCCGCTGCTGGACTGGATCGTGATCCGGGGCCCGGCGGCCAGGTCGCTGCGGCGGCGGACGTTCCACGCCAGCAGCCAGCGCGCCAGCCGTGGGTCAAGGTCGACGAAGGAGAAGCCGCAGTCCAGGTCGATGTGGTGCAGGACGACCTCGTTTAGCCTGGCCAGCGGGAGGTCAGCGATGGTCAGTCGGTCCCCGGCCGGCAGCCGCCACTGCTCCTGGCTGAGCGCGGAGAAGGTCTCGGTGAGCTGCCCCGCGGTGGTGTCGAGGTCGATCTGGAGGTCCAGCGGGCTGCGTCGGGAGCCGGCCTCCAGCTCGCGCAGGTCGTCGTCGGGGTCCAGCTGGAAGGGCTCCCCGGCGACCACGCGCTGCACCGCCTGCCGCAGCGCGTCGGCATTGCGAGCCAGGTGGGTCGCCAGGTGGGCCCGGGTCCAGCCCGGCAGGATGGTCGGCTGGGTCCAGTCGGCCGCCGAGATCGTGATCGTGTCGCCCAGCAGCCGCTGGGTACTGGCCATCTTGCACCGTCTGACCGCGGCCAGAGCGGTGTCGCCGGCAGCATCAGGAACGGTCATGGGAACCAACCTAGGGCACGTCGGGACCGGTCGGGGTAGCCGGGCTCACGGCGGGCTGGCCCCTACCATGTCCGGGTGATGAACCGACTGATGGTCCGAGGAGCACGCGAGCACAACCTCAAGAACGTCTCCCTGGACCTGCCGCGGGACGCCCTGATCGTGTTCACCGGCCTGTCCGGCTCGGGGAAGTCGTCGCTGGCCTTCGACACCATCTTTGCCGAGGGGCAGCGCCGCTACGTCGAGTCGCTGTCGGCGTACGCGCGGCAGTTCATCGGGCAGATGGACAAGCCGGCCGTCGACTTCATCGAGGGCCTGTCGCCCGCGGTCTCGATTGACCAGAAGTCCACCTCCCGCAACCCCCGCTCCACGGTCGGCACGATCACCGAGGTGTACGACTACCTGCGGCTGCTCTACGCCCGGGCCGGTCGGCCGCACTGCCCCGAGTGCCACGAGCCGGTGACCCGGCAGTCGCCGCAGCAGATCGTGGACCGGCTGATGGCCCTGCCGGAAGGGACCCGGTTCCAGGTGCTCGCGCCGGTGGTCCGGGGCCGCAAGGGGGAGTACGTCGAGGTCTTCACCGAGCTGGCGACGGAGGGGTACGCCCGGGTCCGGGTCGACGGCGAGGTGCACCAGCTGACCAGCCCACCGCGGCTCGACAAGCAGAAGAAGCACACCATTGAGGTGATCGTGGACCGCCTGGCGGTGAAGCCGGAGATGAAGCAGCGGCTCACTGACTCGGTCGAGACCGCGCTGCGGCTGGCGCAGGGGGTCGTGGCGGTGGACTTCGTCGACCGGGCGGGCGACGCTCCCGACCAGGAGCGGCGCTACAGCGAGAAGCTGGCCTGCCCGAACGAGCACGACATCTCGATCGAGGAGCTCGAACCGCGGCAGTTCTCCTTCAACGCGCCCTGGGGGGCCTGCCCGGAGTGCTCCGGGATCGGCACCACGATGGAGGTGGACCCCGAGCTGGTGGTCCCCGACGACTCGCTCAGCCTGGCCGAGAACGCGATCGCGGTCTGGGCCTCGCCGACGGTGTCGGGCTACTTTCAGAACGTGCTGGCCGGGCTGGCCTGCAGCGAGGGCTTCTCGATGGACACCCCCTTCTGCCACCTGCCGGCCCCGGTCCGCCACCTGCTGCTGCACGGGGCCGGCGACCCGGTCCTGGTCCGCCACCGCAACCGGTACGGCCGGGTCCGCACGTACTCAGCCAGCTACGAGGGCGTGATCGGGTACGTGAAGCGCCGCCACAGCGAGGCCGAGACCGACAGCGCCCGGGACCGGATGGCGGAGTACATGCGGGAGATCCCCTGCTCGGCCTGCCACGGCGCCCGGCTCAAGCCGACCTCGCTGGCCGTCACCCTGGGCGGGCTGAGCATCGCCCAGGTCGCGGACCTGTCGATCGCCCAGGCCGCCGACTTCCTGGCCAGCCTGGAGCTGACCAGCCGAGAGGCGCAGATCGCCGAGCGGGTCCTGAAGGAGATCCAGGAGCGGCTGCGCTTCCTGCTCGACGTGGGGCTGGACTACCTCACCCTGTCCCGGCCGGCCGGGACCCTGTCGGGTGGGGAGGCGCAGCGGATCCGGCTGGCGACCCAGATCGGCTCCGGGCTGGTCGGGGTGCTGTACGTGCTGGACGAGCCGAGCATCGGGCTGCACCAGCGCGACAACCGGCGCCTGATCGACACCCTGCTGCGGCTGCGGGACCTGGGCAACACCCTGATCGTCGTGGAGCACGACGAGGACACCATCCGCTCCGCCGACTGGGCTGTCGACATCGGGCCGGGGGCGGGTGAGCACGGCGGGTCGGTCGTGGTGAGCGGACCGGTCCCGGAGCTGCTGGCCAGCCGGGAGTCGCTGACCGGGGCGTACCTGTCAGGGCGACGCAGCATCGCCCTGCCGGCCCAGCGCCGGCCGGGGAACGGCCGGGCGGTCACGGTGGTCGGGGCCCGGGAGAACAACCTGCGCGACCTGACCGTCGCCTTCCCGCTCGGGCAGCTGGTGTCGGTCACCGGGGTCTCCGGGTCGGGCAAGTCAACCCTGGTCAACGGGATCCTGTACACCGCCCTGGCGCGGCGGGTCTACAACGCCAAGACCGTCCCGGGCCGCCACCAGCGGATCGACGGGCTGGACGCGGTGGACAAGATCATCCACGTCGACCAGTCGCCGATCGGGCGTACGCCCAGGTCCAACCCCGCTACCTACACGGGGGTCTTCGACCGGGTCCGGGCGCTGTTCGCCGAGACCCCGGAGGCGAGGGTCCGCGGCTACCAGCCGGGCCGGTTCTCGTTCAACGTCAAGGGCGGCCGCTGCGAGGGCTGCGCCGGGGACGGCACGATCCGGATCGAGATGAACTTCCTGCCCGACGTGTACGTGCCGTGCGAGGTCTGCCACGGCGCCCGCTACAACCGGGAGACCCTGGAGGTCCGCTACAAGGGCCGCACCATTGCCGAGGTGCTCGACATGCCGATTGAGGAGGCGGCCGAGTTCTTCGCCGCGATCCCGGCGATCGCCCGTCACCTCACCACCCTGGTCGAGGTGGGGCTCGGCTACGTCCGGCTGGGGCAGCCCGCGCCGACCCTGTCCGGCGGCGAGGCGCAGCGGGTGAAGCTGGCCGCCGAGCTGCAGCGCCGGGCCACCGGACGCACCATGTACGTGCTCGACGAGCCCACCACCGGGCTCCACTTCGAAGACGTCCGCAAGCTGCTGGGGGTGCTGGGCCGCCTGGTGGACGCCGGGAACTCCGTGGTCGTCATCGAGCACAACCTGGACGTCATCAAGACCTCCGACTGGGTGATCGACCTCGGCCCGGAGGGCGGCTCCCGCGGCGGGCAGCTGGTGGCCCAGGGCACCCCAGAGCAGGTGGCCGCCACGCCCGGCTCGTACACCGGCCAGTTTCTGGCGCAGGTGCTGGCGGGGACCTCGGTCCCGGTGGCGCCTCGTCCCCGAGGAGCCGGGAGGACCAGCCCGTCCCGGTCGGGGAGCCGCCGCAAGCGCTGACCGGCCCTCGCGCGGCCGGCGCCGAGCACCACGCGCCCGGGCTGGCCGGGTCTGGGTAGGGTGAGCGCTGTGGCAGACCCGGCAACGTACCGGCCCCCTGCGGGCTCGATCCCGCTGGACCCTGGGGTGTACCGGTTCCGGGACCCGGCCGGCACCGTGGTGTACGTGGGCAAGGCCAAGTCCCTGCGGCAGCGGCTGAGCTCGTACTTCGCCGACCCGTCCAGCCTGCACCCGAGGACCCGGACCATGGTCACCACCGCCGTCAGCGTCGAGTGGACCGTGGTCGGCACCGAGCTCGAGGCGCTGCAGCTGGAGTACTCCTGGATCAAGAAGTACGACCCTCGCTTCAACATCAAGTACCGCGACGACAAGTCGTACCCGTGGCTGTGCGTGACCTGGTCCGAGGACGTTCCCCGGGTCTTCGTCGGGCGGGGGAGCAAGCGCCGCGGCTGGCGCTACTTCGGCCCGTACGGGCACGCCTGGGCGATCCGGGAGACGGTCGACACGCTCCTGTCGGTCTTCCCGGTCCGCTCCTGCACGGCCGGGGTCTTCCGCTCGGCGCGGGCCAGCGGACGGCCCTGCCTGCTGGGCTACATCGACAAGTGCTCGGCGCCCTGCACCGGCCGGATCGACGAGGAGGCCCACCGGGAGCTGGTCGCCGACTTCTGCCAGTTCCTGGGTGGGCAGTCCTCGGCGGTGGTGAGGCGGCTGGAGCAGGAGATGGCGGCCGCGGCCGGCAACCTCGAGTACGAGCGGGCGGCGGTCCTGCGCGACCAGCTGACGGCGCTGCGGCAGGCTCTGGGGCGCAACGCGGTGGTGCTGCCCGACGGCACCGACGCGGACGTGGTGGCGATGGCGGTCGACCCGCTGGAGGTCGCGGTCCAGGTCTTCCACGTCCGCGACGGGCGGGTGGTCGGTGAGCGCGGCTGGGTCGCGGACCGGGCCGACGACGCCGAGCCGGCGCAGCTGGTGGAGTCGTTCCTGCTCCAGCTGTACGGGGGACTGGTGACGGCCCAGGCAAGCGACGAGGAGCGGCGGCGGGCGGTCCCGGGCCGGATCCTGGTGCCGCAGCTGCCGGCCAGCGCCGAGGTGCTGCAGACCCTGCTGGCCGAGGAGCGGGGAGCCCCGGTCCAGGTCCGGGTGCCGCAGCGCGGCGACAAGAAGGCGCTGCTGGAGACCGTGGCCCGCAACGCCGCCGAGGCCCTGGCCCGGCACAAGGCCAGGCGGGCCTCCGACCTGACGACCCGGAACCGGGCGCTGGAGGAGATCCAGGAGGCGCTCGGGCTGGCGACCGTGCCGCTGCGGATCGAGTGCTTCGACATCTCGCACCTGCAGGGCAGCGACACCGTCGCCTCCATGGTGGTCTTCGAGGACGGCCTGGCCCGCAAGTCGCAGTACCGCCGGTTCGTGGTCCGTACGGTGGCCTCGGACGACACCGGCGCGATGCGGGAGGTGCTGGAGCGCCGGTTCCGCCGGCTGCTGGAGGAGCAGGAGCTGGCGTCGGACCCGGACGCGCTGGTGGACGCCGAGACCCGGGCGCCGCGCGGCTTCGCCTACCCGCCGGCGCTGGTGGTGGTCGACGGGGGCGCCCCGCAGGTGGCGGCGGCCGCCGAGGTCCTGGGTGGGCTGGGGCTGACCGACGTGGCCCTGTGCGGCCTGGCGAAGCGGCTGGAGGAGGTCTGGCTGCCGGAGCAGGACTTCCCCGTGGTCCTGCCGCGGACCAGCGAGGGCCTGTACCTGCTGCAGCGGGTCCGCGACGAGGCCCACCGGTTCGCGATCAGCCACCACCGGCGGCGGCACTCGGCCTCGGTGCTGGAGTCGCTGCTGGACCAGGTCCCGGGCCTGGGTGAGGTCCGCCGCAAGGCGCTGCGGCGGGAGTTCGGCTCCCTGAAGAAGATCCGGGCCGCCACCGAGGAGCAGATCGCGGCGGTGCCGGGCTTCGGCCCTCGGCTGGCGGCGGCGGTCGTGGCCGCGGTCGCCGCTCAGCCGTCCGGTGAGGTGGTCAACCTCACCACTGGCGAGGTGGTGGCGGACTGACGCCGAAAACCGGCGATAATGAGGCGGTGTCGAGCGACAGCCAGCCCCAGTCGAGAGTCGTGGTGATCACCGGGATCTCCGGTGCTGGTCGGCGGACTGCTGCCCACGCCATGGAGGACCACGGCTGGTACGTGGTCGACAACCTGCCGCCGGCCATGCTGCCGCGGCTGCGCCGCCAGCTGCTGGACGACGGGGTGGGTCGGCTGGCGGTGGTGCTGGACGTCCGCAGCCGAGGCAGCTTTGACGAGCTGCCGGCGGTCTTCGACGAGCTCCGGCAGGCGGGGGTACAGCCCGAGATCTGCTTCGTCGAGGCCAGCGACGAGATCATCGTCCGCCGCCAGGAGTCCTCACGCCGGCCGGTTCCGCTGCAGGAGGACGGGCGGATGCTGGACGGGATCCAGCGCGAGCGCCGGCTGCTCTCGACGCTGCGGGCGAACGCCGACCTGGTGATCGACACCTCCTCGCTGACCGTGCACCAGCTGGGCCAGCGGGTGGCCCACGCGTACGGCGGCAGCGCCCGCGACCAGCTGCGGGTGACGCTGGTCTCGTTCGGCTTCAAGAACGGGGTCCCGGTCGACTCCGACATGGTGCTGGACGTGCGCTTCCTGCCGAACCCGCACTGGGTGCCGCAGCTGAGGCCGCAGACCGGGCTGAGCTCGGCGGTCGCCGAGTACGTGCTCGGGCAGGAAGCCGCGCAGCCCTTCCTGGAGCGGGTCCTGGAGCTGGTCGAGACGGTTCGCCCCGGCTACGTACGGGAAGGCAAGCGCCAGCTCCAGATCGGGATTGGCTGCACCGGCGGCAAGCACCGCTCGACAGCCGTCGCGGAGGAGCTGGCCCGGCGGCTGCGGGGCACCGGGCTGACCGTCGCGGTGATCCACCGGGACCTGGGGCGGGAATGAGCGACCACCTGGCCCCGCTGCCGGCGGTCGTGGCTCTGGGCGGGGGCCACGGGCTGTCGGCCACTCTGACGGCGCTGCGGCGGCTCACCGACCGGGTGACCGCGGTGGTCACGGTCGCCGACGACGGCGGCTCGTCGGGCCGGCTGCGTCAGGAGCTGGACTGCCTGCCCCCAGGGGACCTGCGGATGGCGCTGGCGGCGCTGTGCTCCGACGACCGGGAAGGCCGGCTGTGGGCCGACGTGCTGCAGTCCCGCTTCGAGGGCACCGGGCCGCTGGCCGGCCACGCGATCGGGAACCTGCTGATCGCCGGGCTCTGGCAGCGTCTCGGCGACCCGGTCGAGGGGCTCGACATGGTGGCCCAGCTGCTCCGGACCCGGGGGCGAGTGCTCCCCATGTCCGCGGTCCCGCTGACCATCGAGGCCGACGTGGTCGGCCTGCTGCCCCAGGCGCCGGACGAGGGCTCGGTGGTCCGGGGCCAGGCAACAGTGGCCAAGACCCCTGGCCAGGTGCTGCACGTACGGCTGGACCCGACCCGACCGCCGGCGCACCCAGCCTCCATCGCCGCGGTCCAGGCCGCGGACTTCGTGGTCCTGGGCCCCGGCTCCTGGTTCACCTCGGTGATCCCGCACCTGCTGGTCCCCGAGCTGGAGGAGGCGATCATCACCGCGCCGGGCAAGCGGGTCCTGATCCTGAACCTGGTGCCGGCGGCCGAGACCGCCGGCTTCACCCCGAGCGCCCACCTCGACGTGCTGGCTGAGCACGCCCCCCGGCTGCGTCTGGACCACATCATCGCCGACGAGCGGTTCGTGGCCCACGACCGCCACCTGCAGTGCTTCTCTGAGAGCCTAGGCGCGCGGCTGCACGTGGCCCGGCTCGGGGCCCGGGACGGCTCGGCCAGGCACGACCCGCTGCTGCTGGCGTCCTCCCTGGCCGAGGTCTTCGGGGTCTGAGGGGCAGCCCCCCGCCAGCCGCCGAACCGACTGTGTCAAGATAGCCCAATGGCACTGACCCAGCAGGTAAAGGCGGAGCTGGCCACGGTGGTCACCACCAGGCCGTGCGACCGGCGAGCGGAGGCCGTTGCCATGCTACGTTTCGCGGGCGGCCTGCACATCAGCGCAGGCCGGCTGGTGATTGAGGCCGAGCTCGACACCGGTGCCGCGGCGCGCCGGCTGCGGGCCACCATCGCTGACCTGTACGGGCTGAGCTCGGAGCTGGTGATGGTGAGTTCCTCCGGGCTGCGGCGGGGCCGGCGCTACCTGGTTCGGGTTCTCAAGGACGGCGAGGCACTCGCCCGCCAGACCGGCCTGGTCGACCACCGGGGCCGGCCCGTACGGGGCCTGCCGCCGGCTGTCGTCGGCGGCGGGGTCTGCGACGCGGTGGCGGCTTGGCGCGGGGTCTTCCTGGCTCACGGCTCACTGACCGAGCCGGGCCGCTCCAGCGCCCTGGAGATCACCTGCCCCGGCTCTGAGGCCGCCCTGGCGCTGGTGGGGGCGGCCCGGCGGATGGGGATCATGGCGAAGGCCCGGGACGTCCGGGGGATCGACCGGGTGGTGATCCGTGACGGCGACGCGATTGCGGCGATGCTGACCCGGCTCGGGGCGCACCAGACGGTCCTGATGTGGGAGGAGCGCCGGGTCCGGCGCGAGGTGCGTGCCTCGGCGAACCGGCTGGCCAACTTCGACGACGCCAACCTGCGCCGTTCGGCCAAGGCGGCGGTGGCGGCCGGGGCCCGGGTGGAGCGGGCCCTGGAGATCCTGGGTGGAGAGGTGCCCGACCACCTGCTCAGCGCTGGCCGGGTGCGGCTGGAGCACAAGCAGGCCTCGCTGGAGGAGCTGGGCTCGCTGCACGACCCGGTGCTCACCAAGGACGCTATCGCCGGGCGGATCCGGCGGCTGCTGGCGACAGCCGACCGCCGCGCCCACGAGCTGGGGATCCCGGACACGTCGACCGTGCTCCCGCCGGACTTCAACGAGCTCGACTGACCTGGCCCGGGGGGAGCGCCACGGGGGTCTGTTCGACTAGGCTGAGAGAGTCCAGTTTCACCGACCGGGGCGTCCTGGCTCCGGTAGACAAGGAGACCCTCCGCATGGTCAAGGTTGGTATCAATGGCTTCGGTCGGATCGGCCGCAACTACTTCCGCGCCCTCATCGCCTCCGGCGCTGACCTCGATGTGGTGGCCGTCAACGACCTCACCGACAACAAGACGCTCGCCCACCTGCTCAAGTACGACTCGATCCTGGGCCGCTTCCCGGGCGAGGTGACCTACGACGACGAGGCTCTCTACGTCGACGGCAAGAAGATCAAGGCCTTCGCCGAGAAGGACCCGGCTGCGCTGCCGTGGAAGGAGCTGGGCGTCGACATCGTGATCGAGTCCACCGGCTTCTTCACCGACGCCACCAAGGCCAAGGCCCACCTCGACGCGGGCGCCAAGAAGGTCCTGATCTCCGCCCCGGCGAAGAACGAGGACATCACCATCGTGATGGGCGTCAACGACGACAAGTACGACCCGGCCGCCCACCACATCATCTCCAACGCCTCCTGCACCACGAACTGCCTGTCGCCGATGGCGAAGGCCCTCAACGACGGCATCGGGATCGTCAAGGGCCTGATGACCACCATCCACGCGTACACCCAGGACCAGAACCTGCAGGACGGCCCGCACAAGGACCTCCGCCGGGCCCGGGCCGCCGCCCTGTCGATGGTCCCGACCACCACCGGCGCCGCCAAGGCGGTCTCGCTGGTGCTGCCCGAGCTCAAGGGCAAGCTCGACGGCTACGCCATGCGGGTCCCGACCCCGACCGGCTCGGCCACCGACCTCTCCTTCGAGGCCTCCCGCGAGACCACGGTCGAGGAGATCAACGAGATCGTGAAGAAGGCCGCCGACGGCAAGGTGCTCGTCTACACCGAGGACTCCATCGTCTCCAAGGACATCGAGACCGACCCGGCCTCCTGCATCTTCGACGCCCAGCTCACCAAGGTGATCGGCAACCAGGTGAAGGTCGTCGGCTGGTACGACAACGAGTGGGGCTACTCGAACCGGCTGGTCGACCTGACCGCGCTGGTCGGCTCGAAGCTCTGACCGGTAGCCCGAGGAGGTTGAGCAGGTGAAGTCAGTACCCAGCCTCGGCGGCCTCGCCGGCAAGCGCGTCCTGATCCGCTGCGACTTCAACGTGCCGCTGGACGGCGACACGATCACCGACGACGGGCGGATCCGGGCGGCGCTGCCGACCCTGACCGCGCTGCGGGAGGCGGGCGCCCGAGTCGTGGTGCTGGCCCACCTGGGCCGTCCCAAGGGGCAGGTGAACCCGAAGTACTCCCTGGCTCCGGTGGCTCGCCGGCTCGGCGAGCTGCTGGGGACCGAGGTGAAGCTGGCCGCTGACGTGGTCGGCCCCTCGGCCCAGGCGCTGGCCGCCGGCCTGGCCGACGGTGAGCTCGTGCTCTGCGAGAACGTCCGCTACGAGCCAGGCGAGGAGAGCAAGGACGAGGCCGAGCGCCAGGCCCTGGCAGCGAAGTACGCGGCCCTGGCCGACGTCTTCGTCTCCGACGGCTTCGGTGTGGTGCACCGCAAGCAGGCCTCGGTGTACGACGTCGCGAAGCTGCTGCCGAGCGCGGCCGGGTCCCTGGTGGCCAAGGAGGTCGACGTCCTCGAGCAGCTCACCGCCCGCCCGGCCCGGCCGTACGTGGTGGTGCTCGGCGGCGCCAAGGTCGCCGACAAGCTGGCGGTGATCGACAACCTGCTCCAGGTTGCCGACACCCTCGTGGTCGGCGGCGGGATGGCGTACACCTTCCTCAAGGCCCGGGGCTACGAGGTCGGCGCGTCGATCCTGGACGAGGCCAACGTCGAGACCTGCCGGGACTACCTGGAGCAGGCCGAGAAGGCCGGCAAGCAGCTGCTGCTGCCGGTCGACGTCCGGGTGGCCGACGGCATGGACTTCGAGGCCCGCACCGTGACCGGTGAGGTCGAGGCCGTCGCCGCCGATGAGATCCCGGCCGGCAAGATGGGTCTGGACATCGGCCCGGCCACCGAGAAGCTCTTCGGCGACGCGGTCCGCGGCGCCAAGACCGTCTTCTGGAACGGCCCGATGGGGGTCTTTGAGATCGAGGCCCTGGCCCAGGGCACCAAGGCGCTGGCGACGGCGCTGGCCGAGTCCGACGGCTTCACCGTGGTCGGTGGCGGGGACTCGGCAGCCGCGGTCCGCCAGCTCGGCTTCGCCGACAGTGCCTTCGGGCACATCTCGACCGGCGGTGGGGCCTCGCTGGAGTACCTGGAGGGCAAGACCCTCCCCGGCCTGGCTGTTCTGGAGGACTGAGCGATGGTGCAGCGGACCCCGCTGATCGCGGGCAACTGGAAGATGAACCTCAACCATGTCGAGGCCACCGGGCTGGTGCAGAAGCTGGCCTGGACCCTGGCGGACAAGAGGTACGACCCGGCCCAGGTCGAGGCGGCGGTGATCGTGCCGTTCACCGACATCCGGACCGTGCAGACCCTGATCGAGGCCGAGAAGTACCCGATCGCCTGGGGCGCCCAGGACGTCTCGGCGCACGCCTCCGGTGCGTACACCGGCGAGGTCTCGGTCGACATGCTGGGCAAGCTCGGCTGCCGGTACGTGGTGGTCGGGCACTCCGAGCGCCGCGAGTACCACGCCGAGACCGACGAGCTGGTCAACCAGAAGGCCAAGCGGCTGCTGGAGGCCGGGATCACCCCGATCATCTGCGTCGGGGAGCGGCTGGAGACCCGCAAGGCCGGCGAGCAGGTCAGCTACGTGCTGGAGCAGGTCCGCGGCTGCCTGGCCGGCCTCAGCGCCGAGCAGGTCGCCGGGCTGGTGATCGCGTACGAGCCGGTCTGGGCGATCGGCACCGGCGAGGTCGCCACCCCCGAGGACGCGCAGGAGGTGTGCGCTGCGATCCGCGGCTTGACCGCCTCCGAGCTGGGGCAGACCGCGGCCGACGGGGTCCGGATCCAGTACGGCGGCTCGGTGAAGTCCTCCAACGCGGCCGACATCATGGCGCAGCCTGACGTGGACGGTGCCCTGGTGGGCGGGGCCAGCCTGGACCCGGAGGAGTTCGCCCGGATCGTCCTGTACCAGTCCTAGCCGGCTACCGGATTCACCGACCAGCCCCGGCCCTGCGGCCGGGGCTGGTCCGTTTCGGCCAGACCGGCTGTGTCCGTTACCATTGTCCGGTGAGCTTGCCGCTGATCACCTGGCCTGTTTTCGGGGTCTCCGTCGTGCTGCTGGTGACGAGTGTGATCCTGTCCCTGTTCGTGCTGCTGCACAAGGGGCGAGGCGGTGGCATGTCCGACCTGTTCGGTGGGGGGGTCTCGTCGTCGATGGGCGGCACCAGTGTCGCCGAGCGCAACCTGGACCGGATCACCATCATCATCGCGATCATCTGGCTGGCCAGCGTGATCGCCCTCTTGATCTTCTACCGGTACGGCATCTGACCGCAGCAGCACGTTCTACACCAGGCAACAGCAAGGAGTTCGACTGTGGTCGGAGGAAGTGCCATCCGCGGTAGCCGTGTGGGCGCCGGGCCGATGGGAGAGGCCGAGCGGGGCGACGCCGCCCCGCGGCTGTACGTCTCGTACTTCTGCGCCAACATGCACGAGACCCGCCCCGCGTTCGCTGCCGACGCCCAGGTGCCCCTGGAGTGGGACTGCCCACGCTGCGGGCTGCCGGCCAACCTTGACTCTCAGAACCCGCCGCCGCCGCCGAAGATCCTGCCGTACAAGACTCACCTGGCCTACGTGAAGGAGCGCCGCAGCAGCGCCGAGGCCCGGACCATCCTGGAGGAGGCCCTGCAGGGCCTGCGGGCCCGCCGGGCCCGCGACGAGGTGATCTACTGACCACACTGCCCAGGTGCCCGGCGGGACCGACGCAGAGCCGGACCTCGAAGGCCGGGTCCGGCCTACTCCGGAGGTGGCTCGTCGGCGAGCGGGAGCTCAGTCCGCGACTCGAGCGGCCCGCCGGGCCAGCAGCGCTGCGAGCACCGTGCTGGCCAGTGTCATGAGTGCCCCGAGACCGACGACCATCAACCACCGGCCCGGGTAGGTGCTCGCGATGTAGGCCCAGCCCCACGGCGCGGTCATCCAGGTCAGCGGTCCCTGCGCAATGACGTCGTTCCCGGCGATGACCAGGCCTGCCAGCAGCCCGCCGGTACCGACCGCGATCGCCGTCGCCACGCTGGTGCTCTGGGCAAGCAGGTAGGACAGGGCCGCCAGTGCGGCCGCGACCCAGGGGATGACCAGGGCGGCGTACACCGGGCCCGCCAGGGCGGACCGGTCCGGCTCGGACAGGAACAGCCGGGTGCCGCTGGTCGCCACGACCCACGCGGCGCCGAGTGCCACCATCAGAAAGCACCACCCGCTCAGCAGGGCTGCTGACGCCGCCCGCCACCCCGGAACCCGCATCAGCACGCCTCGCCAGGCGCTGCGCAGCGCTGTCCAGGTCGTGATCCCGACGATCGTACTCGCCACCGGCAGGCCAGCCAGCGTCAGGAGCGCTACCGCGACGTCGGAGGAGTACCAGACCCGGGCCACGGCGACGAGCCCCGCCAGTGGCAGCCACAGAACCGCCCAGAGCCTCCACGGCAGGACGCCTGCCAGCGCCAGGAGCGTCGACCGCCGCCCGGGCCCAGCCGCTAGTGGTTCGGCGGTCATCGTCGGCCCGGTGGAGACAGCCTGCGTACGGCCCGTAGTCTCGTCGGGCGCGGTCTGAACGCGGCGCAGGCCCGGGCTGAGCCGCGGCTGCACCAGGGGTGCCGTGGCCAGCACCACGGCGGCCAGGACCAGTGTCGAGACGGTGCTCAGCACCAGGCCTGGCCACACCGGGTAGGCCCAGGCCGCGGCGTCCGGCTCCAGGTTGAGGCCGTTGGCGTGCACTCCCAGCAGCGGCAGCGTCGGGCGGCGCACCCAGGTCCACGGCCTCAGGTACCAGGATGACAGCTCCGCCTGAAACGCACCGGCGGTCGTCCATGCCATGGCCAGCACGGGAACCACCCCCACCGCCAGTGGCCCCGTGAGACGCGTGGCGGCGAGGCCCAGCAGACCGGCTCCCGTCGTGCTCACCCACATCAGGGCGGCGAAGGTCAGGTAGGAGCCCCAGGGCCCCCAGCCGGCACCCGAGACCTGGGCGAAGACGAGGACGGGCACCAGCCAGCCGAGCTGGCTCAGCAGGGCTGAGGCGGCGATGACCAGGCAGCGGGCGGCCAGGACCGGGACCGGCCCGGTGGCCCGCCACAGGGTGCCGCCGCCGCGCACCCGCTGCTCGCGCCACTCGTACATGGCGCCGACCAGGGCTCCGACGGGCAGGGCCAGTGCGTCGGGGTAGACGCTGAGCCAGGCCAGGATGTTGCCGGCCCACCGGCCGGCGTCCGTGATCAGGCCAGCGCGCATCAGGCTTCGCGACAGGTTGATCGCCCAGGCGGCCAGAAGCACCGTCACCAGGGCCGAGCGCCAGGTGAAGGTACGCCGGGACCGCCCCAGCTCGGCCTGAAGAACCGAGAGGAAGCCGACCCGCTCCGGGGCGGGCGGCGCCGGCGGCACTGGGGTGGCGGTGGCCGTGGCGCTCATCGAGAGACCTCCTCGCCGGTGACCAGGGACAGGTAGGCCGCCTCCAGACCGGCGCCGTCGTCCGGGTCAGCGAGGGCCGACAGGGCACCCTCGAAGGCCAGGCGCCCGGAGACGAGCACCCCGACGTCGTCGGCCATGCGTGCCATCTCTCCGAGCTGGTGGCTGGAGACGAGCACCGTGCGCCCCTGGTTCGCTATGGCCCGCAGCAGGTCACGCAGCTCGATGATGCCCTGCGGGTCGAGGCCGTTCTGCGGCTCGTCAAGGATAAGGACCGACGGCTCGGTCAGCAGGGCCATCGCGAGGGCCAGGCGGACCTTCATGCCGGTGGAGAAGGAGCCGGCCCGCTTGCTGCCGGCCCCGTCCAGGCCCACCTGTGCCAGCAGCGGCTCGATCACGGACGGCGTGGTGCCGGTGAGTTGGCAGTGGACCAGCAGGTTGCGGCGGGCGCTGAGCTGGGGAAAGACCGCCGGCCCGTTGAGCGATGCCCCCACGTGCCGCAGCAGGGAGCGCGACCACGGCTGGCCCAGGATGAGCACCTGGCCGGAGTCGGCCTTCTCCAGGCCCAGGGCGATGCCTAGGGTCGTGGACTTGCCGGCCCCGTTGGGCCCGAGGAGGGCGTACACCCGCCCGGGCCTGGCCGTCAGGTCGAGGCCGGTCAGGACCTGGTGGGAGCCGAAGGACTTGGTGACCCCTCGCAGGCACAGCCCTGCGGGCGCTCCCGCCGGGGCCGGTCGTGCGGGTGGTGGAGTGGTCGGCGGTGCTGAAGTCATGCCTCCACTGTGGTTGCCGGGGCGGCCCTGAAGGTCCCCCGTGGGGTCCGAGACTGGAGCCTGGTCTCCTCCCTCGGGGGGGAGTCAGCGGACGGCGACCAGGTTGTGGCGGAAGGCGTGGACGATCAGCTCGACCCGGTTCGCGGTGCTCGTCTTGGCGAGCAGAGCCTTGACGTGGGTCTTGACGGTCGACTCCGCCAGGTGCAGGCGGGCACCGATCCGGGCGTTCGGGAGGCCCTGGCACACCAGCTCCAGGACCTGGGCCTCGCGGCGGGTCAGGGGCTCGTACAGTCCCTCACCGGGAACCGGTCTGCCACCGGCGGGAGGAGCCGCAGGCGCGGAGGTCTGAGGCTCCGACCGCTCCAGGTGCGCCAGCACCGTGGACGTGATCGCCGGGTCTAGCCACGAGCCGCCCGTACCCACCTGCCGCACCGCCTCGAGGAGGACCCGGGGCGTGGCGTCCTTGAGCAGGAATCCGCGGGCACCGGCGCGCAGGGCCGACAGGACGAGGTCCTCGTCGTCGAAGGTGGTGAGCACCAGGACCGGGACCTGCCGCAGAGCAGGGGACGCGCGCATGGCCGAGATGGTGCTGACCCCGTCGAGCACCGGCATCTGCAGGTCCATCAGGACCACGTCCACCTCGTCGGGGCCGAGTGAGGCCAGCAGGTCCAGGGCTTTGCGACCATCGGCGGCAGTGCCGACCACTGTCATGTCCGGCTGAGCACCCAGGAGCAGAGTAAAGGCGGACACGAGCAGCGCCTGGTCGTCGACCACCACCGTACGCAGCGGGCACCGGTCCTCAGCCATGACGCCCTCCTGCCGGGGCACTACCGCTCGCCGCGCCGCGGACGGGAAGGCAGACCAGGAGCCGGAAGACCTGCTTCTCACCGAGCTCCTCCGGGCCGGCCTGGACGGTACCGCCGACGAGCTCGACCCGCTCGGCGAGGCCGGTCAGGCCTGTGCCCCAGTCCGGCCGCAGCTGCCCAGCGACGGGATTGGTCACCTCGATCCGGAAGGGCTGGCTGGCCTGGAGCCGCAGGCGGGCCGAGCCGGTGCCGTGCCGGATGGCGTTGGTCAGGCCCTCCTGGACCGTACGCAGGACCGTCAAGCGCTGCAGGGCCGACCACGAGGCTCCCAGGCGGGCCACCTCCGACAGGGGTGTGCCCTCGACGCCCAGGTCCAGCCCGGCCGAGCGCGCCTGCGCCACCACGGTCTCCAGCTCACGGAGGTTCGCGGCAGGTCCCGTGTGGTCCGGGCTGCGCAGTACCCGCACCAGGTCACGCACCTCCTCGAGGCTTGCCGCCGCCGTGCGCTCCACGTCCTGGAGGGCCTGGGTCGCGACGGACTCACCGCCAACGGCCAGGGCCGTGGCTGAGCGTACCCGGATCGCGGTCAGGCTGTGCCCGAGCAGGTCGTGGAGCTCGCGTGCCAGCTCCAGACGCTCGTTGCTGGCAGCCGAAGCCCGTTCCTGGGCGACGACTCGTAGGCGCTCAACAGCCAGACGCCGCCGCTGCCAGGCATCTGAGGCGACCATCATGACCGCCACCGCGCAGACGAGCGCCGAGACCGTGCCCGTGATCAGGGCGATCACCGTGGTCGGCATGGACGTGACCCACAGAGCGTTGCGGCCTGCCAGCACGGCCACCACCGGGTTGACCAGGCACCCGGCGAAGGCTACGAGCAGCGCGGCTCTCCGCCACCGCGCCTGCGGGCACCACCGGATGACGGCGTGAAGACTGCACAGAGCCGTGGCTGCCAGGGGGGACAGGCCCAGGTTGACCGGCGAGAGGAAGGTCAGCAGCGAGTAGCCGGCCAGCCCTGCTGCGGTGACTGTGAAGGAGAGCCGCAGCAGACGCTTGCGTACCAGCTGGGCCGCGGCGACCACCACGGTCAGGGCAAGGTGCGTCACATAGGCCGGGTGGGGCCCGAAGCGGGCGATGAAGGACTGCCCGTCCAGGGCCACCACCAGGGCCGCCGCTGCCAGGAGCAGGTCCACGACCGGCAGCGACCAGGGCGCCTCGCGCGGTCCGGCGAGCCGCACCTGGGACCGCCAGTCGGTGGCCTGGGTGAGCAGCGAGTCGTCGGTCATAGCCACTGATGATGGACCATCCAGGCGGCCCGCCCGCGCCAGTCCGCAGCCCGGCCGGCCGCCTGCGGGTGGTCCACCGGCACGCCGGCGGCTGCCGGTACTCTGTGCCCGGGCACGTCGCGACGCCGATTTTCCCTTGTCAGCGCCGGTCGTGGCTGCTCGGGGCTGATGAGCCTGGCCTCGACTGGAAGGAGTCCGATGCGCGTCGGCGTCAGCTACACCCCTGCGCAGGGGTGGTTCCACTCCTGGCTGGACCTTGACCTGGGTCAGGTCCGGGCGGACTTCGACCAGGTCGCTGGGCTGGGACTGGACCACGTCCGGCTGTTCCCGCTCTGGCCGCTGCTGCAGCCCAACCGGGGCCTGGTCCGCCCCAGCGCCCTGGCTGACCTGGTGGCGGTCTGCGACGTCGCGGCCGAGGCCGGGCTGACCGTGAGCGTCGACGCCCTGAACGGGCACCTGTCAAGCTTCGACTTTCTGCCCAGCTGGGTGACCACCTGGCACCGGCAGAACCTGTTCACCGGCCCGGAGGCGGTGGCGGGGGAGATCGCCCTGGTCAAGGCCGTGGCCGAGGCCGTACGGGACCACCCGGCCGTGACCGGAGTCACGCTGGGCAACGAGCTGCCGCAGTACGCGGCTGCCGTCGAGCCGCACCGCCATCCCGACTGCTCGGTGGTGTCGGTGGCCGAGGCTGACACCTGGTTCGGGCAGCTCTTTGGAGCCTTGTCCGACTCGTGGCCGCAGGGGCGCCACCACCACGGCTTCGACGACGACCTGTGGTTCGTCGACCGCCACCCGTTCACGCCCCGCCACGCGGTCACCTGGGGCGCGGCGACCACGGTGCACGCCTGGGTGTTCATGCAGGTCGCGCCGCGGTTCGGCGCCGGCCACCCGGCCCTGGCGGCCTTCCCGCGCTACCTGCTGGAGCTGGCCCGGGCCTGGAGCCCGGACCCGGAGCGGGGCCTGTGGCTGCAGGAGGTCGGCGCTCCCCGCGGGCACGTCGGCGACCCGGCCCGCTACCTCAGCGACGTGGTCGACGCCCTGGTCGGCACTCCCGGGCTGGAGGCGGTCACGTGGTGGTGCAGCCATGACGTGGATCGGTCGCTACTCGACTTTCCCGAGCTGGAGTACTCGCTGGGCCTGCTGACCAGCGACGGCCGTCCGAAGCCGGAGGCCCTGGTGCTGGCCGAGCGGCTTCCCGAGCTGCGGGCCGCTCCCGCACCCCGGGCGGACCAGGGGCCGGTGCTGGACTTCTGTGCCGACCCGCTCACCGGGTCCGGGCGCAGCGTCACCGCACCGACCGGGGAGCTGTTCGCGGCCTGGGTCGAGCAGTACGCAGCCGGTACCGTGCCCCGGCTTCGCCTACAGCAGGCAGTGGTGAAAGGGGATCTGCCCGGCGGCGGCGTCGTCCACGAACCAGAGGGTCCGCTCGACACCGCGGACGTGGCTGGCCAGTGACGACGGGTCTCCGGCGTAGGTCCGACCCAGGGCGTCGGCGCAGTCGGCCCCGGAGGCGATGAGCCACACCTCCCGACAGCGGTTGATCGTGGTCAGCGAGAGCGAGAGCTGCTCCGGCGGCGGCAGCGGGGCGTCCGCCACCCCCACCGCCAGGTTGGGGGTGGGCTCAGCCGACGGGTGCCCCGGGTACAGCGCTGCGACCTGCCCCTGGGGGCCGAGGGTCAGCAGGCAGATGTCGATGGTCCGGCCCTCGATCTCGCGGCCGTAGCTGACAGCGGCGTCGGTCGGGTCCGGGGTCAGCTCGCGCGACGGCATGGGGTGGGTCCGTGCTGGGTCCAGCGGGAAGCTGCCCGCCAGCCGGCTCAGCGCCTGCAGCGACTGCCGCCGCGGGTCGTCGGTCGCCACCAGGGCGTCGTGGGTCCACCACAGCTCGAGCAGCCCGGGATCCATCTCGGTGGCCGTGACCTGCCGGGCCAGGCGCTCGTACGCCAGGTTGGCGACCTGGCCCCCGGTCAGGCAGACCTCGACCTTGCCGAACTCACGCTGGAGCTCGATCAGCCGAGCCAGCAGACTGGCTGCGAGGTCGTCGGCGACCGCCTCAGCCGAGGGGTGACGGCGCAGCAGCGAGCTCAGCATCAGCTGTCCGTCGCTGTCTCGTCGGCCGGTTGCGGGAGGGTGGCCGGCTTCGAGCGGGTGCCCTTCTGCCCGGGCTTCTCGGCCGAGGCCCGGCCGCGGCGGCGCCGCGGCTCAGCCAGAGGAGCGTCGGGGACCGTGGCTGCGGCGCTCGGGCCCTGGCTGGCCCCTGCCCGGTGCAGCAGGGTCTGCAGGGTCTCCTCGTAGATCTCGTCGGGGTCCATCCGCCGGATCTCCTCGGTGAGCAGCTCGTTCACGTCCCGGCGCGGCAGGGCGACGACCCGTCGCGGCTGGCCGGGGATCGAGTACGAGGCGGCGGTGCCGTTCTCCCGGGCTACCACGATCGGGCCACCGAGAGTCTCCAGCACCACCGAGGTGATGCCGGGGCCGGGGGAAGACGTACGGGTGACCTCCACCCTCAGCCGGGACTGCAGCCAGGCCGCCATCAGGTCGGCCGGGGCGTTTTGCCGGGGCGCGCTCACCGTGGCCGACTGCACCCGGGTCGGGTGCTGGTCGAGGGCCGCAGCCAGCAGGGCCCGCCACCTGGTCAGCCGGGTCCAGGCCAGGTCGGTGTCGCCGGGGGCGTGGTGAGCGGCCCGGGCCTGGAGCGCCTTGATCGGGGACGGGTCACCAGCTGCGTCGGTGATCCGGCGGCCGGCCAGCATGCCGAGGCTGTCGAGGGCCGGCTGAGCCGGTGCCGCGGCCGGCCACCACATCACGACCGGGGAGTCGGGCAGCAGCAGCGGCAGGACGGCTGAGTCGGCGTGCTCGCGCAGCTCTCCCGACACTGACAGCACGATCACCTCACCGGGGACGTCCTCGGCCAGGTGGATCTCGGCGTCCATCTTGGTGCTCCGGGCCCCGGTGCTGACGACCAGGACCAGCCGGCTGGGGTGCTCCCGGGCGGCGACCTGGGCGGCCTGGTACACCTTGGTGTAGGTGCGCTGCTCGGCGGCTACCAGCAGGGTCAGCACCATCCCGGAGGCGTTGCCGAGGTTGCGGCGGGCCCGCAGCAGCGCCGCGGCGATCTCGGAGGACTGGGTGTCGGTCAGGTTGATGATCATCGGGTCTCCTTCAGGGCCGGCGCCACATCCGGCCGTCACGGCGGATCATGTCCAGCCCCGACTGCGGCCCCCAGCTGCCCGCCGGGTACGGCTCCGGACTGTCGGGCAGGCTGGCCCAGTAGTCGAGCACCGGGTCCAGGATCTGCCAGCCCAGCTCCACCTCCTCCTGCTGCGGGAACAGCGGCGGGTCGCCCAGCAGGACGTCCAGGACCAGCCGCTCGTACGCCTCCGGCGAGGCCTCGGTGAACGAGCCCCCGTACGAGAAGTCCATGCTGACGTCGCGGATCTCCATCTGGGTGCCGGGGACCTTGGAGCCAAAGCGGACGATGACCCCCTCGTCCGGCTGGATCCGCATCACCAGGGCGTTGCGGCCCAGGTCCTCCACGTCGAGCGCGGTGAACGGGACGTGGGGGACCTTCTTGAAGCCGAGCGCGATCTCGGTCACCCGCCGCGGTAGCCGCTTGCCGGTCCGCAGGTAGAACGGGACCCCGGCCCAGCGGCGGCTGTCGATGCCGAGCCGGATGGCGGCGTAGGTCTCGGTGTTCGAGGTGGCGCGGAAGCCTTCCTCCTCCTCGTAGCCGACCACGGGACGGCCGCCCAGCCAGCCCGGCGCGTACCGGCCGCGGGCGGTGTGCAGGTCGATCCGCTCCGGCAGGGTGACCGCCGAGAGGACCTTCTGCTTCTCCCGGCGCAGGTTGGTGGCGTCGAAGGAGACCGGTTCCTCCATCGCGGTCAGTGCCAGCAGCTGGAGCAGGTGGTTCTGGATGACGTCGCGGGCCGCGCCGATCCCGTCGTAGTAGCCGGCCCGGCCACCGACCCCGATGTCCTCGGCCATCGTGATCTGGACATGGTCGATGTAGTGGTTGTTCCAGACCGGCTCAAACATCTGGTTGGCGAACCGCAGCGCCAGCAGGTTCTGTACCGTCTCCTTGCCCAGGTAGTGGTCGATCCGGAACACCGCCTCCGGGGCGAAGACCCCCGACAGCACCCGGTTCAGCTCCTTGGCGCTGTCCAGGTCGTGGCCGAACGGCTTCTCGATCACGACCCGGCTCCAGCGCCCACCACGGGAGTCGGCGAACTGGTGCTTGCGGAGCTGGTTGATCACTAGCTCGAACAGCCCGGGCGGGATCGACAGGTAGAAGGCATGGTTCCCGCCGGTGCCGCGCAGCTGGTCCAGCTCGGTGACGGTGGCGTAGAGCTGGTCCCAGGCGCCGTCGTCGTCGAGGTCGCCGGGGACGAACCGGATCCCGTCCAGCAGCTGCTGCCAGACCTCCTCCCGGAACGGGGTCCGGGCGTGGTCACGGACGGAGTCGTGCACCAGCTGGGCGAAGTCCTGGTCTGCCCAGCTCCGCCGGGCGAAGCCGACCAGCCCGAAGCCGGGCGGCAGCAGACCCCGGTTGGCCAGGTCGTACACGGCCGGCATGACCTTCTTGCGGGCCAGGTCACCGGTCACCCCGAAGATCACCAGGACGCACGGCGGGGCGATCTGGGGCAGCCGCCGGTCCCGCTGGTCGCGCAGCGGGTTGCTGAACTTGTCGTCCGGCACTGCTGTGCCCTCTCTCTTCAGTCGTCTGGCCACAACCTACCGTTCCCGGCAGGGCAGTGAGCCTGTGATCCGGGATCGTCACGTACGGGCCCGGCCCACCGTCGTGGACCGGGTCGCGGGGGCTCGGGAGCTACAGCGCCGAGCCCTTGCGGAACTGCTCGTACGACACGTTCCAGTCGGTCCAGCCGTTGCCAGTCTCCAGGCCGCGCTTGCTGCCGGTGACCTCGATCAGGTCACCGACCCGGCAGTTCTTGAAAAGCCAGGCGCCGTTCTCAGTCGAGACCCCGATGCAGCCGTGGCTGACGTTGGCCTTGCCCTGCGAGGAGACCGACCAGGGGGCGGCGTGGATGAACTCACCGGAGTCGGTCTCGCGCAGCGCGTACTTGACGTCTGGGATGTTGTAGTACTCCGGGTCGTTCTTGCTGATCCCGACCGAGGCGGCGTCCATCTTGAGGGACGCGAACTTCTCCATCAGGACCTTCTTGCCGCTGCGGGTCTCGAAGCCCGGCTTGCCGCCCGTGATCGGGATCGTCCGGGCCGCGGCACCGTCGATGACGACCGTCATCTGGTGGCTGGCCAGGTCGGCCTTGAGGATCACAGAGCGGGCGATGGTCATCGAGCCCGAAACCGACTTCTGGCCGTACCGGCCGTTGCCGGCCGGGACCGAGTTGATGTCGACGCTGATGGACACCTTGGTGCCCGGCTTCCACAGCTCCCGCGGGCGCCAGTGAGCCTCGGTCGAGGACAACCAGCTCCAGCTGCCCTCGGTAGCCGGCTCGGCGGTGACGCTCATGTGCTGCTGGAACGTGGCCCGGTCTGTGACTGGGACGTCGAAGCGCACCACGACGGGCATAGCCACCCCGACCGTGCCGCTGGAGGCGATAGTGGGGAAGACCTGCTGCTTCAGCGACAGGTTCTGGGTGGTGAAGCTGGCGGTCCGGCTGGTCGTCACCCCGGCGGGGTTCTGGCCCTGCATCACCAGCTGGTACGTCAGGCCGGGCTCCAGCAGCGAGTTCGCGGTCCAGGTGGTGGCATCGGGCGCCAGGGTCCCCTGAACCGTTTGCGGCCCGTCCTTGGGGTCGGTGTAGATCATGCCGACCTCAACCAGGGTGCCCTGAGAGGCGGTGACCGAGACCTTGGTGTCAACGGGGACCGGGGTGCCCTCGGCGACGTTGGGGGTCATCACCACCTCCGGCACCGCCGACGCAGTGCTGGCCGGCGCGTCCTGCCCGGCCTGCCCGGCCAGGCTGGGCGCGCTCCGGGCGCAGCCGCCGACCGTGGCTGCGGCCCCGGTGCCGAGCAGCGCGACTACCGCGCGTCGGGACAGTGTCATCAAGTCCTCCCCAGGTCGTTGACCGGTTGGTCCAGTATCCCCGTGGGGCCAACCGGTCGAGGCGGTCACAGGGCGGAGCCCTGCCTGAACTCCTCGTAGCTGATGTTCCAGTCGGTCCAGCCGTTGCCCTTCTCCAGAGCGCGCGAGCTGCCGGTGTAGACCACCGGGTCGCCGACCAGAGTGTTGGCCATCAGCCAGTCGGCGTTGGTGGTGCTCATCCCGACACAGCCGTGGCTGACGTTGCGCTTGCCGTGCGAGCCAGACGACCACGGAGCAGCGTGGAAGAACTCGCCTGACTGGGTGACCCGCATCGCGTACTTGACGCCCTTGAGGTCGTAGAACTCAGACGAGCCCTGCCCGATCCCGGTGGTGGCGGCGTTCATGTCGACCGAGTCGAGCCGCTCCATGATGACCTTGGTCCCCGACCGGGTCTCGAAGCCGGACTTGCCCCCGGTGACGGGGATGACCCTGGTCGGCTGCCCGTTCACCAGCTGGGTGGCGGTGTGGGCAGCGAGGTCGACACTGATCTGGGCGGCCCGCCCCACGGTGAAGGTGGCCTGCTTCGACTCCTGCCCGTAGTAGCCGTTGCCGGCAGAGACGCCGTTGACGTCGATGTTGACGCTGACCTGGGTGCCGGGCTGCCAGTAGACCTCGGGCCGCCAGTGGGCCTCGGTGTCCGACAGCCAGCTCCAGGTGCCGTTCTGGGCCGGCGTGCTGGTGACGTGCATGGCGCGCTGGAAGCTGGCCTTGTCGGCGACCGGGGTGTCGAAGCTCACCACGACCGGCATGGCGACCCCGACCGTCTGGCCGGCGCCGATGATGTTGTACACGAAGACCTGCTGCTTCTTCGACAGCGGCGTGGTCGAGAACCGTACGGTCTGGGTGACCGGGGCCCCGGCGGTCGGCGCGGCCTGGACCACGGCCGTGTACGAGACGCCTGGCTCCAGCAGGCTGGCGGCAGTCCAGGTGGTCTGGTCGGGGGAGAGCTGGCCAGGAACGGTCTGCTTCTCCGGGTGCGGGTCGGTCGAGGTGAGGCTCACCGAGGTCACCGTGCCGCCCGCCGCGACCGCCATGAACCGGTGGTCGACCGGCACCTGGGCCCCGTCAGCCAGGCTGGTGGTGAGGTTGAACGGGACCTGGCTCGGGGTCGGGGTCGGCGCAGCGCTGGTCGGCGCCTCGGACGAGGCGCTGGCCGCGGGCTCGGCGGCCTTGCTGTGGGTGCAGGCGCCCAGCAGGGCGAGCAGCACCGCGATGACCGGGACAAGAGCGGTGCGATGACGAGCGACCGGTTTCACAGGGCCTCCTTCGTGACCCTTCAAGTATCGGCCATCGTGGGGGCTCTCACCACTCGGCTACTTGACCGCCCCGGCGGTGAGGCCGGAGACGATGTACTTCTGCAGGTAGAGGAACAGTGCCATCACAGGGATTGCTGCCAGCACCGCACCGGCGGTGAAGACCGGGAAGTTGGTGTTGAACAGCTGTGAGACGAACTGGTACAGCCCGACCGCCAGGGTCTGCCCCTGCGGGTCACCGCCCAGCACCACCGACGCGATGATGAACTCGTTCACCGAGCTGATGAACGACAGCAGCCCGACGACCGCCAGGATCGGGGCCACCAGGCGCAGGATGATCGTGAAGAAGATCCGCGCGTGCCCAGCCCCGTCGACCCGGGCGGCCTCGTCCAGCGACAGCGGGACGGTGTTGAAGAAGCCGTACATCAGGTAGGTGTTGACCCCCATCGCGCCACCCAGGTAGATCATCACCAGCGCTACCCCGGAGCCCAGCCCGAGCACCGGCACGATGTCGCCGAGCCAGGTCAGCAGCAGGAAGATCGCCACCATCCCCAGCATCTGCGGGAACATCTGCACCAGCAGCAGGCTCAGCAGCCCGACCCGGCGGCCGGTGAACCGCATCCGGGAGAAGGCGTACGCGGCCAGAGCCCCGAGAAAGACTGTTCCCAGCGCCGAGCTGGTGGCGACCAGCAGCGTGTTCAGGTACCAGCGCCCGTACGGCTGGGAGGGGGTGGTGAGCAGGATCCGGTAGTTCTCCAGCGAGAAGACCTGGAACAGCCGGTTGGACCCGGTCAGGGTGCCCGACGGGTTGAGCGAGGCTGACAGGACGTAGACCAGCGGGAAGGCGGCGAAAACGGTAGCGACCAGGCCCACCAGGTGGCGCCACCCGGTCTGGGCGAACCAGCGCCCGAGTGAGAACGGCCGCTTGCTAGGGATGACAGGGGCGCTCATCAGGCCAGCTCCTCCAGGCTCTTGGTCTGCCGGAACCCCAGGTAGGAGACGGCAGCGATGACGATGAAGATGATGATCGCGAAGGCGCTGGCCAGGCCGTAGTCACGCCCGGTCCCGGCTCCGAAGGCCACCTTGTAGACCAGGGAGATCAGCAGGTCGGTGCCCCCGGCGTCGATGCCCGCCTCGGGGAAGCGGGGCCCGCCCTTGGTGAGCATGTAGATCAGCGAGAAGTTGTTGAAGTTGAAGGCGAACGACGAGATCAGCAGCGGTGCCAGCGGGACCATCAGCAGCGGCAGCTTGATGTGCCAGAAGGTCTGCAGCGCGGTCGCGCCGTCGACCCGGGCGGCCTCCATCACCTCCTCCGGGATCGCCTGCAGGGCCCCCGTGGAGACCAGGAACATGTACGGGAACCCGAGCCAGAGGTTGGCGATCAGCACCGTGATCCGGGCCAGCCAGGCGTTGTTGACCCAGTCGACGTGGGTGCCGCCGAGCAGGACGTCGTTGATGAAGCCGAACTCCGGGTTGAACAGGCCGCTCCAAACCAGCCCGGACAGGAAGGCGGGGAAGGCGTACGGGAGGATCATGATCGTCCGGTAGACCCTGCGCCCCCGCATCCGGGGGTCGTTGAAGACGATCGCCAGGAACAGCCCCAGCGCGAAGGTGGTGAGCACCGACAGGAAGGCGAAGGCGAAGGTCCAGGAGGTCACCTTGAGCAGCGGGCCGCGGATCGACTGCTCCCCGAAGGCCTTGCTGAAGTTCGCGAACCCGACGTTGATCTTCCAGCCCGGCTCGATCCGGCGACCGTCGTCGGAGACGAAGGCCCCGGTGCCGGTGTCGCGGTACACGGTCCCGTCGCGGGCGGTCATGGTGTCAGCGCCCTTGTCGTACGTGATCGACGGCTGGTAGAGGTAGGCGACCTGCCCGGTCGGGGTCCGCAGGTAGCCGTCGCCCGGGTCAGAGCTGAACGGGACACTGAGCGCGGTCACCTCCGACGAGCGGGACAGCAGCTGGCCGAGCTGGAGGATGGTGAAGCCGTCGGCCTTGACCGGGGCCCCCGTGGCGCCGAGCTCGGCACCGGCCGCCTCCCGCAGGGGCTCCTCGCTGCTGCCGACCAGGACCTTGCCCTCGTGCGCCACCACGACCCACAGCCGACCGTCCTTCTCGGCGATGGCGCAGGGGTACTCGGTGTCGTTGACCCGCTCCTGGTTGTTGGCCTGGATGGCAGCGATGGCGTCGGTCTTGGAGGAGTTGTGCCCGTCGCCGTAGTTGGTGAAGGCCACGTAGCCGGAGTAGAGCACGATGAAGACCTGGAAGACCAGCAGGAAGATCAGCCCTGGCGCGAGGTACTTCCCCGGGAGGAACCGGTTCGGTACCAGGTAGATCACGTTGATGACGACCGTCACCAGGACGACGACCCCCAGGACCAGCCACTCTGCTGCGGCAGCCAGCGCCATCGCCACGGCGACAGCGAAGGCGTCGACCAGGCCGAGGAGCACGATCTTGACGAGCAGGGGCAGGACAGAGGACGAGAAGCGAGGGGAGTAGGACGGGGCGGCAGAGCTCATGGGGTCTCCGGTCGAAAGGACGGACAGCCGACGGTGGGCTCTGCTGGACGCAGAGCCCACCGGGATCAGACTACTTGATCTTGGCCTGGATAGAGGCGACCATCTGAGTCCAGGCGGCGGCCGGGTCAGCGGCCTTGCCGCCGATCAGCTGAGCCTCGGTGGTGCCCCAGTCGGTCCACACCTGGTCCATCGCCGGCACGTTCGGCATCGGCACACCGGTGGCGCCGATCGCGCCGAAGCCCGCCACGTCCTTGTCGGACTGGGCTGCGTTGAAGGCGCTGGTCAGAGCCGGGGCGCGGTTGCCGGCCTGGTACAGGGCGGTCTGGACCTTCTCCGAGCCGATGTAGTTCAGCAGGAAGGTGTTGGCCGCGACCGCGTTCTGGCTCTTCGCGGAGAGGAAGAAGCCCTGCACACCGACGAACGGAGTGGCCGGCTGCGGGCCCGCGGCCGGGATCGGGTCGATCGCGTACTGGATGCCGGCCTTCTTGATGTCGGCCAGGTTCCAGGGGCCGGTCACCAGGTACGGCGAGGTGCCGGCGATGAACTGCTCCTTGGCGATGTCCTTCGAGATGCTGAGGTTCAGCACACCGTCCTTGCCCCACTGGGCCAGGGCCGCGGCGAACTGCTTGCCGCCCTCATTGCCCATGGCGATGGTGGTGGCGTCCAGAGAGCCGTCCGGCTTCGAGGTGAACACCGGGGCGCCGTACGAGGCCTGCAGCGGGTAGAGGTGGTACGGGTCGGCCTTCATCGGGTCGAGCTCCAGCAGCACCGGGTACTTGGCCTTGCCCGAGCTCACCGCCGCCTTGCCGGTGGTGACCAGGTCGGCCCAGCTGGTCGGGGCGGTGGGGGCCAGGGCGGTGTTGCGCAGCAGGCCGAGGTTCTCGAGCGAGTACGGGACGCCGTAGACCTTGCCCTCGTAGGTCATCGCTTGGACCGAGACCGACTGGAACTGGGAGGCCTTGCTGCCCAGCTCAACCGGGGCGACCACGCCGTTCTGGACCAGCTTGCCGGTCCAGTCGTGGGCGCCGATCAGGATGTCGGGACCCTTGCCGGTCGGGATCTGGGTGATGGCGTCATCACGGATGGTGGAGAAGTCCTTGACCTGCAGGTCGACAGCGACGCCGGTCTCCTTGGTGAACTGGTCGGCTACGTCCTTGAGGACCGGCTGCCGGTTGGCGTCGACCCAGACCGTGATCTGGCCGGCTGCAGGGGCCTGGGAAGCAGAGGTGGAGGCGCCGGGTGCGGTGGAGCTGGAGCCGCAGCCAGCGAGGGCCAGGGCCGCCGAGACGACCAGGGCGGCCACGCCGTGGAGGTTCATGGATAGGGTGCCTTTCGTAGCGAAACCGAAGCGATCTCATTCAACTCTCGGCTGACTTCACTTAACGAGCGGCAGCGCCGAAGTGTTACCGATTCGGTACCCCCCATTCATGCGGCCGCGGGGCCGGCCCGGACCGGACCGACCCCGCGGTGTGGGAGAAGACAGCGCCCTGCTCAGCTGGCCGGCTCGGCCTCGGCCTCGGCCGGGACGTCCTCGTCCTCGCTCGTGGGCTGCCCGGCGACGGCCGACGCCAGGTCGCCCGGGATCCGCATCCCGTAGAAGGACCGCCAGACGAAGAACGCAGAGGCAGCGAACATCACCACGGCCAGGCCCCAGACCAGAGCCCGGTTGCCCTGGGCCGACAGGCTCACCGCGAGCTCAACCGCCAGCAGCCCGAACAGGGTGGTGAACTTGATCACCGGGTTCAGGGCCACCGAGGAGGTGTCCTTGAACGGGTCGCCGACCGTGTCACCGACGATCGAGGCGTCGTGCAGGTCGGTGCCCTTGGCCCGCAGGTCGACCTCGACGATCTTCTTGGCGTTGTCCCAGGCACCGCCGGCGTTGGCCATGAAGATCGCCTGGTACAGGCCGAACAGGGCGATCGAGATCAGGTAGCCGATGAAGAAGTACGGCTCCACGAAGGCGAACGCCAAGGTGGCGAAGAAGACCCCGAGGAAGATGTTGAACATCCCCTTCTGGGCGTACTGGGTGCAGATCTCGACCACCTTGCGGGAGTCCTCCACGCTGGCCTTGGTGACCGACGAGTCGAGCTTGATGTTCTCCTTGATGAACTCGACCGCCCGGAACGAGCCGGTGGTGACCGCCTGGATCGAGGCCCCGGTGAACCAGTAGATCACCGCGCCGCCCATGATCAGGCCGAGCAGGAACGGAGCGTGCAGCAGCGACAGGTTCTCCAGGCCGTGCCTCATGCCGCCGGTGAGGCCCATGATGATCGAGAAGATCATGGTGGTGGCGCCGACCACCGCGGTCCCGATCAGCACCGGCTTCGCGGTCGCCTTGAAGGTGTTCCCGGCGCCGTCGTTCTCCTCCAGCATGGTCTTGGCGACCTCCCACTGGGGGGTGAAGCCGTAGTCACGCTCGATCTCGGTGGTGATGTCGGGCAGGGTCTCGATGACCGACAGCTCGTACACCGACTGGGCGTTGTCGGTGACCGGGCCGTACGAGTCGACCGCGATCGTCACCGGGCCCATGCCCAGGAAGCCGAAGGCGACCAGGCCGAAGGCGAAGACCGCCGGGGCCACCATCAGGGCCGACAGCCCGAGGGTGGAGATCAGGAACGCGCCACCCATCAGAGCGATGATCGCCGCACCCAGCCAGTAGCCCGAGAAGTTCCCCGCGACCAGGCCGGACAGGATGTCGAGGGAGGCCCCGCCCTGCCCGGCGGACTTCACGACCTCCTGGGTGTGCTTGCTGGAGACCGAGGTGAAGACCTTGACCAGCTCGGGGATCAGGGCCCCGGCCAGGGTGCCGCAGGAGATGATCGTGGCCAGCTTCCACCACAGGCTGCCGTCGCCGAGGTCGGCGATCATCAGGTACGAGGTGATGTAGGTGAGCACGATCGAGACCACCGAGGTCAGCCAGACCAGCGTGGTCAGCGGAGCCTCGAAGTCCATCTCGGTTGCGTGGGCGTACGTGGAGCGGGCGATCGCGGTGCTGATCAGGTAGCTCACGTAGGAGGCCACCACCATCACGGCGCGGATCACGAAGATCCAGACCAGCAGGGTGACCTGGGTGGCGGGGTTGCTCACCGCGAGCAGGATGAAGGTCACCAGCGCCACGCCGGTCACCCCGTACGTCTCGAAGCCGTCGGCCGACGGGCCGACCGAGTCGCCGGCGTTGTCACCAGTGCAGTCGGCGATCACGCCGGGGTTGCGGGCGTCGTCCTCCTTGATCTTGAAGACGATCTTCATCAGGTCGGAGCCGATGTCGGCGATCTTGGTGAAGATACCGCCCGCGATCCGCAGCGCCGAGGCGCCCAGCGACTCGCCGACCGCGAAGCCGATGAAGCAGGAGCCGGCCACGCTGCCCGGCAGGAACAGCATGATGAACAGCATCATGAACAGCTCGACCGAGATCAGCATCATGCCGACGCTCATGCCAGAGCGCAGCGGGATCGCGTACACGTCGAACGGCCGGCCCTTGAGCGAGGCGAAGGCGGTCCGGCTGTTGGCGTAGGTGTTGACCCGGATCCCGTACCAGGCGATCGCGTACGAGCCAGCCATCCCGATCACAGAGAACAGCAGCACGATCAGGGTCCGCCCGATCCCGAGACCGGCCAGGAACTGGAAGTAGATGAAGATCACCGCGCCGATGAACAGCCACAGCATCACCAGGAAGCGGCCCTGCTGCACCAGGTACGCCTTGCAGGTCTCGTAGATCAGCTCGCTGATCTCCCGCATCGAGGCGTGCACCGGCAGCTTGCGCAGCGACAGCAGCGTGATGGCGCCGAAGGCGACTCCGCCGACGCAGATCAGCAGGCCGAGCATCAGCAGCAGCCGCCCGGAGACCCCTCCGAAGGACACCAGCCCCAGGTCAGGCAGCTGGAGGTTGGCCTCGCCACCACCGGAGTGGCCGCCTTGGGCCGGAGTGCTGGAGCAGCCGGCAAGCAGGAGCGCGAGGCCGGCGGCAGCGCCGACCGCGGTCCGGCGTACAGACCTCGTCGATCTGGACACAGTGGTTCCTCACCTAGAGCCGTCAGGGACTCGGCATCTTTGCCGCATGATCGCCCACACCCTACGACTGGGCCCACGGCAGCACAACAGCGGGTCGCAGCTGCCCTGGCAGGTGCGAAACGTCTCCTCAGCCGTTGCTCCAGTCCAGCGGCCAGCCCTTCTTCTCCAGCTTGGCGCGGACCCGCTCCAAGTCGGCGTCGGCGGGCTTCTGGTGGATGTACTCCTCAATCGCGGCGCTGACATCAGCCGGGGTGGCGGGGGCGACCTTGGAGCGGCGCAGCGCCTTGGCCACCTGCTTCACCTCGGCCCGGGTGAGCCGGCGCTGCAGCAGGGCGAGCAGCGGGACGTAGTCGAGGGTGGGAACGCCCTCGGGGTAGCCGGCCCGCAGCCAGCCGATCACCCGGGAGAGGAAGGTGCCCTCACTGGGCTCCTCGTCGGTGTCGTCGCTCTCGGCCAGCGGCCAGCCGCCGAGCGCCAGCTGGGCCGACACCCGCCGCAGATCGTCGGCCCTGGCTGACTGGTAGGCCTTGTCGGCGAGCAGCTGGGCGACCTGCTCGGAGCTCACCGACCCGGCCTGTGACAGGCGGCTCAGGTCATCGGCGACGCCACGGACCTCGTCCGCGGTGAGCCGCCGGCGCAGCTGGTGCAGCAGTGCCGGGAAGTCCGGCGCCGGCACCCCGTCGGGGTAGCCGGCCCTGACCCAGCTGAGGATGCGAGCAGTGTCTGGCATGGGTTCAGCCCTTCTTCTGGAACGTGGGGACAGCCCGGTCGAAGACGATGTGGTAGCCGAACCCAGAGGCCACAATGTACGCGATCCCGAGCCCGATGACCGCTACCACCAGGGCGAACAGAACGTACGCGAGGACTCTGCCGACCGGGTGGGGGCGGTGCGGGACGGCTTCGGCGTCGCCCCCGGCCCCGTACGCCATCGCCCGGACCCCGGCGGCGAACAGGCTGGGCAGCCCAGCGCCCAGCAGCAGCGAGGCCAGCAGGACCCGCCAGGCACCTTCCAGAGCCAGGTAGATGTTGTTCACGACTCAGCTCCTGTCGCGGCGTGCCTGCTCTTCTTGCCCGGCTGGGACTCCCAGTCGGCGTTGACGTTGCTCGGGTTGACCGGCGCCTTGCTCGCGTGGTGCCACATGTACCAGGAGGCCAGGGCCAGCAGCAGCGTGATCACCACCGCCCCCGCGCCGCCGCCAATCAGGTGCGCGATCAGCCACATTGCCGCTCCGACCAGCGCCGCCGCGGGAAGGGTGATCAGCCACGAGACCACCATCCGCAGCGCCACCCCCCAGCGGACCCGGGCCCCAGGGGCCCCGACTCCCGAGCCCAGGATCGAGCCAGTGGCCACGTGAGTGGTGGACAGGGCGAAGCCGAGGTGGCTGGACGCCAGGATGGTGGCTGCCGAGGCCGACTCGGCCGTCATCCCCTGCGGCGAGCTGATCTCCACCAGGCCCTTGCCCAGGGTGCGGATCACCCGCCAGCCGCCGCTGTACGTGCCGAGCGCGATGGCCAGGGCGCAGGCGACCTTCACCCACAGCGGGACTGCGGCGGTGTCGTGCCAGTTCCCGGAGGCGATCAGGGCCAGGGTGATCACGCCCATCGTCTTCTGGGCGTCGTTGGTGCCGTGGGCCAGGGAGATCAAGGAGGCTGAGCCGATCTGGCCCCACCGGAAGCCGGTTTCCCGGTACGTGCGGGCCACCCCGGCCGTGATCCGGAAGACCAGCCGGGTGCCGACCGCCGAGACAATCCCGGCGATCACCGGTGCGGCGACCGCGGGGAGGATCACCTTGCCGACCACCCCGTCCAGCTGGGTGCCGTCGCCAGCCCAGTTCACGCGGGCCGGGCCGAGCCCGGCCATGGTGGCGCCGACCAGGCCGCCGAAGAGCGCGTGCGACGAGCTGGACGGCAGCCCGAGCAGCCAGGTCAGCAGGTTCCACGCGATCCCCCCGACCAGGCCGGCCAGGATGATCAGTAGCAAGTCCTCGCCACCGCCGGCCAGCAGCTCCGGGTTCGGGGCGCCGGTGGAGGTCTGGATCCTGACGACCGAGTTGGTGACGGTGATCGCCACCTCGACCGAGAGGAAGGCGCCGATCAGGTTGAGGATGGCGGACAAGGTGACGGCCACCTTCGGCCTCAGGGCGCCGGTGGCGATGGACGTGGCCATGGCGTTGCCGGTGTCGTGGAAGCCGTTGGTGAAGTCGAACGCGATCGCGGTGATGGTCACCAGCGCGAGAATCAGGATCGCTGCGGTCACGGGTACAGCCTGTACCCTCAGGGCCGGTTCGGCGAAACCGGCCGTGCTTACGGGGTCGGGCGGTCCACGGGAAAGGCGGGCTTGACTCTCGGAGAGATTACGCAAGGATGGTGGCGTGAAATCCCAGACCGCTGACCGGCCCTCGGGCCAGGACGGGGACGTGGGGACCCGCGAGCGGGTGCTCGCCTCGATCATGGAGCAGGGGTCCGCGACAGCGACCGCGCTGGCCCAGCAGCTGCAGCTCACCGCGGCCGCTGTCCGGCGGCACCTGGCCGCCCTGGAGGAGCAGGGGCTGATCGAGGTCCGGGAGCGCCGCTCGTACCAGGCCCGGGGGCGAGGCCGCCCGGCCAAGACCTACGTCGCCACCGACCGGGGCCGTGCCGAGTTCGGCGCCGCGTACGACACCCTCGCGATCGAGGTGCTGTCGTACCTGGCCGACCAGCTCGGGCCCGAGGCGATCAGCGAGTTCGCCCGGCGCCGGATCAAGCAGCTGGAGCAGCGGCTGGCGGGCGCCCTGCCCGACGCTATCGACCAGCAGACCGCCGCCGAGGCCCTGGCCGAGCTGCTGACCGACGAGGGCTTCATGGCCCAGGTGCAGCCGGTCGCCTCCGGCGAGCAGCTCTGCCAGCACCACTGCCCGGTGGCGCACGTGGCGGCTCAGTTTCCCGAGCTGTGTGCCGCGGAGACCGAGGCCTTCTCGCGGCTGCTAGGGTCGCACGTCCAGCGTCTGGCGACCATTGCTCACGGCGACGGGGTCTGTACGACGCACATCCCTCGTCCGATCACTCAGGAGAACGCATGACCCAGACCCAGCCGCTGGCCCCCGGCCTCGGCAGCACCCAGGACGAGCACCTCGAGGCGCTCGGCACGTACCGCTTCGGCTGGCACGACAGCGACGACGCTGGAGCCTCCGCCCAGCGCGGGCTGAACGAGGACGTGGTGCGGGACATCTCCGCCAAGAAGGGCGAGCCGCAGTGGATGCTGGAGCGCCGGCTCAAGGGGCTGCGGCTGTTCGACCGCAAGCCGATGCCGACCTGGGCCGCCGACCTGTCGGGGATCGACTTCGACTCCATCAAGTACTTCGTCCGCTCGACCGAGAAGCAGGCCTCCCGCTGGGAGGACCTGCCGGACGACATCAAGACCACGTACGACCGGCTCGGCATCCCCGACGCCGAGAAGAAGCGCCTGGTGGCGGGGGTCGCCGCCCAGTACGAGTCGGAGGTCGTGTACCACAAGATCAACGAGGAGCTCGAGCGGCAGGGGGTGGTCTTCCTCGACACCGACACCGGGCTGCGGGAGCACCCCGAGATCTTCGAGGAGTACTTCGGCTCGGTGATCCCGGCCGGCGACAACAAGTTCGCCGCCCTGAACACGGCGGTCTGGTCGGGCGGCTCGTTCCTGTACGTGCCGAAGGGCGTCCACGTCTCGATCCCGCTGCAGGCCTACTTCCGGATCAACACCGAGAACATGGGCCAGTTCGAGCGGACCCTGATCATCGTCGACGAGGACGCCTACGTCCACTACGTCGAGGGCTGCACCGCCCCGATCTACAAGTCCGACTCGCTGCACTCGGCGGTCGTCGAGATCTTCGTCAAGAAGGGCGCCCGCTGCCGCTACACGACCATCCAGAACTGGTCGAGCAACGTGTACAACCTGGTCACCAAGCGCGCTACCTGCGCCGAGGGCGCGTGCATGGAGTGGGTCGACGGCAACATCGGCTCCAAGGTCACCATGAAGTACCCGGCGGTCTGGCTGATGGGGGAGAACGCCCGCGGAGAGACCCTCTCGGTCGCCTTCGCCGGCGAGGGCCAGCACCAGGACACCGGCTCCAAGATGGTGCACGCCGCCCCGCACACGTCCAGCGCGATCGTGTCGAAGTCGGTCTCCCGCGGTGGCGGGCGGACCTCGTACCGGGGCCTGGTGCACGTCAACCCGGGCGCCCACCACGCCGCCAGCTCGGTCGCCTGCGACGCGCTGCTGGTCGACACCATCAGCCGCTCTGACACCTACCCGTACGTCGACGTCCGCGAGGACGATGTCTCGATGGCTCATGAGGCGACCGTCTCGAAGGTCTCCGAGGACCAGCTGTTCTACCTGATGAGCCGGGGGATGGGTGAGCAGGAGGCGATGGCCATGATCGTGCGGGGCTTCATCGAGCCGATCGCGCGGGAGCTGCCCATGGAGTACGCGCTGGAGCTGAACCGGCTGATCGAGCTGCAGATGGAAGGAGCGGTGGGCTGACGTGACGGCCACCACGAGTACCGACGCGGTCCGGCAGGCGGTCGAGACCGTGGAGTCGCACCTCCACCCGACCCCGTCCTGGTCGCTGGACGACCACCCGGTCCCCTCTGGCCGGGAGGAGGTCTGGCGCTTCACTCCGCTGCGGCGGCTGCGCAGCCTGCACGCTGACGCCCCCTTCACGCCGGTGTCTGGCTGCCGCTGGGCCGAGCCGGCCGGTGCCACCGTACGGATGGTCAGCGGCGACGAGCTGGGCGCCTGGCGAGGACTGTCGAGGTACGTCCCGACCGACCGGACCACGGCGCGGGTCTTCACCGAGACCACGGGCAGCCTGGCCGTCGACGTCCCGGCCGGCACCGAGGTGGCCGAGCCGGTGCTGATCGACCTGACCGGCTCGGGCACTGAGACCGCCGAGGCCGGCCACGTCGCGGTCCGGGTCGGGGAGCACGCCCGGGTGACGGTGGTCCTGCGCCACGGCGGGTCGGCCAGCCTGGCCCACGTCGTGGAGGTGCTGGCTCAGGACGGCTCAGACGTCACCGTCGCGTCCGTCCAGGACTGGGCCGACGACACCGTGCACCTGGCCCACCACCACCTCGGGGTGGGCCGTGACGCCCGGGTCCGGCACGTGGCGGTGAGCCTGGGCGGCGACCTGGTCCGGCTGGGGACCTCCCTCGACTACGCCGGGCCGGGCGGGACCGCCGAGCTGTACGGGCTGTACTTCGTCGACGCCGGCCAGCACATCGAGCACCGGCTCTTCGTCGACCACAACCAGCCCCGCACCGAGTCCCAGGTCGACTACCGCGGGGCCCTGTACGGCGCCCAGGCCCACGCGGTCTGGGTCGGAGACGTGCTGATCCGCAAGGCCGCCGAGCAGATCACCACGTACGAGTCGAACAAGAACCTGCTGCTCACCGACGGCTGCCGGGCCGACTCGGTCCCCAACCTGGAGATCGAGACCGGCGAGATCCAGGGGGCCGGGCACTCCTCGACCACCGGGCGGTTCGACGACGAGCAGCTGTTCTACCTGACCAGCCGGGGGATCCCGGCCGAGGAGGCGCGCCGGCTGGTGGTGCGGGGCTTCTTCGCCACGATCATCGCCAAGATCGGTGCACCCGAGCTTGAGCAGCGGCTGCTGGACGCGGTCGAGGCCAAGCTGGAGAAGTCGGTGGGCGCATGAGCCCCACCGGCCGCGTCACCGTCGGTGACGTCCTTCGTCGACACCCAACCCAGCGGAAGAGCAACGCATGACTGACCACAGCGGCCTCGTGATCACCGACCTGCACGTGTCGGTGGTGACCGAGCAGGGCGCCAAGCAGATCCTCAAGGGGGTCAACCTGGCCGTCCGGCCGGGCGAGATCCACGCGATCATGGGCCCCAACGGCTCCGGCAAGTCGACCCTGGCGTACGCGGTCGCCGGCCACCCCAAGTACGAGGTGACCTCCGGCTCGGTGACCCTGGACGGGGTCGAGCTGACCGAGCTCAGCGTCGATGAGCGGGCCCGGGCCGGGATGTTCCTGGCGATGCAGTACCCGGTGGAGGTGCCGGGGGTCTCGGTGGCGAACTTCCTGCGCAGCGCCAAGACGGCGCTGAGCGGTGAGGCGCCGAAGGTGCGGACCTGGGTGAAGGAGGTCAACGCGGCCCTGGACCGGATCCAGCTGGACCCGTCGTTCTCCTCCCGCTCGGTCAACGAGGGCTTCTCCGGCGGGGAGAAGAAGCGTCACGAGATCGCCCAGCTGGAGCTGCTCAAGCCGAAGATGGCGATCCTCGACGAGACCGACTCCGGTCTCGACATCGACGCGCTGCGGGTGGTCAGTGAAGGCGTCAACCGGTACGCCCAGGGCGGCGACCGGGGCGTGCTGCTGATCACCCACTACAGCCGGATCCTGCGCTACATCGAGCCCGACGTGGTGCACGTCTTCGTCGACGGGCGGGTCGTCGAGGAGGGCGGCAAGGAGCTGGCCGACGGTCTGGAGGCCTCCGGCTACGAGCAGTACCTGAAGGTGGCGCAGGGCGCGTGAGGGCCGCGTACGACGTCGACCAGGTCCGCCAGGACTTCCCGATCCTGGCCCGCCGGGTGGGGACGAGCCCGCTGACGTACCTCGACAGCGCCAACACCTCTCAGAAGCCGCAGCAGGTGATCGACGCGGTCGCCGAGCACTACCGCGAGCACAACGCCAACGTGGCCCGGGCGATGCACGGGCTGGGCCTGGAGGCGACCGGGGCCTTCGAAGGTGCTCGAAGCTCCGTGGCGTCCTTCATCGGGGCTGGTCAGGCCGAGGAGGTCGTCTTCACCAAGAACGCCTCCGAGGCGCTCAACCTGGCCGCCTACTGCCTGGGCGCCGGGCTGCGCCCCGGCGACGAGGTGGTGGTCTCGGTGATGGAGCACCACTCCAACATCGTGCCCTGGCAGCTGGCCTGCGAGCGTACCGGTGCCACCTTGCGCTGGTTCGACATCACCGACGACGGTCGGCTCGACCTGGCCGCGGCGCAGCGCGACGGGCTGGTCAACGAGCGCACCAAGGTCGTCTCCCTGACCTGGGTGTCGAACGTGCTGGGCACCGTGAACCCGGTCCGCCAGGTCGCCGAGCAGGCCCACGCGGTGGGTGCGGTGGTGGTGGTCGACGGCTCCCAGGGGGTTGCGCAGCTGCCGACCTCGGTCGACGAGCTGGGCGCTGACCTGCTGGCCTTCACCGGTCACAAGCTCTGCGGCCCGACCGGGATCGGGGTGCTCTGGGGCCGCTACCAGCTGCTCTGCGACCTGCCGCCGTTCCTGGGCGGCGGGGAGATGATCGAGGTGGTCCGGATGAGCGGCTCCACGTACGCGCCGCCGCCGCACCGCTTCGAGGCCGGGACCCCGCCGATCGCGCAGGCGGTCGGGCTGCGGGCGGCGCTGGAGTACCTGAGCGGGCTCGGGATGGATCAGGTCGCCGCCCACGAGGCCGAGATCACCCGGTACGCGCTGGAGGCCCTGGCGAGTGTTCCGGGCCTGCGGGTGCTGGGACCGGCCGAGGTGGTGGACCGGGGCGGGGCGATCTCGTTCACCCTCGGCGAGGTGCACCCGCACGACGTGATGCAGCTGCTGGACGCGCGGGGGATCGCGGTCCGCGGTGGCCACCACTGCGCCCGGCCGCTGCACGAGCGGCTCGGGGTGCAGTCCAGCGTCCGGGTCTCGCCGTACCTGTACACGACGACGGCGGAGGTCGACACCCTGGTGGCGGCGCTGGACCACACGGTGGCCTTCTTTGGCGGCCGGCTGCCGGCCAGTCGGAGGCGGTCGTGAGCGTTGAGCAACTGTACCAGGAGATCATCCTGGAGCACTACCGGGCCAAGCACCACAGCGGGCTGCGGGAGCCGTACGACACCGAGGTGCACCACGTGAACCCCTCCTGCGGCGACGAGCTGACGCTGCGGGTGGTGCTGGACGGCGACCAGGTCAGCGACGTCTCGTACGAGGGGGTCGGCTGCTCGATCTCGCAGGCCTCGACGTCGGTGATGAGTGAGCTGGTGGTGGGGGCACCGGTGAGCCAGGCGCTGCAGCTGCACGACGGCTTTCAGCAGATGATCCAGGGCAAGGGTGAGTTGAGCCTGGACGAGGACGTGTACGGGGACGCGGTCGCCTTCGAGGGGGTGGCCAGGTTCCCGGCCCGGGTGAAGTGCGCGATGCTCGGCTGGGCCGCGCTCAGGGACGCGCTGCTGCGTGCGCACGTTGCGAAGGAGGACAGATGACCGACCCGCAGTCAGACCTGCCGACGCCGCCGGTCCGGCCGTCGGACCTGGTGAAGGAGCCCCTGCCAGGGACCGAGGCGGCCGCGCCAGCCTTCACCAGCACGGTGGGGGACCTGGAGGAGGCGATGAAGGACGTTGTCGACCCGGAGCTGATGGTCAATGTCGTCGACCTGGGGCTCGTGTACGGGATCCACCTCGACGAGGAGCACAACGCCACCATCGACATGACGCTGACCTCGCCGACCTGCCCGCTCACGGACCGGATCGAGTACGACACCCAGATGGCCCTGCACGGCCTGGTGAACAGCGTCACCATCAACTGGGTCTGGCTGCCGCCGTGGAGTCTGGAGAGGATCACCGAGGACGGGATCGAGCAGCTGCGCTCGGTCGGCTACAACGTCTGACCGGCACCGGCTCGCCCGGCCCGCGCGCAGACGCGGCGAGACCGAGGCCCGGGGCCCGGCGCCCGGGCTGGTGAGCAGCCGCGGCCGAGCCGGTCACCGGCCGCTCAGACCAGGCTCTCGGCCTGTGCCTTGGTGGCACCAGACCGGGCCGGACTGCGCAGCGCGCAGACCAGGCTGACCGCTGCGGCGGCGCAGACCAGGAGCACCACCGGCAGGCTGCCGGAGCCGTGCTGCCAGACCGCGGCCGCATCGGTCCATGAGTGCACTGTCTGCCTGCCGTCCGCAGCACCTGCCAGGTGACCGGCAGCGACGACGACCGCAGCGGCCAGGGCGCCCAGCAGCCCGGCCCGCGGGCAGACCGCGGCACCTGCCACCGACGCGACAGCGAGAACGACGAGCACGGCCGCGCTGAGGACGGTGCTCTGGAACGTCACGAAGCCCTGCGTCCAGGCGCTGGAGGCCAGTGACGCGAGGTAGAAGACGACGACTCCGGCGGGGACCGCGAGCCACCTCGTGGTGGACTCGGCCGCGGCTGTGGGGTGGTCCATCTTGTCCGCCTCCTTCATGGAGCTGGTTGAGGTCTACCAGGAGCAGGGGAGGCTCACCCTGGGTGAGTGCCTGACTCCGGCGGAGCTGAGAAACGGGAACCGTACCTGGGCCTGCACGGCCTCGTCAAGCACCAGACTCTGGCGGGACACGAAGGCGGGCCGTGCCCGCGAGCCGCTGCTGCCTGGGGCGGTACTCAGGCTCCACAGAAGCCGTCAGGGATGGAGCGGCGCCCGGAGGGGGCGGTGCAGCCGGGCGACCCAGGGCCCGCTAGTCTGGGGGCAGGCGGCAAGACACCGGCGTCTCGCCGCCGCCTCCTCCCTGTTCCTCGACCAGCTTCCCACGAGGCCTGATGCCCCGACGAGGGCCGTTCGAAGTCGTGGTCTCGGGAGACTGCTTGCCCCAGGCAAGCGACTCTTGCGGGGTCCTCGGGGGCACGGAGTCAGATGGTGACGGTGCCGTCGACCACGGTGACGCAGGCGCCGCCCACCCAGACCCGGCCGGCGTCGTCGCGCCGGACCTGAACCCTCCCGCTGCGGCCGAGGACGGTGCCTTGGGAGGCCAGGTACGAGGCGGGGAGCACGCCCTCGGCGATCAGCCACTGGGCCAGGGCGGCGTTGAGGCTCCCGGTGACCGGGTCCTCGGGGACTCCGATCCCGGGCACGAAGGCCCGGACCTCGAGCAGCGGCTCGCCAGGACCCGGGCTCGGGTAGCAGCCCAGCACCCCCAGCTTGAGCTGACCCAGCCGGGGCAGGTCCGGTTCGAGCGCCAGCACCTGGGCCGCCGTACGCAGCTGGATCGTGGCCCAGTCCGGGCCGTTGACCAGCATCGCGGAGCGCAGCACCTCGTCGCGCTCGATCCGGAGGGCGTCGACGACGGTCTGGAGCTGCTCGTCGCTCAGCTCGCTGCGCTCCAGCGGCGGGGCGGCGAAGGCGTACCCGCCCTCGACGGCGACAAGCTCGACCAGGCCGACCCCGCACTCCTGGACGACCCGTCCGGGTGACCGCGGCGCCGGGCCCGAGGCGAGCCAGGCGTGGCAGCTGCCGAGGGTGGGGTGCCCGGCGAAGGGCAGCTCACCGCCCGGGGTGAAGATCCTGACCCGGTAGTCGGCGCCGGGCTGGGTGGCGGGCAGCAGGAAGGTGGTCTCGGAGAGGTTGGTCCAGCGGGCCAGCCGCGCCATCTGCTCGTCGCTGAGGCCCTCGCCGTCGACCACCACCGCGACCGGGTTCCCGTACCCGGGCCGGCTGGTGAACACATCCACCTGGGCGAACCTGCGCACTGTGTGCTCCTCTGGCTGGGGATCGGCCCAGACTAGCGGGCGGGTCAGATGAGGGAGCAGCCAGGAAGGTGTCGAGCCGAACGGTGGGGCGCCTACGATCGCAGCGGGGACGTTGGGGGACCCTGATGCTCGACGTCCTGCCCTGAGACTGTGAGGAGCGAGCGCCATGACCCCGTCTGCCTGCCCGATGCCTGCGCCGCGACTGGCTAGGTGCCGACAGTGAGGGCGCCGGTCCGGGTGGGGCTGATCGGCCAGGTCGGCCACGACACCCTGCAGCTGCTGCCGTCTGGAGTGGTCGAGCAGGTGTTCTGGGTGGCCCGGCAGTCGCTGGCCAGCCAGCTGGGGCCGGCCGACCCAGACCAGGTGCCGCCGCCGGCGCTGGAGTCGCCCTGGCAGCGCGCCATGGTGCGGGCAGACCTGGCTGGCTCACTGGTCACCACCGTGGAGAAGCACGCACCCAGCCTGGACCTGCTCCTGATCGACCTGGCCGACGAGCGGTACGGGCTGGTCCTGACCCCCGGCGCAGCGGTGCTGACGGGCTCGGAGGAGATGCGCCGCAGCGGACTGCTCGACGAGCTCGGAGTGGCGCAGGCCCTGCGGATGGGCTCTCCGGAGCACCTGGAGCGGTTCACGGAGGGCCTGGAGCTGCTGCTGGCTGGCCTGCGCCGGACTGGGCTGCTGCAGCGGACGCTGCTGCTGGCGCCGGCCTTCGCCGAGGAGCCCGTACCAGGCTCCGACACGCCTCGCGCTGAGCTGAACTGGCTGCGGTACGAGGCTCGCGAGCTCAACCGGACCTGCCAGGACTACCTGGCCCAGGTCGAGCAGCGGGGAGTCCCGGTGGTGCGTCTGGGCACCGAGCTGGTCCGGATGGATCCTCAGCACCCGGACGGGCTCAGCCATCTCCACTACCACCAGGCCACCTACCGCGCCCTGCTGGGCGAGATCCAGGAGCGGCTCCCGCACCTCGAAGGGCTGCGGACCGACCTGGCACCCGACGCCGAGCACGACTGGACGCCAGGCGCGGACGATCCGGTCCCGGCAGACCAGCCGTCAGCGCAGGAGCGCCCCGACTGGACCGCGGGCCTTCCCCGGCTGGCCGCCGACCTGGACCTCCTGGAGCGCCCTGCTGACGAGGGCACTGGCCCCGGCCAGCCCAGCCCCGACCGGGCTGGTCTGGTGCCGGACGAGCCGGCTGAGGAGCGTGACCTGGGCGGGACGTCTGCTGTGGGGCCCGCCCCGGACGACGAGCGTCCTGACGAGTCCGGCCTGGGTGAGGAGCCGGCCGAGAGGTCTGACCTGGCGCTGAGCCAGGCTCAGCAGTCCGGCCTGGCAGACAAGGAGCCGCAGCCTGCGCCAGAGCCCGACAAGCCAGAGCCTGACGAGCCAGAGCCAGAGGCGGACCTGAGAGACGCTGACGAGCCAGGCGAGGGCGCGCCGCAGCCCCTGGCTCCGGCCGCGGCCAGAGCCGAGACTGTGGCCGACCAGCCAGCTGCGGCCCCGGCCGTGGTGCTGCTGCTGCACCGGTCTGGAGCCGAGCCGGCGCTCACCGCCGAGGACCTGCCGCCGTGGGTACGGGTGGAGCCGGCCGCGGTGGCCGAGCAGGAGCCCGAGACCACCACCGGGCCAGCGAACCGCCTCCTCGAGCTGCTGGTTGAGGCCCAGGTGGCCCCGCACCGAGCGGTGGTGGTGGCCACGGAGGGGCTGGCGGTCACGGCGGTGGTGACCGCCTCTGCCGTACCGCAGGCCTCGGTCGTGGTGCTGCCCGAGCTCGTGGAGCACCAGGCCATGGGGCACCGGCTCGGGCACGTGGTGGCGGCCCTGCGGCGCCGGCCCGAGCTGCCGCCACTGGTGATCAGCACCCGCCGCCGCAGCCCGTACCTGCAGATCCTGTGGTGGCTGGTCAGCCTGTACGAGGACCTCTCAGTGGAGGCTCGGCTGGGCACGGTGGCCATTGAGGTGGTCGACCAGGAGCGGGCCGCGGACCGGGAGCGGGCCCTGGCCGCGGTCGTGCGGGTTCTGGAGGAGACCCCCGCCCACGGGCTGCTCCTCGACGGCACCCGGCTGCGTCACCCCGACCAGGTGACGGTGCTGGACGGGCAGAGCCAGTGGCTGCTGCTGCCGGCCGATATCCGCCACGCCCGGGTGACCGTCGTCACCGGGGAGAACAGCCCCGCGGCCCGGGTCCGGCTAGCGCTGGCCACGGCTGAGCCGCAGCCAGAGGCGGGGGAGCCGGGGGCAGTCACGGGCGCCGGCGAGCTCGACCTCCCCGCTGGGGGCGGGAGCAGCCAGACCACGATCAGCTCCACCGGGTCGGCGCTGCTGCGGGCGGTCGGGATCAGCCGGGCGGACGCCGAGGAGCCGCTGGCGGTCGAGCGCGTCGAGCTGGAGCCGCTGACCTGAGCCGGCAGAAACGGCACCGCCGGGCCCGCTAGGGGCGGTCACCCGGTGCGGGACCCGGCCACTCGGCCGTGACTGTGGTCGACGGCTGGGCCCTGCTAGGGGGCGGTCACCGACAGGTCGCTGACCTGGGCCTGGTCCAGGTCACCGAGCACCAGCGCCACCGCCCGGACCAGGGTTCCGGCCGGCAGCGCAACCAGCTCGTCGACCCGGGTCTGCCCGGCGCTGACCGGAACGAACCGGCACCAGCCGAGGCGGGGGTCCGCCGACTCGGTCAGGTGCACCGAGGTGGCCTGCTGGTGGTTCAGCCCGGCCGCCGCGACCCCCAGCACCACTCCGCGTGGGCTGCCCCGGCCCGGGACGGTCACCGTCGCGGTCACCCGTACCGTGTGCTGCCCCGGGGGTGCTAGCAGCCAGTGAGGCTCGTCGGCCAGGGCCAGGCTGCTGCCGGGCGGCAGGAGCCGGTCCCCTGTGATCTCGATGAAGGGTCGCCTGGCGTCGGCCAGCGCGGCGGTCTGGTCGGTCAGGACCCAGGCGATGCTCTCTGCGGTCCGGGGTGGCTGGGGAAGGGGGTGGATGACGACACTCATCGTGCCCGCCCGCTCGGCCCCGTCAGCCAGGTCACCCAGCCGGTCGACCAGCCACCAGACCATGCTGAGCGCGTCCGAGCCCCGAGTCGAGGTCAGCGACACCGTCGGCAGCCAGGGCATCCGGGCCAGGACCTGCTCCACCTCGCCCAGTCCCCGCGACAAGGTGGCCTCGGCGCCGCGGTGAGGGACCACGACCACCCGCGAGCCGGGCACCTGGGCCGCGACCAGGACCGCCTTGGCAGCGAGGTGGTCACCGGCCAGCACCACCGCGTCAGCCGGTCCGACCTGGAACGCGGACAGCGCCCGGACCAGGGTCTCCGCGGCGCTGTGAGCAGCCTCGACCGGGGTCGGGCCGCGGACGTCGAGGGACAGCACATGACAGCTGGGAGGCAGGCTGGGCAGGTCCACGCTGGGGTCTGCCCCGGGCGAGTGCAGCACCAGGACCAGGCTGCCGGCCTGCTCCCGGCGCAGCACCTCGACCATCTGGCCGTGGTTGTCGTGGAACCGGCCAAGGCGCCCCGCCCGGGCGGACCCCAGCCGGTCGATGGGGAGCGGCGCCGCTGGAGGGCGGGTCGGCAGCGACGTCGCGAACGACACCACAGCCTGCCGCGCCGCCTCGTACACGGCCGGTGTGAAGTGGTCGGGGGCCAGGCCTCGAGGGTGCTCGGGGTCCATCCGGGTCTGGTCTGAGGTCAGGCGCAGACCGGTGACCTGGCGCTGCGCCAGCTCGGCGAAGTAGCGCTCCAGCACGGGGTTCGCTGTCAGCGCGGCCCGGCGGGCGTCAGCCAGGGCCGTCACGTCGGCCTGCAGTGCCCGGTCCGCCAGCACCGCCAGGTCAAGACTCAGGGCGAAGGTCCGCTGCAGCAGGTGCTGGGCCTGCAGCCGGGCCACCAGCCGGTCCAGGCCGGCACAGAACAACCGGTAGTGCTCCGGGCTGCCGAACGGTACCCGCTCCACCCCGCGCAACCCGTCCAGGGCTCCCGACAGGTGCAGGTCAGGCGACAGGGTGAGCAGTCCGCCGCCGGGAAGGCGGGCGAGGCCTAGCCGCTCGTCGGCCAGGTCAAGCAGCAGCAGGTCCAGGTCGGCGCCGTGCTCGTCCAGCAGCTCCAGCACGGAGCCCCGGGCATCGTCGGTGACCACCGTCGAGTCGAGAGGGGAGAGCAGGTCAAGCCGGGCCGGGTCGACTGGTCCGGTGAGGCTGCCGAGGCACTGGTGGACGACGGTGAACTCGGCCTCCAGCCCGAGCCTGTCCAGCACATCCAGGCTGAGCTGGCTGCCGTAGACGGCGAGACGCAGGGGAGCCACGACGCACCTCCTTCCGCGGCCGACCGGTGACGAGCGCCAGGATACGGGCTGGCGCGGTGCCGGGCCGAGGCTGGCTCGTCTGGCGCAGACAGCGCACCGAGACCAGCAGCGGCAGGGGCCGGCTCGACGGTCCTGGCCGCGGGACTTAGGCGCTGACCGCCCCGGGCAGCCAGGAGCCAGCGAGCTCGGCGTGCGCGGCCGGGTCGGAGAACAGCTGCTCGGTGTGGGCGACGATCGTCCACTCGTCGGTCCCCACCGGCCGCCCGACCGGCGTGCCGGACTCGGACAGCACCAGGACCGGCCGGCCCAGCGCCGCCGCCGCCCGGGCGAGACGCTGCGAGTCGGTCAGCACCAGGTGACTGGCCGCCGCGAGCCGAAGCTGCGCGCCGTACGGGACTGGCGGGCCAACCAGGGCGTTGTCGATCCCGGCCAGGTACGAGCCGAGCACGCCCCCGTGGTGGCGGCGCCCGGGAACCACCACCGTGACCTCGGGGTGGGCGGTCGCGACCCGGGCAACAGCCCGCCCGATCTGCTCTGCCGGCCCGCCGGTCTGGTGACAGTGAACCGCGACCAGCAGCAGCGGCCGGCCCGAGCTGACCGCAGCCTCCAGCCGCGGGTCGCTGGGGCTCGCCAGCATCACGGGTGTCATCAGCTGTCCTCCGGGTCGCGAACCCTCAGAATGAGGCATCTGCCGTTGTCACGGCCCGGTGATGGGAGCCTTCTCACGGTCCGGTGCCGACGTGGTGGCCGCCCGCGGCCGGGTCTGGAACAATCGTCCCTCGTGCTCACGGTCAACAACCTGGAGGTCCGGGCGGGTGCCCAGCTGCTGCTGGAGCCGGTCACGTTCCCCGTCAACCCCGGGGACAAGATCGGGCTCGTCGGGCGCAACGGGGCCGGAAAGACCACTCTCACTCGGATCCTGGCCGGGGAGGGGATCCCGGCGGCCGGCACCGTCACCCGGACCGGCACCGTGGGCTACCTGCCGCAGGACCCGCGTACGGGTGCTCTCGGCATGCTGACCAAGAACCGGATCCTGTCAGCGCGCGGGCTCGACACGGTCCTCGACCGGCTGGAGCGGTACTCGGTCGAGATGGCCAGCGCCGAGGCCGAGGAGCGGCGCGAGCGGGCCATGACCTCGTACGCTCGCGCCGAGTCCGAGCTGCTGGCAGCCGGGGGGTACGGGGCCGAGGCCGAGGCGGCCCGGATCGCAGCCAGCCTGGGCCTGCCGGACCGGGTGCTGAGCCAGCCGCTGGGGACGCTGTCGGGCGGGCAGCGGCGCCGGGTGGAGCTGGCTCGGATCCTGTTCTCCGGGGCGGACACCCTGCTGCTGGACGAGCCGACGAACCACCTGGACGCTGACTCGGTGGCCTGGCTGCGGACCTTCCTCAAGGACTACTCGGGTGGGCTGGTGATCATCTCCCACGACACCGCCCTGCTGGAGACGGTCGTCACCAAGGTCTTCCACCTCGACGCCAGCCGGGCTGTGCTCGACCAGTACGCGATGGGGTGGAAGGCGTACCTGGTGCAGCGCGAGACTGACGAGAAGCGCCGCAAGCGGGAGCGGGCCAGCGCCCAGCGCAAGGCCGAGCAGCTGCTGGCCCAGGCCGACAAGATGCGCGCCACCGCGACCAAGGCTGCCGCCGCGCAGAGCATGGCTCGCCGAGCCGAGCGGCTGCTGGCCTCGGTGGAGGCAGAGCGCCGGGCCGACAAGGTGGCCCAGATCCGGCTGCCGAAGCCGGCGCCCTGCGGCAAGACCCCGCTCTCGGCGCGCGAGCTGTCCAAGTCGTACGGGTCGCTGGAGGTCTTCACCGGTGTCGACCTGACCATCGACCGAGGCTCCAAGGTGGTGGTGCTGGGGCTGAACGGTGCCGGCAAGACCACCCTGCTGCGGCTGCTGTCGGGGATCGAGGAGCCCGACACCGGCGAGGTGGTGCCCGGGCACGGGCTGAAGCTCGGCTACTACGCCCAGGAGCACGAGACTCTGGACCCAGAGCGGACCGTGCTGCAGAACATGGCGACGGCCTCCCCCCACCTCGACGACGCCGGGGTCCGTAACGTGCTGGGCTCGTTCCTGTTCACCGGTGACGACGTCGACAAGCCGGCCCGGGTGCTGTCCGGCGGTGAGAAGACCCGCCTGGCGCTGGCGATGCTGGTGGTGAGCGCCGCCAACGTGCTGCTGCTGGACGAGCCCACCAACAACCTCGACCCGGCCTCCCGCGAGGAGGTGCTGGCCGCGATCCACGCCTACCCGGGCGCGATCGTGCTGGTCACCCATGACGAGGGCGCGGTCCACGCCCTGGAGCCGGACCGGGTGCTGCTGCTGCCCGACGGCGACGAGGACCTCTGGTCGTCCGACTACGCCGATCTGGTCACCTTGGCCTGAGCCGGGCGTGCCCTCGGGAAGGGACGCACCTGTGCTGGCAGGATGACCGGGTCGACAGGGAGGTACGGATGCGACGACTGACCGCTGGGGCCGCGGTGCTTCTGATCACCACCGGCTGCGCCCTGACCCAGCCAGCCACGCCGGCGATCACCACGGGAGCCCCGACCCCGGCGGTGAGCGCCAGCGGTCGGCGGGTCACCCTGGAGCCGAGCGCCGCTGGGACACCGTCCGCAGCGGCTGCCGGGAGCGAGACTCCGTCCAGCTCAGCGAGCAGCCCCAGCGGACCGGCGCCGACGGTGGCGCCGAAGCGGGTCGACGCCGTCGTCCTGCCCCCGGCGCTGGGTGAGTACCGGGTCCAGCAGCAGGTCGAGAACCACTCGGCCACGTACGTGGGCAACCGCTCGACCGCCGACCTGGTGATCGTGACGGTGATGCGGGGAGCCACCAGCTCGGCGATGGGCCCGACGCTGAAGAACGCCCAGGTGTACGGGCCGGCGCTGTGCGGGGCCCTGGACGCCGAGGGCACGGTTGGTGCGGTCTGTGCCCTGCCCCTCGACCAGGGCGTGATCCTGGTCAGCGGCTCGGGCTTCATGAAGGTCGGCGAGGTCGCCCAGCTCGCAGGCCTGCTGTGGGAGCAGGTCCCGAGCTAGCCGGTCGTGGACCGCTGCCTGACGCCTGGTCCCGCTGTGCGGCTAGCTGGGCTGGGGGCGGTTGGGGACGATGACGGCCTGGAGCTCGCCGACGGGCATGTGGCGGACCTGGGACCGGGTGAGAGGAAGGGTCCCGGTCTGGCCGAGGGTGGCCCAGGTCACGGTCCAGTGGGCGGTGACGGTCATGTTGAACCCGGCGCCTCTCTCCTTGGGGAGGCGTGGGTAGGTGTAGCCGCAGTTGGGTGACTTGGGTGGCGGCAGGTACGAAGGCTTGCGCCACTTTGACATCTTGGTGCAGGTGACCTTGTCGCCGTTGCCCATCTCGAAGACGGTCTTGGTGCGGACAGCGGTCATCTGGATGGTGATGCCTTGCTGGGTGACGTTCGTCGTGATCTGGTCGCGGCCCTCGTGCCAGAGCCACAGGGGCTGGCCGACAGGCACAATGTTCCAGCGGTTGATGGAGGGGTCCGGCCCGACCTTCGGGTCCACCGCCGGAAGCTCCAGGGTAGCGACAGCCTCCTGGATCACGACCCGCGGATCAACCCCCGCGGGGGCAGGCTGCTGGGAAGGAGGAGCGCTGGGCAGCTTGGGGTCTCCGGTAGGGCAGATCGACTCGCCCGGCGCGCCGCAGTACGGGACCTGCGGGTCGCCGGCTCTCCTGGTGGGCCACCCCGTGAGAATCGGCAGGGCGGTCGAGCCACCAGTGGGAGAGTCCGGAGGCGATTCTATCCTTTGCTGTGAATGATGCGCCTTCTGCCCCTGCGGCGAAGGCTGGTCGTGCTGTACTCGTTGCTGTCTCGCGATAACGCTGACCTGGCTAGACTGAGCGCTCGGAACGACTCTCGCGTTGCCGCTGCCAGAGGGACTGGGGCTCCTGCGAGGCGTATTTTCTGGCCGTACCGGAATTCCGGATGCTTGGGCACCCAGGTTGATTCCTGTGACTACGACGACCGCTAGGGCAGCCAAGGCTGCGCAAAAGCGAGGCAGAAGTTTCAGAATGGACATGCATCCGTCCTCTCAAGGGAGGTGAAGAAGATCTTGAGAACGCCGTCGAAACGCTTAAAGTAGCGCTTTCCGACGACGACCCGGCCGCGACCGAGCTCAGCCCCATCGGATCCGTGGAGAATTGCCCCGCGCATATCCTCGCAGGTGCGCAGGGTAACGAGGGACCCTTCTCGCCGCTCGTCCTTGAGTACTTTCCATGAAAGCCGGGGCTCGGGGCCCTTGAGGACTTCTCCAGCATTCTTCTGATCGCTGAGGTACTCCAGAACCTCGCCCTTCAATGGGTACTCAGTTGTGGCGTCTAGCTCCGGGGTCATGGCGGTGGTTCCGCCGGACCACTCGAGCCGCGTCACTTCCTTGGCGAACCGTTGGTAGAGGGCGATGGCCTCGGCCTCAAGAGCGTTTCGCTCAAGCCGCTCGTTGTTGACGGAGTGCTCTGCGCTGGTGCAGGGGTACGGGGTGGTGAACTGGCTGCCGGGGGTCGGAGGGCAGGTGTAGGGAAGCGGCGGCAGGGACGCGGGCGGCGGGCTCGGACTGCTCGCGGTGCACGCGAACAGCGCGAAGACCAGGGCAGCAACGGCCAGAGCCGGAATGCGTCGGTACATGTCACCTCGCGGGGGATGGTCGATGCTCCTCATCCTGACACACGCGAGCCACGGTGGCTACCCTTCAACAAGATTTTGTGGAGAGCTCGCTGCCCGGGTCAAGGAGAGCAGGCAGCCGTCCCCGACGACGGAGCTGGCCTGGCGGGCTGCTGCGGCTCGTGGGTCTGGCAGCCTACCTATGGGTGAGGCACCTGCTGGTGGAGCAGCACGTCGACCTCGAGCCGGTCGCTGACCGTGCGGTCGCTGACCCTAGACGGTGCCGGGTGGTGAAAGGCGTTCGGTCCCATCGCCACCAGGTCGCCGACCTGGGCCGGCGTCAGCTCCAGCTCGTGCACCAGCCGCTCCCGGTGGCTGGTGCAGAAGTACCTACCGGCGGCGTCTGCCCAGCGCTGGTGCTTGTCTGGCTCGACATCGATCAGCCCTAGCCGGGTCCGGAGCCGGGCCAGGTGACCGGGCAGCGGCAGCACCACCAGCAGCAGCCCGCCGGGGCGCAGCACCCGGTGGAACTCGGCGGGGTGCCGGGGCGCGAAGACCGAGCAGACCAGGTCCACCGAGCCGGTCCGCAGCGGCAGCCCACGCCAGGTGTCGGCGACCACCGAGGCCAGCCGGGAGTGGGCCCGGGCCGCCCGACGAGCAGCGGGGACGGAGACATCGGTCGCCACCCCGACCGCCGGGGGCTGGGCGTCGAGCAGGTGGCCCAGGTAGTAGCCGGTCCCGGCCCCGGGCTCCAGCACCACCTGGGGGCGGGCGTCGGCGACCGTACGGGCCAGCAGCTCGGCCAGCGGCCGGTAGGCGCCGCTGCCCAGGAACCGCTCCCGCGCGGCGACCATGGCTGAGGTGTCGGCATGGGTCGGCTGCGGCCCGCCGAGGAGGTTGAGGTAGCCCTGCCGGGCCACGTCGAAGCAGTGCCCGCCCGGGCAGCGGACCGGCGCGGTGGCGAGGTCGAGCAGCCCGCCGCAGGTGGGGCAGGCCAGCAGCCCGGCCGCAGCCGAGAGGCTCACAGGGCCCGCATCGAACCGCCGTCCACGGCGACCAGGGAGCCGTTGACGTACGAGGCCCGAGGCGAGAGCAGGAAGGTCGCCACCGACCCGAGCTCGTCGGGGCGGCCCAGCCGTCCGGCCGGGATCGACCGCTCCTGGTCGCGTCGGGCCTGCTCGGGGTCGGGGCTGCCCTGGCGCAGCACCTGCAGCCGCTCGGTGTCGATCAGGCCCGGCATCAGCCCGAAGGTGCGCCCGCCTCGCGGGGCGATCTCGTCGCCGAGCTGCTTGACCAGCATCGCCAGCCCGGGGCGCAGCCCGTTCGAGATGGCCATCGTCGCCAGCGGGCTCTTGGCCGAGGTCGACAGGATGAAGCCCAGCGTGACCGCGGGGGAGACCGCGACCGCGGCCCGGGCCAGCCGCAGCGCCGGCAGGAAGACCGAGCCGAAGCTGTCGAGCCAGTCCTGGTCACTGCTGCCCAGCACCTCACCCCGCGGCGGCCCGCCGACGCTGACCAGCGCCCCGTCCAGGCGCCCGAACCGCTCCACAGCGAGGGCACAGGCCCACTCGGGAGTGCTCGGGTCCGCCAGGTCGGCGGCCAGCGGAACCAGGCGCCCGGGGTGGGCCGCGGCGAAGTCGTCGAGCACCTGCTGGCGGCGGGCGACGGCCACCACCCGGGCCCCCTCGGCGAGCAGGCCCTCGGCGGTGGCCCGGCCCAGCCCGGCGCTGGCGGCGGTGACGACAAAGCTGCGGTCGGCGAGCTCAAGATCCATCGGTGATCTCCTCAGGGTTCCTCGGCGGGTGGCCGAGTCGTGGGTGGGCTGTGCAGTCGCGAAGGCAGTACCCAGGACCGCGACAGGCAGCCCGCGCCCTCGGGGGTCGCACCCACGAGCCTAGTGCCGGAGCCCGCCCGAGCGCCCGGAGCGGCGACGCTGCAGCGGGCGGCGGCACACCGGGTCGGGCACCAGCGCGGGGCCAGCCTGGACAGACCGGCCCCGCGACACCGTCGCCTGCTACTTCACCACGGCAGCCTGGGTGGTCCGCTCGACATCCGGCATCCTGTCCCGCACGATCGTGACCCTGACCGAGAGCTGCTTGCCCCGGTCGGCCGCGGTCGGAGTGTACCTGCGCTGGGTGGCCCCCGGGACCGGCGTGCCGTCGATCAGCCACTGCTGGCGCATGTCCCTGACGTACGGGTACCAGCTGTTGGAGAAGGCCTGGACGGTCGACCCGACCTTGACGGTGCCCTCAATGGACGGGGTCCCCTCCAGGGCCGGGACCGTGGCCGGGGCGCTGGTCCGGGCCGAGTCGGGAAGGCCGGGCCGGGACGCGGTCACCGTCACCGTGAGGTCAGCAAAGACGTCCTCGGGGGCCACCGTGTACTCCGCGCTGGTGGCGCCGGGAATCGGGTTCCCGCTGCGCTTCCACTGGTAGGTCACCTTCTCCGCGGCCGGTGCGAAGTCCCGGTGCTGAGCCTTGAGCTGGGAGCCCAGCCCCACACTGCCCTGGATCCAGGGGGTGGGCTGCAGCGACCAGCCGGACCCGCTGGGCTGCCAGTCGGGGCGAGCGATGAAGCTGAGCTCGCCCATCGGGGCCTTCTGGATCGGCTCCTCCACCACTCCCGACGGGGTAGTCGGGCCGTAGGAGTGAACCACGGTGCCGTGACCGATGTAGACAGCGGTGTGGTACACGTTGCCGAAGTACTCGCCGGTGTTCTGGTCCTTGTCCTCGGGCTTCTGGTGGGAGAAGAAGAGAATGTCTCCCACCGCCAGCCCGGCGACGACGTCATCGAGCTTCTGCGACTTCGGCATCCAGAGCCGGCCGTTGTTGTGGAACCACTGGGCCAGCCGGTTCGCCCCCATCATCCGCGGGGTGCCGTGCTCCGGGCCGAAGTCGATCCCCGAGCCGACCACGGTGTTCTTGTCCGCGACGTACGTGGTGGACTCGTAGCTGTACCCGTACAGCACCATCGCGGCGAAGGCGCTGCAGGAGACTCCCCACGGCGCGTCGTAGAGGTCATGGACCACCTCTTGGGTCGCCACCGGGGAGGGCTTCTCGGGATCGGCGGTCCACTCCAGGTTCCTGCCTGCGGCCACGAACGACCGGGACCGGTCCACCACGTCCTGGAGGTTCTGGGTCGGGGCAGCAGGAGCCTCGTGCCTCAGGTTGGCCGGGATGGCGTACCGGCCACCGGTCAGGGGAACCCCGATCCGCTTCAGGGCCGGGTCAGTCGGCTCCTTGTCCAGGACCTGGAAGAGCTGGGGGTAGCCCTGCCTCTGGTTCGCGGACCACCGGGTGGCGACGACCGGGGTCAGCGGGCCCGCCTTCTTCAGCTCGTCGACGGAGCTGAGGGTCAGGATCGGGCTGGCCGTCGGCGGGGCCGGGGCCGCGACGGAGGCACCGACCGGTGCCGGGGCAGCCGGCGCGGTGGTCTGGGTGAAGCCTGGTGAGGCACCGGCGAAGGTCAGCGCCACCCCAGCAGCGGCAGCGACAAGAACTCGCTTCATGATCTCTCCTGGTTGTGGCCCCACAGGCCGGATGGGTGGGGACGCGCGACAGTGAAGCACGCCACCGGATCACCCCGCTCCATCGCCGCACCAGCCCGGTGGTCAGGGGCACCGCAGACGGCGTGGGCAGATGGCACCGGCCGACGCCTCCCGCCTTCACGCGCTAGGTTGGCCGACGTGAACCAGACACCACGAAGCGTGCTCGTGACCGGAGCCAGCAAGGGTATTGGCAGCGCCATCGCCGCTCGTCTCGCGGCCCAGGGGCACCGGGTCACCGGGACCTACCGCAGCGGCGGGGTTCCCGACCAGGTGGTCGGGGTCCAGGCCGACATCACCGACCAGGCCCAGATCGACGCGGCCTTCGCTGCCGCCGAGCAGCACGGACCGGTCGAGGTCCTGGTCTGCAACGCAGGGATCACCGCTGACACCTTGGCGATCCGGATGAGCGACGAGCAGTGGGACCAGGTGATCGCCACCAATCTCACCGCCTCGTTCCGGCTGGCCCGCCGGGCGGTCCGGCCGATGATCCGGGCCCGGTTCGGGCGGATCGTCTTCGTCTCCTCAGTGGTGGCGCTGCTCGGCTCCCCGGGCCAGGTCAACTACGCCGCGTCCAAGGCCGGCCTGATCGGCATGGCCCGGTCGCTGGCCCGCGAGGTGGGCAGCCGGGGAGTTACCGTCAACGTCGTCGCCCCCGGCTTCATCGAGACCGACATGACTGCGGCCCTCGACCCGGAGGTGGTCACGACGTACCAGTCCCGGATCCCCGTCGGCCGGCTCGGCGCCACCGACGACGTGGCGGCGGCGGTCGAGTTCCTGGTCTCTGACCGGGCAGGCTATGTCTCGGGCGCGGTGCTGCCGGTCGACGGCGGCCTCGGCATGGGTCACTGAGAAGGAGCGGCAGTGGGCATTCTGGAAGGCAAGCGGGTCCTGGTGGCGGGGGTCACCCACAGCACCTCGATCGGGTACGCGGTGGCGCAGGTCGCCCAGGCCGAGGGCGCGACAGTGCTGGTGTCGAACTTCGGCCGGGCTCTCAGCCTGACCCGGCGGGTGGTGCAGCGGCTCGACCCGGTGCCTCCGGTGCTGGAGGTCGACGTCAGCAGCGAGGAGCACCTGGCCGGGCTGGCCGACCAGGTCCGCGAGCACGTGGACGGGCTGGACGGGCTGGTCCACTCGATCGCGTACGCGAACCCGCAGACCGCGCTCGGAGGGGGCTTCCTGGAGACCGAGTGGTCCGATGTCGGCCAGGCGCTGCAGGTGTCGGCGTACTCGATGGCCTCCCTGGTCCGGGCCGTACGGCCAGTGCTGACCCGGGGAGCGTCGGTGGTCGGGCTGACCTTCGACGCCAGCGTCTCCTGGCCCATGTACGACTGGATGGGGGTCGCCAAGGCGGCCCTGGAGTCCACCTCCCGCTACCTCGCTCGCTACCTCGGGCCCGACCAGATCCGCTCCAACATCGTCTCCGCCGGCCCGCTCGACACCCTGGCCAAGAAGGCGATCCCGGGCGTCACCGACCTCGACGCGACCTGGAGCCACCGGGCGGCCCTGGGCTGGGACCAGTCCGACGCCACCCCGACCGCCAAGGCGGTGGTGGCGCTGCTGTCGGACTGGTTCAGCAAGACCACGGGGGAGATCATCCACGTCGACGGTGGTGTTCACTCCACTGGCGCCTGAGGAGGAGACATGACCGCTGTCATCGAGATCGCCGAGGTCACGGTGCGCCGTGACCGGTCACTGCTGCTGGACCGGGTCGACCTCACTGTCAGTGAAGGCGACCGGTGGGTGGTGATCGGCCCCAACGGGGCCGGCAAGACGACGCTGCTGCGGGTCCTCGCCACCCAGATCCACCCCACCTCCGGCGTGGTCGGGATCCTGGGCGAGGTCCTCGGGGCGGTGGACGTCTTCGAGCTGCGGCCCCGGATCGGGCTCGCCTCCTCGGCGCTGGCCGAGCAGATCCCGCACCAGGAACGGGTCGACGACCTCGTCGTCTCGGCCGCCTACGGGGTGGTGGGGCGCTGGAAAGAGGCCTATGAGCAGGAGGACTTCGACCGGGCCCGGGCCCTGATGGGCCTGCTGCGGGTCGACAGGCTCGGCGGGCGGACCTTCGGCACCCTGAGCGAGGGGGAGCGCAAGCGGGTCCAGATCGCCCGGGCCCTGATGACCGACCCGGAGCTGCTGCTGCTCGACGAGCCGGGCGCTGGCCTGGACCTGGCTGGGCGAGAGGCGCTGGTCGAGACCCTGACCGCGCTCGCCGAGGACCCCCAGGCCCCGACCTCGGTGATGGTCACCCACCATGTCGAGGAGATCCCGGTCGGGACCACTCACTGCCTGCTGCTCAAGGCCGGGCGGGTCGTTGCGGCCGGTCCCATCCGGGAGACGCTGACCCCGGCCAACCTGTCGCGGACCTTCGACATGCGGCTCCAGGTCTGCGAGCACGACGGGCGCTGGACCGCGCGCGCCGAGCGGCACGAGAGCTGAGAGCCGTGGACATCAACCTCAACGACTGGCTCGGCCAGCACCTGTGGGCGCTGTGGGCAGCCCTGGCCGCGCTGGCCGCCGTCCTGGAGATGCTGCGCCGCGACCGCTGGTACGCGACCCTGGCAGTCGCCGCCGCGGTGACCGCGCTGCTGGCGCTGGCCCTGGGCCGGCTGTGGTGGGCCCAGCTCCCGGTCCTGGCGGTGCTGTTCGTCACCGGCCTGGTGGTGCTGCGGCCGCGGCTGCGCCGTACGGACGAGCCGGAGGCCTGACCTCGCTCAGCCTGGCTGCTCGGGTGCCTGGTCAGCGGCGCCCCCCTGGCGGGCGTAGCGGGCGGCCAGAGCCGAGCAGGCCATCAGCTGGAGCTGGTGGAAGACCATCAGCGGCAGCACCAGCAGCCCGATCGGCATCCCGGCGAACAGCACCTGCGCCATCGGCAGGCCCGTCGCCATCGACTTCTTGGTGCCGCAGAACTGGATCGTGATCGAGTCCTCCCGGTTGAAGCCGAGCCGGCGGGCGGCGAACCAGGTCAGCGCCAGCATCAGCACAAGCACCAGCAGGCAGACCAGCACCAGGGCCACCAGCTGGAACGGGGTGGTCCGCGACCACATCCGCTCCTCCACCCCTTGTGAGAAGGCCAGGTAGACCACCATCACGATCGACGCCTGGTCCACCAGCCTGAGTTTCTTGTGCCGCTTCACGAAGTCCGCGGTCCACGGTCGTGACAGCTGGCCCAGGATGAAGGGCAGCAGCAGCTGCACCGCGATGTCGATGATCGCCGCGGCGCCCACCTGGACCCGGCCCGAGGTCGCCATCAGCGCCACCACCAGGGCCGGGGTGAGAAAGACCCCGAGCAGGTTCGAGGTCGACGAGCTGACGATCGCACCGGCGACGTTGCCACGGGCGATCGAGGTGAAGGTCACCGCCGACTGGACGGTGGCCGGCACCGTCATCAGGTACAGCAGGCCCGTGTACAGGTCGGTCGGCAGCAGCCGCGGTGACAGCACCCCCAGCGCCAGCCCGACCAGTGGGAAGGCCACGTAGGTGAAGGCCAGGATGGTCAGGTGGAGCCGCCAGTGGGTGAGGCCGACGAGGGCCTCGGACGGCTTCAGCCGGGCCCCGTACAGGAAGAACAGGGCGAAGACCGCGACCTTGATCGCCCAGCTCAGCACCGTCTGCCCGGCCCCGGTGACGGGCAGGAACGAGGCCACCGCAGCCGACACCACGATCGCCACCAGGAAGCCGTCTGGCTTGAACCGCTTCCACCAGGCCACGCTGGGCTCCTCTCGACCGGCACCAGGGTAGAGGTACGCCGAGCAAGGCCGCCCGTGGTCGGCGGAGGGCTATCGTCGGCTGGTGCCTGTCATCTGGCTGAGCAGTACTGACGATCCGCGCGCCACCGACTACGTGGCGCTGCGCGAGTCCCGGCTGCGCCAGGCCGGCCCGGACGCGGCCTTCATCGCCGAGGGTGAGCTGGTGATCCGGCGGGCGGTGGCCGCGGGCTACCGGCCCCGGTCATTCCTGCTGGCCCCGCGCTGGGTTGAGGGGCTGCGTGACGTCTGGCAGGACTTCGCTGTGCCGGTGCTGACCGCCCCGGCCGGCACGATCGAGGCGCTCACCGGCTTCCACGTCCACCGGGGGGCTCTGGCCTCCTTTCAGCGTGAGCAGCGCTGGACCGTGCCCGGGCTGCTGGCGGCCAGCTCGCGGCTGGTGGTGGTCCAGGACCTCGTCGACCACGCCAACCTGGGCGCGATCGCCCGGACCACGGCCGCCCTGGGCTGGGACGGGCTGCTGCTGAGCTCGGGCAGCGCCGACCCGCTGTACCGGAGGGCGGTCAAGGCCAGCATGGGGGTGGTGCTGGGTCTGCCCTGGGCCCGGGCCGACGACGACCGTACGGTGCTGCCCGAGCTGCGGGCAGCGGGATTCACCACGGTGGCGCTGGCACTGGACCCGCAGGCCGCTGACCTCGCCGAGCTGGCCGGACGCGACCTTGGCCGGGTGGCGGTCCTGCTCGGGACCGAGGGCCATGGGCTGAGCCCGGACTGGGTGGCCTGCGCCGACGTGGTTGCCCAGATCCCGATGGCTGCCGGAGTGGACTCCCTGAACGTGGCGGCCGCCGCAGCAGTCGCCACGTACCTGCTGCGCTAGCTGATCGGGCGAGGCCCGGCCGGTGGTGGCAGGGGAGAAGCCGACCGCCACGGGGGAGCCGGCTCGCTGCTCGGGCCCAGGGCGGCTGCGACCGTGTGGTAGCGCTGCTCGCTGAGCAGCTGCCAGGTGTCGATGTGGCGGATCGTGACCCGGACTACCAGGTCGGCGTCAAGGCTGACGACGTAGATCCGGCCCGGGATCTCGTCCCGGACAGCGCAGCGGTTGATCTCGGCCAGCAGGTGCAGCAGCCGCGGCACCAGCTCGTGGGGGACTGACCGGCTGACCAGCGGGTGGCGGGAGCCGTCAGAGGTCAGCGCGGCGAGGGAGCCGCTGTCGGTGCGCCCCATGCCGACCACCGACTCCAGCCACACCGCGCCGTGCGTGGTGACCAGGCAGGCGGCCCGGCCTGCGATGCTGGCCCGGACCTGGGGCGGTGGCTCGTGGTCGGCGCTCGCGCGCAGCGAGGTGGCTGAGTCGGCCTGGGGCTCAGCCATGTCGAGGTCTTCCACGTCTTCGACGGCACGACGTGGCCGGTTCATGGCCTAGCCCGCTTCCTGGACCGGGTCGAAGGGGAGCTTCGGCGAGACCGGCCAGTCGTCGGGGTAGCGGTAGGCCAGGCGGTCGTGCTTCCTGCCGAGGGACTTGCGGCGGCGTGACGAGAGCCGGTCACCGAAGACGATGCCGTTGAGGTGATCGGTCTCGTGCTGCAGGCAGCGGGCCAGCATCCCGGTCCCGACCACCTCGACGGGGTTTCCCTCCAGGTCCTGGCCACGGCAGACCGCGTAGTCAGGACGGGACAGAGTCTCGTAGGCGCCCGGAAAGGAGAGGCAGCCTTCCTCGCCCTCCTCAAGGCTGCGGTCGCGGCCCTCGGGCAGGGTGATCACCGGGTTGCAGACCACCCCGGCGTGAATCCGGTCGTCGGCGTCGGCGCACTCAAAGACGAACATCGCGATACCGCGGCCGACCTGGGTCGCGGCCAGCCCCACCCCCTGGGCCGCTGTCTGGGTCGCGAACATGTCGCGGGCCAGGTCCCGCAGCTCGGCGTCGAAGCTCGTCACCGGGCGGGTCCTGGCGTGCATGACGGGTTCGCCCCAGCGAGTGATCGGCAGGACCGTGCCACCCGTCATCAGCTCTCGGATGTCCATTGCTCTCCCTACGTCTCTCTGCCCGGCCAGGCTATCGGGCTGCGGCACTGCTGGGGGTGCAGACGGAGCCGAGCCGGCTCACGGATCAGAGCCCAGACCTGCCTGGTCGCTGCAGGCTGGGTGAGGGGCGGGTACGCTCACCGAGCCCTCGGGGCAGCGGCAGCCGCTAGAAGTCCAGAACGGATCAGCCTCACGGCGACCTCGCTCAGGTCACTGGCCGCCTTGATGGCGCAGGTCTGACCTCTCTTCTGCCCGTGCCAGGTGTGCACCACGGGGCCCGAGTACGCCGACTTCCAGCCGGCCCTCATGGCGAGCTCGCGAAGCTCGCCCACCCTGGTAGCGGCGCGGTCTGGCTCCACCGCAAAGACCCGCCTCACCACAGGGGGCGTTTCCTTGAGGAGTCCTCTCGTGCGACCCGTCTGGTGCGCTGACACAAGGGGAAGGCCCAGAAGGTCCTTCGCCGCCATGGGGTCGTCGAGCAGGGCCTGCAGCTCCGCGCGGTCCTCACCGGCTCGACGCGCCAGGCTGTAGCCCGCCGGCCCGCAGCCCACCAGGCCGACGGCAGCGAGCAGGGTCGTACGCCTCGACCAGCGACGGGCCTCCACGCTCATGCGGGGGAGGGTACCGGGGCATGACAACGGGCAGCCTGGCCGGGGCTGTGAGGCTCCCATACAGGGACAGCCCGGCCTGGCTGGTGAGTGTCCGTCGCGGCAGCACGTGGTGCCCGACTCGCCAGGGCAGGCAGGACTGCTGGCGCTGCGTGGCGCGGGCAGACTGGGCAAGTGAGCGAGACGGGGCGGGTGAGCGAGACAGGGCAGGTGAGCGAGCCGAGCCTGCTGGGTGACCTGGTCCAGCGCTACCTGCAGCACCTGGCCGACCGCGGCTACTCGGAGCACACCCGGCGCGGGTACGCCCAGGACCTGGCGACCCTGGAGGCCTTCCTCCAGCGGCAGGGCGGCCAGCCGGGCGAGGTGGACCTGCGAACCTTGAGGGCCTGGCTGGCAGACCTGGCCGACTCCGGGGCGAGCCGCACCACGGTGCAGCGCCGGGCTGCCGGAGTCCGGGCCTTCTACGCCTGGGCCGCCCGGTCGGGCGCCGTGGCCCAGGACCCGGCGGCGGGACTCCGGTCTCCCAAGACCCCGAAACGGCTCCCGGCCACCCTCACCGCCTCCGAGGCGGCCGAGATGCTGCGCTCGGCGACTGCGGTGGCGGCCGAGGACGGCACCGCGGTCGGTGCCCGCGACGTCGCCATCCTGGAGCTGCTCTACGCCTCCGGGATCCGGGTCTTTGAGCTCTGCGGGCTAGACCTGGGCGACCTTGACCTGGCCCGGCGTGCGGTCCGGGTGGTCGGCAAGGGCAGCAAGGAGCGCACGGTCCCGATCGGCAGCCCGGCCCAGCGGGCCCTGGACGGCTGGCTGGCGCGCCGCGGCGAGCTGGTCCGCCCTGGCTCCGGGGCGGCGGTCTTTCTCGGCCAGCGGCTTGGCACCCGGATCAACCCCCGGGTCGTGCGCCGGGTGGTCCACCGGGCGCTGGGCCTGGTAGACGGGGCCCCCGACCTCGGACCCCACGGGCTGCGCCACGCTATGGCGACCCACCTGCTGGAGGGTGGGGCTGACCTGCGTACGGTGCAGGAGCTGCTCGGGCACTCCAGCCTGGCCACGACCCAGCTCTACACCCACGTGACCGCCGACCGGCTGCGCCAGGCCTTCCACCAGGCACACCCCCGGGCCTGAGCGGTGAAGCCGGCAGAGGAGTGAAGGCCTGGCTGCCGGTCTGGTGAGAGAGAATCTCCACTCCCCAGGCCAGTCTCAGTCAACGGCCGCCTCGAGCACCTCCGCCCTCGGCTTCCGCAGCATCGGCACCTTCCCTGGAGCACCTAACCCCTGGAGCCAGTCATCTAAGGTGAGCTCATGACCGATGTCCCGACCCCTCCAGTCGCTGACCGGAGTCCCACTCAGCGGACCCACCACGGGGACACCTTCGTGGACCCGTACGAGTGGCTTCGGGACAAGACCGACCCGCAGGTGATCGCCCACCTGGAGGCGGAGAACGCCTACACCGAGGCGATGACTGCGCACCTGGCGCCGCTGCGGGAGGAGATCTTCGCCGACATTGAGGCCCGGACCCAGCAGACCGACCTGTCAGTGCCCGAGTGCAGCCGCCACACCACCGGCGAGGCGTACTGGTACTACACCCGCACGGTCACCGGCCAGGACTACCCGCTGTGGTGCCGGGTGGCGGCCGGCTCCCCCGACGAGCGCCCCGACCCCAGCGGCGAGGTCCCGGGCGAGCAGGTCCTGCTCGACGGGAACGCTGAGGCGGCGGGGCAGGAGTTCTTCTCCCTCGGGGCGTTCACCCTGTCCCCCGACGGGAGCCTGCTCGCCTTCTCCGTGGACACCTCCGGTGACGAGCGCTACGACACCTTCGTCCGGGTGGTCGCGGCGGGGGAGCAGTACGGCGACACCGTCGGCCCGGTCCTGACCGGCATCGCCAGTGGCCTGGCCTGGGCTGGGCAGAGCCACCTGTTCTACGCCCGGGTGGACGACGCCTGGCGCCCGTACCAGGTGTGGCGCCACGAGCTGGGGACCGACCCGTCCGGCGACGTCATGGTCTTCGAGGAGACTGACGAGCGGTACGGGGTCGGCGTGGACGTCTCCCGGGACCACCGCTGGGTCCTGATCGGCAACGGCTCCCGCCTCACCAGCGAGTTCTGGCTTCTCCCGGCTGACCAGCCGGAGGCCGAGCCCCGGATCGTGACCGCCCGCCAGGAGGGCGTCGAGTACGCGGTCGAGGTCGGCGACGACGAGCTCTTCATCCTGCACAACCGGAGCTCCGCCGACTTTCAGGTGAGCCGTGCCCCCTTGGCCTGGGCCGACGCCGCCGAGCTCGCCCCGGCGTCTACCTGGCGCGACCTGGTCGGCCCGGAGCCAGGGGTGCGCTACACCGACGTCTCGGCCTACCGCGGCTGGGCGGTGGTGAGCCGCCAGCGTGACGGGCTGGCCGGAGTCGAGGTGGTCAACCTGGCTGACGGGAGCCTGGCCCCGGTGCCGGTCGCCGGCGAGGTGTACGACATCAGCGCCCCTGGCGGGGAAGACATCGACACCGACCGGATCCGGTTGAGCTACTGCTCGCTGACCCACCCCGAGTCGGTGCTGGAGTACCGGTTCGGCGACGACACCGTGACCACGCTCAAGGTCACCCCGGTCCTCGACCACCCCACCCGCGGTGGGTACCGGGCCGAGGACTACATCGAGGAGCGGCAGTGGGCGACCGCCACCGACGGGACCCGGGTCCCGCTGTCCATCGTCCGCCACCGCGACACTCCGGTCGACGGGACCGCTCCGTGCCTGCTGTGGGGGTACGGCTCGTACGAGGTGTCGATTCCGCCGGTCTTCTCCATTCCCCGGCTGTCCCTGCTGGACCGGGGCTTCGTGTGCGTGATCACCCACGTCCGCGGCGGCGGGGAGATGGGCCGCTCCTGGTACGAGAACGGCAAGCTGCTGGCCAAGAAGAACACCTTCACTGACTTCGTGGACTCGGCGCGGTGGCTGATCGAGCACCGCTACACCAGCCCCGACCGGCTGGTCGCCGAGGGAGGCAGCGCCGGCGGCCTGCTGATGGGCGCGGTCACAAACCTGGCCCCGGAGCTGTTCGCCGGCGTCCACGCGGGGGTCGCCTTCGTCGACGCACTGACCACGATCCTGGACCCAAGCCTGCCGCTCACGGTCACCGAGTGGGAGGAGTGGGGCGACCCTCTCCACGATCCGCAGGTCTACGCCTACATGAAGAGCTACTCGCCGTACGAGAACATCCGCCCGGGCGCCCAGTACCCGGCGATCCTGGCCACGACCGGGCTCAACGACGCCCGGGTCCACTACGTGGAGCCGACCAAGTGGGTGCAGCAGCTGCGTCACGAGCTGTCGGCGCAGACCGCCCCGGTGATGCTGCGGACCGAGATGGTGGCCGGGCACGCGGGGGTCAGCGGACGCTACGACCAGTGGCGTGAGACCGCCTTCGAGCAGGCCTGGATCATCGAGACCGCCACCCGGGGGTGGCGCTGAGGACGTGCCACGGACCTGGCTGAGGCGGAGACAGCCGGTGCGGGAGCCTGGCGGTCACCGTGAGACTCGCCTGCCCGAGGCCTACGCAGCGCTCGTACCCCCGGTCGGCTGCCCGTCTGGGGTACCCGCTCGGGCAGGCCACCGTGGCAGCCTGCCCGGCCAGCCGCCCGGTCAACCTGACCACAGGCCGACGGGGTTGGTGAGCTGCTGGTTCACCCAGGCCTGGGCGTGCAGGTGGCAGCCGGTCGACAGCCCCGTGGTCCCGACTGTGGCGATCACCTGTCCCCGGACCACTCGAGCTCCAGGACGGACCACCATCGACTGGGCATGGGCGTAGCCGGTCACCACGTGGCCGCGCGGACCGTCCCCGTGGTCGATGAGGACCCGGTTGCCGTACGCGCCCGCCCAGCCGGCCTGGACCACCACCCCGTCAGCCCAGGCCCGCACCGGGGCCCCGCACGGAGCGCCGATGTCGACCCCGTCGTGCAGCTTCCAGACCCCGGTCACCGGGTGCACCCGCATCCCGAAGGGTGAGGTGATCGGCCCGTCGGCCGGGCGGGAGACTCCACCGGACCCGCCCACCAGGGGTGCCGGGACCGGCCGGGGAGTGGCCCCCCGCGGCAGCAGCCGGAGCTGTGCCGGGCCGATCAGCAGCATCGGGTCGAGGTACTCCTCCCCGGACCGCAGCCCCCAGTGCAGGCAGGCCGCGGCCGGGCACGGGTGGCCGGCCTCCAGCCGGGCCACCGGGGTCCCGGCGACTACCAGGTCGCCGACCCGCACGGTCGCCGTCACCGGCTCGTACGTGGTCCGCACCGTGCCGTGGTCGATTGCCAGGACCCCACGACCGGCCACCATCCCGGAGAAGGACACGGTCCCCGCCGCCGCAGCGACCACCGTGGCGCCCGGGGCAGCGGCGATGTCCACTCCGCGGTGCCCCGAGCCCCAGCGGGTCTCGGGCGGGTTGTACGGCGTCACCACCGGACCGTCGACGGGCAGCCGTCCCCGTGGCAGCCCGACATCCGCGCCCGCCGGGGGCGCCAGGCCCAGGACCAGCAGCAGGGCCAGCACGGTCGCGACACAGCAGCGTCTCATGCCGAGACCATGGGCCGCTCCGGCGAGATCGGACAGAGAATGTGGTGACCTGTGGACAACCTGCGCCCCAGGCCAGGGGTGTGGACAACCTCCGTGGCCCGGCCCGCTGCCCGAACGGCTTTGCCCGGCGCCGGGCCACGCTTGTACGCTGTCGGGAGCGGCCGGGGCACCCCGGTCGACTTCGCATGCCGACCCACCGTGGCTGTACGGGTCGTCGCCCTGGGGTCCCAGTCTCTGGGCAGGTGACGGCGTCGGCATCAGGCGGCACCGAAAGGCTCGGTGCCGAGACAACCTCGCGGGCGGTCACTGCCGTCCGCCGCAGAAAGGAACGGCCATGGCCGTCGTCACCGCGCGCCAGCTGCTCGACAGCGGTGTTCACTTCGGGCACCAGACCCGTCGCTGGAACCCCAAGATGAAGCGCTTCATCTTCACCGAGCGCAACGGCATCTACATCATTGACCTGCACCAGTCGCTGACCTACATCGACCAGGCCTACGCCTTCGTCAAGAACACGGTCGCCAAGGGCGGCCAGATCCTCTTCGTGGGCACCAAGAAGCAGGCTCAGGAGGCCGTCGCTGAGCAGGCCACCCGGGTCGGCATGCCGTACGTGAACCAGCGCTGGCTGGGCGGGATGCTCACCAACTTCCACACCATGGTGAAGCGGATCCAGCGGCTCAAGGAGCTGGAGGCGATGAACTTCGACGACGTCGCCGCCTCCGGGCTGACCAAGAAGGAGCTGCTCGGGCTGCGGCGCGAGAAGGACAAGCTCTCCAAGACCCTGGGCGGGATCCGGGACATGAACCGGGTGCCCCAGGCGGTCTGGGTGATCGACACCAAGAAGGAGCACCTGGCCGTCGACGAGGCCCGCAAGCTGCGGATCCCCGTGATCGGGATCCTGGACACCAACTGCGACCCGGACGAGGTCGACTGGCCGATCCCCGGCAACGACGACGCGATCCGCTCGGTCGGGCTGCTGACCCGGGTGATCGCCGACGCCGTCGCCGACGGCCTGGTCTCCCGCTCCGGGCGGGGCGCCACCGGCGAGGAGACCGAGGCCGAGCCGATGCCGGAGTGGGAGCGCGAGCTGCTCGCCGGCCAGGAGGCCGCCGCGACCGAGGCCACCGAGCCGGCTGCCGCGGCCCAGGAGCCGAAGGCTGAGGCCACCGAGGCGGCCCCGGCCGACACCCAGACCACCAACTGACCGACCTGAACCGAGGACACCAACGAATGGCTATCACTGCCACTGACGTCAAGAAGCTCCGGGACATGACCGGGGCCGGGATGATGGACGCCAAGAAGGCCCTCACCGAGAGCGACGGCGACTTCGACAAGGCCATCGAGCTGCTCCGGATCACCGGCGCCGCCAAGGCCGCCAAGCGCTCCGACCGCGAGGCCAGCAACGGGGTCGTGGCCGCCAGCGGGCACGCCCTGGTGCAGCTGGGTGCCGAGACCGACTTCGTCGCCAAGAACGAGGAGTTCGTCACCACCGCGCAGCAGATCGCCGAGGCTGTTGACCAGGCCGGCGCCGAGACGGTGGAGGCGGCGCTGGGGCTGAAGCTCGCCTCGGGCGAGACCGTCGCCGAGCGGGTGGCGGCCCTGGTCGCCAAGATCGGCGAGAAGATCGAGCTGGTCAAGGTCGCCTGCTTCAGCGGGACGACCCAGACCTACCTGCACCACCGCAGCCAGGACCTGCCGCCCCAGGTGGGCGTGCTGGTCGAGTTCGAGGGTGACGATGCTGACCTGGTCCGGATGGTGACCATGCAGATCGCCTCGATGTCGCCGCAGTACGTCTCCCGCGACCAGGTGCCGGCCGAGCTGGTCGCCCACGAGGAGCGGATCGCCGAGGCCACCGCCCGCGAGGAGGGCAAGCCGGAGCAGGCCATCGCCTGGATCGTCGAGGGCCGTGTCGGTGCCTTCTACAAGGACGTCTGTCTGGTCGACCAGCCGGCGATCTCTGACGACAAGAAGACCGTCGGTGCGCTGCTCAGCGACGCCGGAGTCACGGTGACCCGCTTCGTACGGTTCGCCGCCGGGGCCTGAAGCCTCTAGAGTGCTGTGCGCCGCGCCCCGGACCGGGGCGCGGCGCACAGCCGTCGTGGAGGAGGAGCTTGTGGAGCAGGGTGATCGACCCCACTACCGTCGGGTGCTGCTGAAGCTCTCCGGAGAGGCCTTCGGCGGCGGCAACCTCGGGGTCGACCCCGATGTGGTGTCGAGAATCGCTGGTGAGGTGGCCCAGGTCGCCCAGTCCGGGATCGAGGTGGCGATCGTCGTCGGCGGCGGCAACTTCTTTCGCGGCGCCGAGCTGCAGCAGCGCGGCATGGAACGGGCTCGGGCCGACTACATCGGCATGCTGGGCACCGTCATGAACTGCCTGGCACTGCAGGACTTCTGCGAGAAGGCCGGGATCGAGACCCGGGTCCAGACCGCGATCACCATGGGGCAGGTCGCCGAGGCGTACATCCCGCGCCGGGCCGTACGCCACCTGGAGAAGGGCAGGGTCGTGATCTTCGGCGCCGGCTCTGGGATGCCGTTCTTCTCTACCGACACCGTCGCGGCCCAGCGGGCCCTGGAGGTCGGCTGCGAGGTGCTGCTGATGGCCAAGCAGGGCGTGGACGGCGTGTATGACGCGGACCCAGCCACCCACCCCTCGGCCACCAAGTTCTGCGACCTCAGTTACGACGAGTACCTTTCGCGCCACCTGAAGGTGGCCGACGCGACAGCGGTCAGCCTGGCCCGGGACTTCAAGCTGCCGATGGTCTTCTTCAACCTCGATATCCCTGGCAATATCGCCCGGGTGGTCTCCGGGGCCCCGATCGGGACCACGGTCCACGCCTGAACCGGCGCGCAGCTGCTACGGTCTACCCAACGCCCACGCCACTTACGAAGGGACCACTCGTGACAGCCGAGATCGTCTCCAGCGCCGACACCAAGATGGACACGGCGGTCGACTTTGCCCGCGAGGAGCTCGCGGCGATCCGTACCGGGCGGGCCCACCCCGCCATGTTCCACAAGCTCAGCGCCGAGTACTACGGGACCCCGACCCCGCTGCAGCAGCTGGCCTCGTTCCAGGTCCCCGAGGCCCGGACCGTGCTGATCACCCCGTACGACCGCAGCGCGATGGCTGCCATCGAGCGGGCGATCCGCGACTCCGACCTTGGCGTCAACCCCTCCAACGACGGCACCACGATCCGGGTCACCCTGCCGGTGCTCACCGAGGAGCGGCGCAAGGAGTACACCAAGCTGGCCAAGCACAAGGCGGAGGAGGGCCGGGTCGCGATCCGCAACACCCGCCGCCACGCCAATGAGGCGATCCACAAGCTAGTGAAGGACAAGGCAGTGTCCGAGGACGACGCGGCCCGGGCTGAGAAGCAGCTCGACACGGTCACCAAGAAGCACACGGACGCCGTCGACGAGCTGCTCAAGCACAAAGAGGCTGAGCTCCTCGAGCTCTGAGGACTGTGGCTGACGACCCAGCGGTGCACCGCTCCCACCGCGAGCTGGCCCGGGAACGGGTGGACCGGGTGAACGAGCGGGCCGGTCGGAACCTGCCTGCGGCGGTCGCGGTCGCGGTCGGGCTGATCAGCTACGTGATCGTCACCCTGGTCTTCTTCAAGGCCGGGTTCATGCTCCTGCTGGCCGTGGGCATGGTGCTGGGCTCGGTCGAGCTCCACCGGGTGCTCAAGGCCGAGGCGCAGATGACCTCGGCGGTGGTGCCGATCAGCGTCGGCGCGGCGGCGATGGTGGTCGGCTCGTACCTGGCTCACGAGCAGGGCACGCTGTTCACCCCGACCGCGGTGCTGATCATGACGCTCGGGGTGACGGTGCTGGCAGCCCTGGCCTGGCGGCTGCCGGGAGGCTCGTCCGGCTTCGTACGGGACGTGGCGGCCAGCATGCTGACGATCGCGTACCTCCCGCTGCTGGGCTCCTTCCTCGCGCTGATGGTGGGCTCTCCGGACGGGGCAGCCCGGATCACCACGTACATCCTGTGCGTGGCGGCCAGCGACACCGGCGGCTGGCTGGCGGGGGTGCTCTTCGGCAAGCACCCGCTGGCGCCGCGGATCAGCCCGAAGAAGACCTGGGAGGGCTCGTGCGGGTCGATGCTGCTGGCGCTGGCGGTCGGCGCGGCGATGGCGCACTTCGTGCTGCGGGTGCCGGTCGGGGTGGGTCTGCTCTTCGGGGCCTGCATGGTGGTCGTCGGTACCCTGGGCGACCTGATCGAGTCCCAGCTGAAGCGAGACCTGGGGATCAAGGACATGAGCCACTTCCTGCCTGGCCACGGCGGCGTCCTGGACCGGGTCGACTCGCTGCTCTTCGCGGCCCCGGTCGCCTGGGTCCTGCTGTACCTGATGGTCCCCGTTGGCTGACCAGGCCCGGCTGCGGCTGGAGGCACCGGCCCGAGGCAAGCCGCCACGCCACTGGGCCGACCTGGCGCCGGGCGAGCGGGGACCGGCGGTGGTGGAGGCCGGGCTGCCCCGGTTCCGGGCCCGGCAGCTGTCGACGCACTACTTCGAGCACTTCTCGGTCGACCCGGCCTCGTGGACAGACCTGCCGGCCGCTCAGCGCGAGGCCGTACGGGAGGTCTTCTTCCCGACGCTGCTGAGCGAGGTCCGCCACGTCACCTGCGACGACGGCGCCACGGTGAAGACCCTGTGGCGGCTTCACGACGGCACCCCGGTGGAGTCGGTGCTGATGCGGTACGGGCTGCGCGGCGGGGTCCCGGGGCCGAACGGGGTCCGGTCGACGCTGTGCGTCTCGTCCCAGGCCGGCTGCGGGATGGCCTGCCCGTTCTGCGCGACCGGGCAGGGCGGCCTGCAGCGCAACCTGTCGGCTGCGGAGATTGTCGACCAGGTCCGGGCGGCGGCCGCTGCCCTGGCCCAGGGTGACCTGCCCGGCGGAGCAGGCCGGCTCACCAACATCGTCTTCATGGGGATGGGGGAGCCGCTGGCGAACTACCGGGCGCTGCTGACCGCCGTCCGCGCCATCACCGCACCAGCGCCGGACGGGCTGGGGGTCTCGGCCCGGGGCCTGACGGTCTCGACCGTCGGCCTGGTGCCCCGGATCCACCAGCTCAGCCAGGAGGGGCTGCCGGTGACCCTGGCCGTGTCGCTGCACGCCCCCGACGACGAGCTGCGGGACACGCTCGTGCCGATTAACACCCGGTGGAAGGTGGGCGAGGTCCTCGACGCGGCCTGGGGCTACGCCGAGGCGACCAAGCGGCGGGTCTCCATCGAGTACGCCCTGATCCGCGACATCAACGACCAGGCCTGGCGGGCCGACCGGCTGGCGAAGGTGCTGCAGTCCCGCGGCGACTGGGGCTGGGTCCACGTCAACCTGATCCCGCTGAACCCGACCCCAGGCTCGAAGTGGACCGCGTCCCGGCCCGAGGACGAGGCCGAGTTCGTCCGGCGCCTGGAGGCCCACGGCGTGCCGGTCACCGTACGCGACACCCGCGGCCGCGACATCGACGGCGCCTGCGGCCAGCTCGCCGCGGCCGAGCGGGGCGCCTAGCGGCGTCGGCCGAGCTCAGTCCTCATCCCTGGGCACGTCGGCGGCCACAACCGACGGCACGAGGACTGGCCGGTTCCCGACCTTGCCACCGGCGGCGCGGAAGCCGTACAGGCGGCTGGCCCGGTCGGCGGTCACGATCTCAGCCACAGGACCTGCGTCGTAGCCACCGCCGGGTTCGAGCACCACCGCGTCGTCGCCGAACCAGAGAGCGTGGTTGGGGTCATGGGTGCACACGAGGGCGCCGCGTCCGCTGTCGACCAGTCGGCGGATGGTCTGCCAGACCAGCACCTGGTTGCCCAGGTCAAGACTCGCGGTCGGCTCGTCCAGCAGCAGGTAGCGGGCCCCCTGGGACAGAGCCCGGGCGATCAGGACGAGCTGGCGCTGGCCGCCGCTCAACGTCAGGTAGGAACGGTCAGCCAGCTCAAGAAGCCCGAGCTCCGCCAACGCCTTCATCACCACCTCGTGGTCCTTTGGCCCTGGCCCGAAGACTCCGCCCCGGTGAGGGGTACGCCCCATCAGCACGATGTCGCGGACCAGGAAGGAGAACGTGGGCCGGTGCTCCTGAGGCACGTACGCGATGGTCTGAGCCAGGCGCCGCGCGCCCCACGAGGTGATGGCTTCGCCATCGACCAGAATCCTGCCGCTGTGGCGCAGGCTGCCCATGATGCACTGGAACAGGGTTGACTTGCCCACCCCGTTGGGGCCGAGCAGCACCGACAGCCGGCCCTGGGGCACACTGACGCTGAGGTCGGACAGGACCGTGACCCCGCCCCGGGCCACAGACAGGTGCTCGACCTGGAGCATCACAGCCCCCAGGTGGTGCCGCGTCGCCGCAGCAGGACGACCAGGAAGGGGGTTCCGAGCGCTGCAGTGACGATGCCGATCGGCAGCTCCCCCGAGTGCAGGGTCCTGGCTAGGTCGTCGCAGACCATGAGGAAGGTCGCTCCGAGAAACGCCGACACCGGGACTACCGCTCGGTTGTCGGCGCCGGCCAGCAGCCGGGGCGGGTGTGGCCGGGCTGGTCGTGGACTCGTCAGCCGGGGCCGAGGGCGGCTTCGTGCTCGCGGCGGTCTCGACCGCCGCTGGACTGGTTCTGGCGACTCGGCTGCCCCCGGTCTCTGAGCGGTCGCAGCCGGTCTGACGCGGCTAAGGGCGAGTCGCGGCCCGTACGAGGTCTGCTCTCGCTCCAGCAGGGGCGCCACGAGCTGGCAGAGACAGCCTCCAAGCGCGGGTCGGCCTGGCAGCCGCCGCCCCGGCGCGGTTGAATGGGGTCATGATGCTCCAGGCCGCCGAGGTGCACCTTCGACTTGCTCTGACCGGGCTGCCGGTCCCCGAGACTGCCGCCGAGACGGCCCGACTGATCGATCCGGTGATCGCTCGGCAGCGAGAGCTCAACCGGCGCCTCGCCGACCAGCTCTGCCCGGCAGACGCCCGGATCCAGCAGTTCCTGGACTCCTACTTCGAGGGGATCGCCGAGCGGCCGCAGCTGCCGCGACGGACGCTGGTGCTGGACCGGGCCGGGCTGGCCCGGGCCCTGTCGCTGCCGGTCGGCGGCGACGCCTTCACCTCGCCGCTGCTGTCGAGCTACCGGCTGGCCAACGGGGTCCTCCACAACCCGGCCAACGACCGGCGGACCACCGCCGGGGTCTTCCACATCAGCGAGGGCGGCAGCCCGGTCCCCGACGACAAGCTGGCGGTGCCGCGGGAGGTCTTCGCGCGGCTGCTGGTGAAGGCCTTCCAGCCCCCGGAGTCGGCGATGGCGCTGCCGTACACCTCCGGCCTGCCGGAGCCGGCCCGCTGCTTCGTGTCGCTGCTGATGCGGCCGCTGGTGGTGCCCGAGGTCCCCGGCTACTCGCAGGCCATGACCATGGAGACCCGGTTCATCGTGCCCGGTGGCCTGGTCGCCAACCTTGACTTCGTCGAGTCGGTCTTCGGTAACGCCGGCGACCCGTACCTGCCGGAGAACGACGCCAGCCTCGACCAGGCCGGCTTCACCGGCACGACCGGCTGCGTGGTCCTGGCCCCGCACCTGACCTCGCTCACCAAGAAGGAGCTGGGCCTGCCGCACATCGACCAGGCCACCGAGCGGCAGCGCCGCGACGGCATGTGCTGGTCCGACGAGGACGAGCTGTACAACGGCGGCCAGGCCTTCAAGTGCTGCGCCCGCGACGAGCGCGGCGTGATCGTCACGGTCATCGCCGACAACTACTTCGGCTACTGCAAGAAGGAGGTCAAGACCCAGATCTCCTACTCGGCGAACCTGATCGGCGGGGTGGAGGAGGAGCACTCCGGCGGGGCGGTGGTCTTCGCCTCGTACAACAACGGCCAGGAGTTCACCGAGCGCACCCCCGACGGGTACCACCTCGACGACGTAGTGGCCCGCGACCCCGAGCGCTTCGCCCGCCAGCCGGAGGGGCACGCGCTCGACCTGGTGCAGCCCCGGATCGTCCTGGTCCCGGCCAACGCCACCTTCTCGCTGCGGACCCAGACCGTGTCCTGGCACTCGCCGACCGGGGTGTCCACGATCCGGCTCCGGGCCGACCGGACCTACCTGTCGCCGGTCGGGTTCCGCACCGAGATGCACCAGATCGCAACCGACGGCAACCAGTGGAGCCTGATCTCGACGGCGCCGACGCCGACCACCTGCCACAAGCCGGCCACCGTCTCCGGCGGCGGCAAGTCCGAGATCAGCAAGGCGATCTCCGACGCCATCATCCACGGCAACGCGTACACGGCGGACTACGACGCCGACATGGACCAGGTGGCGGCGATCATGGAGGCCGACCTCTCCCAGCGCTTCAAGGACCCGGCCCGGCGTACGGACACCCGCCCGATCCTGTCCGACCAGCGCTCGGTCGGCAGCGTGATCAAGCTGCTCACCCCGAGCAGGGTCGAGTACACCGACGAGTACAACGCCTGGCTGGACACGATCCCGCAGCACATCAAGGAGCTGGTCTTCGTCGTCAGGCGCTTCTACCGCCCCGAGTGGGGGGCCGACTGGCGCAGCCACTTCACGGTCGGGATCATGAACGGCCGCAAGGGCAACGCGCTGCGCCTCGACGGGCAGCGGATCCAGGTCAACACGCTGCGGGTCGGCTTCGACGAGGACGGGTCGTGGCGGATCTTCGGGCTGCGCCACGACTTCCACCCGGCGGTGAAGGTGCAGACCGAGGACGACATCACCGCCTCGGTCGTCACCCCGCCGGGTGCAGCCGGGACCTGGCCGACGGTCTCGCGCAAGTTCGTCGCCAACTGCGAGCGGCTGCTCTTCCAGCGCCCCGACGACGCCATCCACCGCGGCTACGACACCCAGGCCGAGCTGGACATCGCCCAGCCGGGCACCTTCCTGTCGAACTTCCAGCCGCTGAACCGGGACGACGCGGTCGCGATGCGCGACGACGCGATCGGCTACCACTCGTTCACCCAGCCGATGCGCCAGCTGATCGCGAAGGTGGCCGACGGGCAGGTCGAGGAGACCTACTTTGTCTCGTCGGCGAACCCGAGGCTGGTGAACGGCAAGCCGTCGAAGAACCCGCGCTACCTGCAGGAGCGTCCCGACCTGTCCCACCCGGTGGCCACCGAGATCGCCGACGTGGCGGTGCACCTGCTGTGGCGGGTGCCGCTGTCGCAGCCGCTGGCGGTGCCGGTCGACGTGGTCGCGGCCGGTCGGCGCAACAACCCGGCCGAGCCGGGGGTGGCGCCGCTGTGCGCGTACAACCCGCTGCACTACATGGAGCTGCCCGAGCTGTTCATGGAGTTCATCAGCTCGATGACCGGCAAGTCGCCGTCGACGACCGGCGCCGGCTCTGAGGGCGCCATGACCAAGGGCCCGTTCAACGCGATGCCGACCGTGTACGACCTGAACGCCGCCCTGCTCTCGTACGCGCTCACCGGCTACGACGGCTGGCTCTCGGCAGCCGGCTACGTCGGCCCGAAGGTCCGGGTCGACCACGACGTGAGCCTGCTGGTGCCGGAGGTCTTCGCCCGGATGACCCCGCAGGAGCGCTCGGCCCAGGCCCTGATCGAGAACGGCTGCCTGGAGCGGGTCAGCGACCTGACCTACCAGGGCCGTCTGGTCAGGGCCAGCCGCCTGGGGTACCGGATGACGGACCGCCTCGCGCGCTGGTACTTCGGGCGGATCTTCATGCACCCGCACGTGGTCTTTACCCCGCAGATGCTGGCACCCGAGACGCAGGACCTGGATGCGTACTGCGAGTCGGTCGACACCATCGTCACCACCCACCAGCGGGTCGCCCAGGCCTACCAGCGCGACGGCTCGATCGAGGAGGCCTGCCCGCCGCTGCGGGCGCTGCTGGAGATCATGGCCGACGGCCGCTCCCGTGAGGGCTGGGAGCTCGACACGCCCGACTTCCGCCGGCTCTTCGAGCGGGAGGTGATCCTGACCAGCGACTGGTACGCGGCCCGCCTCGACGCCCAGCAGGCCGCCGACGTGCGGCACCTGGAGCGGGGGATCGAGGCCATGGAGCGCTTCCTGGAGCGCGAGGGCAACGAGGAGGCCGCCGAGAGGATCGGGCTGGAGCAGCGGCTGCAGCACTCCCGCGACGAGCTCGCCTGGCGCAGCTCGGACCGCTACCGGGCACAGCTGGTCGGGGCCCTGGGCCGCCAGCCGCTGCCGCAGTAGCCCGGTGAGCCGGCTGCGGACCCGGTGGAGCAGGCAGGCCGGGTCTCAGGCTCCGCTGCCCGAGTACCCCCGCCCGATGCTGGTCCGCTCCCGCTGGGCGTCGCTCAACGGCCCCTGGCAGTACGCGGTCCGCCCGGCCCTGGGCGGGCCGGAGGCCAGCCCCGCCCGGGAGCCGGTGCCCAAGCGCTGGGACGGTGAGATCGTCGTCCCGTACGCGATCGAGACCGGCTCCTCCGGGGTCGGCCGGGCGCTGCAGCCGGACGAGGTCCTGCACTACCGCCGTACGGTCAGCGTGCCCGAGTCGTGGCGCGGCGGGCGGGTCGTGGTGTGGTTCGAGGCGGTCGACCACCACTGCGCGGTCCGGGTCGACGGCCGCCTGGTGGCCGAGCACCGCGGCGGGTACCTGCCCTTCTCGGCCGAGCTGCCCAGGACCGACCGCGACCAGGTGGAGCTGCTGGTCAGCGTCCGTGACCCGTCGGACGCCGGGCTCCAGCAGCGCGGCAAGCAGTCGCTGCAGCCGCGGGACATCTGGTACACGGCCACCTCGGGGATCTGGCAGCCGGTCTGGCTGGAGCCGCTGCCGGAGGCGGCAGTCACCAGCGTGGTCGCCGTGGCGACGCCCGACCTGACGGCCCTGGACGTGGTCGTCGAGGCGGAGCAGCCAGGACCGGTCACGGTCGAGGTCGGCCTGCCCGGTGGGGGAGCCGCCCGCGCCCAGGGCCAGGTCGCCCAGCCGGTCCGGGTCCGGCTCGCCGAGCCCCGTCCCTGGTCACCGGGCGACCCGCACCTCTACCCGGTGGTCGTCACCACGGCCACCGACCGGGTCGAGTCCTGGGCAGCGCTGCGGACGGTCCGGGTCGGCACCCCGCCCGGCGGCTCCCGCCCGGTGGTGCTGCTGAACGACGCTCCAGTGCTCCTGAACACCCCGCTCTCGCAGGGCTACTGGCCCGAGAGCGGGATGACCGCGCCCAGCGACGAGGCCCTGCGCTACGACCTGGAGGTGGTCCGTGACCTCGGCTTCACCGGGGTCCGCTGCCACATCAAGGTCGAGTCCCGCCGCTTCTACCACCACGCCGACCGGCTCGGGCTGCTGGTCCTGCAGGACGCTGTCAGCGGCGGCCGGCCCCGGGTCGGGCTGGCCGGCTCCGGACTGGTCCAGGCCCTCGGCCTGCCCGCCGAGGACCGCTCCTGCTGGGCCCTGCGCCAGGCCGGACGGGCCGACCGGGCCAACCGCGAGGAGTTCATCGCCGAGCTGGAGGGACTGGTGCGGCACCTGATGGGGCATGCCTGCGTGGTGATGTGGGTGCCGTTCAACGAGGCCTGGGGGCAGTTCGACGCCCGCGGCGCGGCCCGTTTCCTGCGCCGGCTGGACCCGACCCGGCTGGTCGACCACGCCTCCGGCTGGTTCGACCAGGGCGCCGGGGACGTCCGCTCCCGGCACCGGTACGTGCTGGCGCTGCGGCGGCCCCCAGCCCGGGACCGCCGCCCGTACCTGGTCTCCGAGTACGGCGGGCTGAACCTGGCCGTCCCCGGGCACCTGTGGCACGAGAGCGCCCGCTTCGGCTACCGCTTCTTCGACGACCAGGCCGCGCTGGCCGAGGCCTTCACCCGGCTCTACCGCGACCAGCTGGTCCCGCTGGTCAGGCACGGCCTGGCCGGCTGCGTCTACACCCAGGTCAGTGATGTCGAGATCGAGACCAACGGGCTGCTCACGTACGACCGGGAGGTGCTGAAGCTGGACCCGGACCTGGTCCGGGCCCTGAACGCCGACCTCGAAGCGGCGTTCCAGGCCGCGCACCGGTGACCGGGCAGGGCAGGCCCGGCCTGCCGAGGCGGACCTGGTTGGCGGTGGTGCTGCTCGGCCTGTCCGGGCAGATCGCCTGGAATGTCGAGAACTCGTGGTTCAACACCTTCGCCTACGACGAGGTGACCCCGGACCCGGAGCCGATCGCGGCCATGGTCGCGGTCTCGGCGGTGGTGGCGACCCTGACCACACTGCTGGTCGGGACCTGGTCGGACCGGCTCGGCCGGCGGCGCCCGTTCATCCTGGTCGGCTACCTGCTGTGGGCGCTGGCGACCGCCGCCTACCCGGTCGCCGGCTGGGCCGGCAGCGTCGCAGCCGGGGTGGCGCTGGTGATCGGGCTGGACGCGCTGATGACTGCCTTCGGCTCGGCCGCGAACGACGCCTGCTTCAGTGCCTGGGTCACCGACGTCACCAGCACCGAGGTCCGGGGCCGGGTTGAGGGGCTGCTGCAGGCGATGCCCGTGCTGGCCACCGCGATCGGCATGGGCCTGTCCGGGCTGCTGATCGAGCGCTTCGGCTACACCCCTTTCTTCCTGGCTCTCGGAGCGCTGGTGCTGGTCACCGGGCTGGCCGGCGGCCTCCTGGTTCGAGACTCTGCCCAGCCCGCGGGCCGGCCGGGCTCAGGGCAGCCGGGGCCCGGAGTCGCAGGACTGCTGCTGCGGGTCTTTCGCCCGGCCGAGGTCCGGGCCCGGCGGGACCTGTACCTGGTCTTCGGCGCAATGACGGTGGTCGGGGTCGCGGTGCAGGTCACGGTGCCGTACGAGGTGATCTACCTCAACCAGCACCTCGGGCTGTCCAAGGCCACCGCCGGGCTGCTCACCAGCACCGTGGCGCCGGTGCTGCTGGTGCTGGCGGTCCCGGTCGGCTGGCTCACCGACCGTGGTCACGGCTACCGGGTGCTGGTGGCCGGGACCGTGGTCGCCGCGGCCGGCGGCGTCTGCTTCGCCCAGACCCGCTCCCTGGTGCTGCTGGTGGTCTTCGGGACCGCCAAGTCGGTGGTCTTCCTGCTCTCCATCGTGCTCGTCGCCTGGCACCGCCAGCTGCTGCCGGACCAGGCCCGCGGCGCCTACCAGGGGGTCCGGCTGGTCTTCGCGGTGATGCTGCCGATGCTGCTCGGGCCGGCCCTGGGCGCCTGGCTGACCCGGGCGTACGGGCAGACCACGACCCTCGACGGGGTGGTCGCGACGGTGCCGCCGCCGCTGCTCTACCGGGTCAGCGCCGGGGTGCTGCTGGCAGGCCTGGTTCCGGTGCTGCTGCTGCGCCGGGCCCGCCGGCGCGACGAGCTGGGCCCGCCCGGCAGCCTGGGCTGACCAGGCCACCAGGCCGTCAGGCCAGGACGTCGAGGGCCTCGTGGACCGAGTCGACGAGGTGGATCTGGGCCTCCATCGCCCGGCCCGTGCCGAGGGCCTGCAGCAGGGGCCAGGCCGGCAGGGTCGCGGTCCAGTAGTCCTTCCCGACCAGCACCATCGGGGCCACCAGGGAGTCGTCGGCGGCGTAGTAGCTCTCGGTGGCCGCCTGGAAGACCTCCTGCACCGTCCCGGCCCGTCCCGGCAGGTAGACGATCCCGCCGCGGCACCGGGCCAGCAGGACGTCCTCGCGGATCGCGTTGGAGAAGTACTTCGCGACCCCGGTGGCGAACACGTTGGGCGGCTCGTGGCCGTAGAACCAGGTCGGGATGCCGATGCTCGTGCCCGCCTGCTCCAGGTGGCGCTGCCGGACCTGCAGCGCGACCGACGCCCAGCGGTCGATCCCGACCGGGTCCTTGAAGGTGGGGGCCTCAGCCAGCAGCGCGAGAGCCTCGGGCAGCGCCTGCGGGCAGCCGACCAGGAAGGCGCCGAGGTTGGCGGCCTCCATCGCCCCTGGTCCGCCGCCGGTGAGCAGGGTCCGTCCGCTGGCGGCCAGCCGCAGCCCCAGGTCGGCCGCGGCTGCGTACTCCCGGCTGCCGCGCTCGGCGGCGTGACCGCCCATCACGCCCACGGTCTGCGACGGGTCGGCCTGGGCCAGCAGGTCGCTCAGGGCGTCACCGACGGCGTGGTCGTGCAGGCTCATCGCCAGCGTCGCCGCGATGCTCGGCGGGTGGGCGAGCCGACGGGTCCAGGCATAGATCTGGGCGTCGGTGCTGGCGCCGTACGCGCCGCCGAGCAGCACCTGGTCGTAGAGCTGCTCCGGGTCGTACAGGCGCCCCCGGTACGGGTCGAAGGGAACCGTCGCCAGCCGGGGGAACAGCAGCGCCCCGCCGTGGCGCAGGTGCTCCTCGGCGGCCTCGGTGAAGCAGCAGCCGAGGAAGACCGCACCGTCGGGGCTGGTCGCCAGCAGCTCGGCCTCGCGCCCGGTCAGGTCCAGGGACTGGACGAAGCAGCCGGCCAGCCGGCTAGTCCTTGCCAGGTGCTGGTCGAGCTGGTCCACGGTCTCGATCTCGACGACTCGGGGCGGCAGGCCAGGCGCGTTCACCCCCACAGGGTAGTGCCCACGCGCTGAGAGGAATCTCCCGGCTGACGCTGACGGAGACCTGTTGGCGGTAACCTCTCCACGACACTCGGCCCAAAGGAGCTTGACCCATGTTGGATGTGGACCTGTCCCAGCTCGACAGTGCGGTCTCAGAGCTGCAGGCGCAGCTGCGCGACGGCCTGGTCGCCGCCGACATCCTGGACCTGACCAGTGGCATCAGCCTGGCCGGGTTCAACGCCAACCCGGCTGCGACAGCGATGTTCCCCCTGATGGCGGACCAGATCAACAAGATGCTCGAAGGGATCGCCTACCCCGAGCTCAACCGGTTCTTCATGCTCGACCTGTTCAGTGACCACTCCCTGGTCGTGGTTCGCTCCGGTGACGACATGCTGGCGACGCTGCTGATCGACAACACCAAGACCACGCTCGGGATCGTGCTCGGGGTGGCGGTTCCGAGAGCCCTGGCCAATATCGACGCCGCCCGGCGGTGAGCGGGACCCAGCGCGACGTCGTCCTGCTGGGGTCGACCGGCTCGATCGGCACCCAGACCCTCGACGTCGTGGAGCGCAACCCGGACCGGTTCCGGGTGGTGGGGCTGGCGGCCGGCGGCAGCCAGGTCGAGCTGCTGGCCGAGCAGGTACGACGCTTCGCGCCCTCGGTGGTGGCCGTCGGCAGCGACCAGGCCGCGGCCCGGCTGCGGGAGCTGGTCGGCCCGGAGACCACGATCTGGGCCGGACCGGACGCCACCACCCGGCTGGCGGGGGAGCCCTGTGACGTGGTGCTGAACGCGGTCACCGGCTCGGCCGGGCTGCTGCCGACACTGGCCACCCTGGCCGCTGGCACCACGCTGGCCCTGGCCAACAAGGAGTCGCTGGTGATCGGCGGGCGGCTGGTCACCGAGGCGGCCGCGCCGGGGCAGATCGTGGCCGTCGACTCGGAGCACTCGGCCTTCGCCCAGGCGCTGCGCTCCGGCCGGGCCGAGGAGGTGGCCCGGCTGGTGCTGACCGCGTCCGGTGGGCCGTTCCGGGGCCGTCGCCGCGCTGATCTGGTCGAGGTCACCCCCGAGCAGGCGATGGCGCACCCCACCTGGGCGATGGGCCGGGTGATCACCATCAACTCGGCCACCCTGGTCAACAAGGGCCTAGAGCTGCTGGAGGCGGGACTGCTGTACCAGGTGCCGCTGGAGCAGGTCACCGTGGTCGTCCACCCGCAGTCGGTGGTCCACTCGATGGTCGAGTTCTGCGACGGCTCGACGATCGCCCAGTGCTCGCCGCCGGACATGCGGCTGCCGATCGCGCTCGGGCTGACCTGGCCTGAGCGGCTGCCCGGCGCCGCGTCCGCCTGCGACTGGACCCAGGCCGCATCGTGGACCTTCGAGCCGCTCGACACCGAGGCCTTCCCAGCGGTCGAGCTGGCCCGGCGCTGCGGGATCGCCGGCGGCACCGCCCCAGCGGTGTACAACGCCGCCAACGAGGTCTGCGTCGACGCCTTCTGCGCCGGGCGGCTGCCGTTCCTCGGGATCACGGACACCGTGGCCGCTGTCGTCGCCGAGCACCTTCGCCAGGCCCCGGTAGAATCCCTCAGCGTCGAGTGTGTGCTGGCCGCCGACGCCTGGGCCCGTGACCGGGCGGCTGCCCTGCTGAGCAGCCGATCGGCCGGAGAGGAGTAGCGGGTGACCATCCTGGCGATGATCGCGGCAGCGGTCGTGTTCTTTGCCCTGATCCTGGCGTCGATCGCGCTGCACGAGGTCGGGCACATGCTGCCGGCCAAGAAGTTCGGGGTCCGGGTCCCGCAGTACTTCGTCGGCTTCGGCAAGACGATCTGGTCGAAGAAGGTCGGCGAGACCGAGTACGGGCTGAAGCTGATCCCGCTCGGCGGGTATGTCCGGCTGGTGGGAATGTACCCGCCGGAGACGAAGCGCGGCACCGGGCGGCTGGCCACCATCGCCAACGACGCCCGGGAGGCCGAGTGGGAGACCATCACCGCCGCCGACGTCCGTGACCAGCGGCTCTTCTACCAGAAGAAGAGCTGGCAGAAGCTGATCGTGATGGCCGGCGGGCCGCTGATGAACATCCTGCTCGCGTACGGGGTCTTCCTCGGCATCAACCAGCTCTACGGCCAGCAGCAGCCGACGCTGCAGGTCCAGAAGGTGGTGGCCTGCGTCGACGAGGGGTCGTCGACCTGCGTCGAGCCGCCGGCGAAGGCGGCCGGCGCCCAGCCGGGCGACACCATCGTGGCCTTCAACGGGCAGCCGGTGTCGCGCTGGCCCGAGCTGGTGAGCCGGGCCCGGGCCAACGGCCGTGGCACCGTCCAGCTCACCGTTGACCGGGACGGGCAGCGCGTCGAGCTGCCAGCGGTGCCGGGCGTGGTCCGCTCGGTGCCAGCCCTGGACGACCCGACGAAGACCGTCGAGGCCGGCTTCGTCGGGGTGCAGCCCGGCTCGGCGCTGGTACGGGTCGGGCCGGTCGACACCGCGGTCGAGATGTGGAACCTGACCCGCCAGAGCCTGGTCGCGCTGGCGACCTTCCCGGGCAAGGTCGTCACCACCGGCTACGACCTGGTCACCGGCCGACCTCGGGACGTGAACGGGCCGCTCAGCGTGGTCGGAGCCTCCCGGGTGGCCGGCGAGATCGCCGCCACCGAGCAGCTGACCTGGCAGTCGCGGACCGCCTCGTACTTCTCGCTGCTGGCCGGGGTGAACCTCTTCGTGGCGCTGCTCAACCTGGTGCCGCTGCTCCCCTTCGACGGTGGCCACATCGCCGGGGCCCTCTGGGAGGCGCTGCGACGGGCCGTCTCGCGGCTGCTGTGCCGCCCCGACCCGGGCTACGTCGACACCGCCCGGCTGCTGCCGGTGGCCTATGTTGTGGGAGGCTTTCTGCTGCTGGCCGGCGCGGTCCTGATCGTGGCCGACATCATCAGTCCCATCAAGATCTTCTAGCCTGACAGGAGTCCCGTGGCTACCGTCAACCTGGGGATGCCGAAGCCTGCTCCGCCCGTGCTCGCCGCCCGTCGCCCGACCCGCCAGATCCGGGTCGGCTCGGTGCTCGTCGGTGGCGGGGCGCCGGTCTCGGTGCAGTCGATGACCACCACCAAGACCACCGACATCAACGGCACCCTGCAGCAGATCGCCGAGCTCACCGCCACCGGCTGCGACATCGTCCGGGTTGCGGTGCCGAGCCAGGACGACGCCGACGCGCTGCCGGTCATCGCGAAGAAGTCGAAGATCCCCGTGATCGCCGACATCCACTTCCAGCCCCGGTACGTCTTCGCCGCGATCACGGCCGGCTGTGCCGCGGTCCGGGTGAACCCCGGCAACATCAAGGCCTTCGACGACCGGGTCGGGGAGATCGCCCAGGCCGCCTCCGAGGCTGGGGTGAGCCTGCGGATCGGGGTCAACGCCGGCTCGCTCGACAAGCGGCTGCTGGCCAAGTACGGCGGCCCGACCCCGGAGGCGCTGGTGGAGTCGGCGCTGTGGGAGGCGTCGCTGTTCGAGGAGCACGGCTTCCGGGACTTCAAGATCTCAGTCAAGCACCACGACCCGGTGGTGATGGTCCGGGCGTACGAGCAGCTCAGCGAGCAGTGCGACTACCCGCTGCACCTGGGCGTGACCGAGGCCGGGCCGGCCTTCCAGGGCACCATCAAGTCGTCGGTCGCCTTCGGGGCGCTGCTGGCCCGGGGGATCGGGGACACGATCCGGGTCTCGCTGTCGGCGCCGCCGGCCGAGGAGGTCAAGGTCGGGATCAAGATCCTGGAGTCGCTGAACCTGCGCCCCCGCCACCTCGAGATCGTCTCCTGCCCCTCCTGCGGACGGGCCCAGGTCGATGTGTACACCCTGGCCGAGCAGGTCACGCAGGGTCTGCAGGGGATGGAGGTGCCGCTGCGGGTCGCCGTGATGGGCTGCGTCGTGAACGGCCCCGGCGAGGCCCGGGAGGCTGACCTGGGGGTGGCCTCCGGCAACGGCAAGGGGAAGATCTTCGTCCGCGGCGAGGTGATCAAGACGGTCGTGGAGGACCAGATCGTCGAGACCCTGATCGCCGAGGCCAGCCGTCTCGCCGACGAGCTGGGCGAGGTCCCTGGCAGCGCCCCGGTGGTCAGCGTCAGCTGATGCCCGGCACCGTCCGTACGCTCACGAACGACGACTTGTCGGCCGTGGTGGAGCTGCTGCTGCAGCGCCCCTTCGAGAACGTCTATGTCGCCTCCCGGATCCGCAGCGGCGGTCTGGAGCCCTTCATGCTGGGCTGTGAGGTGTGGGGGTACGAGGAGGACGGCCAGCTGGTGTCGATCCTCCACAACGGCGCCAACCTGGCCCTGGTCAACGCCACCCCGGCCGCCCTGGACGCGTTCTGTGAGGCGCTGGGCCCGGCCCGCGGCTGCGCCTCCATGGTGGGAGTGACCGGCGAGGTGGTCGGGCTGTGGGAGCGCCTGGTCAGCCGGTGGGGCGGCTCCTGGGCCCACACCCGCGAGATCCGCGGGCACCAGCCGCTGCTGGTGATCTCGGGCCCGCCCCGGGTCGCTCCCGACCCGCGGGTGGTCCGGGTCGGGCTGGAGCACGCCGACAGCTACTTCGCCGCGGCGGTGGCGATGTACACCGAGGAGGTCGGGGTCTCGCCGCTGGACGGCTCGAACGGCTACCGCTGGTACGTGGAGCGGCTGCTGACCCAGGGCCGGGCGATGGGGATCCTGGACCAGGGACAGGTGCTGTTCAAGTCGGACGTCGGCTCGGCCACCACGGACGTCTGCCAGGTGGCGGGGGTGTGGCTGCGCCCTGACCTGCGCGGGCACGGCCTGTCCGCCCGGGCGATGGCGGCTGTAGTGGAGCTGTGCCGCCAGGAGTGGACCTATGTGACCTTGTACGTGAACGACTTCAATACCGTCGCCCGCAGCATGTACCGGCGGGTCGGCTTCGAGCAGGCCGGGGAGCTCGCCACGATCATGTTCTGAGCCGCGCTGACGGTGCGGCCGCACAGCCAGGGCCAGAACGGCCCCGAGAGCGGGGGCTGTGGCCCCCCGCGGTCTCGGGCGGGCTCAGGAGGCCAGGACGGCCAGGAGCATGATCCCGAGGAAGAAGACCAGCGGGACTGCGAAGATCCCGATCAGCACCCCCAGGCCCTTGCGGGGCTGCGGCTGGTAGCCGATCGCGCCGTCGGTGAACTGGTGGAAGGGCGGCGCGTACCACAGCTGGATGGTCTGCCCGGGCTCGGGGCTGAGCGAGACCTGCGCCTGGCCGTAGGTCCGCAGCCACTGCATGCTGACCTCGAGCTGCAGCGGCCCAGGCGGCACCGGGATGGTGTTGAGGCCGTAGCTCACCGACCGGGGGAAGCCGTTCAGCTTCACCGTGGGCGGGACGATGCTGCTGGTCATGAGGTTGCCCTGAATGGTGAGCTGGATCACTGCCGGCTGGTCCAGCGAGGCCGCGTTACCGGTCGGCTCGGGGTACCCCGGCGCCTGGCCTGGCGGCAGGTAGCCCGGCTGGGGCTGCCCGTAGGCGTGGGGAGGCTGGCCGTAGGGGGCGTGGGGAGGCTGTCCGTACGGGGCAGGGTGTGGCTGCCCGTACGGAGACTGGGCCGGGTTGGGCTGGCCATAGGGCTGGTTCGTCACGACCCCCCATGGTAGGTGCTTCGTCGTTCCTAGGATCTCCCAGCGGCCTCTGAGCCTCGGCATAGGTCGCTCACAGGGAGCAGGAGAACTGTTGTGGACCGAGGGGACAAGGAGCCCATGGTCGGTACTGAGGAGGAGAGATGGCAGGGACCATCACCAAGAAGGTCATCGTCGGAGCTGCTGCGCTGCTGGCTGGGGGTGGAGTGGTCTGGGGAGCGGCCTCGGTAGCCGCCGCAGACCCGGCGACGCCGGTCGCCAGGCCTGCCAGCACGGCTTCCGGCAAGGCCGGGCCAGAAAAGGCTGGCAGCCAGCTGGCTGAGGTGACCGGTGACGAGGCGGAGAAGGTGTCTGCTGCGGTGAAGGCGAAGGACTCGGCGGTGACGGTGGAGCGGGTGATGAAGCACACCGACGGGTCGTACCGGGTTCGGGGTACGAAGGACGGGAGCCGGGTGGGCTTCACGGTGAGTACTGACCTGCAGACGGTGACGCAGAAGGAGCAGAAGGAGGGTCAGGGCCGCCGGGGCGACAGCCAGCTGGCTGAGGTGACCGGTGACGAGGCGGAGAAGGTGTCTGCTGCGGTGAAGGCGAAGGACTCGGCGGTGACGGTGGAGCGGGTGATGAAGCACACTGACGGGTCGTACCGGGTTCGGGGTACGAAGGACGGGAGCCGGGTGGGGTTCACGGTGAGTACTGACCTGCAGACGGTGACGCAGAAGGAGCAGAAGGAGGGTCAGGGCCGCCGGGGCGACAGCCAGCTGGCTGAGGTGACCGGTGACGAGGCGGAGAAGGTGTCTGCTGCGGTGAAGGCGAAGGACTCGGCGGTGACGGTGGAGCGGGTGATGAAGCACACTGACGGGTCGTACCGGGTTCGGGGTACGAAGGACGGGAGCCGGGTGGGCTTCACAGTGAGCACTGACCTGCAGACCATCACCCAGCACCGGTAGTCCTCCCCTGTCAGGAGGGTCCCCCACACGAGGCCCCCGCCGCTCCCACCGGCGGGGGCCTCAGGCTGTCGTCTGGAAGCCGCGAGGCAGATCGTGCCGGCGGTGTCGATCATGTCGTCGAGCCCAGCGCCGGCCCTAGCGGATACCGCGGTGCGCCCTCCGGGCTGCGGCGGTAGGCTCCTGCGCTGTCCACACCGGCCGATGAAGGAGTCTTGCGTGGCCGTCACCCGCATGTCGCAGCTGTTCGTCCGTACCCTGCGCGAGGCCCCGGCCGATGCCGAGCTGCCCAGCCACCGCTGGCTGGTCAGGGCCGGCTACATCCGGCGGGCCGCGCCGGGGATCTACTCCTGGCTGCCGCTCGGGCTGAAGGTGCTGGCCAAGGTGGAGCAGATCATCCGGGAGGAGATGGAGGCGATCGGCGCCCAGGAGGTCCGCTTCCCGGCGCTGCTGCCACGCGACCCGTACGAGGCCACCGGGCGCTGGGAGGAGTACGGCCCGACCCTGTTCCGGCTGCAGGACCGCAAGGGCACCGACATGCTGCTCGGCCCGACCCACGAGGAGCTGTTCACCTTGATGGTGAAGGACCTGTACTCCTCGTACAAGGACCTGCCGCTCACCCTGTACCAGATCCAGACCAAGTACCGCGACGAGGCCCGGCCCCGGGCCGGGCTGCTGCGCGGGCGCGAGTTCGTGATGAAGGACTCGTACAGCTTCGACCTGGACGCCGACGGGCTGGCCGCCAGCTACCAGCGCCACCGGGACGCGTACATCAAGGTCATGGACCGCCTGGGCCTGGAGTACGTGATCGTGAAGGCCACCTCCGGCGCGATGGGCGGCTCGGCCTCCGAGGAGTTCCTGGCGGTCACCCCCAACGGGGAGGACACCTTCGCCCGCTCGGCCGGCGGCTACGCGGCCAACGTGGAGGCGGTGGCGGTGAACCCGCCCGAGCCGGTCGACGCAACCGGCACCCCCGCCGCGACCAGCATCGACACCCCTGGTGCGGGCACCATCGAGACGCTGGTGACAGCGCTGGACGAGGTGGCGCCCCGCCCAGACCGGCCCTGGCAGGCCAGCGACACCCTGAAGAACGTGGTGCTGATGCTGCACCACCCCGGCGGCAGCACCGAGCCGCTGGTCATCGGGCTTCCCGGTGACCGGGAGGTCGACCTGAAGCGGCTCGAGGCGGCGGTCGCGCCAGCCGAGGCGGTGCCGTTCGGGGATGCGGACTTCGAGCAGCACCCGCTGCTGGTCAAGGGCTTCATCGGCCCGGCTACCGACGGCGCCCAGCTGCTGGGGGAGAAGGCCCCGGCCCAGGTCCGCTACCTGGTCGACCCGCGGGTGGTGCCCGGCAGTGCCTGGGTGACCGGCGCCAACACCGCCGACACCCATGTTGTGAACCTCGTCATGGGGCGGGACTTCACTGCCGACGGCACGATCGACGTGGCCGAGGTCCGTGCCGGCGACCCGGCCCCGGACGGATCCGGCCCGCTGGAGCTGGCTCGCGGGGTAGAGATGGGCCACATCTTCCAGCTCGGCACCAAGTACGCCGAGGCGCTCGGGCTGCAGGTTCTGGACCAGCTCGGCAAGCTGCGCACAGTGACCATGGGCTCGTACGGGATCGGGATCTCGCGGGCGGTGGCGATGGTGGCCGAGACCACCTGCGACGAGCGTGGCCTGGCCTGGCCGCGGGCGCTGGCCCCGTACGACGTGACGGTCCTGGCCGCCGGGAAGGGGGAGCAGGCCGCCGAGGCGGAGCGGATCGCCCAGGAGCTCTCCGCCGCCGGGCTGGAGGTCCTGCTGGACGACCGAAAGGCCTCCCCTGGGGTGAAGTTCACCGACGCCGAGGTGCTGGGGATGCCGACCGCGGTGGTGGTCGGCCGGGGCCTGGCGCAGGGCGTGGTCGAGGTCCGGGACCGGGCTTCTGGCGAGCGCGAGGAGGTTCCGGTCGCCGAGGCCGTGGCGCACGTGGTGGCTGCCGTCCGGGCGTGACCGGCCTCCCGGCCACGGTCTGGGCGCTGCTGCTGGTCGGGGGTGCGTGCTGCGGGGCTGAGCCGGTGGCGCACTCGTGGCGGCTGCCCAGAACCGGTGTGCTCCGTCCAGGTCGCCTAGACGATGATGTGTACTTGCGGAAGAAGGGACAACCATGACCAGGGTTCTGATCGTCGCCGGGCACACCGGCCAGGGCGGCTCTGTCGCCAACGCCACCATCACCGACCAGCTCGTCGCCCGGCTGCCTGACGCGGTCGTCGACCCCCTCAGTGAGCTGTACGGGACCGACTTCCAGGTCGATGTCGCGGCGGAGCAGGCGAAGCTTGAGGCGGCGGACGTGGTCATCCTGCAGTTCCCGCTGTTCTGGTACTCCATGCCGTCGCTGCTGCAGCGCTGGGTGGAGCAGGTCTTCGTCCACGGCTGGAGCCACGGCAGCACGGGTGACCGGCTGCGCGGCAAGAAGGTCATCATCTCGGTCACGACGGGTGCGCCGGCGCCCCTGTACGCCCCCGAGGGCGCCGTGGGGCACACGATCGCTGAGCTGTGCACTCCCATCGACTCGACGTGCCGCCTGACCGGGATGGAGATCGTCGGCACTGTGTGGACCGACGGTGTCTCCTACCAGTCCCGTACTGACCCAGCCGCACTGGCCGCCATCAAGGAGCGGGCTACCGAGCACGCCGAGCGGGTCGTCGCCCTCATCACGGGCCTGTGAGTCTCGCCAGTGCGCAGCGCCCACGGGTGGGGCGGTCATGGTCCCTCGCGGCCACCAGCGGCGAGGGACCATGACACCCAGGGTCAGTCCTCGGGGATCGTGAAGTCCATCGTGTCGGGGTCCATCGTCTCCGGGTCCGGCCCGCTGCGGACGCCGAGGTCCAGGGCATCGATCTGCCCCACCTGCTCCGCGTTCAGCTCGAAGTCGACGATGTCGATGTTCGCGGCGATGCGCTGCGGGTTGACCGACTTCGGGATCGCCGAGCGGCCCTGCTGCAGGTGCCAGCGCAGCATCACCTGGGCGACGCTCTTGCCCGTCTGGCTCGCGATGGCCTGAAGAACCGGGTCGTCCATGACGGAGCGACGGTTCTCGCTGCCCCAGCCGGGGTAGAAGGTGATGCCGCCGATCGGGGACCACGCCTGGGTGAGGATCGAGTGCTCCTCGTGGAAGCGGCGCAGCCCGACCTGGGTGAAGTAGGGGTGGAGCTCGACCTGGTTGAGGGCCGGGACCACCTCGGTGGCCTCCATGAGGCGCGTCAGGTGGGTCTCGGAGAAGTTCGACACGCCGATGGCCCGGACCTTGCCGTCAGCGTAGAGCCGCTCGAGGGCCTGGTAGGCGGCGATGGTGCGCTCGAAGTGCAGCGGGATCGGCTGGTGGAGGATGAGGATGTCGACCGTGTCGAGACCGAGCTTGCCGGTCGCCTTCTCGAAGGCGTGGAGCGTCTCGTCGTGGCCGTAGTCGGAGGCCCAGACCTTGGTCTCGACCACCACCTCCTCACGGGGCAGTCCCGACTCGCGCAGGGCCTGGCCGACCTGGCGCTCGTTGCCGTAGGCGGCGGCCGTGTCGATGTGCCGGTAGCCGGCGTCCAGGGCTGCCCGTACGGCCGAGACCGTGTCCTGGGGAGAGGACTGGAAGACGCCCAGGCCGATGGCGGGCAGCTCGACTCCATTGCTGAGGGTGAGGATCGGTACGCTCATGACCTGAGCGTAGCTCGGGGCGCAGGCAACGGGCCTTGTCTGGAAGGACGACCGGGTGCGCGGGGCTCGTCGTGCCACTGGCCGACCACAGCCCGGGCCTTCGTGGCTACCGCGGGCGGGCGGTGTTGACCCGGGGCGGCGGGCTGGTGGCCCAGGAGTCCGGGACCGGGCCGATCGACTCGCCGTCAGCCCGGATCGTCCAGACCTGCCCGGGGCAGAGCCGGGCCAAGCCTTCTTGAGGCGCCGAATCCCCCGACCGTTGCCAGTACAGGTCATGCAGTTCGCAGGCCTGACTGGTGGCTGCGCTCACGGTCTCGCCAGACTCCAGTTGGTAGACCCAGAGCGCACCTCCAGCTTCCCACGCCACCAGGATCGGCTCGGGGGTCAGGTTCCACACGTAGGCTCGGGCAGGTGCTGCGCAGGCTTGCGTCCCCCCCAGTATGAGCAGTGCCAAGATCCAGGCCAGCGAGCAGCGCTTCATCATCCTGGCAGGCTAGGGCATGCGGCGGCGCCTGGTCCAGAGGTTCCTGGAGAGCCCTTGACAAGACACGTGGCATGGGTTTGGAATGAGGAGCGACACTAACTGGCCCTAAGGAGGAGTCATGACTCGTCCGTGGTTGATGGTGAAGTGTGCCCTGGCTGTTGCGTGTCTGGCGGTGGTGCTTCCCTGCCCGTCTGCTCAGGCTGTTGGGTACTCTGAGTCCTTCAGTGCCCCGTCGCAGGGGGTCCATGCCAGGGGATCGGTCTATCTCAGTTTCACTTGGGCAGTAAATGAGGCCTACGTCAGAGTGACCAATTCCAACGGAAGGGCTGGATACGCACTGGGGTATGTGTTCGCGCACGGCAAGGGCGTCCAGGTGGAGAACCCTCACACCACTAGTCTGACGACCATCTACTCGAGGAAGTCAGCATACTATGGAACTGGTGGCGCTACCGCCGTGGGTAAGGCCTGCATCGATGTTCCTTGGTGGTTCGATTCCTGTAGCGAGGGAGACGTTGGTCGCGCGTAGGGCGATCGCGCCTGAGCCAGAGCTGCGCTTCGAGCAGGTCAGTCATCGGTACCGGCAGGGAACCCCGGTCCTTGATGGCTTGTCCCTGACTCTGGGGGTAGGAACGACTGGCCTGGTGGGAGTAAATGGGGCCGGGAAGACTACTCTCATACGAATTGCGGCGGGTTCACTGGCGCCCTGGCAGGGGACGGTCACAAGTAGTGGCGTTGATCTGTATGGCCGCTCTCGGCAGGAGGGGCTGTCTACGGTTGCATGGATGCCTCAGGCCGGTTCCTTGCCGCGTGGGCTGACGGCCGTGGAACTGGTCACCTACTTGTCCTGGATGCGAGGCCAGTCGTGGCGAGTTGCTCGTAAGCGAGCCATGTCTGCCTTGGAGCAGGTGGAATTGTCTGATCAGGCTGCGACAAGGGTCGAGCGACTATCGGGGGGCATGGCCCGCCGGGTCTGGTTAGCGCAGGCGCTAGCCGCTGATGCTCAGGTGCTGCTTCTAGATGAGCCCAGCACGGGACTAGATCCCCGGCAGCGGGCGACGATGGTCAGACTGTTGGGACGGCTTCAGCATAGGGTTGTCCTGCTGTCGAGCCACATCCTGGAGGATGTGGCTGAATTGGCGAATCGAGTCTTGGTTCTGGACGAGGGTCGGATCATTTACGATGGTGACCGGCCGGATCGACTGGACGCGGCCTGGTTCGCCCGGCAGACTGGAGTTAACCGATGAAGCCGTTGTGGCTCTGGCTACGGGCTAGTTGGTGGTTGGGGCCGCTGCTGCTGATTTCGCTCAGCGCCGGGTTGCTGCGGAACGGAGCATGGCGATGGGACTGGTCCTGGATGCTGTCCGCGGTCGCCGGGTCTACTTTGTTGGCCTGCCCGCTTCTGGCGGCCGCTGCTGTTGTGGTCGTTCTGCGGTCTTTTCCGGTCAGCCTGCAGCAGATCACTACTGTCACCAAGCGGGGGCACGCTGTGCTTCTTGACCTCGCACTGGTGCTGTGGGTGCAGGCTCTACTGGCATACCTGGTCATCCTGGGGATAGGGATCTACTGGTGCTTGTGGTACGAAGCGGACCCGCGCGGCCTAACACTGCCCTGGCAGTTGCTCACCGCTCCGGCGGCGCTGCTGGCGGCGGTCGTCCTGGGTCTGCTCATCGGACGATTGGTTCGCTCCGCATGGACGGTGCCCGCGCTGGCGGTGGCGTTGTTTCTGTCTCATCGTGTATTCTATGAATTGCCGCTACCCGAGTTGGTGACCTTGGAGATGGTGACCGGTTCGATGACGAACGCTGGAATGCGCCCAGTTCCTGTCCACTTGGCGGCTACCGTGACTGTGAACTTGTTGCTTAGCCTCGCGGCGGTGGCGTTGCTGCATTGGATGACCTACCCGCCCGGAGGCAGGCCCCGACGCTGGCTAGTGCTGGCTGGTGCGGCCGCAGGCGTTCTGGTGGTGATGATGGGATGGGGTTGGAGCGGTACCTACCAGCCGATTCCGGCATGATCTGGGTGACTGCTCGGGCTCGGGGATGGGTGAGTTCCATCCTGGTGCTGGTGACTAGTGTTCTTCTGATTCAGGTTGCAGGGCAGATATCAGCAGATCTACCACTGGCTGACGGTCCGCGCAGGCTCCGGCAGTATTTGATTGCGTTTCTGCCGGCTGGCATGGCTCCCTGTTTGCACGATCGATTTCCCGGACTTTCAAAGACGTTGCTGAGAGAACCGCTGATGCGGAGCTCGTGCCTAGCTCTGTACTGGGTGGGACTTTTACTGGTGTTTGGGCCGGGCTGGGTAGTCCAGTTCAGTCCCCTGGCAGCATATGAGATCCTCACCTGCCTGGTGCTGGGGGCAGTAGTGCTGGCGGTCACCGCCGGCTGGGGATCGCACGGGATGCTGGTCGGGCTGCTGCTGGGGCTGGTGTGGCTCTTGGCCGGCGACTCGATCGGGGCCGCTATCGGATTCACGGACTTCCTGGTCCAGGCCCCCGGTGCCCCCGAGCAGCCACTGCCCGGCCACATCCCGCTCCTGCTGGTCGGGGCCGCGGTCGCGGCGCTGCTCGCCAGCGTCGCCCTGCTGCGCTCTCACCGGGCGGTCGCTGACGACCAGGGCTGAGCCGGTCGACGCTGCGTGCTCAGGACGCGGCCTGGGCTCCGGGGACCGCGGCCAGCAGGGTCTGGGTGTACTCGTGCTGCGGGTGGGCGAAGATCTGCCCCGGCGGCCCGGACTCGACGACCTCGCCACGGCGCATCACGTGCACCTCGTCGCTGATCATCCGGACCACGGCCAGGTCGTGGCTGATGAACAGGTAGCTCAGGCCGAGGTCACGCTGCAGCCGGGACAGCAGCTCCAGGATCTGCTGCTGCACCAGCACGTCGAGGGCCGAGACCGCCTCGTCCAGCACCACCAGCTCGGGGCCCAGCGCCAGGGCCCGGGCGATCGCCACCCGCTGGCGCTGCCCGCCGGAGAGCTCGTGCGGGTACCGGTCGGCGACCTCGGCGGCCAGCGACACCTGGTCCAGCAGCTCCAGCACCCGCTGCCGGCGCGACCGGGCGTCGCCGACCTGGTGCACCTGCAGCGGCTCAGCAACCGAGCGGGCCACGGTGCAGCGCGGGTCGAGGCTTGCGTACGGGTTCTGGAAGACCGGCTGCACCCGGCGCCGAAACGCCTTCAGGGCTGCCCGGCCGGTGGGGTACGGCTGCCCGTCGAAGCGGATCTCACCGGCAGTGGGGGACTCCAGCCCGAGGACCAGGTTCGCGACCGTCGACTTGCCCGAGCCGGACTCGCCGACGATCGAGACCGTGGCGTGGCGGGGGACCTGGAACGAGACCCCGGCCACGGCCGTGAAGTCCTCGCGGCCGATCCCGTGCCCCGAGCGGACCCGGAACACCTTGCGCAGCCCGCTCACCTCCAGCAGCGGCCGGTCCCGGTCCACCGGCGGCCGGGCCGGCGGCTCGGCCTGCAGCCCGGGGACGGCCGCGATCAGGCGCCGGGTGTACTCGTGCTGCGGCCGGTCGAGCACCGTCCGGGCCGGGCCGGTCTCGACGATCTCGCCGCGCAGCATCACCGCGATCCGGTCGGCCCGCTCGGCGGCGACCGCCAGGTCGTGGGTGATCAGCACCACCGCGGTGCCGAGCTCTCCGGTCAGCTGCTGCAGCTGGTCCAGCACCAGCCGCTGCACGGTGACGTCGAGGGCCGAGGTCGGCTCGTCAGCGATCAGCAGCCGGGGCCGGCAGGCCAGCCCGATCGCCAGCAGCACCCGCTGGCGCATCCCGCCGGAGAACTCGTGCGGGTACTGCCGGGCCCGCCGGGCGGCGTCGCTGATCCCGACCGCCTCCAGCAGCTCGACCGCCCGGGCCTGGGCCTGGGCGCTGGTCGCCAGGCCGTGCACCTCCAGCGCCTCGGCGACCTGGCGCCCAACCCGCAGCACCGGGTTCAGGTTCGACATCGGGTCCTGCGGCACCAGCCCGATGCTGGCTCCGCGCAGCATCTGCAGCCGGCTCTCGGGAAGCGCGGTCAGGTCCTCACCGTCGAGCAGCACCCGGCCGGCGGTGATCTGGGCGTTCTCGGCCAGCAGCCGGTTGATGGCCGAGGCGGTGGTGGACTTCCCCGAGCCGGACTCGCCGACGATGGCGACCGTCTCTCCGGCTGCGACCTGCAGCGACACCTCCCGTACGGCCTCAACCAGCCGGCCGCCGACCTGGAACGCGACGCTGACCGAGTCCAGCTCCAGCACCGGGCTCATCGCAGCCGGTCCATCATCGCCACCAGGTGCTCCAGCAGCCGTACGTTCGGCACCGGCTCGCCGTCGGTGAGCAGCCGGTTGCAGCCGACCGCGACCGCGGCCCCGCCCGGGATGAAACCGACACTGCAGCCGGTGTACCCCGGGTGGTACACGAGTTGGCGGCCGTCGGGCAGGTCCTGGGTCCGGAAACCCAGCGCCTGGCCCTGGTCGGGGCCGTCCTGGCAGAACAGCGACACTGTCGCCGGGTCCAGGACTGTCGGGCGGGCGAGCTGCTCCCCCAAGCGGAGCAGCTGTGGCACCGTCGCGAACAGGCCAGCGTGCCCGCTGACCCCGCCCAGGGCGTGATAGGCGTTGCCGTCGGCGACCTGCCCGACGACCTCGCTGGTCCGCCAGCCGGTGAAGCTGCCGGAGACGATCACCGGGTACGGCTCCCCGGTGGCGATCATGCGCTGCTCGACCCGGTCGTCGAGCGCCCCGGAGGCGATCTCGGCGTCCGCCGGCAGGTCCGGCCCGTAGCGCAGGTCGACCCCGAGCGGCTCGCAGACCAGTCGCCGGATGGCCTGCGGCAGCGGCTCCCCGGCAGCCTGGGCGACGGTCTCGCCCAGCACCTGGAAGCTGAGGTCGGAGTAGCGCCGCACCCCGGGCGCCTGCCGGGGCTGGGCCAGCGCGGCCAGCAGAGCCTGGTCGCGGTCCTGGGTGAGCAGGTACAGCGGCTGCCAGGGCAGCAGCCCGCTGCGGTGGGTGAGCAGGTCGCGGACCACCAGGTCACCGGCCGGCGCCCAGTACCGACCGGCCGGGGCGTCCAGGTCGACCTGGCCGCGCGAGACGAGCTGGATCAGGGCGACCGTGGTGACCAGCTTGGTCACCGATGCCAGGTCGAACCAGGTGCTCGTGCTGACCGGGTCGCCGGCCAGGTTCCGGACCCCGGCGGCGCAGGTCCCGTGGTCGCTGGTGGCCAGGACCATGGCGCGCGGCGGGGTCTCGGCGGCGGTGACGCAGACCCGGCGGGTGAGCATCTGCTCGGCCAGCCCGGCCAGGCTCAGCGCGGGCTCGCGGACCAGCCGGGTCTGCGGCATCGGGTACGCCGGCTCGGTGCGGCTGATCCCGTCGGGGAGCCAGCCCTGCGCGGCGTAGAAGTCCCGGGCGGCCTGGTTGGCGGAGAAGACCCACAGCCGGGCCTCCCGGGCTCCCGCGGTCGCGGCCTGAAGCAGCCGGGCGCCCAGGCCCTGGCGCTGGGCGTCGGGGTGGACGTACAGCGAGCCGACCTCGACCAGGTCGCCCTCGCGGCGCCAGCGGGTCATCGCGACTAGCCGCTGGCCGTCATCGAGGACCAGACCCTCCCCGGGGCCGGTCAGGGCGTCGTGCCAGAGCCGGCGGGCCTGGTCGAGGTCCAGGCAGGCCAGCTCCTCAGGTGAGGCGAAGGCCGGGTACGAGCGGGTCCAGCAGGCCCAGAACAGGTCGACCACCTGGTCCAGGTCGGCCAGGGTCACGGTCCGGGTCCTCATCGCACCACCCGGCAGGTGGCGGAGGTGACCTGCGGCACCGGCGCCGGCAGGCTCAGCGGCCCGGCGCCGGGGGTGACCGAGCCGAGCACCCGGGGCCCGGCGGCGCCGGTCACCGAGGGGACGCTGCCGGGCAGCCCGTGCAGGGTGCACCAGCCGAGCAGGGCGAACGCGATCGCCTCCTTGGCGTCGCCGGGCAGCCCGAGGTCGTCGGTGCCGAGGACCTCGACTGGGCCCACCAGCTCGGTCAGCCAGCTCATCAGGACCGGGTTGCGGGCGCCGCCGCCCGACACGTACAGGCGGGTCACGTCGGCGGACCGGACCGCGTCGGCGACGGTCTGGGCGGTCAGCCGGGTCAGGGTCGCCACCAGGTCGGGGCCGCTCAGCCCGGTCGCCGCCGGGAACTGGTCGAGGTAGGAGGTGGTGAACAGCTCCTTGCCGGTGCTCTTGGGGGGCTCCAGCCGGTAGTACGGCTCGTCCAGCAGCTCAGCCAGCAGCGCCGCCGAGACGGTCCCGCCGGCGGCGATACGGCCGTCCTGGTCGTACCCGCACCCGTGCAGCCGGCGCTGGCGGACCAGCGCGTCGACCAGGGCGTTCGCCGGGCCGATGTCATACCCGTACGGGGCGTGGCCGGGCCGGACCACGGTCAGGTTGGCGATCCCGCCGAGGTTCAGCGCGGCTGCCGGGACCCCGGTGCCGGCCAGCACCAGCTGGTCCAGCAGCGGCACCAGCGGCGCGCCCTGGCCGCCGGCGGCGACGTCTCGGGGGCGCAGGTCGGAGACCACCGGCACCCCGAGCCGCTCTGCGGTCCAGGCCGGCTGCCCGATCTGCAGGGTGCCCCGGGCCTGGCCGTCCTCGACCCAGTGGTAGACGGTCTGGCCGTGGCTGCAGACCGCGTCGACCGGGCCGACCTGCTCGACCAGCCCGGCGGCCACGTCGGCGAAGGCCTGCCCGACCAGGCTGTCGAGCCGGCAGAGGGCGGCGGCCGTGGCCGGTGCCGGGGGGAGCGCGGCGACCAGCTCGGCCCGCAGCGCCGACGGGTAGGCGACGCTCTGGTGGGCGACCACCTCCATCTCCAGCGCTGTCCCGGTGAGGGTCAGGTCGACCACCGCCGCGTCGACCCCGTCCAGCGAGGTCCCCGAGATCATCCCCAGCACGCGCATCCTCAGCGCCCTTTCTCTCGTGGGTCGAGCACGTCGCGGACCGCGTCGCCGACCAGGTTCAGGGCCGCCACCAGGACGACCAGGACGGCGCCTGGCGCGTACAGGGTCCACGGCGCCAGCAGCACGGTGTTCTTGGCCTCGAAGATCATCGACCCCAGCGACGGTACCGGCGGCGGGGTGCCCAGGCCCAGGAACGACAGCGCCGCCTCGGTCAGCACCGCCCACGACAGCGACAGCGCGACCTGCACGATGACCAGGCTGGACACGTTCGGCAGGACGTGGCGCCAGACGGTCGCCAGGGGCCGCTGCCCGGTCGCGACGGCGGCCCTGACGAAGTCCCGCTCTCGCAGCGACAGCACCGGCCCGCGGGTCACCCGGTAGAAGATCGGCACGTACACGACGGCGATCGCGACCGCGACCGTGACCCAGGTCCGCTGCAGCACCGAGGCCAGGGTGAGCGCCAGCAGCAGCGGCGGGAAGGCGAACAGCACGTTGGCGATCCCTCCGCTGACGGCGTCGGTGACGCCCCGGAAGTACCCACCAAACAGACCGGCCGTGACCCCCACCAGGGCCGCCACGGCCACCGCGAGCAGCGCGATCCGGACCGAGCTCGCCAGCCCGGCCGCGATCCGGGAGAAGATGTCCCGCCCGAACAGGTCGGTCCCCAGCCAGTGCGCCGCCGACGGGCCCTGGAGCCGGGCGGCGGCCTCCTGCGCGACCGGGTCGTACGGGGTGAGGCCGGCCCAGCTCAGCAGCGACAGGCCCAGCACCACCGCGCTCAGCGCCACCCCGACGATGCCGCTCGGGGTGGACAGCAGCCCTCGCGGGCGCCGGGCGGCGGGAGTGACGGTGCTCATGCTGCCCTCACCCTCGGGTCGACCAGCCGGTAGACCGCGTCGGTGACCAGGTTCACCACCACGAAGGCCACCGCGATCACCAGCACCGTGCTCTGCACCAGCGCGTACTCCTTCTGCTGGATCCCGATCAGCACCTGCCGCCCGATCCCCGGCAGCGAGAAGACCTGCTCCACCACGACCGCCCCGCCGAGCAGGTAGCCGAGCTGGAGGCCGGTCATGGTGACGACCGGGACCAGGGCGTTGCGCAGGATGTGGCGCCGCTGCAGCAGCCGCGGCCCGACACCCTTGGCTCTAGCGGTCCGGATGAAGTCCTCGCCGCGGACCTCCAGCACCGCGGCCCGGGTGGTCCGGATGATGGGGGCCGAGATCCCGGTCCCGAGCGTCAGGGCCGGCATCAGCATCTGCTGCAGGTTCAGCCCGAGGTCCATCCAGGGGTGGGCGTAGCCGCGGCCGTTGGGGTTGAACTGCCAGGCCGTGGCGGCCCCGTTGAGCAGCACGGTGGCCAGCAGGAAGGCCGGGACTGACAGCCCGGCCAGCGCCGTCCACTGCCCAGCGGCGTCCCGCAGCCCGTGGGGGCGGCTGGCGGCCAGCATCCCGACCGGGACCCCGATCACCAGGGCGACCAGGATCGACAGCACCGCCAGCTCGGCGGTGACCGGTGCGGTCATGGCGATCAGGTCGCTCACCGGCAGCTGGGAGCGGGTCGAGAAGCCCAGGTTCCCCTGGAGGACCTGCCCGAGCCAGCCGAAGAACTGGGCCACGAGCGGCTGGTCGGTGCCGTAGTACGCCTCCAGCGCGGCCCGCTGCTCGGGTGTCAGGGCCGCCGCCTCGGTGCCGAGGCTGGCGGTGATCTGGTCACCGGGAATCGCGCGTAGCATCACGAAGACCATCACCGCGACCCCGGCCAGCGTGGCCAGGCTGGCTGCGAGCCTGGCCACGACCGGGTGCTGGAGCAGTCTCACGGCGTCAGGAGACCGCGGTGGTGCTCAGTGAGCGGAAGCTGCCGGTCGGGTTCGGGACGAAGCCGGTGACACCCTTGCCGGTCACCGTGTAGCCGTACCCGGTGAACAGCCAGACCCAGACCGCGTTGTTCTCCAGCTCGGCGTCGACCGAGCGGTAGATCTCCTTGCGGGCCTGCTCGTCGGTGGTGGTCCTGCCCTGCGCGAAGAGGTTGTCGAGGGTGGGGGAGGAGTAGCCGGCGACCTTGTTGAGGTTGCCCTGGCTGGTGAAGTACCGGCTGTAGGCGCCGTCGGGGTCGGGCCGGCCGCCGTTCAGCGCGACCGCGGCCTCGAAGTCGGCGGCGACCCACTTGGTCACGTACGCGCCGGACTCCAGGGTCTCCAGCTCCAGGGTGATCCCGACCTCGCCCAGCTGGGCCTTGAGGTTCTGGGCCTCGTTGACGCTGGTCGCGTACTCACCAGTGGAGACGATGGTCTTGATGGTGACCTGCGGCCTGCCCGCCTGGGCCAGGTACTCCTTGGCCCTGGCGACGTCCCGGGTGGGGCAGGGGCGGGCCTGGGGGTCGGACTTGAACAGCGGGGAGGTGTTGGGCCCGGTGACCTCGCCCTCGCCGAGGGCGGCGGTGTCGAGGACCTGCTGCCGGTCGATCCCGCACTGGATCGCGAGGCGGACGTTGAGATCGGTGAGGGCGCCCCGGGTGGCGTTCAGCTGGAGCACGTGGTAGCTCAGCTGCGGGGTGCGCAGCACCTCGACCTTGGCGGTGGCCGCGTTCTTGGCGATCAGCGGGTCCTTGAGTCCGGCGATGTGGACGTTGCCGCTCTGGACCGCCGAGACGATCGCGGCCTCCTCGGGGATCACTCGGAACTCGACCTTGGCGGCCTTGGCCGGCTCGCCCCAGTACTTCGGGTTGCGCTGCACGGTCAGCGACTGGTTCGGGGTGCGGGAGACGTACGAGAAGGCGCCGGTGCCGTTGGGCTTGCTGGTGAAGGTCTCCTCGGTGGCCTCCGACGGCAGGATCGCGAGGTTGAGCGAGGCCAGGTTCGACGGCAGCGCCGCGTCGGGGGCTGAGAGAGCCAGCTCGACGGTGCTCGGGTCCTTGGCGGTGACCTGGGTCACCGATGCTAGGGAGGCGGCGGCCACGGCGGCGGTCGCCTTGTCCTTCACCTTGTCGAGGGAGAACTTGACGTCGGCGGAGTCGAAGGCCGAGCCGTCGGCGAAGGTGACGCCGGAGCGCAGCTTGAGGGTGACGGTCTTTCCGTCGGCGGAGGTGGTCCAGGACTCGGCCAGCGCCGGGACCACCTTGAGGTCCTTGTCGAAGGCGGTCAGCGAGCTGTACATGGTCTCCAGCACGTGGACCGACTGAAACTGGGTCGCCTTCCACGGGTTGAGGTTGTTCGGGTCGGTGGTGATCCCGACCACGAGGGTGGCGTCCGGGTTGGCCCCGGCTGGCGCGGAGCCTCCCGGTCCGGGTGCGACGCCGGGGCCGGAGCAGCCGGCCAGGGCCAGGCTGAGCCCGGTCAGGGCGGTGAGAACTGTGTGACGGCGCATTGGACAGACCCCCTTCTGGCACGAACACCGACAAGTTGGCACGATGGTACACACGGACCTTCATGACTGTAAGGGTGGTACGAGAATGACTGGACCCAGGAGCACCGACGCCCGCGTGGATGTGGCGCTGCGAGGGCTGCTGGGGTCGCTGCCGCCGGCCGAGGCCCGGGTGGCGGAGGTCTTTCTGGGCGCGGTCGAGGCCCAGACCAATCCCCGGGTGGCGGAGGTGGCCCGGCAGGCCCGCGCCTCGACCGCGTCGGTGGTCCGGGTCTACCAGCGCCTTGGGTACGAGCGGTTCTCCGACTTCTGGGTCGACCTGGCGCTCTCCAGCCGCGGGGTCAGCCCCGACGAGCCGACCCCGCTGGCCGGAAGGCTGGACCGGGACGACTCGCTGGCCGACGTGGTCGCCTCACTGTGCGCCACCGAGCGGCTCTCCCTGGCCGACACCGCCGCCGCGCTCGACCTGGAACAGCTGGGGGCCGCGGTCGAGCTGCTGGCCGGCGCGGCCCGGGTCGACCTCTTCGGGGTCGGGGCATCGGCCCTGGTCGCCGCGGACCTGTGCCAGAAGCTGACCCGGATCGGGCTGTGCGCGCTGCAGACCGAGAGCACCCACGGCGCCTGGACCGCCCTGGCCGCAGCCGGTCCCGGAACGGTGCTGGTGGCCGTCTCCCACTCCGGCGAGACCCGCGACCTGGTCGACCTGGCCCGGATCGCCACCGGGTCGGGCGTCCCGGTGGTGCTGATCACCAACGCCGCCGCCTCGACCCTGGCCGCCCAGGCCGATGTGGTGCTCACCACCGCGGCCCGGGAGGTGCCCTTCAGGACCGGGGCCCTGGCCAGCCGGACCGCCCAGATGCTGGTGGTCGACTGCCTGTTCACCGGGGTCGCGCTGGCCACGTACGACCGCTCGATGGCAGCCCTGAAGCGCACCTTCGCCGCGATCGAGGAGACCGAGAGCGCTCGCACTGTACGGTCCTCGCGCCGCCGCCGCAGGGAGGAGCAGCAGTAGCCAACCCGCCGCGGCACCAGAGCGGGGTCTGGGCTCAGCGGACTCGTTCGTAGACGATGCCCTCGAGGCGGCGCAGCTGGGTCTCGACCAGGTCGGTCAGCACCGGGTCGTCCAGCCGCAGGCCAAGCTCGACGTTGAGCTCCTCGGCGCTGAAGGAGACGTTGGCACTGGTCACGGGCGAGGGCTTGGCCTGGGTGCGAGGGCGGCTACGGGGCCAGCAGCGCCAACGGGATGACGGCGATGCCGTCGGTGCGGCGGTACGCGTACGGCCCGGTGTACAGCACCGCGGCCTCCATGAGCCGTTCCCCGAGCTGGTCACGCAGCCACAGCAGGTGACGTACGTCGCGGTCGGTGACGGTGTCGGCGACCTTGACCTCGAAGGCCGTCACCCGAGTGTCCGGGGTCTCGACGATGATGTCGACCTCGTGCTCGCCTCGATTGGTGCGCAGGTGCCCCACATGGGCCCCCCAGGACTCTGCGTAGACGCGCAGCGACTGGACCGCGAGGGACTCGATCAGGGCACCGAGCCAGGTGGCCGTCGTGGGGACGATCTGGTGACCCTCACCCTGGAGCAGGCCTTGCTTGCCAACTCCCATCAGCCGTGCGGCCAGGGCCGGGTCGACCAGGTGGTGCTTCGGTGCGGCGACGAGGTTCGTCAGCGGTGCGAAGGTGGGTGCCCAGGACTCCAGTGGTTCCAGAATGAAGAGCCGGGTGAGGTGCTCACGGTAGAGGTCAACCGTCGTCCGCGCGGGCTTGTCCGGCTGGGCGGTCGTGGCGGCCGCGAGGATCGTCGTGTAGCTGGCCGTCGACGCAGTTGCGGCAGCGTAGGCGCGCAGCCAGGAGCGCAGGGCGCCGGGGCGACGGACGGGCATCCCGTTCTCGGGAAGCTCGCGCTCGATGATCCGGGCGAGGTACCCATCGAGCTGGTAGCCGCGGGCGGTGGGGGACAGGTCCCGGACTCCTGGCAGCCCAGAGCGCAGGACCTCGTCGACATAGTCGGGCAGCCGTAGCGAGCAGGTTCCTTCAATGGTGGCGTGGCCCGCGTGAAGGTCGGACAGACGAATCGCCGGCCCGGCGCTCAGGGCTCGTTCGCTCAGCGCCATCGGTCGCAGCACGAGCCGTACGATCCGGCCAGCCCCACTGTGGAGACGCACGTTGCCGGGCACCCCGGCCGAGCCTGCGAGCAGGAAGCGAGCCCCAGCGGTCGGGTTCTCGTCTACGGCGGCCCGGACGCGCTCCCACACACTCGGTTCCAGCTGCCACTCGTCGATCAGGACGGGTGCGGGCAGCTGGGTGATGAGGTCGTAGCTCGATGCGACGCTGGCCCTGGCACGGGGGTCACTGAGGGTGAGGACAGTGCGGGCGCGGCGGCTGGCGGTGGCTGTCTTCCCGACCCCCTTGGCTCCTTCGATGGCGACAGCGGGCAGCTCGGTCAGCAGCTCATCGAGGACCGAGTCCAGAACCCGAGGGCGATACTCCACAAGAAGCAACCTAGCACTGCTTGATTAGGCCTACTGGGCAAATCGGCGGGTTTCTACTGGGCAGATCGGCGGGTTTCTGCTGGGCAAATCGGCAGGTTTCTACTGGGCCAGGCCCAGGAGGGGCCGGTCAGTCGGGCCAGCCGGGGTACTCGGCCAGGCCCAGCCCGAGTGGCAGCCCGTACCCGGAGGCGGCCAGCAGCAGGTCCACCGAGCGGTGGTGGTCCTCACTGCCGGCCGAGGCGACCCAGACCGCCGCCGCCTGGGTGACCGCCTCCAGCAGCCCACCCACGACCGGCAGCGCCTGACCGTTGGGCGGCACTGGCGGGACCGAGTACACCCCCGGCCCGGGGTCGGGGCCCATCGAGCGGGTCCGCAGGTAGGCCACCAGGGAGTCCCGCTCGGTCTTCAGCGTGGTCACCAGGGTGGCCACCGCCGGTCGCAGCTGGTGCCGGGCGGGCAGCATCCCGAGCACTGACTGCATCCCGTACACAGCCTCGTGGAGCCGGCCCAGCGCCTGGTTCGCCGCGACCTGTGAGGACGAGGCGGTCTCGACCAGCCGCATCGGTACGGCCTTGCGGACCGTGGCCGCGGGTGCCGGGGACAGCCCCTGCTGGGCCGAGGCCGCCAGCGAGGCCCAGAACGCCGACAGCACCCCGCTCGACTCGCCCGACAGCACCAGGGCCGCGTCCCGGGCGCTCGTCAAGGCCGCGGTGACCGCCGCCTGACCAGCGTCTTTGCTGGCCGCCGGGGTCGCCGGGCGCAGCGTCGGAGACTGGCCCGGCTCGCGGCGCAGCGGGTCAAGGGAGGCCAGGACCGCGGCGTGCGCCCGGCGGGTCGCGGCCAGCGACTGCCACCGGGCGGCGTCGGCACCGGCCCAGGAGGCCTTCGCGGCCGCCTCCAGCCGCGCCGCCGCCTCCAGCTCCAGGGTCAGCACATGGTCGGCCCCGGCCGGCCGGACCGGCGGCGTCGACACGTACGTCTGCGGGGTGCCCTTCACTCGGGGGTCGTCCAGCGTCGTCCCCGAGCAGCCGACCAGTGCCGCCACCATCATTCCCAGGAAGGCCCGCCGCTGCATGGGCGTCAACCTACCGGGACCGCCCCAGGCGTGCTCGCCAACCACAGCCACACGCTGGCTGGCTTCTCGCGCCTCGACACGTGCCGAGCAGGGCCCCGGGAGCCGGCGAGCCCCTCCGGCTGGGCGAGCCAGCAGTGAAGACCGACCGGCTGCACCCGGGCGGAGAGGACCTCGCCACCGCGAGGAGGAAGCCCGGGGCTAGGGCGAGGCAGCCAGCCGCCGCGCAGGCAGCGGCGATCAGGTACGCAGTGACGGCGTGTCGAGCGGAGCAGCCGAGCCGCGGCGGCGCTTCAGCACAGTTATGCTGGCGGGCACAACAGCGGCACCCAACCGGAGGACCGTATGAATCTGACTGCCCTGAAGGCACTTCTGGAGCCGGTCCTTGCTGCCCACGCCCTGGAGCTCGACGGGCTGGAGATCGTCGGTGGTGGTGCCCGGCGGGTGCTGCGGGTGACGGTGGACGGCGACGGCCCGAAGGGCCGCGGGCCGCTGCTCGACGAGGTAGCCGAGGCCAGCCGCAGCGTCTCGGAGGCCCTGGACGGCTGTGACCTCACCGGCTCTGCCCCGTACCACCTCGAGGTCACCTCCCGCGGCGCCAGCGCGCCGCTGACGAAGCCACAGCACTGGCGGCGCAACACCGGCCGCCTGGTCGAGGTGACCCTCACCGACGGCACCAGGCAGACCGGTCGGATCAGCTCCGCCGACGCCGACCAGGCACTGCTTGACACCGGCCCGGTCCGCTACCACCAGGTGAAGCGGGCCACGGTCCAGATCGAGTTCAACCGCCCTACCGACCCCGACCTCGACGACCTCGACGAGCAGGAGTGACATGGACATCGACATGGTGGCGCTGCGCCAGCTGGAGCGCGACAAGGAGATCCCGACCGAGGTCGTGATCGAGGCGCTGACCGATGCGCTGCTGAACGCGTACGAGAAGACCGAGGGGCACGTCAAGGGTGCCCGGGTGGTGATCGACCGCAAGAGCGGGAAGGTCCAGGTCCTGGCCCCCGAGCTCGACGCGGACGGCGAGCTGGTGGGGGAGTACGACGACACCCCGTCGGGCTTCGGCAGGGTGGCCGCGGCGACCGCGCGCCAGATCGTCTTCCAGCGGATCCGCGAGGCCGAGGACGAGCAGAAGTACGGGCACTTCGCCGCCAGCGAGGGCGACATCCTCGCCGGTGTGGTGCAGCAGGACCGGCACAGCTCGACGGTCCGGGTCGACCTGGGCAAGATCGAGGCGATCCTGCCCCAGGCCGAGCAGGTCCCCGGTGAGGACTACCGGCACGGGACCCGGCTGCGGGTATACGTGGTGGCCGTCCGTCGCGACCTGCGCGGCCCCCAGGTGGTGGTGTCGCGGACCCACCCGGGCCTGGTGGAGAAGCTGTTCGCGCTGGAGGTCCCGGAGATCGAGCAGGGCGTGGTGCAGATCAAGGCCCTGGCCCGGGAGGCCGGGCACCGCACCAAGCTGGCGGTCCACTCCACCAACCCGGACGTCTCGGCCAAGGGTGCCTGCATCGGGCCGATGGGGCAGCGGGTCCGGGCCGTGATGAACGAGCTGGGCGGGGAGAAGATCGACATCGTCGACTGGTCCGACGACCCGGCCACCTTCGTCGCCTCGGCGCTCTCGCCGGCCCGGGTCAGCAGCGTGACCGTGGTCGACCCGGCGGCCCGCTCAGCGCGGGTGGTGGTCCCGGACTACCAGCTCTCGCTGGCGATCGGCCGGGAGGGGCAGAACGCCCGGCTGGCGGCCCGGCTCACCGGCTGGCGGATCGACATCCGCCCCGACACCGCGCCCGAGCCCTCACCCGGGTCTTCACGTACGAGGTGACCTGGGGCGGGCGGGGCCTGCGCCGGCGGGTGGCCTCGACCAGCCGAGCACCCAGACGGCCACGGCCGGTGCGGGCTCCTAGGGCATCTGACTATGTGTCATGCATAGAACCTGCCTAGCCGCTGCTGGGTGCAGAGGTTTCGGACGGCCGCCCCGGAGGCTTCGGCTGGCTCTCGGTGAGAATGCTCATCAAGCTTGTCAGTTTCTCCTCGGAGGACCAGCATCAGGCCTACGTCCACGAGAAGCGAGGTGCTGATGCGTCGTCTGCTGTCTGTCGTGGGGTTGTCCGGCCTGCTCCTGGCCGTACCGCTGGCCCCACCCGCCCAAGCCGCTGGCGAGGAGGCGACGTACATTGTCACCTTCCGCGACGGCGTCGTCGCCGAGAGCCAGGCGCCGCAGGTGCTGCCGCTGCGCTCCCGGTCCGAGACGACGATCCTGAGCCATGTCGCCCAGGGCGCCATCACCCGGCTGACCGTCTCCGAGGCGAGGTCGCTGAGCAAGCACCCCCGGGTCGCCACGGTGATCCAGGACCACGAGATCAAGGGCGACGAGGTGCAGACCCCGGCCCCCTGGCACCTGGACCGGATCGACGGTCGCGAGACCTGGAAGAACGACTCCTACGACTACCCGAGCACCGGTGCGGGCGTCACCGTGTACGTCATGGACTCTGGCATCGACCGTACCCACAGCGAGTTCAAGAACGTCATCATCGAGCCCGGCACGGACCTGGTGAAGGGCGACACCCCGGTCGGCTGCCAGCAGCACGGGACGGCGGTCTCGAGCATGGTCGCCGGGGCCACCTTCGGCTCCGCCAAGGGCGTCACCCTGGTCCCGGTCCGGATCCTGGGCTGCGACAACCGGGGGAGCACCGCCGACTACTGGCAGGCCGCCGAGTGGATCATCGCCAACCACCCCCAGGGCGCCCCGGCGGTGGTCAATGCCAGCCTCGGCAACTTCGGCACGTACCTGGACACCCCGACCAAGGCCATGATCAACGACGGCCTCGTGGTGGTGACCTCGGCCGGCAACGACGGTGTCGACGCCTGCCGCCAGACCCCGGGCAACCTGCCCGAGGTGATCACCGTGGGCGCCACCGACGCCTCGGACCGGGAGCCGAGCTGGTCCAACTACGGCACCTGCGTCGACCTGTACGCGCCGGGCGCGAACGTCCAGGCGGCCCACGACGGCGCCCCGGGAGCCTCTCCGACCGGGCTGGCCAGCGGCACCTCGTTCGCGGCCCCGCTGGTGTCGGGCGCGGCGGCGCAGGTGCTGGCAGAGAACCCGGACTGGGACTACCAGCAGGTCTGGAACGACCTCAAGCTGCGCGCCACCGGTGACATGGTGGTGGCCCCCCGGTCGCCGAACCGGCTGCTGAACGTGGGCCCGCTGGGCACCTTCACCGGTGAGAAGCCGGTGATCAGCGGGTCGACGACGATCGGCTCACAGCTGACCGCGGACCTCGGCTGGAAGCCGGAGCCCACCAGGACCTCGTACCAGTGGCTGCGGGGCGGTGTGGAGATCCCGGGCGCCAACAGCCGGTACTACACCACGGTCCCTCAGGACCTGAACCAGCCGCTGACGGTCCGCGTCGGTGGCGCCAAGCAGGGGTACCAGGGGGTCCGGGCGGTGAGCGAGCCGTTCACCCCGATCGTGGCCGCCACTCCCGGCACCTACCGGGCCCTGGCCCCGGTCCGGGTGCTGGACAGCCGCACCGGCCTGGGGCGCAACGGCGCGGTGAGCGACGGCGACCAGGTCGAGGTGAAGGTGACCGGCTCAACCGGGGTGCCGACCGGTGCCTCGGCGGTGGTTGTGAACCTGACGGTGGCCGAGCCGCAGGCAGCCGGCTTCCTGACCGCCTACGCGGCCGGGGACGAGGCGCCGCTGGCGTCGAACGTGAACTTCGCCGGCAGGACCCGGTCGAACCTGGCTGTGGTCCCGCTCAGCGCCGAGGGCAAGATCGCGCTGAAGTACCAGTCCCAGGGCACCGCCCACCTGGTGGCCGACGTGCAGGGCTACGTCGTGGGCGGCCAGGCACGGGAGCCGGGCACCCTGCAGCTGGTCAAGCCGACCCGGCTGGTCGACACCCGCGACACCGACGTGGTGCCGGCCGGCGGTGACCTCACGCTGCCGGTGGCGGGCAAGGCCGGTCTGCCGGGCGCGGTGAGTGCGGTCTTCGTCAACGTGACCGCGGTCGACCCGGGCGCTGCGGGCTATGTCACCGTCTACCCCGGCGGGGACCGGCCGGTCGCCTCCAACCTCAACTACGTCGCTGGGCAGACCGTGCCGAACCTGGTGCTGGTCAAGGTCGGCGCAGAGGGGATCGTGCTCCACAACGGCTCGGACTCGCCGCTGCACCTGGTGGTCGACATCCAGGGCTATGTCACCGACGGTGAGGCCCAGGCCTCGGGCGGGATCGTCGCGATGGCGCCGACCCGGGTCCTCGACACCCGAGCCGAGGGTGGCCCGGTCAGCAACCAGCAGGTGCTGAGTCTGCCGGTGCTGGACAAGGCGGCGGTGGCCCAGCAGGCGCCGGCCGTGGTCCTCAACCTGACCGTGGCCGAGAACCAGGCCGCCGGCTACCTGACCGCCTACCCCACGGGCCGGGCTCGGCCCGTGGTGTCGAACGTCAACGTGACCGAGCCGGCGGTGACCCCGAACCTGGCCCTGGCCACGCTGAACCAGCGGTCCGTTGACCTGTACTGGGCCTCGGCCGGTGGGTCCGCCCAGGTGGTTGCCGACCTGTCGGGCTACGTCCTGCCGTAGCCCCGACCAGACAGTGCCGAGGGCCGGCTCCGGTCGGCTCTCGGCACTCGTCTGCTTCCAGCCGGCTCCGCCACAATGGGCGCATGCCCGAACCCGTACGGACCTGCATCGGCTGCCGTCAGCGCGAGCCCGCGTCCCGGCTGCTGCGGGTGGTCTGGGACCCCGCGAACGGCCGGCTGCAGTGGGACCCCCAGCGCCGCCGCCCCGGGCGCGGCGCCTGGCTGCACCCCAGCCCGGACTGCCTGGCGCAGGCCACCCGGCGCCGCGCGTTCACCCGGGCTCTGCGCCTGGCGGGCTGCCAGGTCGACCCGGCCGTTCTCCAGCCGGGCGCGTTTGCCGACCAGGGCGCTTGAGGGCCTAGACTGAGCGGCTAGCTGCCCAGCTCGGGCAGGTGACGACCAGAAGGTGGGCTAGCGCTCATGACCACTCGATGAGTACGCCGCAATGAAAACCAGCTAGTGGTCCGTGACGCTCGAGTCCGGACCTGAAGGAGAGTAGTGGCCAAGGTCCGTGTCTGGGAGCTCGCGAAAGAGCTCGGACTCGAAAGCAAGGAACTTCTGACAAGGCTCAATGACATGGGCGAGTTCGTGCGCTCAGCCTCGTCGACGATCGAGCCGCCCGTTGTGCGCAGGCTGCGGGAGAACGCAGCCAGTGCAGCCGCCGCCAAGCCCGGCCCTGCCCGGCCGGCGCTCAAGCCGGCCGCCCCGGCGAAGCCGCCAGCACCCCAGCCTACTGTCGGAGCCCCGGCTCCGTCGGCCCCGCGAGCCGCCTCCGGCGCACCCGAGCCCGGCGCCAGCCGGGTGGCCGAGACCACCAGCGCCAAGCCGGCCCCGCGTCCCGCTGCCCGGCCTGGCCCGCGCCCGGCCGACCCGCGCGCCGCCG